>CAKTOF010000008.1 GCA_934589675.1 uncultured Oscillospiraceae bacterium
GAGATGAAGGGCCGCATCATCGGCCGCGAGGGCCGCAACATCCGCACGCTCGAGACCATCACCGGCGTCGACCTCATCATCGACGACACGCCGGAGGCCATCACCGTCTCCAGCTTCGACCCTATCCGCCGCGAGATCGCGCGTCTGGCGCTTGAGAAGCTCATCGTGGACGGCCGCATCCATCCGACCCGCATCGAGGACTGCGTCGAAAAAGCTAAGCGCGAGGTCGACGCGACCATCAAGGCCGAGGGCGAGCGCGCCACGTTCGAGACGGGCGTCAACGGCCTGCATCCGGAGCTCATCAAGCTCCTCGGCCGCCAGCGCTACCGCACGAGCTACGGCCAGAACGTGCTCAACCACTCCATCGAGGTTGCCCATCTGGCCGGCCTTATGGCCTCCGAGCTCGGCGTGGACGTCGCGACCGCCAAGCGCGCCGGCCTGCTGCACGACCTCGGCAAATCCGTCGACCATGAGATGGAGGGCAGCCATGTCCAGCTCGGCGTGGAGCTTGCCCGGAAGTACAAGGAAAACGCCGCCGTTGTCCACGCCATTGAGGCGCACCACGGCGACGTCGAGGCCAAGACCGTCATCGCCTGCCTCGTTCAGGCAGCCGACGCCATCTCCGCCTCCCGCCCCGGCGCCCGCCGCGAGAACGTGGAAAACTACATCAAGCGTCTTGAGAAGCTTGAGGAGATCACGGGCACGTACCCCGGCGTCGAGAAATCCTACGCCATTCAGGCCGGCCGCGAGGTCCGCGTCATGGTCAAGCCCGAGGAGGTCACCGAGGACAACATGATCCTGCTCGCGCGCGATCTTGCCCACAAGATCGAAAACGAGCTTGAGTACCCCGGCCAGATCAAGGTCAACGTCATCCGCGAAGTGAAGGCTGTCGAGTACGCCAAATAAGATCCGCGAAAAGCGCGGCCGGTCCCGTTTGGGGCCGGCCGCTTATTTTGTACGTTGAGTTTTCCCCGCGCGGCGGCTATAATGAGAAAAAAGCTTGGAAATGAGGGATCGCATGGAATTCCGCGTGCTGGCCGTCGGCGACGTCGTCGCCGTGAGCGGCCTTGCGTTTTTGAAAAAGCAGCTGCGTGGCGTCAAAAAGCTCTGCGGCGCGCATTTTTGCGTTGTGAACGGCGAAAACGCCTCAAACATCGGCCTGACGCCCGATCAGGCGGAGGAGATTCTCGACGCCGGAGCCGACGTCATCACGCTCGGCAACCACGCCTTCGGCCGGCGTGAGATCTGCAATTATCTCGACGACGTGCCCTACATTCTCCGCCCGGCCAACTACGCCCCGCAGCTTCCCGGGCGCGGCATGGGCGTCTATGACTCTCCTGCCGGGCCTGTGGCCGTTCTGAATTTCATCGGCCGCTGCGGCATGGACTTCGCGCCGGACAACCCGTTCCTCATGGCAGAGCGGATGCTGAAGGACGCGGACACGAGGCTCATCCTCGTCGACATGCACGCCGAGGCCACGAGCGAAAAGCTCGCCATGGGCTACCTGCTCGATGGCCGCGTGAGCGCCGTCTGGGGCACGCACACGCACGTGCCGACGGCCGATGCGCAGGTATTGCCGCGCGGGACAGGCTATGTGACCGACCTCGGCATGACGGGGCCGGCGCAGTCCGTCATCGGCCTGAAGCCGGAGCTTTCCATCGCGAAATTTCGCGGCGACCTCATCGGCCGCTACGAGCCCGCGCCAGGCCCGTGCAAATTAAACGCCGTGCTGTTTACCATTGACACCGAGACCGGCCTTTGCACGGCCGCAGAGAGGATGGATGTCACATGATCAAGCTGCTACACGCGGCCGATCTGCACCTCGATTCGCCGTTTTCCGCCCTCCCGCCGCCGCAGGCGGCCGAGCGCCGCGCCGCCCAGCGCGCGCAGCTTGGCGAAATCGTTTCGCTGTGCAACGACGAAGCATGCGACCTGCTGCTGCTCTCCGGCGATCTTTTTGACAGCGACAACGCCTACGCCGACACGATCGAGTCGCTCGTGCGCGCGCTTTCCGGCTGCCGCGCCCGCGTATTTCTTTCGCCGGGCAACCACGATTATTACTCCGCCCGCTCGCCCTACGCGCTCACGCGCTGGCCGGACAACGTGCACATTTTCACGAAAAACGCCGTCGAATCCGTCGTCCTGCCCGAGCTCGGCTGCGAGGTGTACGGCGCGGCGTTCACGGGGCCAAACGCGCCCGCGCTCCTCTCCGGCTTCCATGTGCGCGACGAGGGACTTTTAAGCCTCATGGTGCTCCACGGCGACGCGGCCTCGCCCGCAAGCCCATATGACCCCATCGCGCGAAGCGACATCGAGCGCTCCGGCCTGGACTATCTCGCCCTCGGCCATATCCACGCGCGGCAGATGCCCGAAAAGCTCGGCCGGACGTACTTTGCCTGGCCCGGCTGCCCCATGGGCCGCGGGTTCGACGAGACGGGCGAAAAAGGCGTCCTGCTCGGCACGATCGAGCGCGGCCGCTGCGACATGGCCTTCGTTCCCCTGCCCGGCGCGCGCTACGAGATCCTGCGCGTCCCCGCGGGCGACGATCCGGAAGCGGCCGTGCGCGCTGCCCTGCCGGACGGCGCGGAAAACGTCATCGCGCGCGTCATTCTGACGGGTGAATCCGGCGAGATTGACACCCGCGCGCTGCACCGCGCGCTCGCGCCGCTTTTCTACAGCCTCACCCTCCGCGACGAGACCGTGCCGAAGCGCGAGCTCTGGGCGGATGCGGACGGCGACACGCTGCGCGCGCTCTATCTTCGCACACTCAAGGCGGCCATGGACGATGCGCCGGAGGCGGAAAAGGCGCGCTTCGCGCTCGCCGCACGGCTCGGCCTTGACGTGATGGACGGACGGGAGGTGCCGGAGCCGTGAAATTCAAAAAGCTGACCGCCAGCTTCGGCCGATTGGAAAACGAGACGATCACACTGCACGATGGCCTCAACATTGTCACCGCGCCGAATGAAGCCGGCAAGTCGACGTGGGCTGCATTCGTGCTCGCGATGCTCTACGGCGTCGACACGAGCGAGCGGAAAACGAAGACGAACCTGCCGCTCAAGGAAAAATACAAGCCGTGGTCCGGCGCGCCCATGGCCGGGTCGATGGACGTCGAGTGGTGCGGCCGCAGCATCACAGTCGAGCGCGGGCCGCTCGGCCGGACGCCCATGGGCGCGTTCGCCGCGCGCCTGACAGACAGCGGGCAGGACGTGCCGGAGCTGACGGCCGAAAGCTGCGGCCGGATGCTCATCGGCGCAGAGCGCAGCGTCTTTGAGCGCAGCGCGCTCATCCGGCAGGCCGGGCTTGCCGTCACGCCCGATCAGGCGCTCGAG
Source organism: uncultured Oscillospiraceae bacterium (assembly GCA_934589675.1). Classification (GTDB taxonomy): domain Bacteria; phylum Bacillota; class Clostridia; order Oscillospirales; family Oscillospiraceae; genus CAKTOF01. Next base: position 3,330 of record CAKTOF010000008.1, read on the forward strand.
CAGCGCCTGTCCGCCCTCGTCACGACCGGCGAGGAAGGTCCCGCGTACAGCCAGATCCGCGACGGGCTGAACAAGCTCAAAAACAGCCGCAAGCACAACAAGACCGGCCTCATCCCGCAGGCGGAAGCCGAGCTTGCCGCCATTGACGACGCGCTTGCCGCCATCCGCGCGGGCAATGCGGAGTCTGCGGAGCTGACCGAGAAGCTGCGCGCGCTTGAGGCGCAGCGGTCAGAGCTTGTGCGGATGCAGGCCGCCGTGCAGGCGCGGGCGCAGGCAGAAAAGCTGCGCGCGCTGCACGACGCCGAGCGTTCGCTGGACGATGCGCACGAGACGGCCGCGCGCGCTGCGGCCGACGCCGCCGGGCTGCCGGACGCCGAGCGTCTGGACGCGCTGCGCGACGAGCTGACCGCGCTGCTCGCCCGCCCCGCCGTCCCCGACCCCGGCCCCGCGCCGGAGGCGCCTGCCGCGCCGCCGTTTTTCGAGGGCTTCAGCGGCGACCGCGCCGTGGAGCAGGCTGAAAAGACGGCCGCGCAGTACGACGCGCTGCGCGCGGAGGCGGACGCCGTGAAAAAGGCGCCGCTGCTGCCCGTTGCGGCGATCGCGGCCGCGCTCGGCATCGCTTTGCTCTTTGTGCTGCCTCCTGCGGGCGCCGCGATGCTCGCCGCCGCGGCCGTGTGCGCGGCACTTGCGCTGCGGGAAAAAAGATCCGCCGCATCCCGCCGGGACGCGGCCGCAAGGCAGGCCGAAGCGCTGCTCGCCGGGACAGGCTATGCTTCCACGGACGCACTCTGCCGCGCAGCGCGCGACTATCGAGATGCGCTTTTGCGCTACGGCGAGCTTTCCGCCGCCCATGCGCGCGCCGCGGCCGACGCCGGGGAGAAGCGGCAGGCGCAGCAGGCGCAGACGGCCGCATTTTTGAAACGATCCGCCGCCGTCGCCCCGGCCGCGTCGCTTTCTGACTGCCGCGCCGCGCTTCTGGCCGCCATTGCACGCCGCGCCGCTGCCGATGAGGCCGCCCGATGCGAGGCGGAGGCCGCCTCGCGCCTTGCCGCCGTCCGTCAGGCCATCGGCGACATTCCAGAAGCCGCTTCCGACGCGCCGGATGACAGCGCGCCGCTCCCCTCGCCCGAGTCGCTCGCGCGCCAGAGCGCGCAGGCAGACGACGACCTGCGCGCCGTCCGCTCGCGCCTTGACCGCATCCGCGGCGGGCTGTACGCCCACAGCGACCCGGCCGCGCTTTCCGCCCGGCGCGAAGCGCTTCTCGCCCGCCTTGCGCTGCTTCGCGCGCAGTATGACGCGCTTGAGACGGCGCTCGACGCGCTCGATCAGGCCAACGCGCAGCTCCAGACGCGCTTTGCCCCGCAGCTCGGACGCGAGGCGGCGCGCATTCTCTCCCGTCTGACCGGCGGCCGGTATGAGGACGTGCTGCTGCAGTCCGACCTGTCGCTGTCCGCGCGCGCAGCCGGCGATGTGCTCACACGTCCGCTCGCATACTTAAGCGGCGGCACGGCCGACCAGCTCTACCTCGCTGTTCGCCTTGCCATCGCCGGCCTCGCGCTGCCGGCAGACACGCCGCTGCTGCTCGACGACGCGCTCGTCCAGTTCGACGATGCGCGCATGGCCGCCGCCATGGCCGTGCTGCGCGAGATCGCCGCGACGCGCCAGATCATTCTGTTCACCTGCCAGAGCCGCGAGCAGGCATGGCTGGACGCACACGCATAACCCGGGAAATCCCGCTCCTGTCAGGACGGCGCACGACTGTGCGCCGTCTTTTTTTCTCCCGCCGGTAAGTTTTTTCGCAAAACCGCTTGACATATCCGTATGATTGTACTATTGTATTACTTGCCTAATACATAAACACAGAAAGGAGCCGTTGACATGGATTGGGTCTTAGAAAACGACCGGCCCATTTTCCAGCAGCTGTACGAGCAGCTTGCCCGGCGGATCGTGTCCGGGTTTTACCCGCCCGGGTCGCGCCTGCCGTCCGTACGCGAGCTTGCGGCGGAGGCGGGCGTCAACCCGAACACGATGCAGCGCGCGCTCGCACAGCTCGAGCAGGCCGGCCTTGCCGAGTCGAACCGCACGACGGGCCGCACCGTTGCAACGGACACCGACCGGATCTCGAAAACGCGGCGCCAATTCGTCCGTCAGGCGTCGCAGGATTATTTGAACGCAGCCTCAGCGCTCGGCTACTCGCCCGAGGAGGCAGCCGCGCTGCTATTGGAAAAGGAGGAGGATTCTTAATGGAGGAACTTTTGATTTCCTGCACAGATCTGTGCAAAAACTACGGCTCCGGCGTTGTACTCAACCATCTGGAGCTGAACATCGGCCGCGGCCGCATCGTCGGCCTGCTGGGCCCGAACGGCACGGGCAAGACGACGCTCATCAAGCTTCTGTGCGGCCTTTTGCAGCCGACGAGCGGCTCGGTCTCCATCGCGGGCATGAAGCCCGGCCCCGCCACGAAGGCCATCGTCAGCTATCTGCCCGACCGGATGTACTTTGCCGACTGGATGCGCGCGCGCGACCTTCTCGAGCTGTTCGGCGACTTCTACGCCGACTTCGACCGCAACCGCGCCGCGGCCATGTGCGCCTCGCTCGGCATCTCGCCCTACGCCCGGCTCAAGACAATGTCCAAGGGCACGAAGGAGAAGATGCAGCTCGTGCTCGTCATGAGCCGCCGCGCGCAGCTGTACCTGCTCGACGAGCCCATCGCGGGCGTTGACCCGGCCGCGCGGGACTTTATCATGAACACGATCCTGACAAACTACTCGCCCGAGGCGACGATCCTCATCTCAACGCACCTCATCGGCGACATCGAGCGCGTGCTCGACGAGGCCGTGTTTTTGCGCGACGGCGGCGTCGTCCTGCACGACACGGTCGACAACATCCGCCAGAGCCGCGGCAAGTCCGTCGACGCGCTCTTCCGCGAAATGTTCCGCATGGCGCCGCTTGAAGCGCAGGAAGGAGGAGAAAACTGATGCTCGGAAAACTGCTCAAATACGACCTTCGCTCCATGCTCAAGAGCTTTCTGCTCATCTGGGGCGGCGTGCTCGTCATTTCGCTCATCAACCACTTCACGCTCAATAACTCCGGCCGTCTGACCGGGATGCTCGGCGCATTCTCGGCCATCCTTCCCATGCTGCTGTATGTGGCGATCGTCATCGCCATGATCGTGCTGACGCTGCTGTGCATCATCCAGCGGTTCTACAACGGCCTTTTGAAGGACGAGGGCTATCTCATGTTCACGCTGCCCGTCCGGCCGTGGCAGCTCATCACGAGCAAGGGCCTGTCGGCCGTCATCATCACGCTCATCAGCGCCTTCGTCGGCGTTGCGTCCGTACTGATCCTTATGACATGGGACTCCGCCGGCCGTGCGCTGCGCACGTTTTTCTCGATCTTTGACGGCAAGGGCGAGCTTTCGACCGGCCATACGATCCTGCTCGCGTTTGAGATCTTCCTGCTCGTCCTCTTCAGCGCAGCCAAGGGCATTTATCAGATCTATGCGGCCATCGCGCTCGGCCATCTGTTCCGCCGCCACCGCGTCGGCATGGCGTTTGTGATGTACATCGCCATCTCGGCCGTGCTGTCCGTCCTCAGTTCTCTCATCATCAGCGCGCTCTACGCGCACTCGGACGCTGTCATGAGGGTGCTTTCAAACTTTCTCGTCTCCGCATCGCTTGCGAAGCTTTCGCACTCCGCCGTCTGGCTTCTCATCGCCATTACGGTCGTTCAGCTCGTTTTGTTCCACGTCATCACCGAGCGGGTGCTCTCGAAGCGTCTCAACCTCGAATAAGTCGTATGCGCCCCGGCATTTTGTCCAAAAAATGCCGGGGCTTTTTTGTGGATTTGACACGCAGGCTGATTTTGTAAAAAAACGCGGCACAGCGCTTGACATTGTTCGGTTTGTGTCGTATATTTGTGCGGTATCGAACAAGCAAAAGGAGGCGCTGCAACATGGGCAAGCAGAATCGCATTGCGCTCGACCTCATCTGGCTCGGAAAGGCCATGCGGCAGTATGTCGGCCGCGGCTGCGACACGGGTCTTGAGCCGATCACCGGCACGCAGGCATTCATCATCGACTACCTCTACACCGCAGAAAAGCGCGGCGTGGATATTTTTCAGCGCGACATCGAGCGCCAGTTCGGCATCGGCCGCTCTGCCACGAGCGGCATGCTCCAGCTCATGGAGAAAAACGGCATGATCCGCCGGACGAGCGTCCCGCAGGACGCCCGCCTGAAGAAGATCACGCTCACGGAAAAATACCGGCAGATGCAGGTGCGCGTCACCGCGCAGATGGACGAAAAAGAGCGCCACCTGAACGACGCCCTCACGCCGGAGGAGCGCGAGATGTTCTGGGTGCTCTTCGACAAGCTGCGCAACGCCATCCGCGACCCGAACGACCACGAGCGCCCGCCCGTGGACATCAGTCCGAGCGCCGGCACATAAGAAAAAACGTCATCCGCAGGCTGCGGATGGCGTTTTTTGCTTCATGTCTTTTTGACGAACCGCTCGCCGCACTGCGGGCAGCGGATGCTGATCTTGCCCTTGCCCCTCGGCACGCGGACGCGCTGGCGGCATTTCGGGCAGACGAAATAGCGATGCTCCCGGTCGCGCATCCGGCGAAATACGCCCGTGAACGCCGCGTTTTCCTGCCGCCGCTTTTCGACGTTGCGGGAGAACATCCGGTAGAGCGTCCAGACGAACGGGACATACGCGAGCAGGCACAGCACGGACAGGCCGGACAGCGATCCGGCCAGATTCAGGACGATCCCAAGTATGAGCAGCGCCCAGCACAGCTGGTCGGCTCCTGCGCGCCCGCTCATGAAATTCTGCAAAGCATAACCGATCTTTCGGAACATTTTCAATCACCAAGGCTATTATACAGACCGCCGCCGTTTTTACAACCGCCGCGGGGAAGAATTAACAGTTTGTTTACGCTTTGCCCGCGCGCAGGACGACGACCGGCACGTCCGGCCGGTTGAACAGGCGCGGCAGCCCGCCCGCGGGGCCGAGGCCGCGGCTGACGACCATCTGCGCAGCGCCCTGCTTGTACAGCCCGGCGCTGTATTGCGGAAGCAGCGACCGATCCGCCCCGAGCAGCCCGCCGACGGCCGGCAGGCGGACGACGCCGCCGTGCCCGTGGCCGCAGAGCACAAGGTCGACGCCAAGCGCAGCCCATGTGCTCAGTCCGTCGTTGCGATGCGCGAGCAGGACGATGGGCGCGTCGCCCTCCGCCTCCCGGATGCGCGCGATCAGCTGCTCCGGGCGCTCCATGTCATACGGCCCGTTCGGGTCGTGCACGCCCGCTATGATGATTTTTTCGCCGCCGCGCCGCAGCACGCAGTAGTCGTTGCCCAGCACCGCGGCGCCCGCTTGCTCGAGCGCGGCCATGAGTGTGCGCGCCGCGCCGGAGGCCCACTCGTGATTGCCCGTGACATAATATACGGGCGCGACGGCCGTCAGGCGGCCGAGCAGCGACGCGCACGCGGCAACATCCGCCGCGTCTTCGATCATGTCGCCGCACACGGCGATGGCATCCGGCTCCGCCGCCGCCACCGCGTCAAAAAGCCGCCCGTTGTCCCGGCCGAACAGCTTCCCCTGCGTGTCGGTCACGAGCGCAAGGCGAAATCCGTCAAACGCCTCCGGCAGCGACAAAAGCTCCGCCTCATAGGTTTCCGAGACGATCACGCTGTTTTCAAACCAGAAAAACCACAAAAGCGCCGGCAGCACGAGCGCCGCCGCAATGCGCCGCCGCAGCCGCGCCATGGCCTCACCTCCCCACACACATAGCATAGCGCGCGCCGGGCGCGAGACGCGTCAAAGCCGCGCGGCGCGGCGGCGCAGTTTTTTCTGCATTTTTACCAGTCCGGGTAATTTCTCATTGTGAAAAGCGATGAAATTTGATATAATACAGCAAAAAGAAAATTTTTGGATGTGCATCAAAATTGAAATACGGAACCTGGAATATTTCGGGCTACCGGTCTGGCGACGTGGAAGCGCTCCGTCAGGCTGGCGTTAGCCCGCTCGCCGCGTGCGTGCTTTGCAGCCGCGGCTACGATGCGCCGGAAAGGGCGCTCGCCTTTCTCTCGCCGGATGAGGCGCTGCACGACCCGATGCTGCTTTGCGGCATGGACGATGCCGCATCGCGCGTCAAGCGCGCGCTCTCGTGCGGCGAGCACATTGCCGTCTTCGGCGACTACGACGTCGACGGCATCACGTCGACGTGCCTTTTGACGGATTTTCTCCGCAGCGCCGGCGCAAACTGCACAAGCTACATCCCCGGCCGGCTCGAGGAGGGCTACGGGCTCAACGAGCCCGCCATCCGCGCGCTGAAGGAGCAGGGCGTGCAGCTCATCATCACGGTCGACTGCGGCATCACCGCCGTCGAGGAGGCGGCGCTCTGCCGCTCTCTCGGCGTCGACCTTGTCGTCACCGATCACCATGAGTGCAAAGCCGAGCTGCCCGCCGCCTGCGCCGTCGTCGACCCGCGGCAGGGTGCGTGCGCCTACCCAAACCCGGCGCTCGCCGGCGTCGGCGTCGCCTTCAAGCTGGCCGCCGCCATCTGCGGCGATCAGGACGCGATGCTCGCCCGCTACGCAGACCTCGTCTGCATGGGCACCGTGGCCGACGTCATGCCGCTGCTCGGAGAAAACCGCGCATTCGTGCGCGCGGGCCTTGCCGCGCTGCAGTCTCCCGCGCGCCCCGGCGTGCGCGCGCTCATGGATGAGTGCGGCTGCGCCGGCAAGCCCATCACGGCCGGGACGATCGGCTATATGCTCGCCCCGCGCATCAACGCCGCCGGCCGGCTCGGGCAGGTCGGCCTTGCGCTCGAGCTGTTCCTGACGGACGACGAAGCCCGTGCCCGGCAGCTCGCCGCGCAGCTGTGCGAGCTCAACCGCGAGCGCCAGCTCATCGAGGCGGACATCTACGCCGACGCGAAAAGCCGCCTGCAAAATGTCGAAGATCCGAAGGCCATCGTCATGGCCAGCGAGACGTGGCATCAGGGCGTCGTCGGCATCGTCGCCTCGCGCCTGGCCGAGGACTACCTCTGCCCTGTCTTTCTCATCTGCATGGACGGCGACCACGGCAAGGCGTCCTCGCGCAGCTACGGGGGCTTTCACCTGTTCTCGTCGCTTGCTGCGCTCGCGCCGCTGCTGGAAAACTACGGCGGGCATGATCTCGCCGCCGGCTTTACGATCCGCCGGGAGAACATCGACGCCTTCCGCGAGCAGATCACAAAGCTCGCCGCTGACTTCTGCCAGTCCGGCGAGCAGAGCGCGGCGCTCGAGATCGACTGCGCCGTCCCGCCGGAGTATCTGACGCTTGCAAACGTCCAGCGGCTTGACGATCTTGAGCCGTGCGGCGCCTCGTGGCCGCGGCCGGTGTTCTATCTTGATGAGCTGCGCGTCGAACAGCTGACGGAGGTCGGCGCCGGGCGCCACCTCAAGCTTCGCCTGCGCCGCGGCAGCCATGTGTTCGGCGCCATTTTCTTCTCCATGACCGCCATGCGCAGCGCCATCTGCGAGGGCGACACCGTCGAGGTCGCCTTCACCCCGCAGATCAACGAATACCGCGGCACGCGCTCGGTCCAGCTCAACCTCATCGACATCCGCCCGTGCTCGCGCACGCGCGAGCAGCTGCATACGGAGTCCGCGCTTTACCGCCGGTTGTCCTCGCACGAGGCGCTCTCCGCGCCCGAGGCCGCCGCACTCACCCCGAGCCGCGAGGAATTCGTGGCCGTGTGGAAATATCTCTCGGCCAACGCCGACTGCGGCAGCCTGTCTGAGGACGCGTCGTGCCTTTCCCGGAAGATCTCGCGCCTGTGCGGCCTGCCCGCAAGCCCCATGCGCACGCGCGTGTGCCTGGACGTGTTCTGCGAGCGCGGCCTGATCGACCTGCACGCCCGCCGGCAGGAGCTACATATCCGCCTGACAGGCGGCGGCAAAAAGGTCGATCTCAATTCCAGCAGCATTATGATCCATCTCAAAGAGATTTCCGGAGGTGACTGAGCGTGGAATCCGTTTCCGAGCACTATGAATCCATGAAGGCGGCCATCCTCGCACATAACCCCTCCGCAGACATGGCCCGCATCGACGCGGCCGTGGACTACGCAACAAAAAAGCACGAGGGGCAAACGCGCAAGGACGGCTCGCCCTATATCATCCACCCGCTCGCCGTGGCGCAGATCGTCGCGGAGATCGGGCTTGACACCGACGCCATCATCGGCGCGCTGCTGCACGACTGCATCGAGGACACGGACGCGACGTTCGACGAGATCTCGCGTCTGTTTGGCCTGACGGTCGCGCAGCTCGTCGAGGGCGTCACAAAGCTCACGCGTGTGCAGTATTCGACGACCGAGGAGCAGCAGATGGAAAATCTGCGCAAGATGTTCATGGCCATGAGCCACGACATCCGCGTCATCCTCATCAAGATCGCCGACCGCCTGCACAACACGCGCACGCTGGAATACCAGACGCCCGCCAAGCAGATCAGCAAGTCCATGGAGACCATGGACATCTACGCGCCGCTCGCGCACCGGCTCGGCATGCAGAAGATCAAGTGGGAGCTTGAGGACGCAAGCCTGCAGTACCTCGACCCGCAGGGCTATGCGCGCATCATGCAGTATCTCGACGAGCAGAAGGCCTCCGGCGAGAAGTTCATGCAGACCATTCAGGGCGTGCTGAGCGAGCGGCTCGAGTCCGTCGGCATCAAATGCACCATTCAGGCGCGCGTGAAGCATGTGTACTCCATCTACCGCAAGATGTACACGCAGCACAAAAACATCAACGAGCTCTACGACCTGTACGCCTTCCGCGTCATCGTCGACTCCATCACGGACTGCTACAACGTTCTCGGCCATGTGCACGACCTCTTTAACCCCGTGCCCGGCCGGTTCAAGGACTATATCTCCACGCCGAAGCCGAACATGTACCAGTCGCTCCACACGACGGTCGTCGGCAAGGAGGGCGTTCCCTTTGAGGTGCAGATCCGCACATGGGAGATGCACGAGACGGCCGAGTACGGCATCGCCGCGCACTGGAAATACAAGCAGAACGGCGACGGCGCGGGCTCGGAGCAGCAGTTTGAGTGGGTGCGCCGGCTGCTGGAGAACCAGCAGGACACCGAGGCCGAGGACTATATCAACTCCCTCAAGGTCGACCTTTTTGACGACGAGGTCTTTGTCTTTACCCCGCGCGGCAAGGTCATCTCCCTGCCCGCCGGCTCGACGCCCATCGACTTTGCCTACGCCGTCCACTCCGAGGTCGGCAACCACATGGTCGGCGCGAAGATCAACAACCGCATCGCCGGCTACGACGCCGTTTTGCAGAACGGCGACATCTGCGAGATCATCACCTCGCAGTCGGCCAAGGGCCCGAGCCGCGACTGGCTCAAGCTGTGCAAGTCGAACGGCGCGCGCATCAAGATCAAGCAGTGGTACAAAAAAGAGCGCCGCGACGAGAACATCGAGCGCGGCCGCTCGAGCTTCGACGCCGAGCTTCGCCGCATCGGCTTTAGCCCGTCCATCGTCCAGAATGATGAGATCCTGCCTGTTATCCTGCGCAAGGTCGGCTACGACTCGCTCGACGACCTGTACGCGGCCATTGGCTACGGCGGCATGACGGCGCTCAAGGCCGTCAACCGCGTGAAGGAAGAGCTCGTCCGCGCCAACCGCGCCGTGCCGAAGGAGGCCGCCGTCAAGGTCGACCTGCCCGGCGCGAAAAAGCAGCGGCACAGCGAGTCCGGCATCATTGTCGAGGACATCGACAACTGCCTCATCAAGCTCTCGCGCTGCTGCACGCCCGTCCCGGGCGACGACATCGTCGGCTTTATCACCAAGGGCTACGGCGTCTCCATCCACCGGCGCGACTGCCCGAACGCCGCGGGCGCGGCGTCGCCGGAGTATTCCGGCCGCTGGGTCAAGGTCACATGGGAGGACGCGCCGACCGACCCGTTCACGACGACGCTCGAGGTCGAGGCGACCGACCGCGACGGGCTCGTGCTCGACGCCGCGACGATCATGGCCTCGCTGAAGATCCGCGTGAGCGAGCTGTCCGCCCGGAGTCTGCCGGGCGGCAAGTGCACCATCACGCTTTCATTCGAGGTGCGCAATGTGACGGAGCTGAACACCGTCCAGCAGCGCATCCGCGCCATTTCCGGCGTCACCAACATCCGAAGGGGGCACGCATAATGCGCGCAGTTGTCACAAGAGTCCGCTCCGCGGCCGTCGCCATCGACGGCGAGAATTCCGGCGCCATCGGGCAGGGCTTTCTGGTTCTGCTCGGCGTCGGCCCGGACGACGGACAGGCGCAGTGCCGCAAGCTCTGCGACAAGATCCTCGGGCTTCGCGTTTTTGAGGACGACGCGGGCAAGATGAACCGCTCGCTCGCGGACGTCGGCGGGCAGGTGCTCGTCGTCAGCCAGTTCACGCTCTACGGTGACTGCAAAAAAGGCCGCCGTCCGAGCTTTACCGGCGCGGCCGCGCCGGATGTCGCCATCCCGCTCTACGAGCTGTTTCTGACCGAGTGCGAAAAAGCCGGCTTCCCGCCGCAGCACGGGCAGTTCGGCGCGGATATGCAGGTCTCGTCCGTCAATGACGGGCCGGTCACGCTCATTCTCGACACGGATGAGCTCATGTAAATCTTTCTGAGGTGAGACTTATGAAAATCTACGTCATGCAGGTCGGTCAGCTCGCGACGAACTGCTACATCGTCTGGGACGAGCAGACAGACGAGGCCGCCGTCATCGACCCCGGCGACAGCGGCCGCGCCATCGCAGGCTGGATGGCCGAGCGCGGCCTGAGCCTCCGCGCCATTTTGCTCACGCACACGCATTTTGACCACGTCGGCGGCCTGCGCGCGCTGCACGAGGCCGTGCCGGACGCGCCCATCTGGGTCTGCCGGGACGAGTTTTCCTATGACAACTCCATGAGCGACGGTCTGCTGGACGACAACTGGGAATACCATTACTATGACGAGGGCGACACCGTCGCGGTCGGCGCGCTCCGCTTCCGCGTGCTGCGCACGCCGGGCCACACGCCGGGCTCGGTCTGCCTGATCTGCGGCGACGTCATCTTCTCCGGCGACACGCTCTTTCAGGGCTCGTGCGGCCGCACGGATTTCCCCGGCGGCAGCTGGGTCGAAATGGAATCGTCGCTGCGCAAGCTCCATGACCTGCCGGGCGAGTATACCGTTCTGTCCGGCCACACCGGCTCGACGACGCTCGAGCGCGAGCGCAGGACGAACACCTTCATGCTTCAGGCCATGCAGGACGCATGAAGCTCTATCTTCGCGGTCACACCTACCGCTACGCCATGGAGCAGATCCAGCTGTCTCTGTTCCCGGGCGAAAAAGTCGAATACGAAACGGCGCCGTTTGCCGGCTGTGACGGCGCCGTTTCGTCTCTTTCCGAGGGCAGGCTGTACCTGACGGCCACCGCGCGCATCACCTACCGCGGCAAGACGGCGTTTGCCCGCCGCAGCATCCCCAAATCGGCCGCGACGGAGCCGGTCCGCCGGCAGATCCTGCGCCAGAGCTACTACCGCGCGGCCGTTTCCCTGCTCGGCGCCGAGCCGCCGTGGGGCGCGCTGTCCGGCGTGCGGCCGACGAAGCTCACAACGCGCTGCCTGCTCTCCGGCGGCACGGCGCAGGACGCGGAGGCGCTCATGCGCCGGACGTACTACGTCTCGCCGTCGCGCCGGAAGCTGTGCATCGAGTGCTCCGAGGCGTCGTATGCCGCGGCGCGGCTGCTCTCGCCCGGCGACGTGTCGCTGTATGTCGGCATCCCGTTCTGTCCGACGCGCTGCATCTATTGCAGCTTCGTCAGCCAGACGACCGGGCAGTCCGGCGCGCTCATCGCGCCGTATTTAGACGCGCTCATCCGTGAGATCGAATCGCTCGGTCAGGCGCTGCGCGAGGCCGGGACGCGCGTGCGCACGGTCTACATCGGCGGCGGCACGCCGACGACGCTCTCGGGCGCGCAGCTGGGGCGGCTGATGGACGCCATTGATTCTTCTATTGACAGATCGGCACTTTTGGAGTATACCGTCGAAGGCGGCCGTCCCGATACGCTGAGCGCCGAAAAGTTCTCCGTCATCGCCGCGCACGGCGCCGGCCGCGTGAGCATCAACCCGCAGTCCATGAACGACGCCGTGCTCCGCCGCGTCGGGCGGCTGCACGACGCGGACATGATCGTGCGCTCGTATGAGCAGGCGCGGCAGGCCGGCTTCTCCGCCGTCAACATGGATCTCATCGCCGGCCTTCCCGGCGACGATCCGGAGTCGTTCGCCGCGTCGCTCGCGCGCGTCATCGCGCTGGGCCCGGAAAATATCACCGTCCACTCGCTCGCCCTGAAAAAGGGCGCGGCGCTCTACGACCACCGCGAGGGGCTTCCCTCAGACGAGGCCGTCGGCGAAATGCTCGCCGGCGCGGAGGACGCGCTGCGGCAGGCGGGCTACGCGCCGTACTACCTCTACCGCCAGAAGTATATGTCCGGCAGCTTCGAGAACGTCGGCTGGACAAAGCCCGGCCACGCGTGCCTTTACAACATCTACATGATGGAGGAGCTCCAGACGATCGTCTCGTGCGGCGCGGGCGGCATGACGAAGATCAACCTGCCGCACGGGCGGCTCGAGCGCCTGCACAACCCCAAATACCCGAAGGAATACATCGAGCGCGCAGACGACGTCTGCGCCGGCAAGCGCGGCCTTGCGGAGCTGCTCCGCCCCGCCGCGCCATCTCAAACCTGAGAGGAGAACCCATGGACACTCTGTTTTCCAACGTCACCGCGGTGACCATGAACGAGCGCTTCGACGTGCTCTACAGCGCATTTGTCGGCGTGACGGACGGCAAGATCTCCTACATCGGCCGCAGCGCGCCGGAGGAGGCGCCGCAGCAAATCGTCGACGGCACCGGCATGGTGCTCATGCCCGGCCTCATCAACTGCCACACGCATCTTCCCATGACGATCCTGCGCGGCTACGCCGACGACTATGACCTCAAAACATGGCTGGAAGACTACATCTTCCCGCGCGAGGACCGGCTCGACGACCGCGCCGTCAAGGCCGGCGCGCTGCTCGGCATCGCCGAGTGCCTGCGCTTCGGCGTGACGAGCGTCTCGGAGATGTACGACCATATTGGCGCCATCGCCGAGGCCGTCGCGGAGTCCGGCATCAAGGCCAATCTCTCGCGCGGGACGACGATGTTCATTGGCGACGAGTTCGACTTTGAGACGTTCCCTGCCTGTCGGGAGCTTGTCGCCGCCAAGGAAAAATGGCACGGCTATGACGCCGGCCGCATCCAGATCGAGGCGAGCATCCACGCTGAGTACACCTCGACCTACCAGCTGTGGGACGCCGTGGCCGAGTATGCCTACAACGAGGGACTGGGGCTCCAGATCCACCTGTCCGAGACAAAAAACGAGCACGAAAGCTGCAAGGAAAAGTACGGCCTCACGCCCGCGCAGCTTTTGGACTGCCACAACGTCTTCCTCCCGCGCACGACGGCGGCGCACTGCGTCTGGCTCGAGCCGGAGGATCGGGCGCTTCTGGCAAAGCGCGGCGTCTCCGCGGTGCACTGCCCCGTCAGCAACTTAAAGCTCGGCAGCGGCACGGCCGACGTCGCCGCCATGGTCAAGGCCGGCATGAATGTCTGCCTCGGCACGGACGGCGCGGCTTCGAACAACAATCTGGACATGTTCGAGGAGATCAAAGCCGCCGCGCTCACGGCCAAGGGGCGCACCTGCGACCCGACGGCCTTAAACGCCCGCGCGGCGCTGCTCATGGCGACCGTCTGCGGCGCAAGGGCGCAGGGCCGCGAGCACGAGTGCGGCCAGATCAAGCTCGGCTTTGATGCCGACCTCATCCTGCTCGACTTCACCGCGCCGCACCTCATTCCGACGCACTCGGTCATCTCGTCGCTTGTCTACAGCGCATCGGGGCACGACGTATGCATGACGATGGTGCGCGGCAAGATCCTCTACGCCGCCGGAAAATACACGACGATCGACATGAACGCCGTCGTGAAAGAGCTGGCCGAGTACGCCATGCCGAAGGTGTTCGGCGAAGAGCAGGAGGCGAAGTGATCCTTGGCTGAGAAAAACCTGAAAAAGCAGAGCTTTCTGCACGGCGCAGCCATCCTCGCGCTCGCGACGGCCATCGTCAAGGTCATCGGCGCGTGCTACAAGATCCCGATGGTGCGCATCATCGGCAACCAGGGCTACACATACTTCCTCGCGGCCTATGACATCTACTCCGTGCTGCTCACCGTCTCGACGGCGGGGCTTCCCGTCGCCATGTCGCGCATGATCTCCGAGGCGCAGACGCTCGGCAGCTCCGCGCAGATCAGGCGCGTGTACAAGGCGTCGCTCTATGTCTTTCTGACGATCGGCATCATTGGCTCGGCCGGGATGCTGCTGTTCTGCCGCCAGCTGGCGCAGTTCATGGAGACGCCGAACGCATGGATCGCCATCGGCGCGCTGGGGCCTGCCGTTTTGTTCGTGTGCGTCATCTCGTCGTTCCGCGGATTCTTCCAGGGGCAGAGCATCATGACGCCGACGGCCGTCAGTCAGGTCATCGAGGCGCTGTGCAAGCTGTTCATCGGCCTCGCGCTCGCGTGGCTCATCACGAGCCGCGGCTACGGTTCGGAGTACGCCGCCGGCGGCGCCATCGCGGGCGTCACGATCGGCATCATTCTCTCGTTTGCCTACCTTGCCGTCGAGCACCGCAAGGCGACGGCCGTCCTATCCTCCAACCCCGGAGAGGCGCCGTATCAGTCCATGCGCCAGACGATGAAAACGCTGCTGGCCATCGCCATTCCCATCACGATCGGCTCAGCCGGCCTTCAGATCATCAACCTCATCGACTCCAAGCTCGTCGTCGGCCGGCTGGTCAGCGCCGCGGGCTTTTTGCAGGACGAGGCCGAGGATCTTCGCGGCATCTACGGCGCGTGCCAGACGCTGTTCAATATGCCCTCCGCCTTCATTACGCCCATCACCATCAGCGTCATCCCGGCCATCACGGCGCATCTGACGATGAAAAACCGCACGGGCGCGCTCAAGGTCGAAGAGTCCGCCATCCGCATCATGGCGCTGCTCGCGCTGCCGTGCGGCGTGGGCCTTTCCGTGCTCGCCGCGCCGATTTTGCAGATGCTCTACCGCTACACCGGCGCCACGCTCACGACCGGCACGCCGCTCATGGCCATCCTCGGCATCTGCGTCGTTTTCAACTGTCTTGTGCTTCTGACGAACGCCATCATGCAGGCGCACGGCGACGTGCTCACGCCCGTCATCCATATGCTCATCGGCGGCATCGTGAAGGTCATCGTAAACTATATCCTCGTCGGCCAGCCGTCCGTCAACATCACCGGCGCGCCGATCGGCACGCTCACCTGCTACATCGTCATCACCGCGCTCAACCTCATCGCCATGCGCCGGAAGATGAAGCGCATGCCGCGCGTGCTCACGACGATGGTCAAGCCGCTCATTGCCACGAGCGCCATGGCGCTCGGCGCATATGTCTGCTACGATGCGCTCCATTCCCTGCTCAGTTCAAACACGCTCGCCTGCCTCGGCGGCATCGCCGCCGCGATCATCGTGTACGCCGTGCTCGTCGTCGCGCTGCGCATCGTGACGTATGACGACTGCATGCTGCTGCCGAAGGGCGAAAAAATTGCGAAGATCCTGCGCATCCGCTGAACATTGTCAAAAGCACTTGCGAAGAGGGAGCAAATATGGTAGATTTTCCTTTGAAAGAACACTATGACTACGCCGACCTGCTTCAGATCGTCCGGCTGCTGCGCGCGCCGGGCGGCTGCCCGTGGGACGGCGAGCAGACGCACGCGTCCATCCGCCGCAACTTCATTGAAGAAGTCTACGAGGTCTGCGAGGCCATCGATGCCGACGACCCGGATGGCCTGCGTGAGGAGCTCGGCGACGTGCTGCTTCAGGTCGTCTTCCACGCGGATATTGAGCGGGAGGCCGGCCGGTTTACGGAGTCGGACGTGTGCGACGGCGTCTGCCGCAAGCTGATATTGCGCCACCCGCACGTCTTCGGCGACGTGCAGGCGGACACGACGGAGCAGGTTCTGACCAACTGGGACGAAATTAAGCGCAGGGAGAAGCATCAGGCGTCTTACACCGACACGCTGCGCGCCGTCGCAGTGTCGCTGCCGGCGCTCTGGCGGGCGGACAAGCTCATCTCCAAGGCCGAAAAGGCCGGCTTTGCGTGGCCGGACGCGAAATGCGCGCTCGGCAAGCTCGCAGAAGAGGTCGGCGAGCTGCAAGCCGCCGCGGAAGACCGCGGCGACGTCGAAGAGGAGCTCGGCGACGTGCTCTTTGCCGCTGTGTGCGCCGGGCGGCAGTTCGGGCTCGACCCGGAGACGGCGCTGCGGGCTACATGCGAGAAATTCATATCGCGATTTGCGCGCATGGAGGCCGCCGCGCAGGCGGCAGGCCGCAGCTTTTCCGAATTATCCCCGGACGAGCAGGGTAAACTGTGGGAGAAGATCAAGCACGAGCCGGACTGACCGCGCGCTCCGGCCGCGTTGAGGAATATGGAGGAGAAAGAAATGAACAAGACCGAACTCATCGCCGTGGCAGCCGAGCAGGCGGGGCTGTCGAAGAAGGACACCGAAAAAGCCCTCGCCGCCATGCTGGACGCCATCACCGCCGCGCTCGCCTCGGGAGAGAAGGTCTCTCTCGTCGGCTTCGGCACGTTTGAGACGAAGTCCCGGAACGCCCGCATGGGCCGCAATCCCAAGACGAAGGAAGAGATCCGCATCCCCGCGTCGAAGGCGCCCGTGTTCAAGGCCGGCAAGGCCCTGCGCGAAGCCGTCGCCGAATAAGGAAAGCTCCGGCGGGCCGCACGTCCGCCGGTTTTTCTTTCTAAATCCGTAAACATAAGGAGCAAACTGCCATGCGACTGGACAAATATCTGAAAGTCTCGCGCCTCATCAAGCGGCGCACCGTAGCCAACGAGGCCTGCGACAACGACCGCGTGAGCGTCAACGGCCGGCCGGCGCGCGCGTCTTATGACGTGAAGGTCGGCGACAGGATCGAGATCCGTTTCGGCGAAAAAACGCTCGCCGTCGAGGTGCTGCAGGTGGCCGAGGCCGTCCGCAAGGACGACGCCGTGGCCATGTACCGCGAGCTGTAAGGCGCTTTTGCCGTTTCGCCCACGGCGCGTGCCCCTCGGGGCAAATAATTGTGGAACATTTCATGCCGGTTTAACATTGACGCACCGGGCTGTCCATGCTAAAATCAGTGTATATGAATCGACGCTTTTTGTGACTGACGGAGCGGTGGGCAAACCACATGGGAGCAAAAAGCAGGCAAAATGCCGACCGTCTGGGCAGTCCTTTCCTTTTGCAGGGACGGGACTGCCTTTTTTGTTTTGCAGCCATTGCAGAAAGGATGAGTTTGTTGAAAAAAGTCGCAGTCATCATGGGCTCGGACAGTGACCTGCCCGTTGTGCAGGGCGCCATCTCGCAGCTCAAAAAGTTCGGCGTGCCGTTTGAGGCGCACGTCATCTCCGCGCACCGCACGCCCGCCGCAGCAGAGGCCTTCGCAAAGTCGGCCGCAGAGTGCGGCTTCGGCGTCATCATCGCCGCGGCCGGCAAGGCCGCGCACCTCGGCGGCGTTCTGGCCGCGTACACGACACTGCCCGTCATCGGCCTTCCGATCAAGACGAGCATGATGGGCGGGCTGGACAGCCTTCTGTCCATCGTCCAGATGCCCAAGGGCATCCCGGTCGCAACCGTCGGCGTCGATGCCGCGGACAACGCAGGGCTCCTCGCGATCCAGATGCTCGCCCTCAGCGAGCCGGCTCTGGCGGACGCGCTGGCGCAGTACAAGCAAACCATGGCGGAAGAAGTCGCCGCAAAAGATACAAAATTGCAGATGGAGGTCTGAACATCATGAAAAAGATGCAGCAGCTTTACGAAGGCAAGGCCAAAAAGGTCTACGCAACGGACGATCCGAATCTCGTCATCGTCGACTACAAGGACGACGCGACCGCGTTCAACGGCGAAAAGCGCGGCACGATCGTCGGCAAGGGCGTCATCAACAACAAGATGAGCAATCACCTGATGAAGATGCTCGAAAGCAAGGGCGTCCCGACGCACTTTGTCGAGCAGCTCTCCGACCGTGAGACGCTTGTGAAGAAGGTCTCCATCGTCCCGCTCGAGGTCATCATCCGCAACATCTCCGCAGGCTCGTTTGCCAAGCGCTACGGCGTGGAGGAGGGCATCGTCTTTGACGCGCCGACCATCGAGTTTTCCTATAAGAACGACGCGCTCGGCGATCCGCTCATCAACGAGTACCATGCGCTTGCGCTCAAGCTCGCCACCAAGGATGAGATCGAGACGATCAAGTCCATGGCCTTCAAGGTCGACGAGATCCTCGTCCCGTTCATGAAAAACCTCAACATCGACCTTGTCGACTTCAAGCTCGAGTTCGGCCGCCTGCCGGACGGCACGATCGTCCTGGCCGACGAGATCTCGCCGGATACCTGCCGCCTGTGGGACTGCGACACGCACGAGAAGCTCGACAAGGATCGCTTCCGCCGCGACATGGGCGGCGTCGAGGACGCGTATCAGGAGGTCATGCACCGCCTGATGGGCGACAAATAAGCCCATTGCCACTTTTCAACTTCAACATTCGGAGGAGAGCAGATGAACGGAAACATCCATGAGGAGTGCGGCGTATTCGGCGTATTCTCCCATGAAACGGGCGACGTGGCGCGCACGGTCTACTACGGCCTGTACGCCCTGCAGCACCGCGGGCAGGAGAGCGCCGGCATCGTCGTCAACGACGACGGCCTGTTCCGCTCGTACAAGGACGTCGGCCTTGTGGGCGACGTTTTCACGCCCGCGCACATGGACGAGCTTGGCCTCGGCAACATCGCCATCGGCCATGTCCGCTACGGCACGACCGGCGGCGGCGGCCGGCTCAACGCGCAGCCGATCGTCGTCAACCACATCAAGGGCCGCATGGCCCTCGCCCACAACGGCAACCTGACCAACTCGTTTGAGCTGCGTGAGGAGCTGGAGCTTCAGGGCTCGATCTTCCACACGACGTCCGACACCGAGGTCATCTCGTATCTCATCACAAAAGAGCGCCTGAGCGCACCGAGCATCGAGCAGGCTGTCAATCGGGCCATGGGCCGCATCAAGGGCGCCTACTCGCTTTGCATCATGTCCCCGTCAAAGCTCATCGCCGTGCGCGACGCCCACGGCTTCCGTCCGCTGTGCTACGGCATCACGGTCGACGGCGACTACATCGTCGCCTCGGAGTCGTGCGCGCTCGACGCCGTCGGCGCGAAGTTCATCCGGGATCTTGAGCCCGGCGAGATCCTCGTCGTCGACAAGGCCGGCGTGCGCTCGATCCGCGACCACTGCGGCACGGAAAAGCGCACGATGTGCGTGTTCGAGTATATCTATTTCGCCCGGCCGGACTCCGTTGTCGACGGCGCAAGCGTCCACGAGGCGCGCGTTCGCGCGGGTGAATTTCTCGCCAAGTCCAGCCCTGTGGACGCGGACATCGTCATCGGCGTGCCGGACTCCGGTCTCGACGCCGCCATCGGCTTTGCCCGCCAGTCCGGCATTCCCTACGGCATCGGCTTCATCAAAAACAAGTATATCGGCCGCACGTTCATCTCTCCCGGCCAGAAGTCGCGTGAGGACAAGGTCCGCATCAAGCTCAACCCCATCGCGGACATCGTGCGCGGCAAGCGCGTCGTGCTCATCGACGACTCCATCGTCCGCGGCACGACGTCGGCCCGCATCGTCCGCCTCATCCGCGAGGCCGGCGCGACGGAGGTGCACTTCCGCGTCTCCGCGCCGCCGTTCCGCAATCCCTGCTTCTACGGCACAGACATCGACTCGCGCGAGAACCTCATCGCGAACAACCACACGATCGACGAGATCGCGAGCATCATCGGTGCGGACACGCTGGGGTATCTTCGCATGGAGGACGTTGTCCGTCTGGCCGGCGACGACGACGCGGGCTTCTGCACGGCCTGCTTCTCGGGCGAGTACCCGACGGCCGTCCCGTCGCAGACGCGCAAGAACCGCTTTGAACAGAAAATTTCCGAAAGCGAGGGCAAGGCATGAAAAGTCAGAGTGAAAGCTACAAGGCCGCCGGCGTGGACATCACGGCCGGCTATGAATCCGTGGAGCTCATGAAGCGCCACATCGCCCGCACCGTCATCCCCGGCGTCGTGTCCGACATCGGCGGCTTCGGCGGCCTGTTTGCCCCGGACCTTAGCGGCATGGAGGCGCCCGTGTTTGTCTCCGGCACCGACGGCGTCGGCACGAAGCTCAAGGTCGCGTTCCTCATGGACAAGCACGACACCATCGGCATCGACTGCGTGGCCATGTGCGTCAACGACATCATCTGCTGCGGCGCGCGCCCGCTGTTCTTCCTCGACTATATCGCCTGCGGCCGCAACTTCCCCGAAAAGATCGCCCAGATCGTCGCGGGCGTGGCCGAGGGCTGCGTGCAGTCCGGCTGCGCGCTCATCGGCGGCGAGACGGCCGAGCATCCGGGCATGATGCCCGAGGACGAGTACGACCTGGCGGGCTTCGCCGTCGGCGTCGTCGACAAAAAGAAAATCATTGACAAAAACTCCGTCAAGCCCGGCGACGTCATGCTCGCCCTGCCGTCGTCCGGCGTTCATTCGAACGGCTTCTCGCTCGTGCGCAAGGTGTTCGACATCGAGCACGCCGACCTGCGCACGCCGCTCGAGGTCCTCGGCGGCCGCTGCCTCGGCGATGCACTGCTCGCGCCGACGAAGCTGTATGTGAAGCCCATTCTCGCGCTGCTCGAGAAAGTGAACGTCCACGGCATCAGCCACATTACGGGCGGCGGCTTCTACGAGAACATGCCGCGCTGCCTGCCCGACGGCGTCGGCGTGCGCATCCGCCGGGAGGATGTCCGCGTGCCCGCGCTCTTCTCGCTCATCCAGTCTGCCGGGAACATCCCCGAGCACGACATGTTCAACACGTTCAACATGGGCGTCGGCATGAGCGTCGTCGTGGCGAAGGAAGACGTTGAAGCCGCCATCGCCGTGTTGACAGAGCACGGCGAGGACGCCTACGTGCTCGGCGAGATCATCCCGTCGGACGAAGGCGTCCGGCTCGTCTGATGGGCGCGCCCATCCGCACCGCCGTCTTTGTCTCGGGCGGCGGAACAAATCTTCAGGCGATCATCGACGCGAAGGCCGCAGGGAATCTTCCATCGGCGGAGCTTGCGCTCGTCGTGGCCAGCCGCGCGGACGCCTACGCGCTCGAGCGTGCAAAGCTCGCCGGCATCGAGTCTGCCGTCTGCGTAAAAAAAGGCCGCGAGCAGGCGGAATTTGAGCGCGAGCTGCTGGATCTGCTCGATTCCCACAGCATTGAGCTCATCGTGCTCGCCGGCTGGCTTTCCATCCTCAGTGAGGACTTCACACGCCGCTACCCGCGCCGCATCCTGAACGTCCACCCGTCGCTCATCCCGTCCTTCTGCGGGCAGGGCTTCTATGGGCTGAAGGTCCACGAAGCCGCGCTCGCGCGCGGCGTGAAGGTCACAGGCGCAACGGTGCACTTTGTCAACGAGATCCCCGACGGCGGTGAGATCATCGCGCAGAAGGCCGTCGCCATCCGCAAAAACGATACGCCGCAGACGCTGCAGCGCCGCGTCATGGAGCAGGCCGAGTGGAGGCTCCTGCCGCGCGCGCTCGAGTCCGTCTCTTCCGGCATCATGAAGCAGAAAGAGGGCAAATGATGAAAGAACTCGAACTGAAATACGGCTGCAACCCCAACCAGAAGCCGGCGCGCATCTATATGAAATCCGGCGAGCTGCCCATCACGGTCTTGAATGGCAAGCCCGGCTACATCAACTTCATGGACGCGCTCAACTCCTGGCAGCTCGTCCGCCAGCTGAAGGCCGCCACAGGCCTGCCCGCCGCGGCGAGCTTCAAGCACGTCTCCCCCGCCGGCGCTGCCGTCGGTCTTCCGCTGAGCGATGTCGAAAAGCACATTTACTTCGTCGAGCCGGACGCGGAGCTGACGCCCGTCGCCTGCGCGTACATCCGCGCGCGCGGGGCTGACCGTCTGTGCTCCTACGGCGACTGGGCCGCCCTGTCTGACGTCTGCGACGCCGCGACGGCGCAGTACCTCAAGGCCGAGGTCTCCGACGGCATCATCGCGCCGGGCTATACCGACGAAGCCCTCGAGATCCTCAAGACGAAGAAAAAGGGCAACTACAACGTCGTCGCCATCGACCCGGACTACGAGCCGGCCGCCGACGAGCACCGCGACATTTTCGGCATCACGTTCGAGCAGGGCTACAACGCTCTGCCCATCACGACCGATATGCTCACGAACATCGTCACCGAGAATCACGACCTGCCCGAGCAGGCAAAGATCGACCTTCTGTGCGCGCAGATCACGCTCAAATACACGCAGTCCAACTCCGTCTGCTATGTGAAAAACGGCCAGACCATCGGCGTCGGCGCAGGCCAGCAGAGCCGCATCCACTGCACGCGTCTGGCCGGCGACAAGGCGAACAACTGGTGGATGCGCCAGCATCCGAAGGTGCTCGGCCTTCAGTTTGTCCCCGGCATCCGCCGTCCGGACCGCGACAACGCCATCGACATCTACACGTCCGACGAGTATGAGGACATTCTGGCCGACGGCGTCTGGCAGCAAAGCTTCACCGTCAAGCCCGAACCGCTCACGCGCGAGGAGAAAAAGGCGTGGGTCGCGCAGCTTTCCGGCGTTTCGCTCGGCTCAGACGCGTTCTTCCCGTTCGGCGACAACGTCGAGCGCGCGCACAAGTCGGGCGTAGCCTACATCGTCCAGCCCGGCGGCTCCATCCGCGATGACCACGTCATCGAAACGTGCAACAAGTACGGCATCGTCATGGCCTTCACCGGCAGCCGCCTGTTCCACCACTAAAGGAGGCGCGCATGAAACTGCTTGTTGTAGGCGGCGGCGGGCGCGAGCACGCCATCATCCGCGCCCTGAAGAAGAACCCGTCCGTCGAGACGATCTACGCCCTGCCCGGCAACGGCGGCATCGCCGCCGACGCGCAGTGCGTGAACATCGGCGCGAAGGACATCGCCGCCATCGTCGATTTCGCGGTGCGCGAGAAGATCGACTTTGCCGTCGTCGCGCCGGACGACCCGCTCGTGCTCGGCGCGGTCGACGCGCTCGAGGCCGCCGGCATTCCCTGCTTCGGCCCGGAAAAGAAGGCCGCCATCATCGAGGGCAGCAAGGTCTTTTCCAAGGATCTTATGAAAAAATACGGCATCCCGACCGCGCGCTATGAGGTGTTCACCGACGCCGGCGCGGCCATGGAGTACGTCAAGACCTGCCCGCTGCCGACCGTCGTCAAGGCAGACGGCCTTGCGCTCGGCAAGGGCGTCATCATCGCCGGCACGCGCGAGGAGGCAGCCGCCGCAATCGAGTCCATCATGCTCGAGCGCGCGTTCGGCGAGAGCGGCAGCCAGATCGTCATCGAGGAGTTCCTGACCGGCCCCGAGGTCTCCGTCCTCTCGTTCACGGACGGCAAGACCGTCGTGCCCATGGTCTCCTCCATGGATCACAAGCGCGCGAAGGATCACGACGAAGGCCTCAACACCGGTGGCATGGGCACGATCGCCCCGAACCCGTACTACACGCCGAAGATCGCCGCGCAGTGCATGGAGGAAATTTTCCTGCCGACGATGCGCGCCATGAACGCCGAGGGCCGCACGTTCCGCGGCTGCCTGTATTTCGGCCTCATGCTCACGCCGGACGGCCCGAAGGTCATCGAGTACAACTGCCGCTTCGGCGACCCGGAGACGCAGGTCGTCCTCCCGCTGCTCAAGTCCGACCTTCTGACCATCATGCAGGCCGTTCATGACGGCCGCCTGTCCGAGGTGCCCGTGCGCTTTTCGGAAAAGAGCGCCTGCTGCGTCGTCCTCGCGTCCGAGGGCTACCCGCAGAAGTACGAGACGGGTTACAAAATCACCGTTGACCCCGGCTTTGACGCGGAGCTCTACGTCGCGGGCGCAAAGCGCGACGGCGACACGCTCAAAACGGGCGGCGGCCGCGTGCTCGGCGTCGTCTCTACGGGTGACACGCTGCGCCAGGCCATCGACCGCGCCTACGAAAACGCCGCGCGCGTCCATTTTGACAACAAATACTGCCGCACCGACATCGGCCAGCGCGCGCTCAAGGCGCTGACCTGACAGGAGGGAATCTCACTTGGTCTATCGCATCTATGTGGAAAAAAAGCCGGAGCTTGCCCATGAGGCCAACGCGCTCAAGGGCGACCTGACCGGGCTGCTCGGTATGCGCGGCCTGACCTCGGTGCGCATCGTCAACCGTTACGACGTCGAGGGCATCTCCGAGGAGCTGTTTGCCGCGTCCGTCTCCACCGTGTTCTCCGAGCCGCAGCTCGACATCGCATCGGGTGAGCTGACCGGCACGGACCGCTGCGCCGTCTTCGCCGTGGAGTATCTGCCCGGCCAGTTCGACCAGCGCGCGGACTCCGCCGCGCAGTGCATCCAGCTCATCTCGCAGGGCGAGCGCCCGAGCGTGCGCACCGCGAAGGTCTACATTCTCCGCGGCGCGCTCACACCGGACGACGTCGCCGCCGTGAAAAAATACGTCATCAACCCGGTCGAGAGCCGCGAAGCGTCGCTGGAGCCCGTACAGACGCTCGCCATGGACTACGAAAAGCCCACCGCCGTCGCCACGATGGACGGCTTCCGCACGCTCGACACGGACGGCCTGAACGAATTCCTGAACGAATACGGCCTCGCCATGGATCTCGGCGACGTGCAGTTCTGTCAGGACTATTTCCGCAAGGAGGGCCGCGACCCGACCATTACGGAGATCCGCATGATCGACACGTACTGGTCCGACCACTGCCGCCACACGACGTTCTCCACGACGATCGACCGCATCTCGTTCGCCGATCCCGTGCTCGAGCGCGCCTATGCGCGCTATGTGGCCGCGAGAGCGCAGCTCGGCCGCACGAAGCCCATCAACCTCATGGACATCGGCACGCTCGCCGCGAAGATCCTCAAGAGTGAAGGCCGCCTGGGCGGCCTCGACGAGTCCGAGGAGATCAACGCCTGCACCGTGAAGATCAAGGTCGACACCGAGGCAGGCCCTGAGGACTGGCTGCTGCTCTTTAAAAACGAGACGCACAACCACCCGACGGAAATTGAGCCCTTCGGCGGCGCGGCCACGTGCATCGGCGGCGCCATCCGCGACCCGCTCTCCGGCCGCAGCTACGTCTACGCGGCCATGCGCGTCACAGGCGCGGCCGACCCGCTCACGCCGGTCGAGGACACGCTGCCCGGCAAGCTGCCGCAGCGCAAGATCGTTACGACGGCTGCCGCGGGCTACTCGTCCTACGGCAACCAGATCGGCCTTGCGACCGGGCTCGTTTCCGAGGTCTATCACCCCGGCTATGCAGCCAAGCGCATGGAGGTCGGCGCGGTCATCGCCGCGGCGCCGGCCGAAAACGTCCGCCGCGAGACGCCCGCCCCGGGCGACGTCGTCATCCTGCTCGGCGGCCGCACCGGCCGCGACGGCTGCGGCGGCGCGACGGGCTCTTCGAAATCGCACACGCTCGAGTCGCTCGAGCACTGCGGCGCGGAGGTGCAGAAGGGCAACGCGCCCGAGGAGCGCAAGCTCCAGCGGCTGTTCCGCGATCCCGAGGCATCCCGCCGCATCAAGCGCTGCAACGACTTCGGCGCGGGCGGCGTCTCCGTCGCCGTCGGCGAGCTGGCCGACAGCCTCGACATTTTGCTCGACGCCGTGCCGAAAAAATACGAGGGTCTCGACGGCACGGAGCTTGCCATCTCCGAATCGCAGGAGCGCATGGCCGTCGTCGTCGCGCCGGAGGACGCAGACGCGTTCTGCGCACTTGCTGACCGCGAGAACATCGAAGCGACCGTCGTCGCGACGGTCACGGACACCGGCCGCCTCGTCATGCACTGGAACGGCAATACGATCGTCGACATCTCGCGTGAATTTCTAAATTCCAACGGCGCCGAGAAGCACATCGACATCGAGACGGCCGCCCCGCAGGACTTCTCCCGCCCCGTCCCGGCCGATTTTGGTTCCGGGATGCAGGCGCTCGCGGGCGACCTGAACGCCTGCTCGCAGCGCGGCCTGTCTGAGCGCTTTGACTCCACGATCGGCGCGGGCAGCGTGCTCATGCCGTTCGGCGGCAAGTATCAGCGCACCCCCATTGAAGCCATGGTGCACAAGATCTCCCGCGAGGTTGGCGACACGGACACCGTCTCGTTCATGTCCTGGGGCCTCAACCCGTATATCTCGGAAAAGAGCCCGTACCACGGCGCATATCTCGCCGTCGTGGAGTCGGCAGCGAAGCTCGTTGCGACCGGCGCGGCGTTTTCCGACGTCTACCTGAGCTTTCAGGAGTATTTTGCCAAGCCCGGCCGCGAGCCCGGCCGCTGGGGTCAGCCGCTCTCGGCGCTGCTCGGCGCATTTGAGGCGCAGCTCGACCTCGGCATCGCCGCCATCGGCGGCAAGGACTCCATGAGCGGCACGTTCGAGCACCTCGACGTCCCGCCGACGCTCATCTCGTTCGCCGTGACGACCGGAAAACTCACCGACGTCATCTCGCCGGAGTTCAAGGCGGCCGGGCACAAGCTCATCTGGCTGCGCCCCGAGCTGACTGAGGAGGGCCTGCCGGAGCCGCAGTCGCTTCTGGCGCTCTTCGCGCGCGTAACGGAGCTGATGCGGGCAAGCAAGGTCGCCGCAGCGTACACGCCGGGCTACGGCGGCGCGGCTGAGGCCGTGCTGAAGATGACGCTCGGCAACCGCATCGGCTTCCGCTTTGAAGACGGCGTGACGCTGTCTGAGCTGTTCTCGTACTCGTACGGCTCGCTGCTGCTCGAGGTCACAGATGAGATCCCGGACGCATTGGTCCTTGGCGAGACGATCCACTCCGACGTGCTCATTTTCGAGGGCAAGAGCGTCGAGCTTGCGCAGCTGCGAGAGGTGTATGAGGGCAAGCTCGAGCCCGTCTATCCCTGCAACATTTCCCAGACGCCGCGCGAGATCGAAGCGCCGCGCCACGCCGCAGGCAGCTGGCCGAAGGCCAGAACGCACATCGCGCGCCCGCGCGTGCTCATCCCCGTCTTCCCCGGCACGAACTGCGAGTATGACACAGCCAAGGCGCTTCGCCGCGCCGGCGCGGAGCCGGAGATCATGATCCTGCGCAACCTGACGAGCGACGGCGTGCGTGAATCGGTCGCGGCGTTCGCCGAAAAGGTGCGCTCGGCGCAGATGATCTTTGTCCCCGGCGGCTTTTCCGGCGGCGACGAGCCGGACGGCTCGGGCAAGTTCATCACGGCGTTCTTCCGCAACGGCGCCATCCGCGACGCGGTCAACGACCTGCTCACCTGCCGGGATGGTCTCATGGCCGGCATCTGCAACGGCTTCCAGGCGCTCATCAAGCTCGGTCTCGTCCCCTACGGTGAGATCCGCGAGCCGGACGCAGGCGCCCCGACGCTAACGTTCAACACGATCGGCCGCCACCAGAGCAAGCTCGTGCGCACGCGCATCGTCTCGAACAAGTCGCCGTGGCTGATGAAGACGCAGCCGGACGAGATCTACACCGTGCCCATTTCGCACGGCGAAGGCCGCTTCCTCGCGTCCGAGGAGGTCATCCGCGCGCTCGCCGCCAACGGCCAGATCGCCACGCAGTACGTCGATCCGGACGGTAAGCCCGCCTATGACGTCGCCTTCAACCCGAACGACTCGGCCTGGGCCATCGAGGGCATCACGTCGCCCGACGGCCGCGTCCTCGGCAAGATGGGGCACTCCGAGCGCATCGGTACGGGGCTCTATCAGAACGTCCCCGGCACATTTGAAATGGGGCTGTTTGAATCGGCCGTCGAGTATTTCCGTTAAACACAAACAAAAACCGCCGAGATTCCACGAGGGATCTCGGCGGTTTTGTATTTAAGCAGGGATCTTAATTCTGATACGCGCGGTACAGCAGTACGATCATCTGCGCGCGGGTGCAGGGGCTCGCCGGGGCAAACAGGTCGCTTGTGAGGCCCGTCGTGATTCCGTTCTCAGCCGCCCAAGCGACCGCGCCCTCATAGTAGCTGCCTGCTGGCACGTCGGAGAACGGAGCCGCGCCCTTGGCCTGGCCGCCGAGCGCGCGGCGCAGGAGCGTCACGCCCTGCGCGCGGGAGCAGACGGCGTCCGGGCTGAATTTTCCGCCGCCCGTGCCGTTCGTGATGCCGTTTTCAGCGGCCCATGCAACGGCCCTGGCATAGTAGCTGTCCGCGGGGACGTCGGTGAAGCCGCTCTCGCCCTTCGGTTCGGGCGAACCGGCCGCGCGCCATAAGAATGTAACGACCTGCGCGCGGGTGCAGACCGCGTTCGGCTCAAAATTCCCGCCGAGCCCCAGCGCAATGCCCTTCTCCGCCGCCCACTTCACGGCGTCGTAGTAGCTGTCGTCCGCAGACACGTCCGCAAACGGGCTCTTCTCTGGCTTCGTCGGGGTGGTCGGGTAGGTCGGGTACACCGGCTGCACACGCTGAAGCTCGATGGTCTGCGTGTGCGTCGCAGCGTCCGCCGAGATCGTGATGTCTTTTTTGACCGTCTCGTACTGGTCGGCGGTCACCTCAAGCGCATATGTTCCGGCTTCCAGCAGAGCCGTTTTTTCAGTTTCCTGCCCACCAAGCTTGATCGTCACGTTGGACAGTCCCTCCGGCGTCACGACAAACGTGACCTTGTAGCGCATATTGGGCAGCAGCGGCGTGCGACCCTCTTCATAGCGGTACTGTCCGCCGCCCGCTGTGATCTCCTTGTAAAAGTCCTCGGTCGTCATTTCCGCGGCCGTCTTCGCAGTGCCCGCCGCAATGCTGCCGCCGCAGGCCGGAACGGATTCCGTCTCCGCATAGTAGTTGTTTGCAAAAGTTGGTGCACCGGAACTGATCTTGCCGATGATGCTGCCAAGGCGCGCAAAGGGCGCAGTGCCCTCATACTGCGACAGGTCGATGCTGCCCGCGAAGTAGCAGTTGGTGATCCCGTCCGCACCGTACACCGTGCCGACAAGACCGCCCATGTTCCAAATCGGTCTCCCGATCGGCGTCATGCTGCCGGTGGAATAACTGTTCGAGAGCTTTACGCCCGAGCTGAGGCTGCCGACGAGGCCGCCTGCTTGGGGCGCATTGATGATCATATCTGCGGTGTTTTCGCAGAAGCTTACCTCTGCGTTGCTGCCCGAGATATACCCAGCGATGCCGCCCGCACAGAGACTGCCCATGTCGCCCGTAATCGTAAAGCTGCCTTTGCTCCGGCAGTAGTCGATCACGGTGTCCTCTGCATAGCCGCAAAGGCCGATGAAGCCATAGATGTGCTTTCCATTGTTATTGATTGTCATGTCAGAGACGCAGTCCGTGATCTGGCAGCCCGCAGCCAATCCGGCGATTGCGCCAAAGGCGTTGTACTTTTTCTCCGCCGTCACATCAATCGTTCCGCGGATCGTCAGCCCCGTCACGGTCGCATTCTCGATGTAGCCGAAGAATCCGACTGGCGCATATTCGATCGCGCCGTATTCCTGCGAGAAGTCAAGATTGGAAATGACATGGCCGTTGCCGTAGAATGTTCCGCAGAAGTAGTGGGCAACATCAGCGTTTTCATCGGCGCAGCCGATGGACGTCCACTCCACTCCGGTCATGTCCAGATCGCGCTCCAGCGTCACAACAGCGCCCTTGTTTTTATCATATCTGCCCTCGTTGACCTCTTTTGCAAACGTGAGCAGGTCGTCGACCGACGCGATTGCCGTATGGATTGGCGCCGGCTCCGGCTCTTCCGTGGGCTGATGCACTGTTTCGTCTGCCGCCAGCGCCGTCGGCAGGAGCATCAGGCACAGGACCAGAATGGCGAGCAAGCTTACGATCCGTTTCTTCATGGCACAGCGTCTCCTTTCCTCTCGCGCGAATACCGCGCGCGCCCGGCGATCAGGAGGGTATCAGTCCGTGGGTGCCCCACGGACTGAGGGAGGTACCTCCCTCGCCAATTTTGTTTTCTATCATATTTTCATTATATCTACATTTTTTGCGGATGCAAGACCCTGCGCAGGTATATCCGAAAAATTCCATAAAAAAACGCCGGAGCACGCTCCGGCGTTTTTTTATAAGCCTCGCAGGGTTTGCGCCCGCAGGCGCAAATCACAAATTGGGATCACTTTTCCGGGGCGTGTACCTCGGGGAAAATACCGCTCGGCCTGCAAGCGTGCGCGCCTGTGGCGCGTGCGACGCAGTCAGTCCGCAAGCGCCTCCAAATAAGAGCCAGGCGAAGCGGGTCTCATTTGGTTTCCACCGGCGGCTGGCCTGTGACCTTCTTGGCCGCATTGGCGGCCGCGCGGGTCTGGAGGGTATCCATCGTGACGGCCGCGAGCAGGACGACGCCGAGGGCGACATACTGCCAGTACTGGTTGAGGTTGAGGAAGTTCATGCCGGAGTTCAGCACGCCGATGATGAGCACGCCGACGACCATGTTGCTCATTTTGCCGCCGCCGCCGCCCATCTTGACGCCGCCGAGCATCGCACCGGCCATGACGGTGAATTCCGTGCCGATGCCCATGGAGTTGTTGACCGCGCCGATCTTACCGACGTTCACGACCTGCGCGACGCCGAAGAAGAAACCGGCCAGCGCGAAGATCGCAATGCGCATCTTCGCGACCGAGACGCCCGAGAGCGCGACGGCGTCCGGGTTGGAGCCGAGGGCGTAGACGTTGCGGCCAAAACGCGTCTTGTTGAGGATGAACGACCCGAGCACGACCATGGCGATCATAACAATGACGCCCGACTTCAGGTAGCCGATGCCGATGGGGATGTTGTACCCGCCGAGGATCTTGAACCCGTCGGACAGGTCGCGGAACGTCTTACTGACGCCGCCGGTCAGCAGGTACGCCGCACCGTTTAAGATGTACTGCGTCGCCAGCGTGATGATGAACGGGAACACCTTCAGCCACGAGTACACGACGCCGTTGAACGCCGACAGCAGCACCGCGAGCACGACGCCGCTGAGCAGCGTCATGAAAAAGCCGGTGTGCTGGTTGATCATCGCCATCGCGATGCCGACCGTCGCAAGCAAAAAGCCCGTCGAGAGGTCCATGGCGCCGCCGAGCATAATGAACGTGATGCCGATGCCGATGATGACAAGGTACGCGTTCTGACCGAGGATGTTCAGGATGTTCGCGGCGGACAGGAACTGCCGCCCCGCGACGATCGGCCCGAGAATGCCGAACATGACGAGCAGCGCGATGAGCACGAGCACCATCATGTAGTCACGCAGGATGTTGGAAAAACTTCTTTTCTTCATTGCCGTTCAAGCCCCCAAATTATCTTTCATGCGGCTGCTGGACGAGGCGAGATCCAGGATGCGCTCCTGCGAGAACTCGTCTTTCGTCAGCTCGCCCGCCAGGCACTTTTCGCCGAACACGACGATGCGGTCGGACATGCCCAGCAGCTCCTCCATGTCGGAGGTGACCATGATGACGCACTTGCCCTCTTCGCAGAGGCCGTTCATGAGCTCATAGATCTCATATTTCGCGCCGACGTCGATGCCGCGCGTCGGCTCGTCGAAAATCACGATGTCCGACTGCGTCGCGAGCGCCTTGCCGACGACGACCTTCTGCTGGTTGCCGCCGGAGAGCGTTCCGACGAGCGTATGCTTCAGATCCGGAGCCTTGATGCGCATGCTCTTGCCGTAAAAGTCCGCGATCTCTTCCTCTTTCTTCGGGTTGACGACGCCGAGGTGCGAGATCTTGCCGAGGACGTTGTAGACGAGGTTCCACGAGATGGTCTCGCCGAGGAAGCAGCCCTCGCGCTTGCGGTCTTCCGGGATGAGGCAGATGCCGTATTTGTGCATGGCCTCGCGCGGGGAGTTGATCTCCGCCTTCTGGCCATTGACATAGACCTCGCCCCACTGGCGCTTCTCCGCGCCGAAGACGACCTTCATGATCTCGCTGCGCCCTGCGCCGACGAGGCCGGAGATGCCGAGGACTTCGCCGCGGCGGGCCTTGAACGAGATGTTCTTGACGCCGTTGCCCGTCAGGTTGCGCAGCTCGAGCGCGACGTCGCCGGGCGTGGCGTTTCTCGGCGGGAACGCCGCCGTCATTTCGCGGCCGACCATGTAGCGGATGAGCTCGGCGCGGTCGGTCTTTGCGGTCTCGAGTGTTGTGATGTACTCGCCGTCGCGCAGGATGGACACGCGGTCGGTCAGCTCAAAGACCTCGTCGAGGCGGTGCGAGATGAAGATGATCGCAACGCCGTCGGCCTTGAGCTTGCGGACGATGCGGAACAGGATCTCGACCTCCGCGACGGACAGCGGCGCGGTCGGCTCGTCCAGGATGAGCACGCGCGCGTTGCGTGAGACGGCCTTTGCGATCTCGACGATCTGCATGTGGCCGGGCGTCAGGTCGCGCACGGGGGTGTCGGGGTTGATGTCGACGCCGAAGTCGTCAAAGAGATCCTGCGCGATCTTGCGCATCTTCTTCTGGTTGACGAGATGGCCGAGCTTGCGGCCGTAGCAGATGTTCTCCGCGGCCGAGAGGACGTCGATCAGGTTGAATTCCTGATAGATGCACTCGACGCCGTGCTTTAAGGCGAGCGCCGGCGTCATGGCGGAGTACGTTTCGCCGTCGATGGTGATCGTGCCGCCGTCCGGCGCGTGCGCGCCGGTGATCGTTTTGATGAACGTGGATTTGCCCGCGCCGTTCTCGCCGATGAGCGCGTGTACCTCGCCGGGGTAAAAATCAATGGAGACCTTGTTCAGGGCCACCACGCCGGGATAGACCTTCATGATGTCCTTCAGGGACAGCACCGGCTTTTTTTCTTCCAAGTCAGGAGCGCCTCCCCTCACCGGAGGAATTTCTCCGGGAGTCATAGATTAATAGTGTGGGCGGCGCAAGCAACGCTCACGCCGCCCACGCCCAAATCAATTGTCTTTGGAACCGTTTGCCGCTTAGTTCAGCGTCTTGTACTCAGCAGCCGGGTTCTCGTCGCCCATGGACCACGTGGCGGAGAAGCCATCGACGGTCACGGCGGTGATGGTGTCGTAGAACGTCTCGCCGTACGTCCAGGTGAAGCCGTCGATGCCGCAGGTGCCCAGAAGGATATCAGCCAGGCGGCAGCCGGTCAGCAGCGGCGGGATGATGACGTCCGGGTTGATGTTCTGAGAGAACGCGGCAAGCGCCTCATAGCCGGCGCCGACCTGCTTGGCGGTATCGTCGTTGTACGGGGAAGCCGGGGCGCCGTAGGTGGCATAGCCCTTGATGGCGTTCGCGGACGGATCGGCCGCGGCGGCATTGTACATCTCGGTGAACGCCGTATCCTCGGCGTAGCACGGGATGACGCAGTAGTCGGCGACGCTCAGGCCGTTCTGGTCGCAGTAGTCGGCGATGGCGTCAGCCGCGCCCATGGCCTCTTCCGGCTCGTAGGCGATGAACAGGTGGCAGTCCGGGTGGGCGTTGAGGACGTCCTTCGCGTTGTCATACGCGTCGGAGTACGCACTCGAGCCGTAGGACGACGTCTCAGCAACGAGCGTGAGAGCGTCGGACTTCTCGATGGTGCCCTTCATCGCGTTGGAGCGGTAGACGCCGTCGGCGATGTCGTAGTAAGTATCAATGGCGATCTCGTACTTGCCGTCGGCGGTCTTCGGGACGTTGGTGCCGGAGTTCTTCACCCAGTACTCGGCAGCCTGAACGGCGTACATACCCGTGATCTCATAGGCGGTGTAGGCACAGCCTGCGATCTGGTACTTCGTCGGCTGTGCGCCGAGGTAGGCAATGGCGATGCCCTTGGAGGCAGCCTCCTCGACGACGTCCTGCAGCAGGTCGACGTCCATGGCGGCGATCATGAGCGCACCGACGTTGCCTGCGGCGATGGCGTCCTCAACGAACTGCACCTGCGCGGTCGGGTCGCCCTGCGCGTCCTTCTTGACGTAGGTGAAGCCCTCGGCCTCCATAACGGCGCCCATGGCGTCGTTGATCATGACGAGACCCTCAGCGCCGGTCGTCGGGAGGATGGACCAGACTTCCTTCTGGCCATTCCACGTGAAGTCGCCGGAAGCGGTGGTCTCGCTGCCCTCGTCGCCGCCGTCAGACGGCTGCACGTCCGGCGTCTTGTCGCCGGTGTCGTCCGGCGTGGTCTGCGCGTCGGTGGATGGCTTGTCGGTGTCTTTGCCGCCCTTGTCCGAGCCCGCGCAGGCTGCCAGGCTAAACAGCATCGCAAGCGCCAGCAGCATTGCAAGAATCTTTTTCATAATGATATTTCCTTCCTTCCTGCCCGATGCAGCGCGCCGCGTTTG
This sequence comes from uncultured Oscillospiraceae bacterium, assembly GCA_934589675.1. Lineage (GTDB taxonomy): Bacteria > Bacillota > Clostridia > Oscillospirales > Oscillospiraceae > CAKTOF01. The sequence continues at coordinate 37,667 of CAKTOF010000008.1, forward strand.
CCGCGCGTCTGCTTAAGCGAGTTCATTTTAGCATGGTACAACGAATTCGTCAATGCAAATTAAGCGATTTTGAACAAGTAAAATAAATAGAGGCACCGGAAATTGTGGCATTTTAACAGTTATTTGATGATAAATCCGTAAAGCGCTTCGTTCCTTTGGTTGTAGGGTTTGTTTATTTTTGGCGTAGGCCATATCTTGTGTCCTGTACGTTTGCCTTGATATAATAAGCTAGCTGATTCTGAGCGTGTCCCGTCCCGGCGCGGCCGGATCTGAATTGTAAAGGAGAATGACCATGCAAACGCGGTTCCCCCACCTGTTCAGTGAAAAGACCATCAAGGGCAAGACATTCAAAAACCGCATCTTTTACACGCCGATGGGCGGCCTCTTTCTGGAGGACGGCGAGCTCTCGCAGTTCAATCTGGACGTCGCCGCATACAAATGCGCCGGCGGCGGCGCACAGTTTTCCGTCGGCGAGATGTGCATCAGCCTCAAGGGCGGGCGCGGGACGAGAGCGGAAAACGACTTCTCCGACCTGTCCGAGGGCAATCTCCGCCCGTTCCGCACCTTTACAGACCTCGTACACAGCCACGGTGCGCTCGCCACGACGGAGCTTGTCCACTGCGGCGACTCCAAGATGGAATCGCCGCCCGAGTCGCCCGCCATGGGCCCGTCGGAGTACCTGAACCACTACGGCATTCCCGTGCGCGCCATGACGGAGGAGGACATCCGCGAGGCGTGCGAGGAATACGGTCAGGCCGCGCGGTTTTTCCAGCTGGCCGGATTTGACGGCGTCATCCCGCACCTCGGCCACGGATGGCTGCCGCAGCTGTTCTTGTCCCCGCGCACAAACCACCGGACGGATCGCTACGGCGGCTCCATCGAAAACCGCAGCCGCCTGTCCGTTGAGATCATGCAGGCCATCCGCCGCCGCTGCGGCGAGGAGCTCATCATCGAGGCCCGCACGAGCTGTCAGGAGCTGCTTGACGGCAGCTATACGCTCGACGACTTCATCGCCTACTGCAAAGCTCTCGCGCCGTATGTGGACATCATCCACATCTCGTGCGGCCACTACCGCGACCCGATGCACACGCGCATGATGTCCACGCGCTACCATGACCACGGCTGCAACATCCATGCGGCCGAGCTTGTCAAGCGCGCAGTCGGCAGCCAGTGCTGCGTGAGCGTCGTCGGCGGCATCAACTCGCCCGAGGAGGCCGAGGAGTGGATCGCGTCGGGCAAGTGTGACTTCGTCGTGCTCGGGCGGCAGTCCATCTCCGACCCGGCGTTTGCCGAGAAGGCCGCGAGCGGGCGTGAGGACGAGATCATCCGCTGCACGCGCTGCCTGCGCTGCTTCCCCGGGCCTGCCGAGGAGGCCATGGCCGAGGGCGGCCTGCCGGAATTCTGCTCCATCCAGCCGAAGTGGGATCGCCTTGAGTTAAAGGACGCGCCCGCGGCGCAACCGAAAAAGCTGCTCATCGTCGGCGGCGGCCCTGCCGGCCTTCAGGCGGCCGTCACGGCGCTCGAGCGCGGGCACGCCGTCACGCTGCTCGAAAAATCCACGCTCACGGGCGGCTGGCTCAACCACACGCGAAACGACCCCGACAAGCGCGACACGGCCATGTTCGGCGACACGCTCCGCCGCATCGCCGAGCGCCGCGGCGCCATCATCCGCACGGAGACGGAGCTGACGCCGGAGCTTCTGGCCGCGCTTGACCCCGACGCCGTGTTCGCCGCCATCGGCTCTGAGCCCATCGTGCCGGACATTCCGGGCATCGGCCGGCAGAATGTCATGTTCGCATCCGACGCATTTGAGCACGGCGCGCCGCTCGGCACGCGCGCCGTCGTCATCGGCGCGGGCAACATGGGCTGCGAGGCCGCCATCCACCTCTGGAAAAAGGGTCTGAGCGTCACGCTCATCGACGACACGCTCGACGCCGTCTGCGCCGACGGCTACCGGCTGCACCGGCAGATGGTGCAGGATCTTGTCCGCGAGAACATTCCCTGCTACCTGCATACACATGTGACGGAGATCACCGATGCCGGCGTCGCCGCCGTCACGGAGGACGGCCCGGCGTTCACGCTGCCGGCCGATATGGTGGTCTACGCAGCGGGCCTTCGCGCGCGGGACTATTCGGCCATTGAGGCGATGGCCGCCGACCGCGAATTTGCCGCCATCGGCGACTGCGTCGAGGCGCGCCGCGTTTATGAGGCGACAAACGAGGCGTTCATCGCCGCCTATGACCTCGGCTGGGGCGGCTTTGATGCCTTCATGGCACAGTTTGCCGAGCCGGAGCCCGAGGCTTGAGGCTTCCTTTCCACGCCCCGCCGCGCCGCGGCGGGGCGTTTTTCGCTTCGCCGGAATTCTTCAAAAACCCCTTGACAAATCGAAACGGTTTGCTATAATAATCAAGCTGTTGCTGCTATAGCTCAGTCGGTAGAGCGCATCCTTGGTAAGGATGAGGTCTCCAGTTCAAATCTGGATAGCAGCTCCAAAATCGGCATTGCTCCAAGAGCAATGCCGATTTTCTTTTATTCAAAACGAGGTGATCCCATGGGGCAGACCCATCTCCCCGGTCAGGGCGGCGTGGACGTGCGCCGGACGATCTGCGACATCTGCTGCCCGTCGTTCCACTGCGGCGTGGACGCGTACGTCAAAGATGGCCGCGTCGTAAAAATTGAGGGCACAGCCGGCCACCCGACAAATCACGGCCTGCTCTGCGCCAAAGGGCTCGCCGCGCGGCAATATCTCTACTCCCCCGACCGCATCCGAACGCCGCTCCGCCGCGTCGGCCCGCGCGGGTCGGGCGAGTTTGAGCCCATTTCGTGGAAAGAAGCGTACCGCGAGATCGCCTCGCGCCTGCTCGCCATCCGCAATGAGTCCGGAGCCGAGAGCGTCGTGTTCGCCTCAGGCTACTCGAAGTGGTACCGGCCGTATCTGCACCGGTTTTCCATCGCATTCGGCTCGCCGAATTACATGACCGAGTCGAGCAACTGCATGTTCTCGACGTTTTTAAGCTGGCTCGTCACGACGGGCAGCCCCATGTGCGCCAACGACCTTTCCCGCACCGGCGTGTTCCTCGGCTGGGCGTACAATCCGTACCACTCGCGCGGCTTGGCCGCGCTCTCGGTCGAGCGGCGCAAAAAGGAGGGCATGAAGGTCATCATCGTCGACCCGCGCATCACGCCCGCATCTGAGCGGCTTGCCGACCTGCACCTTCGCCCGCGCTCCGGAACGGATGGTGCGCTCGCGTTAGGGCTTGCGAACCTGCTCATCGCGCGCGGCGCGGCCGACGAGGAATACATCAAAAAATACGTCCACGGCTACGGCGAATTTTGCGCCTACGTCCGCGATTTTACGCCCGCGCGCGTGGAAGAACTCACCGGCGTCCCGGAAGCGCAGCTTCGCGCGGCGGCAGACATGATCGCAGAGAACCTGCCGCTTGCCATCTCCGAGAGCGCCGCGCCGCTCGCGCACCACAAAAACGGCTTTCAGAATTACCGCGCCGTCATGGCGCTCTTGGCCATCACCGGCTGCTTCGACCGGCCGGGCGGGCAGATCCCGGTGCAGTTTACCTACAACTACCTCGGCGCGGGCTTTTCTTCGCGTGAGCAGGCGTTCATCCACGAATTCGACTCCCGCGTGACGGCCGAGCCCATCGGCGCGGCGCGCTTCCCGCTCTGGAGCGCGTTCATCGACGAGGCGCAAGCCAACGACCTGCCTCGCCAGATCCGGGAAAGCCGCCCCTACCCCATCCGTGCCATGCTCGGCTTCGGGTACAATTACCGCATCGCCCCGGACGACGCCGCCATGCTGGGCGCGCTTTTGTCGCTCGATTTTCTCGTGAACACCGACCTGTTCCTGACGGACACATGTAAGCTCTGTGACATCGTCCTGCCCGCGTGCACGAGCTTTGAGCGAAGCGAGCTCAAGACGTATTCCGGCGGCAACGTGCTGCTGACGAAGCCCGTCGTCGCGCCGCTTTATGAGTCGCGCGACGATGTGACCATTCTCTGCGAGCTTGCGCGGGCATTGGAGCTTCATGACCCGCTGCTCGAGGCCGGGCCGGACGCGTGCATCGACTTCATCCTGCGCGATCAGGCCGTCACGGCCGCGCAGCTTCGCGCGGCGGATGGCTTCGTGCGCGTCCCCGTGGAGCCATACGTCCCCGGCACGATGCTCGCGCAGGGCCTAAATACCGCGAGTGGGAAATTCGAGCTCTATTCCGAGGCCATCGCGCGCATCCCCGGCCTCGATCCCCTGCCGACGTACACGCCGCCGGAGGCGCGGAGCTCGGAATTTCCGTATCTTCTCTCGTCGTCCCCGCGCATCCCCGGCGCGCTGCACTCGCGGCTGCACCGCGTGCCGTGGGCGCGCTCGCTGCGGCCGGAGCCACTGTGCGACCTGCACCCGGACGACGCCGCGGCGCTCGGCATCGCGCAGGGCAGCCGCATGGAGCTCCGCTCGCCCGCCGGTGCGCTCACCGTCCGCGCGAACGTGACCGCCGCCGCGCACCTCGGCGAGGTCAATCTCTATCAGGACTATCCGGAATGCGACGTCAACGCCATCGTGCCGCCCGGCCACCTCGACCCGTACAGCGGCTTTGGCGCGTATCGTGAGATCCCCGTTTCGATCAGGAGGCTGGAAGATGGCAACGATCCTGTTTGACGAAAAAAGCTGCGTCGGCTGCGCCGCGTGCGCCATGGCGTGCATGGACGAGCACGACCTCGACCTTACCGTGCAGCATCCCTACCGCAGCGTCTTTGAGCGCGAGACGCCGCGGCCGGGCGGCTCGGTTCGCCTGACGTTTTTGTCCGAGAGCTGCCGCCACTGCCCCGACGCGCCCTGCGCCGCCGCGTGCCCGACCGGCTGCCTCCGGCGCGACGATGCGCTCGGCCTCACGGTGTACGACAACGCGCGCTGCACCGGCTGCCGCGCGTGCTACGCCGCCTGCCCGTTCGGCGCGCCCACGTTCCGGCGCGACGACGGCAAAATGGAAAAATGCGACGGCTGCGCCGCCCGCCAGCGCGCGGGCTTGACCCCCGCCTGCGTCCGCGTCTGCCAGACCGGCGCGCTGCATCTTGGATAAAAAGCGAGCTCCTCCGTGTGGTCAATCCATACGGAGGAGCTTTTTTTATGTCTGTCAGGAGGACGCGCCGATTGCGGAATGCGTCAAATAAGACCTGTCATCCTGAGCGGAGCGCAAGCGGAGTCGAAGGATCTGCCCAGTTACGGGTAGTCTTGCGTTCTATTCCAGCACTGGAACAAAACAATACCATACCGTAATCGGCAAGACCCTTCGGCTGCGCTCAGGGTGACAGGTCTATTTTGGCGCTGGAGCGCAATCAGTCCTCCTTGATCGGCAAGCTCCTTCGGCTCGCTTATGCTCGCAAAGACACGCACTCAGCATTCTGCTCTCAATCGCTCAGCTGCCCCGTGCAACCTTCTGCTATCATTCGGGGGACGTGTATCCTCCGCTAAAGCTTTTGATCGTCCATGTTCTCTTACTTGGTGTAGTCGTAGAAACCGACGCCGGTCTTACGGCCCAGCTTGCCGGCCCGCACCATCTTGCGCATCAGCAGGGATGCGCGGTATTTGGGGTCGTGGGTTTCGTTATACAGGGTGTCCATGATGGCCAGGCACACGTCCAGGCCTACCAGATCGCCCAGAGCCAGGGGACCCATGGGGTGGTTAGCACCCAGCCTCATGGCGGTGTCAACATCTTCCACGGAAGCCACGCCGGTGTAAACCAAATCACATGCCTCGTTGATCATGGGGATCAGGAGCTTGTTCACCACAAAGCCGGGGGCCTCGTTGACCTCAACGGGCTCCTTGCCAATCTCCTGGGCCAGGGCATAGATGGTCTTGAAGGTCTCCTCCGAGGTGTTGGCCCCCCGGATGACCTCCACCAGCTTCATGACGGTGGCGGGGTTGAAGAAGTGCATGCCGATGAACCTGTCCGCCCGCTTGGTGGCCGCGGCGATGGCGGTGATGGAGATGGAGGAGGTGTTGGAGGCCAGGATGGTCTCCGGCTTACAGATAGTGTCCAGCTCCGCGAAAATGCCCTTCTTGATGTCCAGGTTTTCGATGGCAGCCTCGATGACCAGATCGGCGTCGGCGGCCGGACCCAGGTCGGTGGTAAAGGTCATCTTGTCGGTGATGGCTTTCTTGCCGGCCTCGTCCAGCTTACCCTTGGAGACCAACTTGTCTAAACTCTTGTTCAACCGGGCCTCAGAGGCTTGGATGATAGTGTCGTTGATGTCGCGGACCACCACGTCATAGCTGCTGCGGGCAAATACCTGGGCAATGTCCAGGCCCATGGTGCCGCCGCCGATGACTACGATCTTTTTCATGATGAAAAGCTCCCTTCTTTTACTGTTTTAATGGATACAATCAACCCTGCCGGTCTGGGGGAGATATGGCCCGGATCATATACCGTACCGCCCCGTCCTCCTGGAGCCGGAGAAGCTGGCCCTTTGCCGTCAAATGGTATAGATGCGCCAGTGTCTCCGCCATGGCGAACCACTGCTGATGGGGCGGAAACTGCTCCCACGCAAGCCCTCGGGCGGACCAATGGATATGGCCCACCACCTCATAGGCGGTACTGCCCGGACGGGCCGCGACAGCCTGATAGATCTCATCCAGCCGCTGGCCGTGGTGCTCGATGATCTGGTCGATGCGCCGGCGGGTGTCCGGGCCTGCGGCCCGGTGGGCCGGGAAAGCGGCGCGGACCGGCCGCCGCCGGATCTTTTGCAGGCTGGTGATATAATCGGCCAGCGGGTCTGCCACCTTGGGCCAGATGCTGATATTCGGGGTGATATCAAAGAGGATGTGGTCGCCGGAGAAAAGAAGCTCCTGCTCCGGGAGATATAAGACCATATGCCCCGGCGTGTGGCCGGGGGTGTGGATGGCCTGGATCTCGACCCCTCCAAGATCCAGCCTGGCCCCATCCTCCACCTCTTTCACCGGGAAGCCCGGCCGGGGTGCGTATCGCCTCCCCTGGTTTTCGCTGTTTTGGCGGGCCAGCTGCTCCCGCGGGAATCCCTCCTCCAGGAACCGCTCCCCCATCTCCCGCAGGCCGTCTGACTGGAGCCTCTCGTAGTAACCATGCTCCACACGGCCCATGTAGACCGGGATGCCCTGCTCCACGAAGTCCCAGACCAGTCCGATGTGGTCGGAATGGAAATGGGTCAGGAAGAGGGCGGTCTTGGCATGGTCCAGTTCCAGTTTCCTGATCCCCGCCCAGAGCGCGTCCCGGCATTCGGGTCGATTGAACCCGGTGTCCACAACCAGGCTCCGCTCCGGCGTGCGGATGACATAGGCGTTGAGATTCCGCAGCGGGTTGTTTGGCATCGGCACATCAATGCCATAGATTTCTGGACTGTCCCACAATTTGGTTACCACTTATGTCCTCCTCCTGACGTGTGCTCGGCCTTATCGGTTCTGGAAATTCTTTTCCATGCGTTTTTCCAGGAAAGCGCCCATGCCCTCGTTTTTGTCCTCGGTGCCGCAGGTGACGCCGAAGGCCTCCGCCTCGAAGGCAGCACCGGTGGCGATGTCCGTCTGCATGCCCATACGGATACACCGCTTGGACTCGGCCACCGCGATGGGGGCGTTGGCGCAGATGGCCTGGGCCAGCTCCATGGCCTTGTCCATCAGTTCCTCAGGGGGATACACCTCGCTCACCAGACCGATCTCCTTGGCCTCCGCCGCGCCGATGGTCTTGGCGGTGAGGATGAGCTCCATCGCCTTGGACACGCCCACGATGCGGGGCAGGCGCTGGGTGCCGCCGAAGCCGGGGGTGATGCCCAGCCCCACCTCGGGCTGGCCGAACTTGGCCTTTTCAGCGGCCAGGCGGATGTCACAGGCCATGGCCAGTTCACATCCACCGCCCAGGGCAAAGCCGTTGACCGCAGCGATCACCGGCTTGGACAGATTCTCCAGCCGTAGGAAGACAGACCCGCCGCGGACGCCGAACCTCTTGCCGTCAATGGCGGAGAAGTCCTTCATCTCACCGATGTCCGCTCCGGCCACGAAGGAGCGACCCGCGCCGGTGAGGATGACGGCAAACACATCGTCGGCCTGCTCCACCTTGGTGATGGCGTCGTCCAGATCCCGCAGCACATGGCTGTTCAGAGCGTTCAGCGCCTCCTGCCGGTCGATGGTGATCACTGCCACCCGGTTCTTTTGCTCGTACTTGACGAAACTCATAGTTCCTCTCCTCAACACTTGTCAAAGATGGTGGCAACGCCCATGCCGCCGCCGATGCACAGGGTAGCCAGGCCCTTCTTGGCCTCGGGCCGCTTCTGCATCTCGTGCAGCAGGGTGACGATGATACGCGCGCCGGAGGCGCCCACGGGGTGACCGATGGAGATGGCGCCGCCGTTGACGTTGACCTTGTCCATGTCGAAGTTCAGCTCGCGGGCCACGGCGATGGACTGGGCGGCAAAGGCCTCGTTGGCCTCGATCAGGTCGATGTCGTCGATGGTCAGGCCGGCCTTCTTCATGGCCTGGCGGGTGGCAACCACAGGGCCCACGCCCATGACCTTCGGGTCCACGCCGCCCTGGCCCCAGGAGACCAGCCTGGCCATGGGCTTCAGGCCGTACTTGGCCACGGCTTCGCCGGAGCACAGCACGATGGCAGCCGCGCCGTCGTTAATGCCGGAGGCGTTGGCCGCGGTGACCCGCTGGACATGCTTCTTGGTGTGCTCGCCGTTGACTGCAGTGAGCTCAAAGGTGTGGATGACTTCCTCCTCCACGCCCTCAGGGCCCACGGGGAAGGCGCCGCGCAGCTTGCTCACCGACTCCTTGGTGACGCCGGACTTGGGGTACTCGTCCACCTTGAATTCCACCAGCTCCTTTTTCTTCTTGACCATGACGGGGACGATCTCGTCCTCGAACCTGCCGGCCTTCTGGGCGGCCTCGGTCTTCTGCTGGGAGGAGACGGCGAACTCGTCCAGCTCCTCACGGGTGATGCCCCAGATATCGCAGATGTTCTCGGCGGTGGTACCCATGTGGTAGCTGTTGTAGGCGTCCCACAGGCCGTCGTTGACCATGGTGTCCACCATAGCGGCATTGAACATGCGGGCGCCCCAGCGGGCGGAGGGGATGGCATAGGGAGCGGCAGACATGTTCTCGGTACCGCCGCACACCACCACATCGGCATCGCCGGCCAGGATGGCACGGGCGGCCTCGATGACAGACTTCATGCCGGAGCCGCACACCATGCCCACGGTGTAGGCAGGGACGGAGTAGGGCAGGCCGGCCTTAACGCCCACCTGGCGAGCCACGTTCTGGCCCTGAGCGGCAGTCAGGATGCAGCCGAACATCAGCTCGTCCACGTTCTCCGGCTTCAAGCCGGCGCGCTCCAGAGCGGCTTTTACCACCACCGCGCCCAGGTCGGCGGCGGGAGTGTCCTTCAGGGACCCGCCGAAGGAGCCCACGGCGGTGCGGCAGCAGCTGGCTATATAAAGTTCTTTACCCATAACAATATTCCTTTCTGGCCTTTGTTGTTTTTACAAGAAAGCGCCCCGCCGGCCCCCGGCGGGGCGCTCTGCCGTGGACAGTCCGCGGCGTAACTATTGTATTTGCTTGATGACCCTCATCATTGAAAATGCTTAGGGAATTGGCCATCTTTTCGGCCGTGCCTGATCAGCCTTTGGGCGGCATGACGGTGGCCGTGCCGGTGATGACTTTCTCGCCGCGCTGATTGGTCACAACAGTGTCCAGGATCAGCCGATTTTTTTCTGTGATCTTCTGGATGACTGTGGCGGTGGCGGTAACCGTATCCCCTACATACACGGGCTTGACGAAGCGCAGCTCCTGACCCATGTAGATCGTGCCTGGACCGGGCAGCTGGGTGCCCAGGACATTGGAGATAAAGGCGGCGGACAGCATTCCATGGGCGATCCTCTGGCCGAACATGGAGTCCTTGGCGTGCTCAGAGTCGATATGGGCGGGGTTGAAGTCTCCGCTGATGCCAGCGTACAGGATGATATCGGTCTCCGTGACGGTTTTTGTGAAGGACGCGCTGTTGCCGATTTCGATGGTATCGATTGTTTTCATGCCGCAATACTCCTTTACAAGTTCATCAGATTTTGGAAGAAACGAGTCGCATCCGAAAAATATTTTATAAACCACCATTCACATTCGCATCATACGCCACAGCATAATAAATGTCAACAAAAATTTAGATGCAATCTCAAATTTAATCTACTTTTTGAACAAAAATAGGGTTGACAAGCGGTTGATGGAGGTGATATTTTGAAATCGGAAAATGAGCCATCATTCACATAATTTCTTGCATGAATCAAAATGGAGGTGACCGGAACATGGACAATACCATCAATGTAGGGATCGTTGGCCTGGGCGTATATCTGCCCGCAAAAAAAATGACGGCGGCGGAAGTTTCCGCCGCTACGGGAGGGATCTGGTCAGAGGACGCCGTCATCAACAAGCTGGGCATCGTAGAGAAGTATATCCCTTCGGAGGATCCCTGCGACCGCACCCAGGAGATGGGGGCGCTGGCCGCTCTGGACTGCCTGAAGAACACAGGGGTAGACCCGCTTGAGATAGACGCTATTTTGTGCATCACCGAAGAGTGGAAGGAATACCCGCTGACCACCTCCGCCTGCTATGTGCAGGACCGGATCGGGGCGAAGAACGCCTGGGGCATCGATGTGCAGAACCGCTGCTGTACCTGTGTGTCGGCCATGAAGCTGGCAAAAGATATGCTGATTGCCGATGAAGAGATCAATACCGTACTGGTCTGCGGCGGTTACCGCAACTGTGACCTGATCGACTATACAGACAGCGATGTGTCCTTCATGTTTAATTTGGGGGCCGGCGGCGGAGCAGTCCTGCTGAAGAAAAATTATGGGCGGAATCTGCTGCTGGGAACGCATCTGATGAGTGACGGCTCTGTTGTGCATACCGCCGGCTGTCCGGTGGGAGGCGTCGTTAATCCGCCGACCCCGGAGAACTACAAGGAAAACTTCAAGCTCCGGCTCATGGACGCCCCCAAAATGAAGGGGCTGCTGAACCGGACGTCGATGCCCAACTGGTATCACTGTATTGATGAGGCCCTCCGCAAATCGGGCAAGACCCGGAAGGACATCGACTACCTGGATATTCTGCACATCAAACGGTCCGGCCATTTGGGGATGCTGAAGGAGCTGGGCCTCAGCGAGGACCAGACGATCTACCTGGAGCGGTACGGACACATCGGTCAGATCGACCAGATTCTGTCCTTGAAGCTGGCGCTGGAGCAGGGAAAAGTAAAGGAAGGGGACGTCGCGGTAATGATCGCTGCCGGGATCGGCTATACCTGGGCAGCAAATGTGATCCAGTGGGGGTGATATGTGTGATATTTCTGGATTCCTATACTTGGAGCCGGAGCGGCTCCGCGGACAGGAGGTGAGCGTACGATGTTTGTTGCCTTTATAAATACGATTTGCAGTTCCTTGCTTACGGTGTGCATCACTTGCCTGGCAGCCTTTGCAGTTACCCTGATCTTCAAAACATCTACCACCACCAACTTTGCCCAAGGAGTCATTGCCGCGTTGGGGTGCTATGTGACCGCGGAACTATTTGGCTCATACGGCATTCCGGTGTGGATCGGCGTATTCCCCGGAATGGTGGTGGGGATCCTGGTGGGGCTATTCGTGGACATTGTGATCTTCCGAAGCGGGAAAAATGTCAATGCCCTGGGCAAGCAGATCATCACCATGGGGCTGGTCTCCATCATTTTCGGCGGAATCCCGCTGATCTTCGGCAACCCGGAGACGGTGCCCTTTGAGCCCTTCTACAACACCGTAACGGCGGGGACCACCTCTAATCTGCTCATCCCCTTCCTGGGTGGGGAGCTGGTGCTGTCCAAGCACGCGGTGATCTGCCTGGCCATCACGGTGGTGGTGCTTGCGGGGCTGTTCCTGCTGCTGAAGTTCAGCAAATGGGGGCTGGCGGTGCGCTCCACAGCCTCCAACGAGTTCACCGCCGAGCTGATGGGCATCAACTCCTATGCCATCACCGCTGCGTCCTGGGCCATCGCCGGGGCGCTGGGCGTACTGGCAGCCGTGATGTATGCCGGCGGTGGGGCGCGGATCGGCCCCAGCTTCATGACGACCATACAGGTCAACGCGTTCCTGGCGGGCATCCTGGGAGGATTTTCCACCTTCCACGGCCCTGTCATCGGCGCGATCTGCATCCCTGTGGCGGCCAACTGCGTGGGCTTTCTGGCCAACTTCCAAGGGATGTCCGGCATCACCCGCTGGAGTATGGTCATTGTATACGCTTTGATGCTGGTCGTCATTCTCATCAAACCCCAGGGACTTCTGGGCAAGCCTATTGTGAAGAAAGTGTGAGGGGGCCTTGATATGGAGAAAAAGCAAAACAGGGTCCTGGCGTTTTTCCGCCATCCTCTAAGTCAGATCATCCTCTTTGTGGTTATCCTGACGGTGATCCAGCTGCTGTCCATGGCGGGGGTGATGTCCAATTCCCTGGTATTCGCCATTGGGAATACCTTGATTTACGCCATCATTGCCATCGGCTTCTGCCTGCTGCTTGGCTACTCGGGCCTGGCCTCCCTGGGAACAGCGGGGTTCATCGGGCTGGGCGCGTACTCCGCCTTCTATGTGGTGCAGCAGATGGGGGTGCCGTACATCGTGGCGCTGGCCGTCACGCTGGCGGTCTCCATCGGGATCGGCGTGGTGGTAGGCTTCATCTCCCTGCGGATCGAGGGGATCTACCTGGCCATCCTCACCCTGGGTCTTGCGGAGATCATCCGCAACCTGCTCATGGCAATAAAGTCCACCATCCAGATCGAGATCAAAAACGTCCGGCTGTTCAGCCTGCTCATGGACACCCGTGGGGGCTATTTCCTGATCCTACTCACCTTCGCGGCGCTCTTCTGGCTGACAGCAAACCTGATCAACAGCCCCACCGGGCGGGCCATGCTGGCCATGAAAAACTCCACCTCGGCGGCCCAGGCCATGGGCATCTCCCTGATGAAATACCGCCTGCTGGCCTTTGTGATCTCCACGGTGTTCGCCGCCATCGGCGGGCTTCTGTACATGATGTATGTGCGTACCATGACCACCGCCACCTCCATGCTGCTCACCCTGACCACCTCGCTGAACATTTTGGGCGCGGTGATCATCGGCGGGTCCAAGAGCCTGTGGGGGACCACCGTCGGCGTGTTCATCATCTACGGCATCCAGTCCATGTTCCTCAGCCGGATCCCGTTCTTCATTGAGAACCCGGCCTTTATGACCATGGTGACCGGCGTGCTGATCATTTTAGTCGTCATGTTCTTCCCCGGCGGCTTTGCCCAGATCGCCGTGCAGGCTAAGCAGTGGCTGAAGGGGAAGGTCGGCAAAAAGAAAAGGGGGGCGTCCTGATGGCGGCGACATATGCCCAGGTGGACCGGCTGCGCCGGAGGGTGCAGCTCTATGAACAGCTGGCCGCATCTGGTCCAACCGGAAAATATGAGAAGAAGCTGGCCGCAGCCAGGGCGCAGCTGGCCAGGCAGCAGGACAGCCTGCCCCAGACGGGGCTGACCCTGCCGGAGGGCGTGGTGCTGGATGTCAAGGACCTGTGCATGTACTTCGGCGGGATCCACGCGGTGGATGGCCTCTCCTTCCAGGTGAAAAAGGGGGATATCTTCGGCCTGATCGGCCCCAACGGCGCGGGAAAGACCACCGTGTTCAACTGCATCACTCAGTTTTACAAGCCCACCTCCGGCTCTATCCACTTTGAGAACAAGTCGGGACAGGTGGTGGACCTGAACCGGGAAAAGGTCCATGATGTGATCCTCCAGGGCATCGTGCGCACCTTCCAGAACGTGGAGGTGATCCGGGAGGTGACGGTGCTGGAGAACCTGCTCATCGCGGGGCACCGGCAGTACACCTCCAATCTGGCGCAGCAGGCGCTGCACCTGCCCATTCTGAAAAAAGAGGAGCGGGTGATCCGGGAGCGGGCCCTCCAGGTGCTGGAGTTCATGGGGCTGACCGGGTATCGGGACTGGTACGCCGCGGGTCTGCCCTACGGCGTGCTGAAAAAGATCGAGATCGCCCGCACCCTGATGTGCGACCCACAGCTGATCATCCTGGATGAGCCCGCCGCCGGCCTGAATGACACAGAGACTGCGGAGCTAGCCAAGCTGATCCGCCGCATCCAGGAGGAATACCACTGCACCATCCTGCTGGTGGAGCATGACATGGGCCTGGTGATGGACATCTGCCGCACGGTATGTGCCATTTCCTTCGGGAAGCTCTTGGCCATAGGGACTCCGGCCCAGGTACAGGCGGATAAGAGCGTACAGAGCGCTTATCTGGGCGTGAGCGAGGAGGTGTAAGTATGGCGTTGCTGGAAGTGCGGGGCCTTAAAGTCAATTATGGCCCGATCCAGGCGGTGCGGGGCATCGACCTGGACGTGGAGGAGGGGCAGATCGTAGCCCTGCTGGGCGCCAACGGCGCGGGCAAGACCACCACGCTGCGGGCCATCAGCGGTGTGCTGCGCCCCTCCGAGGGATCCATCACCCTGAGCGGGACCGCCATCGGGCGTCGGGCCAGCAAGGTGGCCCGGCAGGGCGTGCGCATGTCGCCGGAGGGCCGGCTGATCTTCTATGGCCTGACGGTGGAGGAGAATCTGCGGGCAGGGGGCTACACCCTCAAGGACAAGGGCCGCCTGCACCAGAACCTGCGGCGGATCTACCAGCTGTTCCCGGTGCTGGAGCAGCGCCACCGGCAGCAGGCATCCACCCTGTCCGGCGGCGAGCAGCAGATGCTGGCCATCGGCCGGGCCCTGATGGGCGACCCGAAGATCCTGCTGCTGGATGAGCCCTCCCTTGGGCTGGCGCCCCTGGTGATTCAGGACATCTTCCGGGTGCTCCAGGAGATCCGGCGGGAGGGGACCACCATCCTGATCGTGGAGCAGAATGCCCTGGCTACCCTGCAGATCGCGGATTACGCCTATGTGCTGGAGCTGGGGCTGATCAATATGTCCGGCAAGGCGTCCGACCTGATCCAGGACAGCCGGCTGATCGAGGCCTATCTGGGCGGGAAGAAAGCGTAAGCTTTTTATTCTTTTGTTGGCAAACCCCTTGACACATCCACCCAAATGATTTGAAATTGAAAAGGAGAATGAAAATGAAAACGAAAAAACGATGGCTCGCTCTGTTTACCTGTTTAGTCATGCTCTGTTCCATTGTCCTGACTGGCTGTGGCGATCAGGGCGCAACCAACGGCACCACTCCCTCTGATGGAGCAACCAACAGCACCACCCCCTCTGATGGAGCCAGCAAGCCCTCCACTCCTGCGCCGGATGACGGCGATGACGGCAATGACATGACCGAGCCGGACGTCACCGATACCACCATCCTGGTGGGCAACACCGCCGCCACCACCGGCGCTTTTGCCGCTGTGGGTGTCCCCTTCAACGCCGGACTGGAGGCCGCGCTGAAGGCCTACAACGACGCCGGCGGATTTGAGGGCCGCACCGTCAAACTGATCCACTACGATGACGGCTTTGACGCCGCCCAGGGCATGACCTACACCCAGACCCTGGTGGAGGACGATCAGGTGTTCGCCCTGGTGGGTCACTTCGGAACCAACACGGTGGGCGCCACCCTGGATTATCTGAAAAGCGTCGGTATCCCGATGATGCACGCTGCGACTGGTATCTCCACTTTGTACCAAGAGCACGCCATGGGAAAGGACGCATGTATCTTCCCCGTCCAGCCCATCTATAACGCGGAGGGCCGGGTGCTGCTGGCCCGGGCAGTTGCGTCCACTGAGAACAACATCGGCCTGGGTGGGACCAAAATCGGCGTCATCGCCACTACGGACGATGCTGGCTCCGGCATACTGGCTGGCATCAAGCGCCAGCTGGAGGAGATCGACGTGGAGGTCGTGATTCAGGAGGTGGACCCTGCGGCGACTGATTATACCGCTGCCGCCTCTGTGCTGAAGAACGCCGGCTGCGATGTGGTCATCGGCGCCATGAACCAGGCACCGTTCCAGAACATGATGAACTCCATGCGGGATATTGCCTATGATGCGAAGGTGATCACTTCCTACGTTTCCGCCTCCGCGGCGTTCTTAGGGGAATTGGTTGCCTCCGGCGCGGTCACGGCGAACCGGCCGGTCTACACCACATCCTGGCTGGATATTGCAACCGAACAGGGCGCAGCTGAACTGGCCGAGTTTATGGCGGTACAGCTGGCCTGGGAGGCAGAACAGGGCATTGCTCAGGCGGATGGCTACTCTCTGAACTCCTATGCTATGGCGGGCTATGTTGCGGCCAAGCTGTTTATCCACGGTCTGGAACAGGTCGAGGCTCAGGGGCTGGAGCTGACCTGGGAGAATTACATTGCAGCTGCCGAAAGCGTTCCGTACCATATCCCCATGGGGGGCGATATCGATTTTTCGGATGGCGCTCGTCTTGGTGTTACGGCGCTGTCGCTGAATACGATCTCTTTGGAGACCAATCCTGATACTGGGGCGTATGACCTATTGACGGTCAGCCCGATCATGTCTCTGGATGATGTTATGGCCGCGGTAGGCTAAACGAAATTGAGCGCGGACAAAGGGCGGAGGCAAGCCTCCTCCGCCCTTTGTCCAGATACCCTTTTGTGATTTGTTGTCCATCAACGTGCAGATGGAAAAATGAAGCTATCCATCTATAAACGATAAAAAAGATAGGCTCGTTTTATTAAAAGGAGGCAATCGTGCTATGCCCCATTTTCAGTACAATGACAAAGTAAAGCTCTACTATGAAGAACATGGAGACCCAAATGGAACACAGACCGTCGCGTTCTTGAATGGCGTTATGGCCTCTGCCGGCAGCTGGTCTTTGCTTTGGCCGGTATTTGAGCGGGCCGGGTTCCGTATTATCGCGCATGATTTCAAAGGGCAGTTGAAGTCTTCCAAACCAGACGGCCCCTATACATTTGATGAACACTGCGCCGAAACGAAGGCGCTGCTTGAACATCTCGGCGTAAAAAAGGTACATCTGATCGGCACGTCCTATGGCGGGGAGATCGCCATGAAAATGGCGATCCTGTATCCTGAACTGGTCGACACGATCTCTGTGATCGATTCGGTCAGTGAGCTGGACCCGGTCTGTGAGGGATTTGTCGTGGGCTGGAAGGTCCTGTGTGACACCATGGATGGAGAGACTTTCTTCTGGGGGATGGCGCCGAGCATCTATGGCCCTGATTTTATTGAAAACAACCGTGCCATGCTGTCGGAACGGGCAAAGGCGATCAAGCATAACCCCGATCGGTATCTGGAAGGCCAAAAGGTGTTGTACGATACCTTTGCGCACGATGTGACGATGACAGATCAGCTGCATAAGATCCAGTGCCCCGCCCTGATCCTCTGCGGCGAGGAGGATATCCTGAAGCCGCCCAAGTTCTCTCAGATCATAGCGGACAATATCCCCAATGCAGAGTATGTTACCATCCCAAACTGTGGTCATGTGGCTATCTTTGAGAAGCCAAAGGAATTGGAGAGCGCGATTTTTGGTTTTATCATGAAGCACACCATGGTCTGAAATATCTGAACCAAGGAGAAGTCATTATGAATTATGAAGGAAAATACATCTCCGTGGAGCGGGCACTGTCCTTCGTCAAGTCCAACGACGTGATCGTCACTGGACTGGGCGCGGCGGAGGCCGGGCTGTTCATGGGTCAGCTGCACGCCATCGCCCACCGGGTGCGCAACGTGACGGTGACCAACTGCCTGCCCACGCACCCCTCTGAAATCTATAAGCCGGAATATGTTGACTCCTTCAACGTGGACGGCTGGTTCTTCGCCCCCCAGATGCGCAAAGCCCATTCCAACGGCAACATGGCCTACATCCCAAACCACCTGCATCTGGCGGCGGTGAAGCGGCTGGCCTTTGTCAAACCCAACATCTATGTGGGCGCGGCCTCTATGCCTGACAAGCACGGCTACATCTCCCTGTCCCTGTCCAACACCTATGAGAAGCGGATGATGGAGGCGGCGGACCTGGTGATGCTGGAGGTCAACCCCAACATGCCCTACACCCTGGGTGACGTGCAGGTGCCGGTGGAGGACGTGGACTACCTCATCCGGGCGGACTACATGCCCCCGGTGACGCCGGACCTGCCCTACTCCGAGAAGGACTCGGCTATCGGCAAGCTGATCGCTGACATGGTCCCCGACGGGGCCTGCATCCAGCTGGGCATCGGCGGAATCCCCAACGCGGTGGCCGCCGCCCTGGAGACCAAGAACGACCTGGGTGTCCACACCGAGATGCTCACCAGCGGCATGATGCGCCTGGCCAAGATGGGTGTCATCAACGGCAAGTGCAAGCAGATCAACAAGGGGAAGATGGTCACCACCTTCGCCATGGGCATCCCGGAACTGTACGAGTTCATGGACTATAACCCCGGCATCGCGGTGATGGACGGGACCTGGACCAACGACCCCTACACCATCGCCCAGAACGACAACCAGATCTCCATCAACACCTCCCTCGAGGTGGACCTCACCGGCCAGTGCGCCTCGGAGTCCATCGGCTCCCGGCAGTTCTCCGGCACCGGCGGGCAGTCGGACACCGCCATCGGCGCCCAGATGTCCAAAAACGGAAAGTCCATCATCGCCCTGTATTCCACCGCCATGGTGAAGGACCCGGAGACCGGGGAGCGCCATGAGGTGTCCAAGATCGTGCCCCAGCTCATGCCGGGGGCGGCGGTCTCTCTGTCCCGCAACGATGTGGACCGGGTTGTGACGGAATATGGCGTGGCCGAACTGCGGGGGACCAGTATTCGGGACCGGGTGGCCCGTCTCATCGAGATCGCCCATCCCAGGTTCCGGGAAGAGCTGTGGGAACAGGCAGTAGAAACAGGTATCCTGGGCCGGCGCAGATAGGGAGGAAGCTCCAATGGCGTGTTTTGTATTTGAAAACAAGCGTATCCACTATGAAGAATACGGACAGGGCAAGCCGCTGATCCTCCTTAACGGCATCATGATGTCCTGCGCAAGCTGGGCCGCGTTCGTGGAACCGTTTTCCGCAAGCAATCGGTTGATCCTGCTGGACTTCCTTGATCAGGGGCGGTCTGACAGGATGGAGGAGCCCTATGAGCAGGCCATCCAGGTGGAAGTGGTCAAGGGCTTGCTGGATCATTTGGATATCAAAAAGGCATGTATCATGGGGATTTCCTATGGCGGAGAGGTCGCGCAGCAATTTGCTGTGAAATATAGAGAATATGTTGACCGCCTGATATTGTTCAATACTACGGCCCGCACCGGCCCTTGGCTGGGGGACATCGGAGATGGCTGGAATCTGGCAGCGGGGAATCCGGACGCCTACTATCTCACCACGATCCCCGTCATCTACTCCCCTGCTTTCTATCGCCGGGAAAACGAATGGCTGAACCGTCGCCGGGAGCAGCTTCGTCCCGTCTTCGCCAGCCAGGATTTTATCCAGGCAATGATCCGTCTGACCAACAGCGCCAGAAATTATGATGTCGTAGAGGAGCTCCACCGGATCGCCGCTCCCACCCTGGTGGTTTCCTGCCAACAGGACCTTCTGACCCCGCTGGAGGAGCAGGAGTTGATCTGTCGGCACATCCCCAACAGCCACCATGTGATCCTGCCCGGCAGCGGACACGCCTCCATGTATGAAACGCCGCTTCTGTTTGCCTCCCTTGTGCTGGGTTTCTGCAACTGTGATCGAGTCAAATTCGAGATCGCCTGATGGATTTTGTTGCGCGGCGGCGGAAAAAGGGATATACTGAAGTTTGGAGTTGAGAAAATAAACAAGCGGGGTGCGAACTTGGACTACGGAGTTTTACTCAAGAAGCCGAAGACCAAACGGGGCAGACATACCCTCAATCGTCTCGTGTCAGCCGCGGCTCAGGTATTTTATGAAAAAGGGTATCATAATGCAACCATCAATGATATCACGCAGCGGGCCGGCGTATCGGCCGGGGCCTTTTATGTCTATTTTGACAGTAAGTACAACCTGTATAAATGCCTCCTGCTCCAGTGCAGCCATATGATCCGCAAGCACTTGAACCAGGCTGTCCAGGATTGTAAAACCCGACAGGAGGTGGAAGAGGTTGGCCTGCGGGTCTGGCTGGAATTCGTGCGGCAGAACCGTTACATGTATCATATCATTTGGGAGTCCCTGTATATCGACAAGCAGCTGTTCGTGGACTACTACGTCAACTTTAGCAAGGCGTATATGCGGGGGATCGATGCGGCAAAGGCCAAAGGGGAAATCCGGCCTGAGATCGACAGCGAGGTGTTGGCCTATACCCTGATGGGCGCGTCCAACTTTTTGGGCTTGAATTGGGGCCTGTTCAAGAACTATCCCACAGATTTTGAGCAGGTCGTGACAAGTTTTATGTATATCATCGATGGCGGGATCTTCACAGGAGACAAAACAAATGCTTCAGATCCGGACCCATTGCCCATCCGCATCCAGATGGAGTTTGACGACGATGAGGAGCTGGATGAGGATGAGGACGAGGATGAGGAAACCGAAGATGGAGCAGAAGCAGATATAAGCGGAACCGAGCAGTGTGAAATAGACGATTCAAAGGAGTGACGCAAGATGTATCCGCAGCAGCATCTGACCACGAAGCGCCTGACCACGGCCTATTACCGGGCGGGCGAGGGAAACGCGCGCAAGCTTTTGCTGGTCCACGGCAATGTATCATCTTCTGTGTTTTACCTGCCGCTGCTTCCCGCGCTGTCTGCGCAGTTTGACGTGGTGGCGGCAGATCTGCGCTGTTTCGGGGACTCGGATGCTCTGCCGGTAGATGCCACACGGGGCTTTCGGGACTGGACAGACGATCTTGCCCAGTTTACCGCTGCGCTGGGCTGGGATCGGTTTTCCATTGCTGGCTGGTCTATGGGAGGCTGCGTGGCTATGCAGTATGCCATCGACCACGGGGAGCAACTCACGGGGCTGATCCTGATCAACCCTGGTTCTCCTTATGGCTTCGGCGGCACCAGCGGCCCGGATGGCGAGCTGCTGGACCCGCCGGGTCTGGCCTCCGGCGGCGGCTGCGCCAATGCCCAGCTGGTGGAGTGCCTGAAGAACGGGGATCGGGAGCTGCCCCGCACCACGCTGAACAGCATCTATTTCAAGCCGCCCTTCCGGATGCCGGACTGGGAGGAACAGTTCATTGACAGCATGCTCAAAACCAAGGTAGGGAACGGCATGTACCCCGGAGACACCCGTCAGGTAGCCCAGTGGCCCTTCGTGGCGGCGGGCGACAATGGCATCTGCAACACCATGGCCCCCAACCATGGGAACCTGTCTGGCCTGGCTGATATACCTGTCAAGCCGCCGGTGCTGTGGGTACGGGGGGATAGCGACATCATGGTCAGTGACACCTCCGTGTGCGACTTCGGCTATCTGGGCCAGATCGGGGCCGTCCCCGGCTGGCCGGGGGCGGAGACGATCCCGCCCCAGCCTATGGTGACACAGACCAGGGCGGTGCTGGACCGTTATGTCGCCAACGGTGGTACTTATACGGAAACGGTGCTTTCTGGAGGGCATGGCTGCCATCTGGAATCGCCAGAGGAATTTATTGCAGCAGTGGAATCTTTATTTGCATAATTGCGGACAGCGAATCCCCGCCCCCTGTGGGGACGGGGATTCCGATTTTCTGCGGTTAAATTCGACAGCGGATATGGGAAAATGCCAATCAATCAAATCCGGGATCTGCTTTTTTATTTCTTCTTCGCCTCGGGGTCGTTCCTGGCGCCGTAGCCGGTGATGACGGCAATGACCATGATGGCCAGCAGGATGAGGCAGTAATAGTTGTGCGTCACGATGGTCAGCGGCGAGAGCGTGACCTCGGCGCTGCTGTTTGCGAGCGTTGCGGGCATGACGGCATGGATCGTCCACGGGGCGAGCGCCGCGAGGCTCAGGCCGCCGCAGTCCATGAGGTTCGCGCGGCGGTATTTGTTCACGCCGTGCTCCTCGCCGAGCGTGCGGATGACGTCGCCCATGGCGACCATGCCGACGGCGACGACGCCTGTGATCCAGCCCATGACGCCGATGGACAGCGCGGTGATGGCCTCCGTGCTGCGGCGGCCGCGGGCGAGCTTCGTGAGCGCAGCGGAAATGTCGGCCACAACACCGCTCTCCTGCATGATGCCGAGCAGCATGAACGCGCCGTAGAGCATGAACACCGTGCCGACCGTGCCGGTGATGGCGTTGATGAACAATCCGTCGACCTTCCAGCCGCCGGGGTAGGCAAAGATGTCCGAGACCGCGTAGAGCCCCGAGACGAGGCCGACGATGATGCCCGTCAGGATGCCGATGGACAGCGAGACGATGAGGTGCTGCTTGAGCAGGCAGCAGGCGATGATGGCAGCCGGGACTAAGATCATGAGCAGGCTCTTGCCGTTAAAGACAAGCTCGGCCGTTCCGGCTTCGGCGCTGCCGCTGCCGCCGATGATGAGCAGCAGGACGAACACGAGCACGGCCGCCGGGATGGAATACCACACGCGCGTGCGCACGACGCCGCCCATCTGCGCGCCCTGCGTGTTGGCCGAGGCGATGGTCGTGTCCGAGATGGGCGCGAGGTTGTCGCCGAACAGCGCGCCGGAGATGAGCGCGCCGGCCATGACGGCCGGGTCGACGCCCGCAAGCACGCCGATCGGGAACAGCACCGGGAACGAGACGACGTATGTGCCGACCGAGGTGCCCGTCGACATGGACAGCACGCAGCAGATGAGGAAGCTGATGCCCGCGAACAGGCCGCCGCCGATGCCGGCCTTTACGACCACGCAGGCCAGCGTGCCGACGAGGCCGCTCGACGAGACGAGCTTGCCCGAGATGGCCGCGAGGATGACCGCCACGGAAATGACGGCAAAGATGGGCCGGCAGAGGCCCTTGACCGCCGCCTCGCCGTAGGCGGTCATGTTTTTGGCAAACGGCGCGCCGAGGATGATGGCGGCGAAGAACGCCAGGCAGTAGCCGTTGACGTTGGACTGATGCGTACCCGCGATGACGATGAACACGATCGCCGCGAGCAGCGGGATGTATTTTCCGATCTTCCCAAACCGGAATTCGAGCTTGGTTTCCTCCATGTGGTATTCCCTTCCTTTCGCACTACAGCGAACTAAACGACGACTATTATACCATTCATGATTTAAAAAGCAAGCATAATTTGCAAAGGATTCGCGAAATATTAAATATTTATGCACAAGTGCAAAAAAAGCAGCCGCCCCACACGGGGCGGCTGGCAGTTTTTTAATCCGGCATGACCGGGAGGATGCGCTGCGGCGCCGCCCGCCGGCGCGAAAAGCCCGCCGGCAAGCTCAGCCTGTCACCTTGCGGCGGCCGCGTCTGCGTCCTGCTGCATCATTTTTTCCGCGCAATCCCGGAGCATTTCGATCGCGGCGCCGATGCCCTTCTGCCGGGCATCGGAAAAAACGCCGCTCAGCCCGGCCTCCTGCAGAAGATCCGTCCGCAGCCCTGCGGCCTCCTCCAGCGGAACACCGCAGAGGACATCCTGCAAAAGCAGCAGCACGCCCTTGATGATCAGCGTGTCGCTGTCGGCGACAAAGAAGAATTTCCCGTCCTCGCTGTAGGCATTGAGCCAGACCCGGCTCTGGCACCCCTGCACAAGGCGGTCCGGCGTCCTGTACGCCTGCGGATAGGGCGGGAGCAGCGCCGCCAGCTCCACCAGATAGGAATACCGCTCAAACCCGTCTTCAAATTCGGCAAGCTCTTCCCGGAGCTGCTCAAGATGATCCTGTATCATTTTCATGTCCGCACCCTCATTGACTGCTTCATTCCCGACCGTCGGATCCGCTGCCCGAGCAGCGCTCTGCCGTCCGGGCGGTTTTTCCGCCGCGATGGCGCAGGATCACGCGATCCTTGGGCGCGCATACACTGCTCACCTGATCCACTGCCCGCACAAACGCTTCCGCTTCCTCCATCGTGTTGTAAAACGCCGGCGAGGCTCTCACCGCGCCGGTCAGATCGAGCGCGGCGAGCAGCGGCTGCGCGCAGTGATGCCCGGATCTGACCGCGATGCCAAGCTGGTCGAGGAGCTTGGCCGCATCATAGCAGTGGGCGCCTTCAATATTGAAGCTGACGCAGCCTGCCCGCATCTTCGGCATCCCCACGAAGCGCACGCACTTGCATCCGGCGAGCCTCTCCGACAGGAAGCGGCACAGCTCCCCCTCCCGGTGGGCAATCTTCTCCGCGCCGATGTTCATCAGGTGCGCCGCCGCAGCGCCGAGGCCGATGTTCCCGACAATGTTCGGCGTGCCCGCTTCCAGCCTGTACGGCAGATCCGCAAACGTCGCCGCGTATTGCGTTACCTGATCGACCATCCCGCCGCCGAAGCTGTCTGGCGGCAGCTGCTCAAGCAGCCGCCGTTTTCCATACAAAACGCCGGTCCCTGTCGGCCCCATCATTTTATGACCGGAGAGCGCGAAGAAGTCACAATCGAGTTTCTGCATCTCCATCGGCGCATGGCGGACTGCCTGTGCGCCGTCGACCAGGACCCACGCGCCCGCCCGGTGCGCCATGGAAATGATCTTTTCCATGGGGTTTACGGCGCCGGTGACGTTGGATACCCACGCAGCCGCCACCAGTTTCGTGCGCGCGGACAGCGCCTGTTCAAACGCGTCCATATCAAGGTCGCCGCAGCTGTCAATCGGAACGACCTTCAGGCTCGCGCCGGTCCGGGCGCACGCCTGCTGCCATGGGATCAGGTTTGCATGGTGCTCCATCTGGGTGGTGACCACCTCATCGCCGGGGCGCAGCAGCCCAAAGCTCATGGAGCGAGCCAGCAGGTTTATGGCGCCGGTCGTTCCGGAGGTGAAGATGATCTCCTCCGGATGCGCCGCGCCCAAAAAGCGCCGCATCTGCTCCCGCGCAAGCTCCATCCGCTGCGTGGATTCCTCAGAGAGCGTGTGGATCCCCCGATGAACATTCGATTCAAAATTGTGAAGCTGCTCGATCATCACCTGCAGCACGGGCTCCGGCATCTGGGTAGTCGCGCTGTTATCCAGATAGATCAGCGGTTTCCCGTTTATTCGCCGATTGAGTATGGGAAAATCGCCTCTGATTTGCTCGAAATCCAACGCCAGCACGCTCCTTTCGGTTGAAACGCCCGCTGCAGCGTCCCGCAGCGGGCGTTTTGCCATTCACTTCATTCGATCTTTCCACCTTGGGCTGTCGCCGAGGGCGTCCCAGACCATCTCCGAAAAATCTTCCATGGATCTCAGCCGCGCACTGCGCATGGCCGGGATCTCGATCTCCAGCGCCCGTTCGATGGAGCGGAACAGCAGCACCTTTTTCGCCATGGCGGAGGTTGCGCCGTCGCAGCTCTGCGCCGTGTCAAATTCCTTGACCAGCTCCGGAGAAACCTGCATGCTCTTGGCCAGGCTGCGCTCGGTCAGGCCATCGAAAGAGTCGGTCTCTGCCAGATCCTCCCCGGTGAGAAGGAACTTGTCCAGAACATACTGCGTGATTTCCCGCCGAACCAGCGCATAGGTCAGCGGCTCTGCTTCCCTGATCGTGTTCATATGTCCGTCCGCCGCCTGTCTGGAGCGCAGCAGCAGCCGGCGGATGGCTGCCCGGTCCGTCATGCGCTCAGTCGGCAACGACAGGCTCCACGCCCAGCGCCTCGGCCAGATCCGTCAGTGCCTGAACATAGTCGCCGTAAACCATGGTGCAGTGGTTGCCGGCAACGCACTGTGCTTTCCAGGTTTTCGCCTGATCTTTGACCTTGAAATAAACCAGCTGGGAGCAGTTGTAGCCCTCGTAGCCGCCGCCCATCACGATCTCGCCGGAGCCGATGAACATCTTCGAGCCGTCGGGCGAGAAGCGGCAGAACGTCATCTTCTGGCCTGCGTCAACATCGAAGTTGTAGCGGATGGTGGCTCCGAACCCCTGATCGATAGCAAACTGGCGGATCGCATACGGGGAGTTGCGGGTGTTGTCATGGATCCGGCGGTGTGCCACGGAGTGCTGCATCATATACAGGTTCTCGTTGTCGCCCAGCGCCTCCAGCTTGGCAAGCTGCTCCGGCGTGGTTCCGAAGCGGGCGGACAGATGCCCGTTCTCCATGGGGATGGGGCAGGTATTTCCCATATAGGGGCTCTTGCCGGAAACGGCGATCAGCGCCTGCTGGGATAGCACGCAGTCCACATCGTACTCGCAGGAAGAGGGGATGCCCTGCTCCATGTTCAAGGAGTGGTTGAGGCATGCCGTAAAGCCGATCTCATTCAGGCGGCGGGTGGAGCAGGCATCCGGGCAGGGCATGGTAAAGCCGTTGCAGTCCTGCAGATCCATGAGCTTCTGCACCAGGACATTGGCCAGGCAGGAGGTGACGAGCTTCTCCCGCTCCATGGTGCATTCCTCAGCGCCGCCCATCAGCTCATCGGCCAGCGCCTCGGCCCTGGCAAAGTCCTCCCGGGTGGCGTTGGGGGTGTTGGTGCGGCCGGGCGTGGTGCAGTTGCCGCCCTCGGGCATTTCGTGGAAGTACTCAAAAAACTCATGGAGGTTCACAAAGCGGAACCGGACGCCCAGCTTGGCCGTGATCTCCTCGTAGCTCTTGAACGAGTCGACCGAGGAGTAGGACGTGGGATTGCCGAACCGGGTGACGCAGAGGATCTTCGTGGTGTTGATGACCTTGCGCGCACGGAGGGTCTTGAGCGTCTTGGTCAGGTCGTCCCACTTATAGAAGCCATATGCCTCATAGTCGTTGGATCTTGCAGTCATGGTCGCAACGGTGATGGTTCCGGAGAAGCCGGAGATGGGCGTGGTGGCAATGGGCTTTTGAAAGCGCTCGCCGAACTCCATGATGAGGTCGTCGCAGGCGATGCCCTGCATGCACACGGCAAAGTCGCACGCGTCTGCACTGACGCGGGCCTTGTCCCACATCGCTTCATGGTTGTCCCAGTCGTCGGTTCGGTCGAGGAACACCGGCTCCATCAGCTCAATGCCGCCGGCTGCGTCGCAGCACGCCTTTACCTTTGTCAGGAAGGCTTCGGCCTTCTGGGCGTTTGCCAGGCGGTCATACCCGGGCTGCAGCGCCTCGCCGTGCCCGAAGCGGCAGGGGCCTTCATAGTAGAACAAATGCTCGGCAGTTGCCAGGACCGGAAGCACCTTCAGCGTGACGTCGGAAGCTTTCTTGATCATTTGAATTTCTCCTTTTCATGATATCAGCGGTTGTGCCCTGTTTTTTCAGGCCCCGGCCGTTCCGGCGCCGGGATCCCCTTGACTGGCTCCATTGTATAAAACCCGCCTCCGGAAATCATCGGCATTGAATGAAAACTTGCAAGTCCCCGGTTTTGTTGATATTGATCCTGTGTTTGCATCGCAGGAGCCCGTTTTTGTGCAATTTGTTGCCCCACCTTCCCTATGGGTCAGGTCTGTTTTGTGTCAACCTACAAGCAAATTCCGGCGGCTTTTGTATTCTCTCCAAACTGCGCGCTTCCGTTTTCCGCGCAGCTTCCTACTATTTCGGTCGGAAATTGGTTTTTCGCAGAGTTCCTGTCAAAAATCACAACAAATCTTTAGATTCCCCGCCAATGTGAAAAAAGCGCCGTCATGTTATAGTACCAGTGTCAGACGCGGCCGGCCGCGGCGCTCCCGCGGGGAAGGTGCGCCAGAGCAGCCGGAGACCAACGCTAATCCAACATTGAATGTAAGGAGAGTATGAAATGAGTCACTTGGCAATTACATGCATCATCGTTGTACTTTATCTCATCGCGTTGTTCAGCGTGTCCGCATGGGCACAGAAAAAGCAGAAGAAGGCCGAGGCCGCAGGCAAATCCGGCAACTTCCTGCTCGCGAGCAAGTCTCTCCCCACTGCGCTGGTCGCATTCATGATGGCGGGCGCCGGCATCGGCTCCATCAACACCACCGGAATCGCGCAGCAGGTTCAGACGGCAGGGCTCTCCGGCATGTGCGCCGGCTTTGCAGGCGCCGTTGCGCTGATCGTTCTGGCCGTATTCGGCGCGAAGCGTATGCGCGCCCTCCCCTATAACACAATGCCCTCCATGGCCATGGCCTACTGCGGCTGGACCACCCGCTATCTGCTGAGCCTCGGCGGCTTTGTCATCGCCCTTGCGATCACAGCGCTTCAGTTTGTCGGCGGCGGCGCAATGCTTGCCTCCATGTTCCCCGGCATCATCGACAACAAGCTCGGCATGCTCATCACCGCCGCCGTTTTCTTCGGCATTGCCGCCCTTGGCGGCTTCCTCGGTGCGAGCCTTGCGAACATTGTCAATATGTTCGTCATGTACATCGGCCTGTTCCTTGTTATGGTCGCCGCCCTGATGGCAAAGGAGATCGGCGGCTTTGGCGGTCTGGTCGGCGCGGTCAACGCGATCCCCGAGCCGACCACCTCCGGCGCCCCCTGGCTGTCCGTCACAGGCGGTCTTGGCCTTGCGACCTTCATCAGCTACTTTGCCACTGAGATCCCGAACCGCTTCACCACCCAGTCCAATACCCAGCAGATTTTTGCAGCGAAGGACGGCAAAGCCGGCCGCAACGGGCTGATCATCGGCGCGCTGATGATGGTCCCCGTCACCCTGATGAGCTGCGTCATCGGCCTGATCGCGCGGGTTCGTTTCCCGGAGCTGGCGGCCACAGGCGCCACCGTTCAGGCAATGCCCAAGGTCGTCCTGTCCGTCAATCCCTTTATTTCCGGCATCGGTCTGGCTGCGCTTTGGGCCGTGAACGTCTCCACGGGCATCGCGCTGCTCATGACCTGCACCCAGCTGTTCTGCGGCGACATCCTCGCGCCCATCAACAACAAGCGCAGCATGGATGAACGCGCGCAGGCCGCGCAGGGACGCATTGCACTGGTGCTCATTTCCGTGGCCGCGCTGGTGATGGCATTCTTCCTCAGAAGCATCGTTTCCACCATTATGACAATGTGCGCCATTACCCCGGCATTCGCCTTCATTTTTGTTCCCATTCTGTACAAGCCCTCTTTGCTGAAAAAGAGCACCGGCCCCGCGCTGCTCATTGTCAGCTACGCATTCTTCGTTTTGTGGCTGCTGATCCCCCAGCTGAAGGCGCTGTTCCCCGATCCGGTTTACCCCGAATGGGCTCTGGCGGCCATCACGTTCATCGTCTGCCTGATCGCCGACAAGCGCAGCGTCCCGGTTCCCGAGGGCGACGCAGAGGCGATCGCCGCAAGATAAGCTTTCCTCACACACCACTCCCCTTTTTCCCCGGCAAAAAATCCGCCGAAGCGCGCCCTGCGCTTCGGCGGATTTTTTATCGGCGGATCAGTCGTCGCGGGGCGATTCTTCACCGATCCCGAACAGCTCCAGCATCAGGAAGGATACCTCAAGCCCCAGTCGCGTCCCGTGCGCGTTGAGGTCCAGCCCCGTCAGCTCCTCAATTCGTCCGATCCGATAGATGACGTTATTCCGGTGCATATGCAGCTGCTGTCCGGTTTCCGTTGCCTTCCGCTCCATATGGAGGTAAGTTCTGAGCAGCTGGAGGTTGTTGGAATTGTGCTGCCGATCATAGTCATACAGGCTTTTTATGGCCTCATAGAGCTCACTGTCGCGCCAGACCGACTCGTTCTCCCCCGACGCGCCGAGCAGGCCGTGGAGCATCCGATCCTGAAACGTGCAGAGCAGCGGCGGCTCCGGGATCGGCAGAAGGCTTTCCAGCTGGCCGCTCCCCCGCGCGGGGCGGTTATACTTGAGCGCAATGGCCGCCTGCTTGTACGCAGCGGGTGCATCTGCCAGCGAGAAGAACGCGTTGCTGACGCCGCCTCTTGCCTGATGGCGGGCAAGGAGCGATTCTGTCTGCTGCCTGCTCAGCGGCAGCTCCTTCTCGTTTCCATGCAGATGCAGCAGCGCAACCACGGATTGCTGGTACAGCACGACCTGCGCCGAGGGCAGCAGCTCCAGCAGATCTCTTCCGATGCGTCCCAGCGCCGCCTCCATCCCCTCCGCCACAGAGATCTTTACCAGCCGAAAGTGGCCGGCAGCGTGAATGCCGAGATACTCGGCGCGCTCGCGGACGTCCTTTGCCGCGATCTGCCCGGCAAGCAGGTCGCACAGAAACTGATCGTAATTGTGGCTGAGCGCGTTCTTGTCCTTCCAGTTCCGCTCAGCGTAGATCGCCAGGATCTCCGTGAACATGGCAAATAGCTCGAGCAGACCCTCTGACAGCGGATGATGGTCGCAGACCATCACGACATGTGTAAAATAGGTATTCTGGAAGCGGAACACCTTGTTTACCAGCGGATAGGCGCTCAGGGTCCGGTCGTCATTGACGATGACCGAGGTGGATTTTGTCCATGCCTCATAGCGGCGCTGCTGCCGAAACAGCTGCAGCGTGCTCTCGGGGTGGTAGCCGAACTCCGCCAGGGCCAGCGAAATGGGATCATCCGTCTCCACGTTGTCCGTTCGCGCCAGAAGTGTGAACGCCGAGTCGGAAATGTTGATCGTGTTGCCGATGACGTCCTTGCTGATGTCCAGAATGTGCTGCAGCGGCTTTTCATGGATCAGGGCGCTTTGCATCTCCTGGAACCAATCGCTGATCTGATGAAAGACCTCCTGCATAAGGTCCAGCAGCTTCTCCACATCCATATTCTCGTTGATGATCACCATTCCCCGGACGGCGTCTTCCGTTTCGCCGGCATCCTTCATTCTGTCACGGATGCAAAGATAATACATTCCCTGTGCGCTGGCCGAGGCATGGAGCGCCTCGGAAAGCCGGCATACATGAAGATACTCCTTCCGCATGGAGGAATAGGATCTTGGAAGCAGTGCGCAGCGGGAAAAGACGGCGTCGCAGGGCATGGGAATGTGATTTTCAAGCGGAAGCTCCCGCAGCTGGTCGAGAATGATGTTTAAGGACAATGTCATGTGTTCGCCCTCCTGATGCTCCCGTCTGCCAAGTCGCCGGATTCTTCATCTGGTGAAAATGTGCAGCGCTGTTCTCTTCCGGCATTATAACACAGTGCACAAAAAAGTGCACTGCAAAATCGGAATCTGCGCATTTTTTCACAACAAGGCTTGTGCCGCTTCATCTGTTTTTATCGCCGGCTGCCCACCTGAGCAGGAAAAGGCAGCCGCCCCGCGCGGGGCGGCTGCCAGTTTTTGATTGGACATGACCGGGCGGACGAGATGCGACGCCGTCCGGCCGCCGGTGCAGATCGTGTGCCCGCCCCTTAAACAAACAATGACAGCAGCAGGTAGTAGCCCAATATCACAACGAGGAAGATCGAGATGACCGGGATCGTCTTTTTGACGAGCGAGGCGAAGTTGCTGTCAAAATACTCGGCGATGAGCGTCAGGCACAGGTGCGTCGGCGAGACCTGCATGGCTGCGTAGGAATAGCACATGAGCAGCATGAGAAGCGGCACGCCCGCATTCGGGATGGCCGCAAAGGCCGGCGCCGTACACAGCGTGACGATGGCCGTCGAGCCGCCGACGATCGTGCCGATGAGAAACAGCAGCGCAAAGACGAGGTACATCGGGAT
Organism: uncultured Oscillospiraceae bacterium; assembly: GCA_934589675.1. Lineage (GTDB taxonomy): Bacteria > Bacillota > Clostridia > Oscillospirales > Oscillospiraceae > CAKTOF01. The sequence continues at coordinate 69,136 of CAKTOF010000008.1, forward strand.
GGGCAGCTGCGAGAGCACGGCCGGCAGCTGCGCGATGACGCCGCTCTCGGTCAGGATCTCCTTGAAGATCATGACGACGCAGGTGTTGATGACGATGCGCAGCTCAAACGCCGTCACAAAATACGGCAGGATCTCGCGGAACTTGTATTTGCCGATGAAGAAGTACAGCACGATGGAAATGAGCACCGCCAGCCACACCGGGAAGCCCTTCATGAACGACACGAAGCCCGCCGGCAGCGCGGCGATCTTGCCGAGCGGCAGGTACGGCACGGCGATGACGAGCACGATGGCCAGAACGATGGGCCAGAGGCTTCCGAACAGGCGCTTCCACTCGGCCCCCTTGCTCTCGGCCGGCGGAAGGCCCGTATCCTTCGGGACCTTGCGCAGGTAGAAGAAATAGCCGAGCACGATGAGCAGAATAACCGGCGGGAGCATGGACACAAGAAAGCCGCCGAGCGCAACGCCCGAGAGCTCCACCGCCAGAATGATGGACGAATACGTCGGCAGGCAGCTCTCCGGGATGTGGCGGAAATAGCTCGTGACGAACGCCTGCTCGTCGCGGTCGAGATACTCGCCGCACGACTCGCGGACCATGTCGCCGGCGATGAACGCCGCGGCCGGAGACGGCAGAAGGCCGATGAAAATGGGCGCGACCGACGCGTTGACGCGGCGGCTGTTGAAAATGCCAGACAGCGAGCGCTGCGCCTGTACGAGGTCGCCCTTCTGCTCCATCATGCGCTGCAAAAACGTGATGAGATATGTAATGATAATTACGGTGATCGTCGTCGGGTTCACGACGGCCCAGAACGCCAGCTTGATGGAATGGACAAATCCCATCTGATAGAAGAACATCCCGAGCACCGCGCCGACCGCGACCGCGCCGGACAGTGGGATCTTGAAATTGATGAGTGTGATGATGACCGCGAAAATCACGGCGAGCTTGATGAGCTCCATTCTCTCTCCCCCTTCTCCCGACGTCTGGACGCAGCCGTCCGGCGCGCCGGTTCTTCTATTTTATAAAAAGGGAGCGGAAACACAACATCAGCAGTTCACCTGTTCGTAGCTGAATTTTTCCTTCCGTCCGCGCACCTATCCGCTTTTGCGCATTTTCCCTGCGGCCAATGTCAAAAAAAGCCGCCCCGTCGATGCCGGGGCGGCTTTGGCGCGTCATATTTTATACTGTGTCAGCGCTGGCGCTGCGCGGCGCGGTAGTCCGAAGGCGACTTCCCCGTTCTTGTCTTGAACAGACGGGAAAACGAGTTGGCCTCCTGATAGCCGATGGCCGCCGCGACCTCCGCGATGGACAGGTCCGTCGTGGCGAGCAGCCGCTTGGCGTGATCGACGCGCACCTGCGCCAGATAGTCTGAAAACGTCATGCCTGCCTTTTCCTTGAACAGCCGGGAAAAATACGCCGTGGAAAGATAGAGGCTCTGCGCCACATCGCTCAGCAGCAGCGCTTCGTGGAAATGCTCCGAGACATACTGCTTGGCGCGCGCGACCTGCAAATACGCCACGTCGCCGGCCGCATGGCCGAACAGCTCCGTCGCCTGCCGGACAAATGCGCGGAATTGCTCGGTAAGCTGCTCCGGACGCTTGGCCGACGTGGCCGCGCGAACGAATTCCTGATAGAAATACGTCAGCCCGTCGACCGGCTCTCCGGCCGGCGCCGCCAGCGCCGAGGCCCACTCCATGCAGCGCACGCTCACCCGGATGACATTCGCTTCATCCAGCGCACCGCACAGGGCGAGGAAGCGCTGCGCCGCCGCGTCCGCCTTCTGCCGGTCGCCGAGGCGGACGGCGTCTGTGAGCGCCGCGGCGGATTCCGCCTGCACGTCGGTGCGGACGGCCTTCTCCTTCGGCTCGCAGCTTCTGTCGCACGCGTCGAAGACGTCGAGAATGTCCGCCGGCCGGATCGGCTTGAGCAGATAGTCCGCCGTCCCGGCGCGCATGGCGGCGCGCATCGAGTCGAAGTCGTCAAACGCCGTGAGCATGACGATCTGCGCCTGCGGGCAGGCCTCGCGCAGCGGCGCGATGGCCGAAAGGCCGTCCATGCCCGGCATCCGGATGTCGAGGAAGATGAGATCCGGATCGCGCTCCGACGCCATGCGGATGCCGTCGGCAGCGTTGAGCGCCTGCCCGCAGTAGATCACGTCCGGGCGGGAGCGGCGCAGGATATGCTCGATCATCTCGCCCTCGAGCGGCTGATCGTCAATGACGAGAACTTTTCGGGTCATTCTCTCACCTCCGGCTGCATCGGAAGGCAGAGCGTAACGCACGTTCCCTGCCCCGGCATGCTTTCAAAGCTCCAGTGAAACTGCGGCCCGAAGTGACTGGTCAGGCGGCCGATGACGTTCCGCATACCGATGCCGGTCAGATCCGAGCGGCCGGCGTCGGTCTTTCCCTGACGGATGCGCTCGGCGGTCTCCGCGTCGCATCCGCAGCCATCATCCCGGACGCAGATGACGACAAAGCCGCGCTCCTGCCGGATGGACAGCGTCAGCGTGCCGCCCTCCGGCTTTGGCTCCAGCCCGTGCAGCAGCGCGTTTTCCACGATCGGCTGGAGCGTAAAGAGCGGGACGCGCAGGGAAAGGCACGCCGGGTCAACGTCACGCTCATAGCGGATGCGGTCGCGGTATAAAAGGCGCTTGATGTTGAGGTATTCGTCGATGCCGGCAAGCTCGTCTCTGAGCTGCGGGCTCGCGTCGCGGCTGTTCAGGCTCCGGCGAAACAGCGCGGAGAGCGAGAATATAGCATTGGCCGTCCGCTCGCTGCCGTCGACGATGGCCAGCTGGCTGATGGCGCCGAGCGTATTGAACAGAAAATGCGGGTTGATCTGCGACTGCAGCGCCTTGAATTCCGCCTGACTGAGCAGGCGCTCCGTCTCGAGCTGGACCTGGCGCTGGGCCATGAGCTCCATGCGCTTCTGGTGCAGCTCGGCCTGCATCCGGTTGTGCAGGCCGGCCTCGGAAATATAGCGCGCCGCGACGGACAGCAGGCTCGCGATCTCCGTGATGCGCCGGTAGTGCACAAACGGCGCGCCCGTGACCTCCTCCGGTGCCGCGCGCCACGACTCCTCCGGGCAGAGCATCTCGAGCTGCTCCATGTGCTCCGGCTCGACGCGGAAGCCGCTTGCCACGATCGTCGCAACGTGGGTTCCCTCGGCGACGACCGGGATGGCCGCGCAGGCGAAGCCGGCGTAACAGCGGTAGAGATACGGCGTCCTGTCGCACGCGCCGCGGCGGCCGCCGGTCAGCGTGCAGCGCAGGCAGATGTCCCGCAGCTCCTGCGACCCATTGGCCCGGCGGCAGAAGCTATTCTGGAGGTCGTTCATGGTAAGAAGCCGCTCGTTCTGGCAGGTGCTCATGGAGATGCGGAGGTTGGAGATCGCGTCAATGGAGCGAAGCAGCTCATTGAGCACCTCGTCGCCCATCAGGTCACTGATCGTCAGCCCGTCCATAAGCTCGCGATCCGGCTCGACGGCCGGGAGCGGCAGTCCGTAATCGATCAAGGGAAGACACCTCTTTGCTTGGATTCCGATCCGTCAGCCGCACCGGCGCAAGACCCGGCACGGCAGCTGTAAACTTATTGATTGATTTTATCAGATTTCGACGAAAAAAGACAGTCTTATTTCCTCCGCAGACCGCACTGTTTGTCCGTCAAGTTGTACAAATTTGCACAGACTTTTTCTACCTGGCAACAATTTTTCTAAAATTCTGCATAAAGTGGGGCAAATTCTGCCGCCGCATTGTGACCGAAAGCATGTTAAGATAAAGGCAAACCGCTTTTGTGCCCACCAACAACAAATAGGAGGAATGCGTCCCATGAAGAACAAGTACCCCCATATGTTTGCCCCGATCAAGATCGGCGGCGTCACGTTCAAAAACCGCGTCTGGACTGCGCCGGCCGGCGTACACCTGCTCTCCGGCACGGAGGAGTATCCCAGTGATCACGTCGTGGCCTACTACGCCGCCAAGGCGCGCGGCGGCGCGGCGAACGTCACCTTCTCCGCGCAGAACATGGATCTCTACAAGCCCTATGATCCGGAGCACGCGCACGAGAACATCTTCAACCCAGAGACGCACCGCTTCTGGAACCAGCTGACCGACGCCATCCACTTCTACGGCGCGAAGGCGTCGCTTGAGCTGCTCGCGTTCAACTACCACGGCTATAACCACGCCGGCAAGCTCGTCGACTACTGCGTCAATGAGCCCGCGCCGGGCGGCCACGCCGACCCGACGTGCCCGCAGGAGCAGCTGACGCGCCGCGTCATGGAGCAGATCGCCGACACCTACGCCGACGCGGCCGAAAACGCCGTCGCCTGCGGCTTTGACATGATCCTCATCCACGGCGGCCACGGCCTCATCCTCAGCCAGATCCTCTCGCCGAAGTTCAACACGCGCACGGACGAGTTCGGCGGCAGTCTGGAAAACCGTGCGCGCTTCCCCATGATGATCCTCGACGCCATCCGTGGTCGCGTCGGCCGGAAGCTGCTCATCGAGTACCGCATCTCCGGCTCGGAGCTGGCCGGCGACGACGGCTTTACAACGGACACCTGCGTCGATTTCCTCAGCCTCATTCAGGATAAGATCGACATCGCGCACATCTCCGCCGGCAGCTTCCTGTCCGGCACGAACCACATCATGCACCCGTCGAACTTCCTCCAGCCCGGCTGCAACGCCTATCTGGCCGAGGCCATCAAAAAGTCCGGCCGCATCCGCATCCCGGTGCTCACGCTCGGCGCGTTCCAGCGTCCGGAGGACATCGAATCCGCGCTGGCAGAGGGCAAGGCCGACCTCGTCGCCATGGCCCGCGGCATGATCGCCGACCCTGAGATTCCGCAAAAAGCCTGCACGGACCGCGAGGACGAGATCATTCCGTGCATCAAGTGCTTCCACTGCCTCGACTACCGCCGCGCACCCACGTTCGCCTGCGCCGTCAACCCGACGGTCGGCCGTGAGGATCGGCTGCCGCTGCTCGTCCCGCCCGTGGGCGAGAAAAAGCGCGTCGTCATCATCGGCGGCGGCCCGGCCGGTATGCAGGCCGCCATCACGGCCCGCAGCCGCGGCCACGAGGTCATTTTGCTCGAGCGTGCGGACGTGCTCGGCGGCAAGCTGACGTTCTCTCGTCAGGTGCCGTTCAAGCATGACCTGCGCAAGTACATGGATTACCTCATCCACATGGTCGAAAAGACCGGCGTCGACGTCCGCCTGAACACGAAGGCCACGCCGGAGCTTGTCGCCTCGCTCTGCCCGGACGCCGTCATCGCCGCGACGGGCGCGCAGGCCGCCGTCCCGCCCATCCCGGGCATCGGCGGCGAGAACGTCATCATCGCCGAGGAGTGCTACCGCCGCGCGCTTGCGGGCACGTTTGCCGCGCATGAGGTCGCCGTGCTCGGCGGCGGCGACGTCGGCTGCGAGACGGCGCTCTACCTCGCCACGGAGCTCGGCTGCAAGGTCACGCTCGTGGAAATGACGGACGAGATCGCCCGCGAGGCCGCCGCCATCCCGCGCGCGGCGCTGCTCGCGCACATGGAAGGCACGGTCGACTACCGCGTCAACGCCCGCTGCACCGGCGTCACGCCGGACGGCCTTTCCTACGTCGACGCGCAGGGCGAGGAGCACTTCATCCCCGCCGAAGCCGTCGTTCTTGCCGCCGGCATGAAGCCGCGCAACGACGAGGCCGAGGCCTTCCGCCTGACGGCCGAGCAGTTCTTCCCCGTCGGCGACTGCGTCACGCCCAAAAACGTCCGCACCGCCTCCCGCACCGGCTACGACGCCGCGATCCAGCTATAAACAAAAAGCCCGCCGGTGGAGTCACATCCATCGGCGGGCTATCGATCATCCGAGCCTCGCAGAGTTTCGCCGCCGCAGCGGCGAAATCGATTCGGATCATTTTTTCCGGCGACCGGTGCGTCGGAAAAAATTCCTTGCGCCCTGCAAGTGTGGAATTTGTGCGCCCGCGGCGCACAAATTATGCGCGCGGCAGGGCGCAGTCCTTTTCAAACGGGAGCCCAGCGGAGCGGGTCCCGTTTGAGATCGTGTCAAACCTCGTTTTTGACACGATCGGGCTCCGGCTGCGGCGGGAACGTCATCTCCTCCCAGCGCTGCCACTTGAACAGACGCGCCATCTGCCGGACGACCGGCCGGCCCAGCGACTTCTGGTACGAGCGCACAAGGCCGTTGTAGACGTCGCGGAATGTGGTCAGCTCCTCCTCCAGCTCCGCGCGCTCCGGCCCGGGCGCCGGACAGAGGGCATAGAGCCGGTTGGCCGCCGCAACGGCGTCCCACACATGGCGGCAGTCCGCCGCGCGCCCTTCCGGTGCAAAGATGCCGGCCGCAGCAAGCTCCTGCCGCGCCTGCGTCTCCCACTCCGCGATCAGCTCGCGGACATACGGATACTGCCGGTCAGCACGGAACCGCCATTTGTCGAGCACATTGGCGCACGCGATGGCCACGATCATCAAAAACAGCACGATCGAGATCAGAATCGGCAACGCTGTCTCCTCCCTTATCGTTCAAAATCCGCCTTCCGGCGCCACTTGCGGCCGTTGAAGGCCACCATCAGGATCACCACAAACACCGCCAGCACTGGCGGAATGCTGCTGATGATCTCATTTTCCCGCGCGCCGTAGAGAATGATCCGCCGCGCGGGCAGCTCCGTCACGCCCTCACGCGCGATGCGCTCGGAGACGATCTGCCGCAGCAGCCCGACCGCATCCTCCTCCGGCTCCGGCACGTCATAGCCGTAATCGGTAAAAAACGACGCGGGCGCGGCGGCCGTGTAGACCGTATCATCCAGCGCGAGCGCCTCGCCGCCGCGCTCTGCGTCGTAGAGGCGCCGTTCGGGCAGCGCAGGCACATTATAAATGACCTCCAGCCCCGAAAGCTGCAAAAATCCGTCCCATTTCGACGCTGCGCGGTCGAGGCACTCCTTCTCGTCCAGCGTCAGGTGCGAGCAGGCGTGCAGCAGCACCTGCTCAAGCTGCGCGCCGGTCAGCGAGAAGCAATAGACCGTCTCGTCGCGCGGCAGCGACTGTGCAAGCGTCTGCTCGTCGACGCTGCCGGCCGGCAGGTTGAGCCCGAGCAGGCCGGACGGCACAAAGGCAAAGTCCGTTCCTGCCGCCTCCCGCAGCGCGTCGGCCACATAGCTTCCAAGCGGCGTGGAGTCGACCATGGCGCCATGGCTGTCCGTCGCGTCCAATGGCAGCTGCGCCTGGCCGACGGCGACAGCTGCTGCGCCTGTGCTAAGCGCGAGCGATACGAAAAGCGCGCCCAGCGCGCGCAATGCTTTCAGACCGATCGTCCCCCTTCTTTGTTGCGTGCTCTTATCATAGCACACGCCCGTCTGTGTTGCAAACAAACAGAGTATTCCGGATTTGCACAACGCCTATCTCATTTTGCTCCGCTCATTTGTAGATATTGACGATTCGTCGAAGAAATCATATAGTGATTTATATGGGAACCCCCGGCCCCTATTCTAATGGCGAACTATAGGATTTGGAGGAAAAAAAGTGATGAAAACACGAAAACTTACCGCGCTTCTTCTCGCAGTCTGTATGATCCTCGGCATTCTCGCCGGCTGCGGCGGCAAGGACGCCGGCACCAGTGACAGCGGCACGACCACCCCGTCCGGCGACCAGGCCTCCACCCCCGCGCCCGGCGGCGACAGCCAGACCTCTGACCCCGGTCAGGTCTCCGGCTCGACCTCATCGGACGGCGACACATACGCCCGCAAGACCGCGGACGGCACGCTGACCGTCGGCCTGACCGACACGGCCGACTCGTTCGATCCGTCCGTCTCGTTCAACACGACCGGCATCCAGCTCGTCTACGACCAGATTCTCATTAAGGACCCGTTCACGCACGAGATCACAAGCAACATCGCCGAAAGCTGGGAGTACACTGACGACTGCACGCTCGTCGTCAAATTCAAGGAAGGCGTCACCTTCTCCAACGGCGAGACCATGACCGCCGAGGACGCGCTGTACTCCCTGCACCGCATGATCCTCACGAACTCCCGCTGGTCCACGTTCGTCGACGCGTTCAACTTTGAAAAGAGCACGGCCGACGGCCTGACCCTCACGCTCGTGACCGACGAGCCGTTCGGCCCGGGCCTCAACTACCTGACCAGCCGCTACGCCTCCGTCCTGTGCAAGTCCTACGCAGAGAGCTGCTCTGACGAGGACTTCTGGGATAAGCCCGTCGGCACCGGCCCGTACGTCTGCAAGGAGAACGTCTCCGGCTCGCACTCCACCTACGAAGCCCGCAGCGACTACTGGGGCGAGGCGCCCGCCATCACCACCATCACCGCCAAGTACTACGCCGAGCAGTCTTCCATGATGCTCGACTACGAAAACGGCGACCTCGACATGGCCTTTGACCTGTCCGTCTCCGACGCCAAGCGCGTCACCGAGGGCGGCGTCGAGCACAGCACCTATGTCCTGGCTCCCGTGTACGACACCTACACCATCGCGCTTCCGGAGTACGTCGAGGCGTTTGACGACGTCCGCGTCCGCGAGGCCATCGCCCACGCCATCGACGCCAACGCCATCACGTCCTCGGCCATGAGCGTGCTCGGCAAGCCCGCCACCTCCACCCTGCCGGACGGCGTTGACTACAAGATCGCCGTCGGCGCGTATGAGTACGACGTCGACAAGGCCAAGGAGCTTCTGGCTGACGCCGGCATCAAGGAAGGCGACCTGACCCTCCGCTTCGTCGTCGTCAACAGCTCCACGAACAACAACATCGCCGAGCTCGTCCAGTTCTACCTCAAGGCCATCGGCATCAACGTCGACATCACGAGCGCCGACCTGCCGACCGCCGTCCCGCTGTTCATGGCCGGTGAGACCGAGCTCGTCATCAACTCCATGGGCGCGAGCGCGCAGGATCCGGACCAGCAGTACGACACGGTCAAGGCCTCCTCCACGAACGCCACCGTCCGCATCACCGATTCGGAGATGGACGGCTACCTCATGACCGGCCGCAACTCCGTCGACCCGGACGTCCGCCGCGAGAATTACGAAAACGCGCAGAAGTGGCTCTATGACAGCTACCGCGAGATCCCGATCTGCGACGTGTACGAGTGCTTCATCTACCGCGACTACATTTCGAGCTTCGCCACGATCTCGCCCGCCGCGCCGAACCTGCGCTTTGTTACATTCTAAGGGACTGGCAACCGCCTGAACGCATTTCGGATTACGGCGCCTCCGACCCCATTGCCGGAGGCGCCGTCTCTTTCCGGATGCCGACAGATGGCGCGATCATTGCCGTACCCCACCGGTCACGTTTAGGAGTGAGAGTATGATCAGATACATCATCCGCCGCATTCTGCTGATGATCCCGGTCCTGCTGGGCGTCATCTTTATTGTGTTCACCATCAACCATTTCGGCCCGGGCGACCCCGTCGCCGCGCTGCTCGGCGGCAACTACACGCAGGAGCAGTACGACGCGAAGGAGCAGGAGCTCGGCCTTGACAAGTCGTTTGCCGTCCAGTTCGTCGGCTACGTCAAGGGCATCGTCACGCACTTCGACCTCGGCACGTCGTTCCAGAGCAAGCGCCCCGTCAGCACGGAGATCCTCGAGCGCTTCCCGACGACGCTGTTCCTCGGCATGCTCGGCGTCATCCTGACCGTCATCGTCGGCATCCCATTCGGCATCGTGTCAGCGACAAAGCAATATTCCGCGCTTGACTACGTCGTGACGATCATCTCGCTCATCTTCGCGTCCATCCCGAGCTTCTGGATGGCCATGATGATGCAGCTGCAGTTATCGTATAAGCTCGGCTGGTTCCCCGCGACGTACTCGGCCACGAACGCGGCGAGCATGATCATGCCCGTGCTGACGCTCGGCCTGTCGCCGGTCGCGACCGTCACGCGCATGACGCGCTCGTCCATGCTCGACGTCATCCGGCAGGATTACATCCGCACGGCGCGCGCAAAGGGCCTCAGCGAGCGCGACGTCATCTGGAAGCACGCGCTCAAAAACGCGCTCATTCCGGTCATCACGGTCGTCGGCATGCAGCTGGGCACCGTCATCGCCGGCTCGGTCGTCGTGGAGGCCATCTTCTCCATCCCCGGCCTCGGCTCGCTGCTTATGGCGGCCATCAACAACAAGAACTACCCGATCATTCAGGGCTGCGTCCTGTTTATGTCGCTGTTCATCTCGCTGATGAACCTGCTTGTCGACCTGATCTACGGCTTCGTCGACCCGCGCATCAAGGCGCAGTATGGCTCGCGCAAAAAGCGCAGAAAAAAACCGGCCCATGAGGAGAAAAAGGAGGCGGCAGCATGAACGCAGCAAAACAGAAAGCAGCCACTGCCGCCCGCACGCGCAAGCGCAGCCAGTGGCGCGACGTCTGGATCCGCCTGTGCCGCAACCGTCTGGCCGTCATCGCAATGATCGTCGTGGCGCTGCTCGTGCTCATGACCATCTTTGCCGACCTTGTCGCGCCGTTTCCATACGACGAGGCCAATCCGTCCAACGCGCTCCAGTATCCGAGCATGTCGCACCTGCTCGGGACGGACAACTTTGGGCGCGACATCCTCTCGCGCGTCATTTACGGCGGCCGCATCTCGCTGCTCGTCGCCGTGATGGCCGTGGGCATCGCGCTCATCGTCGGCTCGCTGCTCGGCGCGACGGCCGCGTATTTCGGCGGGCTGTATGAGTCCATCGTCATGCGCTGCATGGACATCGTCATGGCCATCCCGGGCTTCCTGCTCGCCGTATCCATCTCAACGTCGCTCGGCGGCGGCGTATGGCAGACGGCGCTGGCCATCTCCATCGGCGCCATCCCGTCCTACGCGCGCATCATGCGCGCGACGGTTCTGACCATCAAGGATCAGGAATATGTCGAGGCCGCGCGCGTGACCGGCGCGTCGGATCTGCGCATCATTCTCAAGCACATTGTCCCGAACACGCTCTCGCCGATCATCGTTGAGTCGACGCTTCGCATCGGCGCGTGCATCATGCAGATCTCCTCGCTGTCGTTCATCGGCCTCGGCGTTCAGCCGCCGACGCCGGAATGGGGCTCCATCATGAGCGCCGGGCGCGAATATCTGCGCGACTTCTACCCGATCGTCACCTTCCCCGGTATTGCGATCATGATCACCCTGTTCGGGTTCAACCTGTTTGGCGACGGCCTGCGCGATGCGCTGGATCCCCGCCTCAAGCGCTGAGGAGGAGAGCGGCATGAGCTTTCTTGACATTAAAAATCTGACGATCCACTACATCACGGACGACGGCGTCGTCCGCGCCGTCAACGGCATCGACCTGTCGCTTGAAAAGGGCGATACGCTCGGCCTCGTCGGCGAGACGGGCGCGGGAAAAACAACGACCGCGCTCGGCATCATGGGTCTCGTCCCTGATCCGCCCGGAAAGATCATCTCCGGCGAGATTTTCTACGGCGGCGAGGACCTGCTCAAAAAATCCAACGCCGAAATGCGCAAGATCCGCGGCGGCGAGATCTCCATGATCTTTCAGGACCCGATGACGGCGCTCAACCCCGTGCTTCGCGTCGGCGACCAGATCGCGGAGGTCATCCACCTGCACAGCAACATCTCCCGCGCTGAGGCGCTCCAGCGCGCCATGGCCATGCTGGAGAAGGTCGGCATCCCGCCCGAGCGCGTGAGCGACTATCCGCACCAGTTCTCCGGCGGCATGAAGCAGCGCGTCGTCATCGCCATCGCGCTGGCCTGCACGCCGCAGCTCATCATCGCCGACGAGCCGACGACGGCGCTTGACGTCACCATCCAGGCGCAGGTGCTTGACATGATGAACGACCTCAAGCACGAGATCGGCACGAGCATGATCCTCATCACGCACGACCTCGGCGTCGTCGCAGAGACGTGCGACAAGGTCGCCATCATGTATGCCGGCCAGATCGTGGAGTACGGCACGCTGCGCAACATCTTCAAGCAGACGGCGCACCCGTATACGCGCGGCCTGTTCGGCTCGCTGCCCTCGCTTGACAAAAAGACGCACCGCCTTCAGCCCATCGCCGGCCTCATGCCGGATCCGGCCAACCTGCCGGAGGGCTGCAAGTTCCATCCGCGCTGTCCGGACTGCGCCGACATCTGTCAGGAGCAGGAGCCGCCGGTCACGGACCTCGGCGGCGGACATCTCGTGCGCTGCCACTTTGCGCAGGCGCAGTGCAAGGAGGGCGAGAGCCATGGCTGAAAAACTGCTTCAGGTCCGCGACCTGAAAAAATACTTCAAGACGCCCGGCGGTATGCTCCATGCCGTCGACGGCATCACCTTTGACATCGAAGAGGGCAAAACGCTCGGCGTCGTCGGCGAATCCGGCTGCGGCAAATCAACGCTCGGCCGCGTCATTCTCGGTCTGCTCGACGCCACGAGCGGCAGCGTCCTGTTCCAGGGCAAGGAAACAGTCGGCGTATCCAAGCACGAGCGCAAGCAGCTGTTTTCCAACATGCAGATCATTTTTCAGGATCCGTTTTCCTCGCTCAACCCGCGCATGTGCGTCTCCGAGCTCATCGCCGAGCCGCTGAAGGTCTACGGCACATTCAAAACGAAGGCCGACCGCGACCGCCGCGTGGCCGAGCTTATGGAGACCGTCGGTCTTGCCGAGCGCCTTGCCTATGCCTACCCGCACGAGCTCGACGGCGGCCGCCGCCAGCGCATCGGCGTGGCGCGCGCGCTTGCGCTCAACCCGAAGTTCATCGTCTGCGACGAGCCGGTCTCCGCGCTGGATGTTTCCATTCAGGCGCAGATCCTCAACCTTCTGCAGGATCTGCAGGAGGAGCACGGCCTGACGTACATCTTCATCACGCACGACCTGTCCGTCGTCAAGCATATTTCCAACGACATTCTTGTCATGTACGTCGGCTCCATGGTCGAAAAATGCCCGGCGGACGACCTGTTCGAGCGGCAGCTGCACCCGTACACAAAGGGTCTGCTGTCCGCCATCCCGATCCCGAACATCGACATCGTCAAGCAGCGCGTCATTTTGCAGGGCGAGATCTCTTCGCCCATCGACCCGAAGCCCGGCTGCCGCTTTGCCCGCCGCTGCCCGCACGCGACGGAGCAGTGCCGCACCGTCACGCCGGACTGGGAAGAGGTTCTTCCCAACCACTTTGTCGCATGTCACCGCGTGCGCGAGCTCAACGATCTGTAAAGCACGTTCCCGCGGGCGATCTTTCCTCCGCCCGCTTTCACGCACCCAAACGCGAAAACCCGGACACAGCTTTTTTTGCTGTGTCCGGGTTATTTCTGTGGCATTCACACGAGCGTCTTCCCGTCGAGCACGGCGGAGACGAGCGTGTCGCCCTCATAGCAGAGCTTGAGCAGGAACGGCGGCGCGTCCTCGCGCAGGAGGCGCAGGAAGATTTTGTCGCCCTCCCAGACGGGAAGCTCCGTGACGGCCTGCTTGTCCACCCACTCCAGGTCGCCCTCGTCGCAGGCGCGAAGGCTGCCGGAAAAATCCGAGCAGGTGAACAAAAACATCTGCTCCGGCTCCCAGCCGCTTGCCACAAATGTCACAACGCCGCGGAAGCGGACATCGCCGAGCGTCAGCCCCGTCTCCTCAAGCGCCTCGCGGCGCATGCACTCGTCCGGGCTCTCGGCATTCTCGAGCTTTCCGCCGATGCCGATCCATTTGTCGTGGTTGACGTCGTTTTTCTTTTTGACGCGGTGGAGCATCAGATAGCGCCCATCGCGCTCCAGATAGCCAAGTGTTGTCAGGATCACGCTGTTTCCTCCCCCTCCGGCTCGCTCAGAATGTCCATGACGGCCGCAAGCTCCGGCGACATATGCGCGCTCAGGCCGACGAGGATGACGTCGTTCTGGCTGCCCGGCAGCGGGACGATGCGCACGACGTCGTGCGACTCCAGCCGGACGTTCGGATCGAGCAGCGCCACGCCGATGCCCGCCTCGACGCACAGCAGCACGGACTCCAATGAGCGCGGCTGGCGCGCGATGCGCGGCATGAATCCGGCTGCCTCGCACTGGCGGATGAACTGCTGGAAGCCGCGCGGCGACTCCTCCGGCGAGATGACGACAAAGTCCTCGCCCGCAAGCTCCTCGATCGTCAGCTTCGGCCGGCGCGAGATGGGATTGTCCGAGTGGATGGCAATGGCTGCCGGCTGGTGCAGAAAAACCGCCCGCCTATACTCCGGCGCAGGGTCGACCTCGAATTCGAGCGTGATGATGAGATCGTAATGCAGATTGGTCAGGCCGCTGCGCAGATTGGAAAACGAGTTGCGCTCAAGCTCGACGTGCAGGTCGGGAAAGCGCCGCGCGATCTCGGCGAGGCTCTCGCGCAGCCGCGGGTTGACCTCCTGCCCTTCCAGCACGCCGATGCAGATGTGCCGCTGATCGGTGCGCGAGAGGCGCGCGGCCTGACGCAGTGCGCTCTCGATCTGCGTCGGGACGGTCTGAAGCTGGTCGTAGAGGTACTGTCCGGCGCTCGTCAGCGTGACGGAGCGCGTCGTGCGGTGGAAGAGCTGGAGCCCCGTCTCGCGCTCCATGGCGGCGATCTGCTTGGACAGATTCGGCTGGGACGTGTAGAGCCGCTCGGCTGCCGTGGAAAAGCTGCCGCAGCGAGCCACCTCGATAAAATACTGCAATCGCGTCAGATTCACGGTCGTCACCGTCCTTTCTCCTCCACCCTATCACATCGTGCGCAAAAAAGCAATTAGTTCCCAGCAGTTATAAATAAGCAAATATTTCGGTATTTCTGAAACCGGCCGGATATGGTACAATGTTTTCAGTGATATTGACCGAATTCCATGCTGCGCGCTTTTTCGTTTGAAGCCATTTGACGAAACACCGCGCTGCCGCCGCCCGGCGAGATGGGCTGTCATGCCGGTCATTTTTCCGGTATCTATAACCGGAGCCAAAACAACACACAGGAGGTAATCCAATGGAAAACACGATGAAAGTCGGCGCGTTCTATGGCAAGGGCGACATCCGGATCGAGCGCCGCCCCATCCCGCACGCGGGCGCAAATCAGCTTGTCGTCAAGATCGACTACGTCGGCATCTGCGGCACGGACGTTGAGTTCTACCGCACGGGCGCAGTGCCGCCGTTTGTGAAGCTGCCGATGGTGCTCGGCCATGAGAACGTCGGCACCGTCGTCGAGGTCGGCGAGGGCGTCACGGAGTTCAAGGTCGGCGACCGCCTGCTCTGCGGCCCTCCGACGGCGTGCGCGGAGATGTGCCCGTCCTGCCGCGAGGGCAAGACGAACATCTGCATCAACGGCTTCCCGAATACGGCCGGCATCGGCGGCCCGGACGGCGGCTACGCCGAGTACTATCTGGTGCGCGACGTCAAGCACACGATGCTCATCCCCATCCCGGAGAACGTCGATCCGAAGGACGCCGTTCTCTTTGACGTCATCTGCGTCTCGCTGCACGGCGTGCGCAAGTCGGGCTTCCGCGTCGGCGAGACGGCTGTCGTCTCCGGCACCGGCCCGATCGGCCTCGCCGCCATCCAGTTCCTCAAGGCCGCGGGCGCGAAGAAGATCATTGCGCTCGGCACAACGTCGTCGAAGGAGCCGCTGCTCCGCTCGTATGGCGCAGATCACTTCATCAACTCCAAGGAGTGCGCGGACCTTGCCGGCGAGGTCTGCCGCCTGCTCGGCCGCGAGGTCGGCGCGGACTTTGTCTATGAGTGCGCCGGCAACCCGACGTCGCTGGCCAACTGCATTTCCTGCGTCAAGCCCGGCGGCATGGTCGAGGTCATCGGCACCATTCAGGAGCCGCTGACGAACATCGTGCCCGGCGGCTTCTCCATCCACGAGCCGACGCTCGACTTCTCGTTTGTGTACACGCCGGACGAGGTCGAAATGTATCTTTCCATGCTCGCCGACGGCAAGATCGCGTTCCCGGGCATGGTCACGGGCATCGTCTCGCTGGACGAATGCGTCGAAAAGTACATCGGTAGCTCCGATAAGCGCGGCCAGCTCAAGGTCCTCATCGACCCGAGCCTGTAAGGAGGATTACCATGCACAATCTCTATCCGCACGTTATGAGCCCCGTCCGCGTGGCGGGCCATCTGCTCAAGAACCGGCTCATCTCCGCGCCGAGCACCATCCACACCGCCTCGTCCGGCCAGCCGTACCCGACGGACAAGGGCATCCGCTTCTTCGTCGACCGCGCCAAGGCCGGCGTCGGCCTCGTCACCTGCGCAGGCGTGAGCCTCGGCGGCGCGTTTGACGACGGGACGCACTGCTCCTGGGATCTCAACAAGCTCAACAACACGAACACGCTCTGCAACCTCGCCGAGGAGATCCATCTCTATGGCGCCAAGTGCACCATGGAGCTCATCGGCGTGTTCCCGGACGGGTACACCGTCGTCGACGGCTGCTCCATCATGGGCTCGCCCCCGTGCGGCCGCCAGATCCCGGTCGAGGAGATGATGCGCTTCAAGGACGAATACGTCAAGGCCGCCGTCGCGCTCAAAAAAGCCGGCTTTGACGGCGTCATGCTCCACTTCGGCCACTCCATCCCGATGGCGCAGTTCCTCTCCCCGCTCACGAACACCCGCACGGACGAGTTCGGCGGCTCGACCGAGGCGCGCTGCAAGTATCCGAAGATGATCATCGACGAGATCCGCGCCGCAGTCGGCCGTGACATGATCATCGACGTGCGCATCTCGGGCGACGAGTTTGAAAAGGGCGGCATTGACCTCGAAGAGGGCATCCGGATCGCCTCGATTCTCTCCGAGAACGCCGACATCATTCAGGCGTCTGCCGGTATGCACAATCCGGACTGGATGACGTGGACGCACCCGTGCGGCTTCCTCGGCCCCATCCCGAACACCTACATCGCCGAGGGACTGAAAAAGTCCGGCAAGGTCAACGCGTTCGTCTCGACCATCGGCGGCTTTGACGCTCTGGCCGACGCCGACCGTATGATCGCCGAGGGCAAGGCGGACTTTGTGTGCGCCGCGCGCAGCTTCATCGCCGACCCTGAGTGGGTCAAAAAGGGCATGGCCGGCCGTCAGGATCTCGTCCGCCCGTGCGTGAAGTGTATGCGCTGCCACGACTCGGACAACTACGAGCAGCATCTGCAGTGCACCGTCAACCCGCGCGTCGGCATGGAGCATGTGCTCGAGACCATGCCCGCGCCGGAGCGCAGCAAGACGGTCGCCGTCATCGGCGGCGGCCCGGCCGGTATGCAGGCCGCCGTCACGGCCGCGCGCCGCGGCCACAAGGTCACGCTCTTTGAAAAATCCGACCATCTCGGCGGCAAGCTGACGTTTGCGGACTTTGTCTCGTTCAAGTACCCGCTCGCGGCGTACAAGAACTGGGCTGTGCAGCAGACGATGGAATCCGGCGTCACGGTGAAGCTGAACACCGAGGCCACGCCGGATATGGTGAAGGAATTTGACGCCGTCATCGCCGCCGTCGGCGCCGAGCCGCTCATCCCGCCGATCCCGGGCGTGGAGCACGCCGTCCCGGCCATCGACATCTACGGCAGCGAGGCGTCGCTCGGCGCGTCCGTCGTGCTCATCGGCGGCGGCCAGATCGGCATTGAGACCGCGCTGCACCTGTGCAAGCTCGGCAAGGCCGTCACGATCATCGAGATGCAGAGCGCCCTCGCGCCCGACGCATCCAAGACGCACCGTGACGAGCTGATGGTCGAGATCCGGAATGAAAAGAATCTGACCGTCATCACGGGCGGCCGCTGCACGGGCGTTTCCAAGCACGAGGTGCGCTATGTCATGGACGGGACAGAGCAGGCAGTCTCCTGCGACAGCGTCGTCCTCTCGGCCGGCATGAAGCCGCTCATGGCGCTGGCCGACAGCTTCATGGGCCTGACGGACGACTTCGCCGAAGCCGGCGACTGCGTCCGCGCCCGCACGGTCGAGTGGGCGAACAAGGAAGGCTACTACGCCGCCATGCGTCTGTGAGGTGCGCGGCATGAACATTAGGCCCACTCACGTCGGCATCAGCGTCGGCAATATGGATACGGCCATCGCCTGGTGGCATGACCTGTTCGGCTTTGAATTGATCTCGCGCGACACGTATGACTTCATGGACGACATGGAGATCGCGTTTTTGCGCCTCGGCGATTTTGAGATCGAGCTGTTCTGCTCGCCGAAGGCACGCGCGCTGGACGCGCCGTATGACAGCGACAATGCCGTCATCGGCACAAAGCATGTCGCCTTTGCCGTCGACAGCATGGATGAGGCCATGGCGCGCATCGCCGAACTCGGCGTCCACGTGAACTTCACGACCGAGATGGAGGGCGACCGCGTCTGCTTCGTCGCAGACCCGTGGGGCACGCCCGTCGAGCTCATCGAGCGCGGCAAGAACAAGCAATAACGTAGGGCCGCCCGCCGGATTTTTCCGGCGGGCGGCGTTTTTTTGCTGCATACTGAAATTCTGCTCAATTCCGCCGCGCCCTGCGGCGCGAAATTCTCTCATCCGCGCCGCAGAGCTTGTTGTAACGCGCCGCGCGATGTGGTACAATATCGAAAAATGACTGCGGCACGCGCATCGCGCTGCCGCATTTTTCAGGGAGGCCTTTCCATGGAGCTGAGGAATCTCATCGACATTGAAGATCTCTCCCGCGACGAGTGGGAGGAGATCTACGCGCTTGCAAGCCGGATCATCGACGATCCGGACGCATTCAACAGCTCGCTGCACGGCCGCGTGATGGCCAGCCTGTTCTACGAGCCGTCCACGCGCACGAATTTTTCGTTCCAGACGGCCATGATGCGTCTGGGCGGCAGCGTGTTCGGCTTCGCCGACCCGAACTCCACGTCCGCCGTCAAGGGCGAGCGGCTCAAGGACACGATCAAGATGGTCGGCGCCTACGCCGACGTCATCGTCATGCGCAGCCCGAAGGAGGGCGCGGCCAAGGCCGCCTCGCTCTACTCCGAGGTCCCCGTTGTGAACGCCGGCGACGGCGGCCATATGCACCCGACGCAGACACTGGCGGATCTTACGACCATCCGCCGGATGCACGGCCGTCTCGACGGGCTGAACATCGGCCTGTGCGGCGACCTCAAATTCGGCCGCACCGTCCACTCGCTCATCAAGGCGCTGGCAAAATTCGAGGGCACGACGTTCTACCTCATCTCCCCGCGCGACCTCGCCGTGCCGGAGTATATGCGCCAGTTCATGCGCGAGCACGGGCAGAAGTTCTTCGAGGTCTCGTCCATGGAGTCCACGCTCCCCATCCTCGACGTGCTGTACATGACGCGCATCCAGCGCGAGCGCTTCACCGATCCGCTTGAATACGACCGGCTCAAGGGGACGTATGTTTTAACGCGCAGCAAGCTCTCGCGCGCAAAGCCCGAGCTGCTCGTGCTCCACCCGCTCCCGCGTGTGGATGAGATCGCGCTCGACGTCGACGACGACCCGCGCGCGTGTTATTTTGAGCAGGCGCGCTTTGCGATGTACGCGCGCATGGCGCTGCTGCACCAGCTCGTGGCGCTCGGCCGCAAAAAGCCGGCGCCCGTCGAGATCGGCACCGCGCCGCTCTGCCATAACAAAAGCTGCATCACGCAGTCGGAGCTGTATCTGCCGCCGCTGACGAAGCAGATCGGCGGAAAATGCTGCTGCGCGTACTGCGATAAGGAGATTTGACTTGGAACTGGGACAGGTTTGCTTAAAGCGCGGCGAGGAGCGCGACATCCGCGCCGGCGCGCTCTGGATCTATGACAACGAGATCGACTGGATCGACGATCTGTGCGCCCCCGGCGGCATCGTCGACGTGATCGACTCCCGGCGTCGCTTTGTCGCGCGTGGATACTTTAACCCCGCCTCGCGCATCACGGTGCGCATCCTCACGCGGGACAAAGCCGAAGCCATCGACCGCGCGTTTTTCGCTTCGCGCCTCGCCGCCGCGAAGGCGTACCGCGAGACGCTCGGCTTTTCTGACGCGTACCGCGTCGTGTTCAGCGAGTCGGACGGCCTGCCGGGTCTGACGGTCGACAAGTTTCACGACTGCCTGTCGTTTCAGATCACGACGCTCGGCATGGAGCGCTGGAAGCACGACATCGTGGCCATTTTAGACGAGCTCTACCACCCCGCCTGCATCTACGAGCGCGACGACGTGCCCGTCCGCGAGAAGGAGGGACTTCCGCAGGTCAAGACCTGCGTCCGCGGCGCCGTTCCGGCCGCGCTCACCATCCGCGAGCATGACGCCGTCATGGCCGTCGACATCGAAAATGGCCAGAAAACCGGCCATTTCCTCGACCAGCAGGAAAATCGCGGCCGCTTAAAGCCGTATGTCCGGAATGCGGACGTGCTCGACCTGTGCTGCTGCACGGGCGGCTTCTCCGTCCACGCGGGGCTGTACGGCGCTGCGTCCGTCACAGCCGTCGACGCGTCCGAGGACGCGCTCGCCCTCACGCGCGCAAACGCCGAAAAAAACGGCGTTGCCGTCGAAACGGTCTGCGCCAACGTCTTTGACCTCGTCAAGCAGTACAGCGACGAGGGGCGTAAATTTGACGTCGTGATTCTCGATCCGCCCGCCTTCGCCAAGAGCCGCCGCGCGCTGAGCGGCGCGTACCGCGGCTACAAGGAGCTCAACCTGCGCTGCATGAAGCTCGTCCGCCCCGGCGGATTTCTTCTCACGTTCTCATGCAGCCAGTTCATGACGCCGGAGCTGTTCCGCCAGATGGCCGCCGAGGCCGCGGCCGACACCGGCCTTCGCGTGCGCGAGCTTGAGCAGCTTATGCAGTCGCGCGACCATCCAGCGCTGCTTGGCGCGGAGCATGCGCTCTATCTCAAGGGGCTTGTCCTTCAGGTGCTTTGACGGCGCATTTTTTCCCGAAAATGCGCCGCTGCGCGGCGGAAAAGCGTGTTGACAAAGGCATTGAAATGTGGTACTATATCCGGGCTGACAAGTCCGCATACGCGGGTGTAGCACAACGGCTAGCGCACCAGCCTTCCAAGCTGGGGACGGGGGTTCGACTCCCCTCACCCGCTCCACCGTTTCTCTGCGCTTGTCGGTCCGATATGCGCCAGTAGCTCAGTTGGATAGAGCAACTGCCTTCTAAGCAGTAGGCCGAGGGTTCGAGTCCCCCCTGGCGTGCCAGCACGAAGGCCTCCTGGCAGGCGGGTCTCATAAATATATATGGTGGGTGTAGCTCAGTTGGTTAGAGCGCCAGATTGTGGCTCTGGAGGCCGTCGGTTCGACTCCGATCACTCACCCCATTTTTTATTCCCGTCCCCGCCGGGCGGCAGTTCGTGCCCTTTTTGATTTAGGGGTGTCGCCAAGCGGTAAGGCACGGGACTTTGACTCCCGTATCGGTGGTTCGACTCCACCCATCCCTGCCATTTGACCCGCTAGCTCAGTTGGCAGAGCACCTGCCTTTTAAGCAGGGTGTCCGGAGTTCGAATCTCCGGCGGGTCACCAAAAAATCCGATTCGCCCAAGGGGCGGAGCGGATTTTTTCTTGTTCTCAGGGAGATTCGAATTGGAAATCGCAACGGTCCGGTGGATCGTTGCAGCCGCCAGTTCGCAAACTGGCGACTACTTTTGTTTTGCGCAGCAAAACGCAGACGAATCTCCGGCGGGTCACCACGTCGTCGCGGACTGCGCTAGTTCGCGACGATTTTTTATGCTCTGCATAAAAAAATCGTCGCTCACCCGCTCCGTCGCTCCTCCTCTCAAAATCGCAATCGCTGACGCTGGATTGCGATTTTGTTTTTTGCGCGGAGCGGATTTTTTTCTGGCTGCAGCATCCTCAAATTCATCCCTGCAAGCAGGAAAACACCCTGTCCTTTCGCCGTTTTTGCGAAAGGCAGGGTGTTTTTGTCGAAATCAGAGCTTTTCAGGCGGCCGCACGGGCCTTTAAGCCGGCGCGCGCGTCAGCCGTATGCCAGCGTCAGCACCAGCGCGGCCGTGCTCTGCGTCATAAACGGCAGGCAGATGCCGTTTTCGCCCGCGGCGACCACCAACTCTTCGCCGCTCGGGCTGATCAGCATGGGATAGGTCTCGCTGATGTACATCGGCCCGTCTGTGACGCCATAGCTCTTCCCGCCGACGCGGGACAGGCTGAGCGTCACATTGCTCGGCGAATCCAGCGCCGTCTCGATCGTCCACCAGCCGCTCCACTGCTCTTCATATTCCGTCTCGCCGTCGTAGAGCCAGTCTAGGTCGACCGCGCCGCCCGTCTCATCGCCGGGATAGAACGTCAGCGTAAAATGCGCGTAGCGCCCCGACTCCCACGCCGTGGTGGAGACGCACCATGTCATGCCCCACTCGTCCGATCCGGACAGGCCGAGCGCCGTCATGCCGCTGTAGCCGCCGGCAAGCCACTGCGCAAGGACCGAAGGGGCGTTTTGCCAGCCGTATTCCGTAAGGTCGGCCGAATAATAGCGTCCGTCCTCCCCCACGCAGGGAGCGATATAGCTGTTTGCGTCGAGCGACGGATACCACTCGCAGGTCGTGCCGCTGTTGTCGGTAACAAAGATCTGCGTGTCAGCCTCGTATGCAACACCGTCGAGGTTTGCAAAGAGCAGCACCGGCTCCCCGCTCTCCGATCGGTAGAGCACCTGTGTGACATCATCGCGTCCTTCCGACGGATTCCACTCCACGCGGTTGATCGAAAGCGTCGCGTTTTCGTCGACCGGAATGATGCAGTACAGATGCCCCGCGCCGCCGATGATGTGTTCTTCGTCGATCTCCTCAATAAAGGGGTATTGGCGCAGCACCGCCTCGTTGGTCTCCCACAGCCATGCCGGGAAGCCCGCCTCGAAGCCCTCGTCAAACAGCCCGCCGACGTAGCCGAGATACAGCACGCCGAACATCACTGGTGGTGTGGAGATCCGCTCGCGCAGCAGCGCCAGCGACTGCGCTCCGCTCTGCGTCCATGCGACCGTTCCCGGCGCTCCGCTCACGTCCGCATCGTCATGGCCGACGTCTGCCGCATCGCCGCCTTTGTCCGGCCTTTTGGGCGGCGTCTCCTTGTCCGTTTTTTCCTGCGCATCTTCGTCTGTTATTTTGCCCGCGTCGGAAGACGGCGAAGGCTCCTCTTCCTCCTCTTTGAGCGCTTCTCTTCCAGGGCGCCTGTCCTGCTTCTGTGCACAGGCGCAGAGCGATGCCAGCAGCGTCAGCGCCAGCAGCAGGGCAAGCATTCGCTTGCAGGTCTTGTGTTTCATGTTCATCTCCTCTCAGAATTGTTCCGGCGCCGGCCGCTTCCGCCCGAGCTTCCGCGGAAAGTCGTCCCGCCGGGAATCGGATCCGTTCGTTCCGTGCGGCAAGCCGCACCGAAGAAGGATCAACGGCTGCGCACCGGCCGCACGGCATGCGCGCCGCGCGCCGGCACGCATGCCGTTGATCCTTGTCTTTCGCTGCGGATTCCGCGAAAGTGCGGCTCCGTTACTGCTTTTCGAAGGTTCCGGTGATGCCGTAGCCTCTGTTTTCCGCCATGGTCAGGCTGCTGTCATCCACGGAAAACGTGTAGGTGGACGGCTCGCTCCACGCCTCCAGCTCCACCGTGAGCTGGTCGCCGTCGATGCTGTAGGTGCCGCTCTGCTTCATGAAGGCGTTCTCCATGGTGCACTTGCCTTTTCCGTTGAACGTCCATGTGATCAGGCCGTCCTCGCCGAGCTCGGCCGCCCATGTGCCGGCCAGCGCATCCTTGCTGCCGCAGGCAGCGAGCGTCAGAAGCGCCGCTGCAAGCAGGAGCAGCGCAAGGATTCGTTTCATTTTCATCGAAATAATGTCCTTTCTCCTCGATTGATTGCTTATCCGTTCACCGCGCCGCCGCAGTATTCGCAGCAGCCGCTGGCGTCCGGCGTGGTGGTCGCGCCGCAATAGGGGCAGGTGACCGCCGCTTTCGGCGCAGCCTCCTGCTGGATCTTCTTCCGCACATCCCTGCGGACCTGCGTGAGCGCCTGGCGGATCTCTTCGCCGAGCTTTTTGAAGTTGCGGTACTCGACATTGGTCTCTGGATTGCAGCCTGCCGGCGCGCCGGGGCGGGCCGCGGGCGGCGTGATCTCCACAGAGCTGGCATTTACCCGAAAGCGGATCTCGTCAAAATAGGGATTGTTCACGAAGATCGTGATGTAGAAATCATAGGAATACTCATAGCGCGGCGGGATATAGCTGACCTTCTTGCCGTCCTTATCCTCGCGCTTGAGCTCCGTGCGGCTCTCGTCGATGTCCAGATTGCAGCCGGTCACATCGGAGAACGCCAGCACATCCGGGTTGGCCTCAGCCAGATCGCGGGCCGACGTCACCATAAAAAGTCCGGCGTCCTCGTCCAGAAGAACCTTCGTCCCCGTGCCGAGCGTCCGGGTGGTGTGGAACGCCGCGACCTTTTCGCGGTTTTCCTCGCGATAGGAAAGCTGGCTTTTGATCTCTTCCACCGTGCTGTTCCGGCGGTCGGAAAACCACGGAGAGAGCTTCCGCGCGCAGGTTTTGCAGAGGTTCCCGTCTTCCAGCTTGCGGTTGCCCAGCATGCCGATCTTCTCGCCGCAAATGCTGCAGTACTTTTTGTCAAACAGACCCATGTCGCATCGATCTCCTTCAGTAGTATGCCGGATGTTACACCGCCTGGGTATCGTCGGCCTTGGCGTTGAGCACGGCGCCGACAATGTAAAGGACCGGAACCGCCAGACCCGTCAGGACGCTGAGAATGTTGACCCCGTCGCCGTTGGTGACGTCCAGGACAATCCCCAGCACGCTGAACGCCATCACAATGGCGCCCCAAACGATCAGGCTCGTGGCCTTCTCGCTCTTTTTGCTGTGCCGAATGCCCTGAATGCCCGCGATGAGCTGGCAGATGCCGCCGCCAAGCGTGGCAAGCAGGACGAGATAGAAGCGGATCGGCAGATGCCCCGCCACGCCAACGCCCGCAGCCATTGCGGCGATCACGCCGGCGACCGCGCCCAGACCGATCGTCGCAATGGACGCGATGATCATCAGAATGCCCGTGACCTTCAAAAACTTGTGTCCTTTCATAATAAGCCTCCATTTCTTTCTTTTCACAATTTCCTTTATTTCTTCGCAGGGCGCGGGCTGCCGCACTCTGCGCAGAATACGCTTTTTCCATTGGCCATTCCGCACGCTTCGCATCTCCAGCCGCCTTCCGGCACGGCCCGAGCGCGAAGCCACGCGTTTGTCTCCCCGGCAAGCTCCACCAGCAGGTCATAGATGGGCTGCGCGTCCTCGCCGGAGCAGCTTCTTGAAAACGACGCGTCTGCGTCGCTCCACGTTGTGCTCATATAGCTGTCCGTCGCGTCGAGCAGATGCGGCTCGGGCGCGCGGTACGCCGGGAGCTCCTGCTCGCGCAGCGCCCGGGCAAGCCGGCTGAGATAGTCCTCTCCGGTCTGTTCGGGGAGAAGGACGTCCGTCTGCATGACGGTTTGGCCGTCGCCGCGGCTGTCGCGGTAGGAATAGCTGAAATACACGTCGTCGTCCATGTGCGCAGGCAGAAAGCCGATCATGCTCTGCTGGCCGCGGCCGATGGCAAATTGGAAGGAGCGATCCTGTGTCATGGCCGATTGCGTCCAGTAAAACCGCGTCAGCTCTGCCATGTCGCTCACCTCCCGATCCTCCGATGCCGGCTGCGTCTGCGCCGCGTCATATGCGTCCTGCGCAATTCTCAGCGCCAGCGTCGCCAGCTCTGAGGCATATCTGCCGTCCAGCGTCTGTGTTATCGTGCCGTCGTCGGCGCGCCAGACTGCGGTGATCATGCTGTCAGTTTCATCGCAGGCGTAGTCGGACGGGCTGCGGTATTCCGGCAGCTCCTGCTCTTCCAGCGCCTGCTGCAGCTCGTACCACTGCGCCCATGTCACCGGCCACGCAATGGGGTGGGAGAACGCGTCCACCTGCGACTCGCGCAGATCTTCGGCGTTGTTCTGATCCAGAAAGGTTCCCGTAAGCGCCGGCTCTCCCTCGATCAGATAAAACTGCAGGGAGAAGCAGCTGCCGAAGTACATATGGTTCTGCCACCATGACAGCTCAACCAGCTCCATTGCGCTTCTCCGCGCATCCGGATTCTCCATTCCGCCTCCGCCGTCCCTGATCCGATCCGTGACGAAATGCCGGTAGAGCAGGCAGCCCGGCAGTGCGCAAAGCGCAGCCGCCAGCGCAATCGTCAGCCCGATCTTCATGGCCAGTTTCACTGCAGGTCCCCGCCATCAAGCGGGTCGCCGCACGCAGGGCGGAATTCTGGCGGGCGCGCCGCCTTGATGCGGCCCATCGTTCCGCCTCCCTCTTTTCCCGTCATGCCCACGGATCTTCCGCCGCGGGGATCCGGATCCCGCTCAGGATGCTGGAATACTCCCACAAAAACCACTCGCCCGTCGAGCCTTTCTGGCGCAGCTTCATCGGCCGGGGCGAGTCCGCGCCCGCCGTCTTCAGAAAGACGCGCAGATAGCCGGGCTCAATGTCCTGCGGCCGCGGGTCGTCCAGCACGTTCAGGACATACGGCGCGTTGGGCTTGTAGCCGTTCTGCGGCATCGCCCCCTCAAAATAGGCAAGCGGCAGATAGCTCTTCCCACGCAGTCTGTCGCGCAGGAACTGCGCGTCATACGGCGTCATCGGACGTGGGCCGCGCAGGATGTTCATCGCGGCGGTCCCGGCGTCGCGGTCGCGGTCAAAAAGCGCGAGCGCGCACAGGAACAGCGCGCAGATCCGCTCCGGCGTCCGCTGCGCGCCGGCAAGCGTCTCAAACTCCTGCAAGCTCTCCGGGATCCTCTCAATGATGGTCTGCATAGAACCGCTCCTTTCTAAATCGTGTCGATCACGCCCGCCAGATACGTCGGCGAAATGGAGGCGTAAATGAAATTATCGACCAGCTGATCCTTCACCGCCTGCCGCACATCGGCGGCAAGCATTCCGTCCGCATTCTCATCGACCAACAGCAGGATCTTGCACTCCCATCCGAGCTTTTTTACGTCGTTTCGGATCTTCATTCGTTCGCTCAGCTCCCAGATGCCCTGCCGTATGACCTCCATCACAAGCACATTGGCGCGGCAGGCTCTGCACAATGCGACCGTTTCTTCCGGACTTGAAGAACGGTAGACGATATAATCCGGATCGCTGGTCGTAAGTGCCTGCATGACTGCCTCAGCCGAAAGGCCGCCCTTCATATCCAGTACAATTCTTCGCATCTGCGCTTTCCACCGCCTTTCGCTTCTGTCGGATACTGCATCTATATTTTATCCGATGTTTTCCATCCGCTCCCCATCCCATTGGATAGGTTTTTCAATTATTTTTTATTGGAAAATACCCGTATTGCCTGTCCGCACCCAGCTTCGGGCTCGATTTTTGCGGCATCCCATAGAAAAAGGGCTTGCCGTCTGCAGCTGGCAGACAGCAAGCCCTTTGGGTCACCGGATGCTTCTATCCTATTGATAATGGCAGGCCAGCCCGGCCGGATCCTCGCCCAACCGTGTGCCCCCTCAAAGCAGAAACTGCAAGCAAATCACGCTTCCGCAGCAGAGCAGCGACACCGGCAGCAGCCCGAGGCCGAGCCAAGCGCCCACGATCCCGATGAGCATGGCCGCGCCGCCGACGAGCGGCGACCCCGTGATGGTCGTGATGGCCGGGAAAGTCATGACCGCGAGCGTCACATACGGCACATAGTAGAGAAACGAGCGCAGGAACACGCTGCGGATCGGCCTGCGGATGAGCGTGAGCGGCAACGCGCGGATGAGATACGTCGTCAGTGCCATGGCCGCGATGTAGAGATAGATCTTCATGCGCCCGCCCCCTGTTCTCCGTTTTCCTGCGCAGCTTCATCCCTGCGCGGGAAGAGCGCGGCAGCGGTGGCCGAGATCGCAACGGTCAGGATCAGGATCCGCATTCCATCCGACAGCGCCGGCAGCAGCTTCTCCGCAGCGAAGCTCAGCGCGAAGCTGACCGCGATCAGGCCGAGCACAATGCGGTTTTTCTTGCCCTCCGGCACAATGATCGCAAGGAACATGCCGTAGAGCATCACAGAAAATCCAGCCATGGCCCACTGCGGGAGGATCCCTCCGGCCAGCGCGCCGAGCAGCGTGCCGAGGCTCCAGCCCGGGATAGCCACGCACATTGCGCCGATGAAATACCAGACGTTGAGGTACCCCGGCTGCGCAATGGCAAGCCCGAACAGCTCGTCCGTCACATCAAAGCCGATGAGCAGCCGGAACCCCAGCCCCGTCTCCGGCGAGAGCCGCTGGCTGAGCGCGCAGCTCATCAGCAGATAGCGCGCGTTGATGATCAGCGTCATCAGCACGATCATCCAGAGCCCGGCGTCCTCCGCAATGACTGTGATGCCGCCGTATTCTCCGGCGGAAGCGTTATTGAGCAGGCTGATAAGCACGCTTTGCAGCGCGTTCATGTGCGCCGCAGCGCACGCGATCCCGATCCCGAAGCCAACGGCCAGATAGCCGAGCCCGACCGGTATGCCGTCGCGCATTCCCTGCAAGAATTTCTGTCGATTCATGGAACTCTCTTTTCAAATGGAAATCCACTTGATTATAGCGCGTTTTTCTGCATATAGGAATAGGCGACTTCATAAAAATTCACGAAGAAATGCCCGCGCTTCCGGTCGGAATGCCATCGTAGCCGTATCAACAAAGCGTTGAGCCGTGCGTCCAGAAACTCTCGCAGACGCAGAACTTGACACTTGCCGCAAAAAATGATACCGTCAAGGAAACCGCACAAGGAGGCTATTTCCATGAAACTCATCCATACCGAGAAAGCCCCGGCCGCCATCGGCCCGTACAGCCAGGCGTTCATCACCGGCTCGCTGCTCATCACGTCCGGCCAGATCCCGGTCGACCCGGCCACCGGCGAGATCGCCGGCACGACGATCGAATCGCAGGCCGAGCAGGTCATGAAGAACCTTGGCGCCGTCCTCGAGGCAGCCGGCGCGAAGTTTGAAAACGTCGTCAAGACGACGTGCTTCCTCGCCGACATGGGCGATTTTGCCGCGTTCAACGACGTCTACGGCAAGTATTTCACCGGCAAGCCGGCCCGCAGCTGCGTCGCCGTCAAGTCTCTCCCGAAGAATGTCCTCTGCGAGGTCGAGCTCATCGCCGAGGTCTGATCCCCAGCAAAGCAGCCGGCCGGAGGCAACCGCCCCCGGCCGGCTTTTTCGCAGGTCTGCGCCTTTGTCAGGATGACCTCGTTGTCCTGCAGCGGCTTTCGAATGTCGAGATACCCCTCCATAACGCGGCCGCCGTCGCGCTGGTAGCCCTCAGCCATGCTCCGGCTGTCCGTAAAGTAGAAGCCCTGCCCCTCCATGGAGCCGTGTTGACTCATGTAGTCGTAGGAGAACGTGTTGAAGTCCGCGCCGGTTCCGTGGTAGACGGTTTTGAGCTGCCCGCTCTCGTTCCGCACCTTCGACTCCGCGAAGTATTCCTGCTGCGCTTCCGTTAGCTTCCGCCCGTCGCTGTCCAGCTCGCGGGAAAAATCCTGCTTGACTTCCGGCGCGTTCTGGGTTACACTGTCATTGACGGCGGATGTGCGCGATTTTCCGCGCGGCCCCGTCGGAAGTAGGATGTGTCCGACTCGACGGACTGCCCTACTTTTTTTATTGGCCCGATGTCATAAAGAATTTTTCTCCCGTCTGCAGCGTTCGCAACGTTCAAGGTTGCCTCCCAGATTGTTCCATTCCTGTCCTGAACATAGGTTGTCCAATAATCCCAGTTATTTTTCCCGTAATCGTCCAGCCAGCCGTGTGGGTATGCTGGGTTCTTGCTCGCATCAAAGCTCGCTGTCTCGATTAACTCGTCGAGAAGTACGACAGTTTCCTGCTTCGTCTCATTTCCGATATACTTTGTCGTCAGGTCTTTGTTGACCAGCTTATTCTTTCCGTTGCGGTTTTTGAAGCGTTCTTCTGGCTTTGCAATCGAAATGTCTATGGCATCCCCCGCGCTGTCATAGGCCGTAAATACCTCGCCGCCAAGTTCTTTGACGCGTTCCTTGACCATTTCGATTCTTTCTTTCGGTGTCAGATTTTCAAGCAGCGTTGAATCCAGATGAACGCCAATGCCGTAGTCTTCCTGATCGCTACCGATGATCTTGTCGATAGAGAACTTCTGCCCCTTCGCCGCCTTCGTCTCTTCCCGGACTTCCCGCGCCGCACGCCCGGACTCCACGAGGAACACGGCCGCGTCGCCCTCTTCTGCAAAGCCATCGAACATATTCATGAACCCGAGCGCGTCGCAGATTGCTTCCTCCCAGACCTCATTCGCGGTCAGCTCCGTGCTGCCGTATGCGTCGATGTACATTCCGGAGAGGCGGTCGATCTCTTCCGGCGAATACACGTCGTTCAGCTTCGCCCGGACAGCGTCAACATTGACCTCTCCGTTCTTGATTCACTGGCTCCAAGCGCGTGAGTCACAGCTTGCGCGTATATATCATACCACAAAATGGACATCAAAAAAAGACGCCTTGAAGCAAATGCTTCAAGGCGTCCTGGCAGGGGCAGAAGGGATCGAACCCTCGGCCTACGGTTTTGGAGACCGCCGCTCTACCAGCTGAGCTATACCCCTATGTTGATCTATTTCAAGGCTGTTGCCGAATCGGTGGTGGGCCTTCAGGGACTTGAACCCGGGACCGGACGGTTATGAGCCGTCTGCTCTAACCAACTGAGCTAAAGGCCCATTTTAGCTTTAATATTGATATTGCCGCCACGTTACCGTGACGGCAATACCGTGTTTGGCTCCCCAAGTAGGACTCGAACCTACGACACCGCGGTTAACAGCCGCGTGCTCTACCGACTGAGCTATTGAGGAATATAAATGTTGGCGTTACCTATCTTCCCGTGCAGTCGCCCGCAAAGTATTGTCGGCGCAAGTGAGCTTAACTTCCGTGTTCG
>CAKTOF010000009.1 GCA_934589675.1 uncultured Oscillospiraceae bacterium
GCGGTCGCCCGTTCCCGCGGTCTCAATCCAGCCGCCGGGCGACCGCAAGGGTCGCCCCTACAACCCCTCAGTCGGCTCCGCCGACAGCTCCCCTTGCACAGGGGAGCCTTGGCGCGGCGCACTATTTCGGCGCGCCGCGCAAAAAATACCCCGGACGGCGGTGCCGTCCGGGGCTTTGCTTAGTAGAATTCGCGGTCGAACTCGTCGCTTTCCTCGCGGCGGATGTCCGTGTCGCTCATGATCTCGCCGACGCGGACGCGGCGGCGGAGCTTCATGTCCTCGACCTGCGCGTGGAGCAGCTCCTTGACCTCGCGCGGGTGGCGGATGTTTTTCAGGTGCAGGTCGGGCATCGTCTTGTCCGTGGAGAGCACCTCGATCGTGCCGACCCGGAACAGCCGCTGGACGAGCGAGCGCCGCACGCTGATGTCGCGCACGCGGTAGAGCAGGATCTCATCGTCGTGCGTATTGAGCAGCCCCGTCGACAGAAACAGCCTGTCCTCGCTCAGGCCGTAGCGCGTGAAGCTGATCGGCAGGCCGAGATGCCGCTTCCGGTCGCGCCAGAGATATTCGATTGCAAGCGCCATAGTTCTTTCTCCCTCCCGGAGCCGCGGCTCCGCATTTCCTGTTTCCATTGTAGCGCACCTGTGATAAAATGAAAAGCACAAATCAGGAGGTTTTTCCATGCAGACCGAACTTCTCGGCCCGTGGCGGCCGTATCTGGAGCACTCGATGCAAAAGCCCTATTTTTCGCGCCTTGCCGGGCGGGTCGACGCGGCGTATGCCGCGGGCGAAGTTTACCCGCCGGAGGGCGACCTCTTCCGCGCGTTCTCGCTCTGCCCGCCCGAGCGCGTGCGCGCCGTCATTTTGGGGCAGGATCCGTACCATGAGCCGGGGCAGGCCATGGGGCTTGCGTTCTCCGTGCCGGACGGCGTGCCGCTGCCGCCGTCGCTGCGCAACATTTACAAGGAACTGGCATCCGACCTCGGCGTCACGCCGCCGCCCTCCGGCGACCTCACCCGCTGGGCCCGGCAGGGCGTGCTGCTGCTCAACACCGTCCTGACTGTCGAGCGCGGAAAGGCGAACAGCCACGCAAAATACGGCTGGCAGACGTTCACGGACGACGCCATCGCGGCCGCGGGCAGCCTGCCGCAGCCCGTGGCGTTCATCCTGTGGGGCGCGCAGGCGCAGAAAAAGCGCGGCCTCATCGCAGACGCCGGCGCGCGCCTTGTCATCGAGTCGGCGCACCCGAGCCCGCTGTCGAGCTACCGCGGCTTCTTCGGCTCGCGCCCGTTCTCGCAGGTGAACGCGTTCTTGCGGGAGCATGGCGCCGGAGAGATCGCGTGGTAGACCCCCGGAAATGAGCTCGCCCCGCCGCCTGCGCGTCCGATGCAGGCGGCGGGGCCGCTTTTTTGTTTACAGGACGCGGTCGAGCGCCTGCAGAAGGGCGTCGACGTCCTCGGGCTTTGTCGCCCAGCTCGTGCAGAAGCGGACGGCGCTCATGCCGGGCGCCGGGGCGCACCAGAACGAGCTGGCAAACTCGCGGCCGAGCTCGGCGAGGGCGTCGTCCGGGACGATGGGGAACTGCTGGTTCGTCGGCGAGTCGATGAGAAATTTGCAGCCGTGCGCGGCAAAGCCGTCCCGGATGCGCATGGCCTGCCGGACAGCGTGGCGCGAGATGCGCTCGTAGGTGTCGCCCCGCAGAAGCTCGCCAAATTGCAGGCCGAGCAGCCAGCCCTTGGCGAGCATCCCGCCGCGCTGCTTCTGGATGTAGCGGAAGTCGCGCGCGAGGGCGGGATTTGTGAGGACGAGCGCCTCGCCGAAGAGCGCGCCGACCTTCGTCCCGCCGATGTAAAACGCGTCGCAAAGGCGCGCGAGGTCAGGCAGGCGCACGTCGTTTTCGTCCGAGGCGAGCGCGTAGCCGAGCCGCGCGCCGTCGCAGTAGAGAAAAATGCCCCATTTGTCGCAGACCGCGCGAAGCTCGGTCAGCTCGGCGAGCGAATAGAGCCCGCCCGTCTCCGTCGGCAGCGAAATATAGGCAAGGCCGGGCTGGACCGTGTGCTCGTGGTTGGCGTCGGCCCAGTGCGCGGCGCAGACGGCGTCGAGGTCGGCCGCGTGCAGCTTGCCGTCCGGCGAAATGGCGGGCAGCACCTTGTGCCCCGTGGCCTCGATGGCGCCGGACTCGTGTACGGCGATGTGCCCGGCGTCGGCGCAGACCGCGCCCTGATGCGGCCGGAGCGCGCTGGCCAGCACCGTCAGGTTCGTCTGCGTCCCGCCGACGAGAAAATGCACCTGCGCGTCCGGCGCGGCGCATAATTCCCGCACCCGCGCGCGCGCGGCATCCGAGACGGGGTCGACGCCGTAGCCGCCCGTCTGGACGAAATTGTGCTCCTCCAGCGCCCGCAGGATCTCGGGGATAGCGCCCTCGGTGTAGTCGGATTCAAATCGGATCATAAGGTGACTCCTTTTTTTAGGGGTGGAAAGCTGGGGCCGGCTGCGGCAAGCCGATTTGAGTGCCGGCGCCGAATAAAACCTGTCACCCTGAGCAAAGCCGAAGGATGACAGGTTTTTTGGGGTCGCGCACGCCGCAGCCGGCGCATTGTTCTTCTTTAACGGCTCAGCACACCGGGACGATCCAGCCGTGCTCGTCGGGGAGCTTGCCCCACTGGATGCCGGTGAGCGTGTCGTAGAGCTTCTGGGCGGTCGGGCCGATCTTGCCGCCGCAGATGACGGTATGGCGCTCCTTCCAGCCCATCTCGCCGACGGGCGAGATGACGGCGGCCGTGCCGGTGCCCCAGACCTCCTCGAGCTTGCCGGCGTCGGCGGCGTCGAAGAGCTCCTCGGCGCTGATGCGGCGCTCCTCGACCTCAAGGCCCCACGAGCGGAGCAGGTCGATGCAGCTCTTGCGCGTGACGCCCGGCAGGACGGAGCCGGTCAGCGCCGGGGTGACGACCTTGCCGTCAATTTTGAACATGATGTTCATCGCGCCGACCTCTTCGATGTACTTGCGCTCGACGCCGTCGAGCCAGAGGACCTGCGCGTAGCCGGCCTCCTCGGCCTTCTCGCCGGCGCGCAGCGACGCGGCGTAGTTGCCGCCGCACTTGGCGTAGCCCGTGCCGCCGCGGACGGCGCGCACGTCGGTGTTCTCGACATAGATCTTCACCGGCTCGAGGCCGTTGGCGTAGTACGCGCCGGAGGGGCTTGTGATGATGCAGAACAGGTACGTCTTCGACGCGTGGACGCCGAGGTGCTCGTCCGTGGCAAAGACAAACGGGCGGATGTAGAGCGACGTGCCCTCCTCGGTCGGGACCCAGTCGCGGTCGACCGAGACGAGCTCCTTCACGGCCTGGACGAAGTCCTCCTCCGGGATGGCGGGGATGCACAGGCGCTCGCACGAGTCGATCATGCGGCGGGCGTTCTCCTGCGGGCGGAAGAGCTGGACGTGGCCGTCGGCCGTGCGGTAGGCCTTCAGACCCTCGAAGATCTCCTGCGCGTAGTGCAGCACCATGCAGCACGGCTCGAGCGTGAGCGGGCCGTAGGGCACGATGCGCGCGTCGTGCCAGCCCTGCCCGGCCGTGTAGTTCATCAGGAACATATGGTCGGACATAACGGTGCCGAAGCCCAGCTTGCCGTGCGGTTTCTCCTTCGGCGAGGTGGTGCGGGTGATTTGGATCTGCATGATTTTCATCCTCCGATCGGCTCGCCTGTGCGGCGGGCTGAAAAATTTCTTCTTCACTTTAGCATAGCGAACCGGAACAGAATATGCAAGTGTTTTTGGAAATTCCTTCACTTTGTCGGAAAACCCGTCCGCCCGCGCGCCCGCTTTTGGTGAGATTTGAGCCGCCCCGGCGCAAAAAGGCTTCCCGCTTCTCTTCCGCTCACCGCATCCGCCGCTCCATGGCCGCGATCCGCTCCAGGCGCTCCATGGCGTAGGCGAAAAACTCGCGGTAGGCCGGGCAGAAATAGTTGCGGACATCGCCATTGTCCTCCGTCACAAAGTCCCGCCGGCAGCCGCCCGCGCCGCAGGGGACGGAAAACCCGCACGCGGCGCACTGCGCGGGGCGCGCCGCGCCGGAAGCTTCGAATTTTTTCTGCTGCTCGCCGGACGCGATGGCGGAAAGGGACGACTCGTTCACGTTTCCGGTCTTTGTCTCCGGCAGGACAAAAAAGTCGCACGGATAGCAGCTCCCGTCCGCCTCGACGACGAAATACTGCCCGCACTGCCCCGTCGCCGCGCACGCGCTGGCGCGGCGGCCGGCCAGAAGGTGGACGTAGTCGTCAAACTGCCGGACGCTGACGTAATGGCCGGAGGCGTAGTCGCGGTACCACAGGTCGAACACGGTTTTCAGGAACCCGGCGTAGCGCTTCGGCGTGAGCGACCACGGGTTTTCCCCGCGCGCGCTTCCCAGCGCGTCGAGGCACGGGATGAACTGGAGGTACGAAAAGCCGAGCTTTTTCAGCCCCTCATACGCCTGCTGGCCGTGCCGCGCGAGCGCGCCGGTCACGACGCAGAGCGCGTTTGCCTCCACGCCCGCCTTTTGCAGCTGCTGCACGCCGCGGCGCACATCGTCAAAGCTCCCCGCGCCCGCGCCGTCCACGCGCGATAAGTCATGCAGCGCCCGCGTGCCGTCGACGGACACGCCGACGAGGAAGTCGTGCTGCCTGAAAAATTCCGCCCACTCCGGCGTGATGCGCGTCCCGTTCGTCTGGATCGTCCGCTGGGCGAAAATCTCCGGGCGGCGGTATTTTGCCTCCAGCTCCGCGAACTTCTTAAAAAATTCCAGCCCCGCGAGCATCGGCTCGCCGCCCTGAAACGCAAAGCAGACGGCGCTTTCCGCGGTCTCGAACGCCCCGCGCACGAGGTTTTCAAGCGTACCTTCCGCCATGCGCCCGCCGGGCACGCCGCCGCGGGACTCCAGCTCGTGGTAGAAGCAGTATTTGCAGCGCAGGTTGCACGCGCCGGACACCGGTTTGATGAGCAGGCTGACAATTTTCATAAAACGCCTCCTTTGCCCTTGCGCGCGGGCGCGCGCGCGTGTATAATCTAACTATTATCATAGCAAATCGTCCGGCCGATGACAACTTGTTCGGCAGGTTTTCGCAAAACCGAAAGAGAGGGATTCCTACATGGCAAAAAAACCGAACGTCATTTTGATGTTCGCCGATGACCTCGGCATCGGCGACCTGTCGTGCTTCAACCCCGAGGGCAAGCTCCACACCGAAAATCTCGACCGCCTGGCCGGCGAGGGGATGCGCTGCACGGACGCGCACGCGACGAGCGCGCTGTGCACCCCGTCGCGCTACGGGCTTCTGACCGGGCGGTACAACTGGCGCTCGGCGCTCAAGCAGGTCGTCATCATGGGCTACACGCGCCACCTCATCGAGGACGGCCGCGCCACGCTCGGCACGCTCTTCCAGCGGGCGGGCTACCGCACGGCCGTCGTCGGCAAGTGGCACCTTGGCCTCGACTGGGCCATGGAGGGCGACGATGCGGCGTTTTTGCCCGGCGCGCCGCTCGGCATGGATCAGAAAACGCCGGTCGTGGACTATTCCCAGCCCGTCAAAAACGGGCCGAACGAGTTCGGCTTTGACTATTCCTACGTCACGCCCGGCTCGCTGGACATCGCGCCGTATGCCTTCCTGGAAAACGGCCGCGTGACCGCGCCGCCGACGGGCTCGTCCGGCGACCCGAACTTCTACTCCGCCGGCCCCCGCGGCGTCGTATCCGACCCGAGCGACCCGCGCGTTTATACATGGCCGGAGGGCGCCATCGCGGCCGACTATGTCCACGAGCACGTCGTGCCCGATTCTGCCGACCGCGTGCTCGGCCTCATCGACGAATACGCGGGCGGCGAAAAGCCGTTTTTCCTGTACTACCCCATCCACGCGCCGCACCTTCCCTGCCTGCCGACGCCGGAATTTGTGGGAAAATCGGCCATCGGCCCGTACGGCGACATGGTGCTCATGATCGACTCCATTGCCGGGCGCATCATGAAAAAGCTTGAGGAAACGGGCATCGCGGACGACACGATCTTCGTCTTTACAAGCGACAACGGCAGCGAGAATTCCTACCCCGAGCTCGGCCACGAGCCGAGCTACATCTACCGCGGCCACAAATCCGACATCTGGGACGGCGGCCACCGCATCCCGCTGATCGTCCGCTGGCCGGGCCGCGTGAAGGCCGGCTCGACGGCCGACCAGACCGTCTGCCTGTGCGACCTGTTTTCGACGTTTG
This sequence comes from uncultured Oscillospiraceae bacterium, assembly GCA_934589675.1. Lineage (GTDB taxonomy): Bacteria > Bacillota > Clostridia > Oscillospirales > Oscillospiraceae > CAKTOF01. Next base: position 6,233 of record CAKTOF010000009.1, read on the forward strand.
CGGACATCCTCGGCCAGCCCGTCGCCGACAACGAGGCCGAGGACTCCGTCTCGCTCCTGCCGGTGTGGGAGGGCTCGGACGAGCCGGTGCGCACCTACACCGTCCATTCGTCCGGCAGCGGCTTCTTCGCCATCCGCAAGGGCAAGTGGAAGCTCGAGCTGTGCCCCGGCGCGGGCGGCTTCGCCCCGCCGCAGCCCGGCGAGAAGCCCATCCAGCTCTACGACATGGAAAAGGACGTCCGCGAGACGGAAAATGTCGCGGACGACCACCCCGACGTCGTCGCGGAGCTGACCGCCATCCTGACCGCCTGCGTCAGAAACGGCCGCACGACGGCCGGCGCGCCGCAGAAAAACACCGGCCCCAAATGGTGGCCGCAGCTAAACTGGATGCCGCCGGAGCAATAACGCTTCCCTTGGCGCGCTGCCGTCCGGCAGCGCGCTTTTTTATGCGCGGGATCGCCAAACGCGGGCGCAGCAATTTGTGCAGATTCAATATATTCCGCCTGTATTTATAACCGTCCATGCAATAAACCGCACAAAGAAAAGCATTTTACTTCCGGCGCCGCCCATGGTACACTAAGCAAAAGAGCACCGGCGCGAGCCGGAAAAAATGGGCTAGCTTGAAGGGAGTTTTGTCGCATGAAGATCCTCGGTATCTCCGCCGGCACGCCCGGCGGCAGCAACGACGCCATGTGCATCCAGGCGCTTATGGGCGCGCAGGAGCTCGGGGCCGAGCTGCAATTCATCAATCTCAACCGGCTGAATATCCAGCACTGCACCGGCTGCAAGGCATGCGTCATCGGCATGTTCTCCGGCCGCGGGAACGAGTGCGTCCTGCGCGACGATTTCAAGTGGCTGACCGACCAGATGTACGACGCCGATGGCATCGTCTGGTCCGTGCCGATCTTTGAAAAGTGCGCCTCGGGCCTGTTCCACACGGTCATGGACCGCTTCGGCCCGCGGCTCGACCGCGGCAACGTCATGATCGCCTCGAAGATCGCCGAGCAGGGCGGAAAGCCCGTCGATCCGCGGTACCTGAAGGACAAGGTCGTCTCGTACATGGGCGTCGGCGGCAGCGACTGGGGCACGCGCATCGAGTGCGACTTCGCCACGCAGGCGCTCACGCCGAAGTGGACGATCATCCACAACGAGACGTTCCAGTGGTCGCTCGGCATCATCATGAACGACGAGGCGCTCGAGCGCGCCCGCACCGTCGGCCGCGACACGGCCGCGGCCGCCGCGAAGATCGCAGACGGCTCGTTCACCGCGCCGGACGGCGTGTACGGCAGCGATTACAAGGGCGCGCCCGGCATCTGCCCGCACTGCCACAGCCGCAACTTCTACCTGCGTGAGGACGGCGTCGCCATCTGCTGCCTGTGCGGCATCGAGGGCAGCATTGCCGTAGAAAACGGCAGGTATCACTTCGTCTTTGACGAAAAAACGCAGCTTCCGCACGCGCACGACACGATCTCCGGCAAGTTCATCCACGGCGACGACATCCAGAAAAACGAGGGCGAGGTCGCCCAGTCGAAAAAGACGGACGAATACCGCGCGCGGGTCAAAAAATACCGCGAATTCCTCGCGCCGAGCCTCCCGCCCAAGGCATAATCAAGCAAAATGCCGCGGACATAGTCCGCGGCATTTTGCTTGTGGGGAACCACAGAAAAAGCGCCCCAGACGCGTGTCCGGGGCGCTTTCGCGCGGCAGGATTTGACAAAATCATGGAAGCCTGGTAAAATTAAGCCGGCGCTGCGCAAGCACAGGCGGTCGGCACTTCCCGGAAGGGAGGTGAGGCTTATGGTTACATATTCCGATTTGATCCAGATCGGCATTTTAGTCGTAGGTCTTTGCTCTCTGATTTTTCAGATCTGCAAAAGAAAATGACCGCCCCTCTGCCAAGGTTTGCGGTCAATTTCTTAACGTAAACTAAGGCCGGCCGCTTTGCGCGGCGCCTTTCTATGCTCATTTTACCGCACCGGCTTGCTGAAGTCAAGCGGTTATCCGAAATTTTACAGCTCCGCCAGCCGCTCTGCCAGCCATGGAAGCTCCGGCTCGAAGCACGGGCCGTAGCGCGTTTCCCGGCTCTCGCGCGCCGAGCGGGCCATGGCGCGGTGGGTGAAGTCCACGGCCGTCTGCGCCGCCGCGCGCAGCGGCGCGCCGCGGGAGAGCGCGGCGGTCAGGCAGCTTGCGAACAGGTCGCCCGTGCCCGGCATGGCAAACGGCAGGCGCAATCCGGGGCAGAGCGCCGCCTCCGCATCGTCCCTGCCGAGGACGGCCGCACCGAGCGTCCGTTCATCCGGCTGCACGCCTGTGATCACGACGGCCGCGCCGCACTCCTCGCGCAGCGCCGCGCACAGCGCGGCGATCTCGTCCGGCGTGTGCGGCCCCGGCGAATACGGCCTGCCGAGCAGGAGCGCAGCCTCCGTCAGGTTCGGCGTGATGACGTCCGCCCGGCGGCAGAGCATCCGCATCTCGTCTGCAAAGTCCGCCGAAAAGCCCGCGTAGAGCGCCCCGCCGTCGCCCATGACGGGATCGACGAGCCGGAGCGCCCCCGGCGCGGCCATCTCATCGAGCGCGCGCGCGACGATCTCCGCCTGCCGCGATGAGCCGAGGTAGCCGGAATAGACCGCGTCAAAGCGCAGCCCCAGCGCGCTCCAGTGCGCCAGGATCGGCGCAAGGTCGTCCGTCAGGTCGCGGAACGTATAGCCGGAAAACCCGCCGGTGTGCGTTGAGAGCACCGCCGTCGGCAAAATGGAGCAGCACGCCCCGGCCGCCGACAAAACCGGCAGCGCCACCGTCAGCGAGCACCGGCCGACGCACGAGATGTCCGAGATGGCAAGGATGTTTTTCTGCATGGGATCACACTCCGGGGATGTTAGGGATAAGCGGAAAACGACGCGCCGCGCCAACGCCTCCCTTGTGTAAAGGGAGGTGGCTCGCCGGAGGCGAGACGGAGGGATTGCAGGCTTGCGGGCCTGCACTGCGCTGCGATAACCGCACAGACCCGTAGGGGCGACCCTTGCGGTCGCCCGGAGGCTCGATGCTGTACGCGGGAACGGGCGACCGCAAGGGTCGCCCCTACAAGACGTGCCGTTCAACCAACCCTTCTGCAAGATCCGAGCTTACAATCCCCCAGTCGCCTCCGGCGACAGCCCCCTTTCCTCATTAAAACCGCCCGCGGGGCGGGAATAAGGATAGGGGGCTACGGCCTACACAAGGGGGCCTTTTGGAGGGCGCATTCCGCAATGGGCGCGGGGCGGGTGGATGCGGGCCCGCCCTCTTACACCTCGACCTCGTCGATCATGACGCTGAGGATCTCCTCGTCCGTCTCCTTCATGCCGACGCGGCCGATGTAGCCCATGGAGCGGATCGTCTTTTCAACGTCCTCCTTCACAAGCCCCTCGCCGGCGCGGAAGACGCGGTTGTAAGAGCCCATGTAGTGCGCGAGGATGGCCGCATCGACGGCCGAGGCGATCTTGGACGCGCACGAGCTCTTTGCGCCGTCGCAGACGATGCCGCCGACGGTGGCCAGCGTGTTGACGATCGTCGAGCCGACATCGTCGTAGCCGCCGCCGTAGAGGTAGGTGATGGCCGCGCCCGCGCCGCAGGCGGCCGAGACGGCGCCGCAGAAGGCGGACAGGCTGCCGATGTATTTTTTGAGATGGACGGCCACGAGGTTGCTCACGAGCAGCGCGCGCAGCAGCTTTTCGTGGCTGACGCACAGGTCGCGCGCGAACTCGATAACGGGCAGCGAGACCGTCAGGCCCTGATTGCCGCTGCCGGAGTTGATGACGACGGGCAGCGCGCAGCCGCCCATGCGCGCGTCCGAGCCGGCGGCCGGCTTTGCGCGGGCGCGGGTGCGGACATTGTCGCCGTAGACCTGCAAAAGCGTCCGGCCGACCTGCGCGCCGTAGACGTGCTCGAGCCCCTCGGCCGAGATGGCGGTGTTGAGCTCGATCTGCCGCTCGAGCGTCGGGCGGACGGTGTCGAGGTCGACGGTGTCCGCGTACTCCAGAATGCCGCGGACGTTCAAAAGCGCCTTGTCGTCCGTGCTGTCGCTGAGCGTCTCGTGGATCTCGTTTTCGTAGATGGTCTCGCCGTCGCGCACGATGCGCGTGATGAGCGTGTGGCGGTTGACGATCGTGACCTCGGCCGTGTGGCCGCCCGCTTCGACGTGCGTGACGATGTACAGGTTCTCCACGTCCTTGACCAGCCGCACGCGGCACGCGCCGGAGGCGATGTACGCCTGCGCGCGCGCGATGTGCTCCGGCCGGACGGATTCGAGCACCTCGAGCTCGCGGTCGGCGTCGCCGCCGAGCGCGCCGAGCGCGGCGGCGGCCTCGATGCCGATCATGCCGCCGGAATTCGGCACGACGACGCCCTTGACGTTTTTGATGATGTTGCCGCTGCACCGGATCTCCATGCGCTCCGGCTCCTGCCCGAGCACCTGGCGCGCCTTCGCCGCGCCGTAGGCGATGGCGATGGGCTCCGTGCAGCCGAGCGCGGGGACAAGCTCGGACTCGAGAATGCGGGTGTATGCAAGATAGATTTTCTGGTCCATCCTTCGTGCCTCCTGCCGTCAATTCCGCCGTTTCGGCGGTCAAACAGGTCAAACGTAGCACGGCGGCGGAATTTTGTCAAGCATACGCGAAAAACGCCGGGACTCCGGCGCGGCCGCGGGCGTCCCGGCGAAGGATTGCGGCGCTTACACGGTGCCCGTGACCGTCAGCACGCCGACGCCCGGCGTGACCGACCACGCGCCCGTGGCCGCGTCCTGCGCAAACGATGCGGCCGGCACGGTGATGCGCCCGGCGATGGTTGCAAACTCGCCCGTCGCGGCGTTGTAGGTGTAGTCCGCGGGCGCGGCGAGCGGCGCGCCGTCGTAGGTGACCGCGAGGTTGCTCAGACGCGGGTCGAACGTGTCGGCCAGCACGATGGCGTCCGCCGCCCCGGCCGCGGCCGAGCCGGAGTTCTGGATGACGAACGTGTAGGTGAGCGTCCCGTTTTCGGCCACCGCCGCGGGCGAGAGCGACTTGCACACGGAAAGCCGCGCCTCGCTGAGCGCGCCGACCGTCTCTGACGCGCTCAGCGGCGCGGTCAGGCCGCCGCCGGAGACGGCGGCGGTGTTGCGGATCGTGCTCTCGGCCGCGAGCGGCGCGAATTCGTTCGCCGTCGCCTCGTAGAGCAGCGTCACGCTGCCGCCGGCCGGCACGGTGATGCCGGTCACGCTCAGCGGCGGGCCGGCCGTGACGGCGGGCGCGGCCTGCAGGGCGCCGTTGACATAATACTGGATCGTCCCGGCCGTGTACGTCAGCGGTGTGCGCGTTCCGGCACCGAAGGCGTAGGCGCCGAGGTCGTCCGTCACGGTCAGGTCGGCTACGGGCGCCGCGCCGGTGTTCACGATGCTCACGACGTACGTCACGCTCCCGCCCGGCGCGTACTCGCCGCGGACGGCCGTCTTTGTGACGGAGAGCACCTCGAGGATCTCGCCGGTGACGACGTTCGAGTCCGTCGTGCGGCCGTTGTAGGACAGCGTCGCGCGGTTTTCAAAGGTTGCCATGGTCATTCCTCCCATCAGGTTCGGAGCGGTCGGATGGCGTCGCATTCCGCCTCTCCGCTCCCATCCTACGCGCCGCCGCGCCGGCGCGTGCAAAAAAAATCCGTGCGCGGCGAAACCGGCCGCCGCAAAAAGCGGTCTGAGTCAGTAGAGACAGAAAAAAAGGAGGTCACGCATATGAAAAGAATGCTTGCACTGCTGCTCGCGGCGCTGCTGCTGACCGGCTGCGCGGGGCGCGCGGCGATCTCGGCGACGGAGCTGTCGGCGGATTACAAGCCCGCAGATGTGGAGTCGACGCCGATCTCGGACGATGCGCGCGCGGCCGCGGCGAACTTTGCCGTGCTTCTTCTGGCGGAGAGCGCGGGCGAGGAGAACGCGCTCGTCTCGCCCCTGAGCGTGCTGCTCGCGCTCGGCATGGCCGAGATCGGCGCGGGCGGGCAGACGCTTTCGCAGATGGAGCAGGCGACGGGGCTTTCGCGCGACGCGCTCGCGGACGAATTTGCCGGCTGGGCCGCGGCGCTGCCGGATGCGGAGAAGGCAAAGCTGCACATCGCAAACTCCGTCTGGCTGCGGGACACGGACAGTCTGACCGTCTCGCCGGACTTTTTGCAGGAAAACGCCGACCGCTTCGGCGCGCAGGTCTACCGCGCCGCGTTTGACGGCTCGACGCTGCGCGACGTCAACCGCTGGGTGAAGCAGCACACGGACGGGCAGATCGAGGAGATGCTCAGCGAAATTCCGAAGAACACGCAGCTGATCTTGCTCAACGCCCTGAGCTTCGACGCCGAGTGGGCGGATATTTACGAGGAGACCCAGGTCCGCGGCGGCACGTTCACGACCGCGGACGGCGCCGAGCGGGAGGTGGACTTCCTGCGCTCGGGCGAGTACCGCTACCTGACCTGCGCGGGCGCGACGGGCGTCATGAAGAACTACGCGGGCGGGACTTACGCGTTTGCCGCGCTCTTGCCGGACGAGGGCAAAACGCCCGCGGACGTCCTCGCGGCGCTTGACGGTGCGGCATGGCTTTCCATGCTCGAAAACGCGTCAAACGAGGAGGTCATCACTGCCATCCCGAAGTTCAAGGTCGACTTTTCCGCCACGCTCAACGCTGCGCTCATGGATCTGGGCATGACGGACGCGTTCGACCCCGACCTTGCGGACTTTTCGGCCATGGGGACGTCCTTGGACGGGCCGCTCTTCATCGGCGCGGTGCTGCACAAGACGGCCATCGCCGTCGACGAGCGCGGCACGAAGGCCGGCGCGGCGACGGCCGTCCTGATGGGGGCCGGCGCCGCCCCACCGAGCGGGCCGCCGAAGCAGGTCATTTTGGACCGCCCGTTCGTCTACGCCGTCGTGGACACGGCGACGGGCATCCCGCTCTTCTTCGGCGTGCTGGACGACCCGGGCTGACGCGGGCCGCAAAAATAAATTCCCAGAATTTGTTTATTCCTGCCGCTTCCGGGCCATACTGATGCTCGGAGGTGCATGAAACCATGACAAATGAACCGGGCAGCCGCAAAGCGCTCGATGCGGCAAAGCGGATGCTCAAGGAGAAGGGCTACTACATCGTCCTGCTCCTGTGCATCGTCGCAGTTGGAATTTCGGGCTATGTTTTCATCCGGACGGCCATCTCGGCGCACCGGGGCGGGAGCGCGGCGCTTGAGCCGGACGCGGGCAGCACGCTCGACGTCCCGCTCACGGCCAGAGAGCCGGAGACCGGCGCGGCCGCAGACGCCGACGCGGAGGCCGGCAGCGCGCAGGACGCGGCCGTGACGGCCATGACGGACGCCGAGGTCAGCGCCGCCGCGGCCAGAACCGTCATCCGCCCCGTCGCGGGCGAGACGATCGCGGCCTACAGCATGGACGCGCTCGTCTACAACGAGACGATGGCCGACTGGCGCGTCCACTGCGGCGTCGACATCGCCGCGCAGCCGGGCGCGCAGGTGCTCGCCGCCAGCGCCGGCACGGTCGCGGCCGTCTATGACGACGCGTTCTACGGCACGACCGTCGAGCTTGCGCACGAGGACGGCTACCGCACGGTCTATGCGAATCTGACGCCGACGGCCCTCGTCGACGCCGGCCAGACCGTCGCCGCCGGCACGGTGCTCGGCGCCGTGGGCGACACCGCCATCGCCGAGTGCGCCCAGTCGCCCCACCTGCACTTCGCCGTCCTGAAAAACGGCCAGTACGTCGACCCCGACACCTTCCTCCCGTAAGCAGCGCCCCGCCCTACGGCCGCGTCGTTTTCGCCGCGCCGATTGCGGCACGCGCCTTCCGAATGGCCCCCTTGTGTAAAGGGGGCTGTCGCCGGAGGCGACTGGGGGATTGTAAGGTCGGATCTTGCAGAAGGGTTGGTTGAACGGCACGTCTTGTAGGGGCGACCCTTGCGGTCGCCCGGCGGCTGGATTCTGGACGCGGGAACGGGCGACCGCAAGGGTCGCCCCTACGGGTCTGTGCGGCTAAATCGGCGCAGTACAAGTCCATGAGCTTACAACCTCTCCGTCACGGCCGTACCGGCCGTGCCACCTCCCCTTTCAGGCCGTAGCCCCCTATCCTTATTCCCGCCCCGTGGGCGGTTTGAATGAGGAGGGGAGGTTTTGGCGCTGGCAGCCGCAATCGGCGCTTCGGCGCAAACGCAAAAAAAGCAAGCCCCGGAGGCGTCTCCGGGGCTTGCTTTGCGCTGCGATTATGAGTTCTGGCTGCATTCGAGCCATTTTTTCTTGCCGTAGACGTACCACGTCATATACGCGGCGAGCGCCATCGTGACGGCGGCGCCGGCGTACATGCCGCCCACGCCGGTGATGTCGCGGACGACGCCCCAAAGAAGCGCGCCGAGGCCGAGGCCGGCGTCGTAGAGGATGTAGAACGTCGACGAGGCGAGGCTCGTGCGGTCGCGCGGCGCGCCCTTGATCGTCGCGGCGCTCAGCACCGGCATGATGAGGCCGGAGCCGATGCCATAGAACACGGCCGAGACGAAAAACAGCGTCAGCGAGTGCGAGAGCGCGAGCATGATAAACGCGACGATGGACAGCGCCATGCCGGGGATGGCGACGCGGACGGGGCCGTACTTGTCGCCGAGGTGGCTGAAGCCGAACTGCGTGACGACCATGACGATGCTCGCCAGCCCGAAGAACGCGCCGGCCGTGGACAGGCTGGCAAACTCAAAGACATAGCCGCGGTCGTTGGCGTAGATCGTCAGATACGTCGTGAAGCTGGCATACGAGACCATGACAAGGAACTGGATGAGCGACGGCAGCATGACCTCCGTGCAGATCATGTCGCGCAGGCGGCCGAGGCGGAAGTGCTGCCTGACGCCGTTTTTGCGGTTTTCGGCCAGCTTTTTCTTCATGGCGCGGTCGTGGTCGGTCGTGATGATGAGCGTGCAGACGACGCTCAGCGCGCAGCAGGCCACGACGGCGTAGAACGGCACGCGGTAGTCGCCGCCCGCGATGAGCAGCAGTGCGATGGACGGGCCGATGATCATGGAAAGCGTGCCGCCCGCGGAGACCTTGCCCATGCCCTCGGACAGCCGCTCGGTCGGGACGACGTGGATGTTTGCGATCGAGTTCGTCGTGGCAAAGCCGCCCGCGCCGACGCCCTGCACAAAGCGCAATATGAGCAGCGCCGCGACCGTCGGGATCCACGCATTGAGCAGGCAGCCGACGCCGAGGATGATGCACCCGGTGACGGCGACGACCTTGCGGCCGTACATCTCCAGCAGCCGCGCGCCGCACGAGCGCGAGCAGATGATCGCAACGGTGAACAGCAGGCTCGCAATGCCCGCGACCGTGCCGGTGACGGACGAGCCGGGCATGATGGACTCGACGTAGAGCGCCAGGGTGGCGTTTAGCATCTGGAAGCAGAACGAGCACAAGAACGTGGTGACGATGAGCAGGACAAAGTTGACCGACCAGAGCTTCGGCTGGCGGGTCTTGGCCGCAGTGGACATGGGACCATCTCCTCAGGGCGCCCGCGGGCGAGATTGCGTCTATTTTATCATGCCGGTACGCGAATTGTCAACTTCCGAACAATCTGCCATTTTCTTTTTTTAGGTTCTTTCCGCGAGCGCCGTCTCCCGCGCGCGCAGGATGCGCGGCAGGCGCGTGAAAAAGAGCGTTCCCGTCGTGACGGCCGCGAGCGTGTCGGCGATCGGCTCGGCCAAAAACACGCCGAACACGGGGTCGGACACCAGATGCGGCAGGATGTAAATGAGCGGGATGAGCAGCCCGAACTTGCGCAGCAGCGCCAGCAGCAGCGAGATCTTCGCCTGCCCGAGCGCGACGAACGCCTGCTGGCACGCGTGCTGCACGCCGAGCAGCACCGCGCCGCCGAAATAGATGCGCATGGCCCACGCGGCCGTCTCCGTCAGGGCCGGGTCGTCGTTGAACAGCCCGACAAATACGGCCGGGAACAGCTCGACGAGCAGGCAGAAGAGCGCGGAGATGGCGCAGCACGCGCCGAGCAGCCCGCAAAACGCCTGCCGCACGCGGCGGGAGTGCCCCGCGCCGTAGTTAAAGCCTAAAATGGGCTGCGCGCCCTGCGCCAGGCCGAGGAACAGGCACGTCTCGATCGTCATGACGGACGAGGCGATCGTCAGCGCGCCGACGGCCGTGTCGCCGCCGTATTTCTGCAGCGACGAGTTGAAGGCGACGTTGAGCACGCTCTCTGTCGCCTGCATGACGAACGGGCTGACGCCGATGGCGAGCACGGGGCCGAGCAGGGATAGATCAAACCGCAGCGTCTGCCGCCGCAGGCGCAGCTTCGTGCGCCTGCCCGTCAGAAAATGCAGCACCCACACGCTCGCGGCGCACTGCGCCAGCACCGTCGCGATGGCCGCGCCGCGCACGCCGAGGCCGAAGGCGAAGATGAAGATGGGGTCTAAAATGATGTTCGTGACCGCGCCGACGAGCGTCGTGCCCATGGACACGGACGCAAAGCCCTGCGCCGTGACGAGGTTGTTAAGGCCGAGCGCGAGCAGCGTCGGCAGCGTGCCGATGAGGTACACGCCGAGGTAGTCGCACGCGTAGCCGATCGTGTCGGCGCTTGCGCCGAAGGCGAGCAGCATCGGGCGCCGGATGAGCTCGAGCACGGCGGTCATGACGAGCGAGACGGCGATGAGCGCGGCCGCGCAGGTGCCCAGAATGCGCTCTGCCTTGCCGTCGTCGCCCTCGCCCATGGCGATGGCCGCGCGCGAGCCGCCGCCGACGCCGACGAGCGAGGCGAGCGCCGAGACGAGCATGATGACCGGGAAGCACACGCCCAGCCCCGTGAGCGCCAGCGCGCCCGTGCCGGGGATGCGGCCGATGTACATGCGGTCGACGATGTTGTAAAGCGCGTTGACCAGCTGCGCCAGAACGGCGGGCAGGGCGAGGCGAAAAAGCAGCGGGCCGACGCGGTCGCGCCCGAGATCCGTTGGTTTTTTCATGAAGGATCCTCAGTGCGTGGTGCGGTTGACATACTCCGCGCGCAGCTTCGAGTAGACGATGTGCTGGCCGGAGTAGAGGCTGTAATACCCCGAGAGCAGGTAGCTCACCGCGCACACGAGCGCGAACACGAGGATGCTCCCGCCGCCGAACAGCTCGACGGACAGCGCGAGCGAAGCCAGCGGGCAGTTCACAACGGCGCAGAACATGCCCACCAGCCCCAGCGCCGCGGCAAAGCCGGGGTCGAGCCCCAGAAGGCCGCCGAACGCGCAGCCGAACGTCGCGCCGACGAAGAACGTCGGGACGATCTCGCCGCCCTTGAAGCCCGCGCCGATCGTGAGCGCGGTAAAGACGATCTTGAGCGCGAAGGCGTACCACTTCGCGCTCCCGCCCTCGACGGCGCGCGCGATGACGTCCGCGCCCGCGCCGTTATAGTCCCGCGTGCCGAGCAGCAGCGTGAGCAGCACGATGACGGCGCCGCCGACGGCCGCGCGGACGTAGGGATTTTTCAGGAACCGGCGATAGAGCCGCCCCGCGCCGTGCAGGCACGAGACGAACACGATCGACACGAGCGCGCACCCGGCCGCGAGCGCGGCGGCGCGCAGCAGCACGTCCCACGACGCGCCCTGCATCAGCCCGACGGAAAACGCCGTCGGCGCGATGTGAAAGACCCCGTTCGCGATGAGCGCCGCCGTCGCCGAGGCGACGACGCACGGCAGAAACGCCGCGTAGTACACCACGCCGACCGAGATGACCTCCATGCTGAACACGGCCGCCGTGACGGGCGTGCCGAACAGCGCGGCGAACAGCGCGCTCATGCCGGCCATCGTGATGATGTGCAGGTCCTTTTCATCGAGCCGGAACAGGCGGCCGAGCGCCGTGCCGAGGCTGCCGCCGATCTGGAGCGCCGCGCCCTCGCGGCCGGCCGAGCCGCCGCACAGGTGCGTCAGGACGGTGCCGGTGAAGATGAGCGGCGTCATGTTGAGCGGGATGTTGTTTTCCGCGCGGATGGAGTTGAGCACGAGGTTCGTGCCCTCGTCGTTTTTGACGCCGCACAGGCGGTAGAGCGCGACGATGACGATTCCCGCGGCGGGCAGCAGGTATACTAGCCACCCGCTACCGCCGCGAAGCTCGGTCGCCCAGCCGATGCAGTAATAAAACGCCGAGCCGATGAGGCCGCACACGAGGCCTAAAACGAGCGCGCAGACGAGCCATTTGCCGAGCGTGAACGCGTACAGCCCGCCCGTGCGCGCGCGCTCCTGCGCGGCCTCGCGCACGCGGCGGCCGCGGGGTTTGCTTTCCATGAAAATGCCTTCTCTCTTTTCCGGGCGGCCGTCAGTTGATGACGAAGCCGCCGTTGATGCTCAGGATGTTGCCGGTGATGAACGACGCCTCCGGCGAGGCGAGGTAGACCATGGCCTGCGCGATCTCCTCCGGCGTGCCGAGCCGGCCGAGCGGCGTCTCGTCCGCGAGCTGCGCAAGCTCCTCCTCGGAAAACGGCGAGAGCATCTGCGTGCGCACGACGCCCGGCGCGATGCAGTTGCAGCGGATGCCCGACGGAGCAAGCTCCTTGGCAAGCGACTTGGTGAGCGCGATGACCGCGCCCTTCGTCGAGGCGTACGTCGTCTCGCACGACGCGCCGACGAGGCCCCACATGCTCGACGTGTTCAGAATGACGCCGTCGTGCTTGGCGAGGAAATACGGCAGGCTCGCGCGCACCGTGTGGTAGATGCCCTTGACGTTCACGGCGAACAGCCGGTCCCACACGTCGGGGTCGATGTCCGAGATGAGGCCGTAGTGCGCGATGCCGGCGTTGTTGATGAGCACGTCGACGTCCGGGATGCGCGAGAAGGCGGCGTTGACCGCCTGCTCGCTGGCCACGTCCGCGCACAGCGGCACGGCGCCCGTCTCGCGGGCGAGCGCGTCCGCGGCCTCGTGGTTTTTCTCATACAGGAAAAAGACCTTGTCCCCGCGCGCGCGGAACGCGCGGACGGCCGCCGCGCCGATGCCGCGCGCGCCGCCGGTGATGACAACATTCATGCAGCGATTTCTCCTTTGCAGCTGTTTCTTCTATGGGTATGATACAGAGAAAAGGCCCTTTCCGCAAGAAGCGGAAAGGGCTCGTTTCAAAAATTATTTCCGGCGCGAGCGCGGGCGGCGCTCGGAATACTGCCGGGAGGAGGCGAGCTTGCTGTCGGAGTCGGCCATAAAGCGCTTGAGCTTGGCCTCAAAGTCCTGCGGCTCGGGCGCGGCGGGGCGCGGCGCGGCCGGACGCGGGCCGGGATTGCCGCCCTGGCGGGGTGCGCCGCCGTTTCCGCGCGGAGCGCCGCCCTGACGGGGCGCGCCGGTATTGCTGCGCGGCGGACGCGGCGCGGGCGGGAGCGCCTTTTTGATGGAAAGGCCGATCTTGCCGGCGGGGTCGACGCTGAGCACCTTGACCTTGACAGCCTGCCCCTCCTGCAAGAATTCGTGGATGTCGTTGACGTAGGTGTTGGCGACCTCCGAGATGTGGACCATCCCGGTCTTGCCGCCTGGCAGCGCGATGAACGCGCCAAAATTGGTGATCGATTTGACCGTGCCCTCGATCACAGAACCGATTTCAAACTCCATGTGCCGACGGAAGTCCTCCTTATGGTATAAAAGATGCGACGATGTTAATTCCCGACGTCATAGAAGACGATTTCGCCCTCTGTGACGAGACCGAGCTTGCTGCGGGCGATGTCCTGCACGCCCTGGGCGGTGTTGGCCGCCTCGATCGCGTCGGACAGGCGCTCGTTTTCCTGCCGGCAGGCCGTGATCTCGGCCTGAAGCGCGTCCTTCTGACTGCGCTTGTCCGCGATCTGCGACTGGAGCGTCACCAGCGTAACGGTAGCATACACCGCCAGAGCCAGAATGACGAGCTTCGTGATCAGTGATGAGCGGCCGAACTTCACGCGCTTTCCCTCCTGACGGCAGATGCGCTCTGCCCCATGATGCGATACTTTGGACTATCATATCAAATTTTTTGTAAAAAGCAAAGAGTTTTTTTGTTTTTCCGGCGAGCCGTCTCATTCCGGCCCGAACAGGGGCGAAAATGCGCGAAATCAGCCCGAACGCCGCGCCGGACGCGCGCAGGAACGGCCCGCTCGCCGATAAAAACCAGAACGCCGCGCCGAGAGCCGTCCCCGCACCCATAAAGATCCGGAACTGCCCGCGCCCGACGTAGAGCGCCTCGAGCAGCAAAAACGCGAGCGCCGACGTGAAAAACAGCAGATCGAGCGGCACGCGCAGCCACCGCGCCTGCCGCCGCAGCGCGCGCAGCACGTCATACCACAGCGCAAGCGCCGCGCCGCACGCCGCGGCGAGCGCAAACTGCGCCGACTGCATCGCAACGGGCTGCTCCATCAGCGGAACAGCCGCGCGAAAAACCCGCCGGCCGGCGCGTCGTCCTCGAACACGAGCGAGTCGATCCGCCCGTCGACGCTCGCCCTGCCGCCCTCGGGCGAGAGCATCCCCAGATGCAGCCCCTCGCCGCGCACGACGAGCGTGCCGAGCTCCGTTCTGAGCACGACGGTCTGCTCGTCAAAGCTCTCCACGTCCGCCACGCCCGTGAGCGCGAGCGCGCCGCGGCCGGTCAGCTCGATGCGCTGCCCGTCCGCGCCGGTTTTATCTTCAAATGCGTAGGCCATGCCGTCCCCTCCTCCGCGCCGCCTGTGCCGGCCGCTGCGTCCGCTTTATTTATATGGCGCGCGCGGCCGCCGTATGCCCCCGGATTTGCCGGCCGGGCGGCCAATGTTCACAAAATATTCTTTTCTTCCCCCGCCGCGTGTGATATAATTTATTTTCAATGAGTATAATCTTCTCCGCCGCGGGCGGAATTACAAGATACCGGAAAGGTGATCACCGAAATGGGAATTATCAGTAAGCTATTCGGCACGCGCTCCGAGCGCGAGGTCAAGAAGATCCAGCCGCTCGTCGACCGGATTTTAGCGCTCGAGCCGGTCTACCGCGCGCTCACGGACGCCGAGCTCAAGGACAAGACGCCGCAGCTTAAATCGCGCCTTGCCGCCGGCGAGACGCTCGACGACCTGCTGCCCGAGGCGTTCGCGGCCGTGCGCGAGGCGGCCGACCGCGTGCTCGGCATGCGCCCGTACCCCGTGCAGCTCATCGGCGGCATCATCCTCCATCAGGGCCGCATCGCCGAGATGAAGACCGGCGAGGGCAAGACGCTCGTGGCCATATTGCCGGCCTACCTCAACGCCCTGTCGGGCGAGGGCGTCCACATCGTCACGGTCAACGACTATCTCGCCCGCCGCGACTCGGAGTGGATGGGCAAGGTCTACCGCTTCATGGGGCTGAGCGTCGGCCTCATCGTACACGACCTCAAGGCGGCCGACCGCCGCGCGGCCTACGCCGCGGACATCACCTACTGCACGAACAACGAGCTCGGCTTTGACTACCTGCGCGACAATATGTGCATCTACAAGACCGAGATGGTCCAGCGCGGCCACGGCTTCGCCATCGTCGACGAGGTGGACTCCATCCTCATCGACGAGGCGCGCACGCCGCTCATCATCTCCGGCCGCGGCGAGTCGTCGTCGAAGCTCTACGAGATGGCAGACTCCTTCGTCTCCCGCCTGCGCAAGCAGGTGTTCGCCGAGACGGACGACAAGGAGGTCGTCGACGACTACGACTGCGACTACGTCGTCGACGAGAAAAACCGCACCGTCACGCTCACGGCCGCGGGCATCGCCAAGGCCGAGCAGTTCTTCGGCATCGACAACCTCTCCGACCCCGAAAACGCGACGATCTCGCACCACATCACGCAGGCCATGAAGGCCCGCGGCATCATGAAGCGCGACATCGACTACGTCGTCAAGGACGGCCAGGTCATCATCGTCGACGAGTTCACCGGCCGTCTGATGTACGGCCGCCGCTACAACGAGGGTCTGCATCAGGCCATCGAGGCAAAAGAGGGCGTCACGGTCGCCAACGAGTCGAAAACGCTCGCGACCATCACGTTCCAGAACTTCTTCCGCCTGTACGGCAAGCTCTCCGGCATGACCGGCACGGCGCTGACCGAGGCCGAGGAGTTCGAGGGCATCTACAAGCTCGACGTCGTCGAGATCCCGACGAACAAGCCCGTGGCGCGCATCGACCACCCGGACGTCGTCTACAAGACCGAGGCCGGCAAGTTCCGCGCCGTCATCCGCCAGATCCAGGAGTGCCACGAAAAGGGCCAGCCCGCCCTCGTCGGCACGATCTCCATCGAAAAGTCCGAAATTCTCTCGAAAATGCTCCAGAAAACCGGCGTGCCGCACACGGTGCTCAACGCGAAGTACCACGAAAAAGAAGCCGAGATCATCGCGCAGGCCGGCAAGCTCGGCGCCGTCACGATCGCCACGAACATGGCCGGCCGCGGCACGGACATCGTCCTCGGCGGCAACCCGGAATTCCTTGCGAAGGCCGACCTCAAAAAGCAGGGGCTGAGCGAGGAGCTCATCGCCGAGTCCAACTCGTTCGCCGAGACGGACGACCCCGAAATTCTCGCCGCGCGCAGGGCGTACAACGAGGCCTACGCGCGCTACAAGGTCGAGACGGACGCCGAGGCGGAAAAGGTCCGCGCGGCTGGCGGCCTTTTCATCATCGGCACGGAGCGGCACGAGTCCCGCCGCATCGACAACCAGCTGCGCGGCCGCGCCGGCCGTCAGGGCGACCCGGGCGAGACTCGCTTCTACCTGTCCATGGAGGACGACATCATGCGCCTGTTCGGCTCAGACCGCATGATCGCCATGATGGACACGCTGCGCATCGACGAGGACACGCCCATCGACCAGAAGATCCTCTCCGGCGCCATCGAAAACGCGCAGAAAAAGGTCGAAAGCCGCAACTATCAGGTGCGAAAAAATACGCTTGAGTACGACGATGTCATGAACGTCCAGCGCAAGACGATCTACGACCAGCGCCGCCGCGTGCTCGACGGCGAGGATCTGCAAGGCTCCATCCAGAACATGCTCCACACGTTCATCGAGTCGACCATCCGCTCCGAGCTCGGTCAGGGCGGCCGCCCGGAGACGGTCGAGCAGTTCGGGAGCATCGTCGCGAAGTTCGAGGGGCTCTACATCGCGCCCGGCAGCTATACGGCCACGCGCGAGCAGCTCGACGACATCGACGCCGAGGCGATGACGCAGCACATCTACGACCTTGCGCTCAAGACCTACGCGAAAAAGGAGGCCGAATACGGCGGCCCCATCATGCGCGAGCTCGAGCGCGTCATCATGCTGCGCGTCGTCGACGAATACTGGATGGATCACATCGACGCCATGACCGACCTGCGTCAGGGCATCGGCCTGCGCGCCTACGGCCAGACCGACCCGGTCGTCGAGTACAAGCGCGAGGGCTACGAGATGTTCGAGGCCATGATCACCGCCATCCAGGAAGAGACCGTCCGCCGCCTGTTCGCCGCACGCATCCAGTCGCCGGAGGAGGTCAAGCGCGAGAAGGTCGCAAAGGACGTGCGCGAGGGCGGCACGGACAAGTCCGTCAAGCGCCAGCCCGTCGTCAAAAAGATCAAGATCGGCCGCAACGACCCCTGCCCCTGCGGCAGCGGAAAGAAGTACAAGAATTGCTGCCTGGATAAGGATCTGAACGCGCAGTAAGGGGCGCCTGATTCGCAGCCGGTTGCCAGTGCCGCGCCCCAATGCCTCCCCTGTGCAAGGGGAGGTGGCTCGCCGCAAGGCGAGTCGGAGGGGTTGGCGGCTCGCGGCTGCATATTTCGGACGCGCACTGCGGGCTTTCAAGCTCCAACCCCTCAGTCAGCTTCGCTGACAGCTCCCCTTGCACAGGGGAGCTATGGCGCACGCCGCAATCGGCGCATTGTTCTTTTGGGGCATGTGCCGTGATTGATGCGTGCAGGAACGGAGGAGGCGGGTATGAACAAGCACAATCCGGAGCTCACCTCCAACGCGAAAGCGCTGCGGAAGGCCATGACAAAGGAAGAAAACCGGCTGTGGTATCAGTTTCTGCGCGGCTATCCCGTCCGGTTTTACCGGCAGAAAGTGCTCGGCCGCTGCATCGTCGATTTTTACTGTGCAAAGGCCAGGCTCGTCGTAGAATTGGACGGATCGCAGCATTTTGAGGCGGACGGGCGCTCCCGCGACGCCGCTCGGGACGAGTTTTTGCGCGAGTACGATCTGGCTGTTCTGCGGTTTCCAAACAACGACGTCAACGAGCGCTTCCGCGCTGTCTGTGAGGCCATTGATTTGGCTGTCAAAGAACGAATCAGCTAAGACACGCGCCGCGCCAATACCTCCCCTGTGCAAGGGGAGGTGGCTCGCCGAAGGCGAGACGGAGGGGTTGGCGGCTCGCGGTTTGGATTTACGGACGCGCACTGCGAGCTTCCCGGCTCCAACCCCTCAGTCGGCTTCGCCGACAGCTCCCCTTGCACAGGGGAGCTATGGCGCGGCGCGCAGTCGGCGCACGCTGCTGATTACTCCACATCTCAAATTCAAAGGAGCCCATCATGGCATTTCACACCGTCCGGCTCGGAGAGCTGGAATATCTGACGGCCGACGTCCTCGCGGGCAGCCGGCACTGCTTTTCCACGCGGCGAGGCGGCGTGTCCGCCGGCGAGCTTTCCGCCCTGAACCTCGGCACGCACCGGGGCGACGCGCCGGAAAACGTCCGGGAGAACTACGCCATTTTAGGCGCGGCCGTCGGCTTTGCGCCGGAGGACACCGTGTTCACAAAGCAGATCCACACGGACACGGTGCTGCGCGTCGGTCGGGCAGACCGCGGCACGGGGCTCTTCCGCGAGCAGCAGACGCCGTGCGACGCGCTCATCACCGACGAGCCGGGCGTCGCGCTGTGCTGCTTCTCGGCCGACTGCGTGCCCATTTTGCTCTACGACCCCGTGCGGCGGGCGGCCGCGGCTGTCCATTCCGGCTGGCGCGGGACGGCGCTGGGCATCGTGGAAAAGGCCGCCGCGGCCATGCGCGCAGAGTTCGGCTGCAAGATGGAAAACCTGCGCGCGGCCATCGGGCCGTGCATTTCAGAATGCTGCTTCGAGACGGACGCGGACGTGCCGGAGGCCATGACCGCCGCGCTGGGCAGCGCGGCCGCGCCCGCCATCGCGAAACGCGGCGAAAAATACCATGTGGATCTGAAGCTTATCAACCGCATCCGGCTTACGCGCGCCGGCGTCCTGCCGGAGCACATCGACGTCTCGGACGCCTGCACGGCCTGCGCGCCGGATCGGTTCTGGTCGCACCGGCGCGTCGGCTCTGCGCGCGGCTCGCTGGCCGGGATCATCGCCATCCCGGCAGACTCGGAAGGGAGGACGCCCGCTTGAACATCCGCTCGCTGCTCGCGGGTCTGCTCGCGATCGCTTTGCTGCTCGGCGGCTGCGCCGCGCAGGTGGAATCCAGGGCAGACACGCCGGACGCGCCCGCCGGGGCGCAGGATGCCGCCGCGCCCGAGCAGACGGCGCCCGACGCGCAGCCCGACGCGGCCGCCTATGCCATGCCGTACTCCGCGTCCGACGGCTGGGATCCCTATTCCTGCCGCAGCCGCGAAAACCGCGCGCTGTTTTCGCTTTTGTACGAGGGACTTTTCGAGGTCACGCCGGAGTTTGACTTTTCGGGCGTGCTCTGCTCGGACTATCGCGTCTCGGACGATGAAAAGACGTGGACGTTCACGGTCGACCCCGGCGCGCGCTTTTCCGACGGGACGCCCTTGAGCGCGGCGAGCGTCGTGGCCGCGTATGACGCGGCGCGCGCGTCGGATCTGTACAAAAGCCGCTTTTCGCACATTTTAAGCTACGAGGCGACGGACACGCGCACGCTGACCGTGACGCTGGACGCCGCGCACGGGTCGCTGCCGCTGCTGCTCGACATCCCGGTCGTGAAAACCTCCGCCGGGCGCGCCGTCGGCAGCGGGCCGTACGTCCTGCGCGGCCAGACGCTCACCGCCTCGGCGGACTGGTGGGCGGGCGGCGATCCGCCGCTCGGCGGCGCGGACATCGCGCTTGTCGCGGCCGAGTCTGAGTCGGCCGTGCGCGACGCGTTCGAGCTGCGGCAGATCACGCTCGTCTCGACCGACCCGACGGCTGGCTCGGCGTGCGTGTACCACTCGGACTACGAGCTCTGGACAAGCCCGACGAGCGTCATGGTCTACCTCGGCTTCAACCGCAGCGGCGTGTTTTCCGACGCTGCGCTGCGCGCGGCCGTGACGCAGCTTGTCGACCGCGAGCGCATCGTCACCGAGGACTTCTCCGGCTTCGCCCTCCCGGCCAGCCTGCCGGCCTCGCCGATCGCGGCGCAGTATGACCGCGGCCTCGCCGCGCAGTACGCCTACGACCCCGACGCCTTCTCCGCGTCCGTCCCGGACGAGGAGATCACGCTGCTCGTGAGCAGCGGCGACCCGTGCCGCGTCGCCGCCGCAAAGCGCATCGCGCAGGAGATGGAGCGCGCAGGCTTCACCGTCGCCGTCTCGCCACTCGCGCCGGCTGACTATCAAGCGGCGCTGGAAAACGGCGCGTATGACTGCTACCTCGGCCAGATCCGCCTGACGGCGGACTTCGACCTCGCGGCATTTTTCAGCCCGGACGGCGCGGCCGCCTACGGCATCGGCGGCGCGGAGGCCGCGCTCGTGCGCAACGCGAAAATGCTGGAGAACGCCGGCAACGCCTACGACCTGCACAAGCTCGTCATGGACGACGGGCTGCTCTGCCCCGTTCTGTTCAAGAGCGGCGCCATCTACACCGTCCGCGGCATCGTCCCCGACGGCCTGACGGCCGCGCCGTACAACCTCTTCTACCGCGCCGCGCAGGCGCCCGACGAGCCGGAATAAAAAAATTCCCCGCTCCGCCAAAACGGCGGAGCGGGTTTTTCATGCACCGCAGGGCGCAGAGCAAACGCGTGAGCGCCGCGGAAAAAAAGCCTCCCCTGAAAGGGGAGGTGGCACGGCCGGTACGGCCGTGACGGAGAGGTTTTTGCGGCGGCGAATTTCCAACGCGCTCTGCTTGGCGGCGGCTTTTCACCCCTCAGTCGGCTCCGCCGACAGCTCCCCTATCAGGGGAGCCATTCGGAAGCCGCGCGGCGGGAATGGGCGCGCAGCAGACGCGTGAGCGCAGTCGCTGCTTACTCCCCGCGCGACCGCAGGTAGCGCTCGGTCATCTCGAGCTGCTCGGGCGTGTTGACGCCGATGATCTGCTCGCCGAGGTCGGCGGTGTAGATCTCGATCTTCCCGCCGAAGTCGTCGCGGAGGATGGCCGGGACGTCGGTGAGGTAATATTCGTGCTGGGCGTTGTCGCAGGTGAGGCGATCCAGGGCCGGGACGAGGATTTTTCCCTCGAAGCAGTAGATGCCGACGTTTAATTCGCGGATGGCGCGCTGCTCGTCCGTGCAGTCGCGCTCTTCGACGACGCGGTCGAACGAGCCGTCTTCCCGGCGCAGGACGCGGCCGTAGGGCAGCGCGACGTCCGACGTGCCGGCCAGCAGCGTACACGATGCGCCCGAGGCGCGGTGCGCCTGCACAAGGCCGAGGTACGTCTCCTTTTTGAGCAGCGGCATGTCGCCGTAGGCCACGAGGACGGTGCCGTCGAAGCCCGAAAGATACTCGCGCGCGCAGCGGACGGCGTCGCCCGTGCCCTGCTGCGGCTCCTGCACGGCGTAGCGGCAGCCGGGGAAGGCGGCCGTGACGGCATCGCGCTGATAGCCGACGACGAGGACGGTGTCCTCGCGCGGGATGAAGTCGATGGCCGAGAGCACATAGTGCAGAAGCGGCCTTCCGCACGCCTGGCGGAGGACCTTTGCCGTGTGATTCTGCTCGGTCTGGAGCCGCGTGCCCTTGCCCGCCGCCAGAACGACGGCCATGATGTTTTCCATTTCGTTTCATCCTTTCCGCGCCGCCCGCGGCGGCATTTCGCGGGCCCGCCCGGCAGCTCCGGACGGGCCCGCATCAAGGTGTTATGCGTGTTATTCCGCCTGCGCGCGCTCGATCGTGCCGCCGCCGACGACCAGGTCGCCCGCGTAGCACACGGCGGCCTGCCCCGGCGTGACGGCGCGCTGCGGCGCGTCGAAGAGAAGCTCGGCCGCGTCGCCGTCCCACGTCAAGGCCGCGGGCGACGCGCCGTGAGAGTAGCGCAGCTTCGCCTCCACGCGCATCTGCCCGGATTTTTCGCCCATGGCGATCCAGTTGCAGCCGGAAAGATAGACGCGGCGGGAGAAAAGCCGCGATTCGTCGCAGCTGACGGTCACGGTGTTTTTCTCCATGTCCTTACCCAGCACATAGGCCGGATGGCCGAGGGCGATGCCGAGCCCCTTGCGCTGGCCGATCGTATAGCGCACCGCGCCGCGGTGCCGGCCCAAAATCTCGCCCTCGGGGCTGACATAGTCGCCGGGCGGATAGGCCTTTCCGGTGAAGCGCTCCAAAAACGCGCCGTAGTCGCCGTCCGGGACGAAGCAGATGTCCTGCGAGTCGCGCTTTTTCGCGTTGAGGAAGCCCTCTTTTTCCGCAATTTCGCGCACGGCCTGCTTGGTGAGCGTGCCCAGCGGGAAGCGGATGCGCGCGAGCTGCTCCTGCGTGAGCATATAGAGCACATACGTCTGATCCTTCTGCGCATCCACGGCCCTTTTGAGCAGGTACCGGCCGGTTTTCTCATCGCGCTCGATGCGCGCGTAGTGCCCGCTCACGACGCCGTCGAAGCCGAGAAGCGCCGCGCGCTCTAAAAGCGCGCCGAACTTGAGGCAGCGGTTGCACTCGATGCACGGGTTCGGCGTGCCGCCGGACTCGTAGGTCGCCGCGAACGGCGCCATGACGCAATCCCGGAACTGGCGCTTATAGTTGAACGTGTGGTGCGCGATGCCGAGGCGGCGGCAGACGCTGCGCGCGTCCCAGACGTCGTCGAGCGAGCAGCAGGTGCTCTCGCCGGAGATGCCGGCGTCGCCGTTGTCAAAAAGGTGCATCGTGCAGCCGGCGCACGCGTCGCCGGAGCGCATCGTAAGCAGCGCCGCGACCGAGCTGTCCACGCCGCCGCTCATGGCGATGAGGAGCTTTGCCATTACTCGAGATACTGCCAGTACAGGTCGTCGAGCGTGCCGTCCTCGCTGAGCAGCTCGAGGATGTAGTTCACGGCCTCGCACAGATCCTCGTCGCCCGCGCGGAGCGCGACGTTGAAGGAGTGGTCGGGATCGACGTAAAAGTATGCGTCGGAGAAGCGCAGGCCGTCCGTGTCCGGGAAGTCCTGCATCGGCACGTCGACGAGCAGGATGTCGACCTCGCCGTAGCGCAGCCCGTCGATGGCGTCGGCGAGCGTGTCATAGCCGTAGAAGTCATAGTCGTCGAGCAGCGCATCGTAGACGAACTCGTCGCCGATGGCGCAGCCGAGGTCGATGTCGTAGCCGGACAGGTAGCCGTCGGCGTCCTCCTCGGCGAGCTTGTTGCCGTCAAGATAGGTGCCGATGTGCAGGATGCCATCGCTGAGGTTGGGCGAGCCGGTGTAGTCGGTGGTGCCGCCGGACAGCTGCGGCAGCTCGGCGGTGATCTGATCCCACGCGTCGCTCGGCAGGTTGTCGCCGGAGAGGTAGAGCGCCTCGAGGTTGTAAAGCCCGAACAGCGGCGTCACGTCCGAGACGAGCGTGTCGTCCAGATCGAGGTACTCCAGATTCGTCAGGCCGCGAAGCGGCGAGATGTCCGACACCGGCGTGCCCCACAGGCTGAGCATTTCGAGGTTCGTCAGGCTGCTGAGCGGCGAGATGTCGCGGATGTCGTTGCCGTAGAGATAGAGCGCCCGAAGCTGCGTCATGCTCTTGAGCGGGGACAGATCCGTGATGGCGTTCGACTCGATCGTCAGGAACTCCAGCTCGGGCAGGCCGGTCAGCGGCGTCAGGTCCGAAATGGCGTTGTCGTCGGCCCAGAGCGTCTCAAGCGACGTCATGCCGGCCAGCGGGGACAGATCCGTGATGTAGTTGCCGGACAGGTCGAGATATTCGCACTGCGTGCACTGCGCAAGAGCGCGGATGTCGTCATCCGTCAGGTCGAGGTATGTCAGGGAGATGTAGGTGTCGTCGGGATTGATGGTCACGCCGCCGATGCTGATGGTGCCGTCGGCCGGGGTCTGCGGGCCGGGCTCCGGATCGGGCGCGGGCGCGTCGGCCGGCTCCAGCTCGGCCAGGCGGTCCTTCAGGCTCTGCGCCTCGGTGGCGTCGATGCCGCGCGAGAGCGCGTCGCGGGCGGCGTCGGTGTCGCCTGCGGCCGTATAGGCGTCGGCCAGCTTGCCCCAGACGCGCTTGAGCTCGTCGTCGATCTTCAGCGCGTCCTCATAGTCCGAGGCTGCCTTGGCAAACTTCTCCTTGCCCATGTACGCGTCGCCGCGTCCGACCAGCGCCTCGATCCGCTCATCGCTGTCCTTTTCGGCGTAGTTCAGGGCGTTGGTGTAGTGCTCGATGGCCGCGTCAAAGTCCTCGTCGGCAAGCGCCGCCGCGGCGAGGTTCAGCGCCTTGTCGAGCTTGGCATCGCTTGACAGATAGCTCGGGTAGATCCACGCGAAAAACAGCGCGGCAAGCAGCACGACGGCCGCGGCCGCGGCGCAAAGGCCGACGATCAGCCCCTTTTTGCCCTTCTTCTGCGGCGTCGTCCAGTCCTCATACGTACCGTAATCCGGCGTCTGGGGCGGGACGCTGCCGCCGTCCGCGGGGACGTACTCCGGCGCGGGCGCATATTCCGGCGCGGGCGCATACTCGGGCGCGGGCTCGGACGCGGGCGCGTACTCCGGCTCCGGCTCAGGCGTGTATTCCGGTGCGGGCGTGTATTCGGGCTCCGGCGTGGTGGAGACAGGCTCCTCCGCCGCGGGCGGGACGGGCGCGCTCTCCGGCGCATTCGGCGCGCTCACGGGCGAGCCGCAGCCCGTGCAGAATTTCGCCCCGTCGGGGAGCTGCTTGCCGCAATGGGTGCAGAACATAGTTTCTTCCTCCTCCTCGCCCGCCGCTCGGGCGGGCGTATTCCAGAGCCATCATACCATATAAATTTAGAAAATACAATGCAGCCGGGCTTGCAAATTCCGTCAAAAGCGCGTATCATATTGGCCGGTAATCAGGAGGGAGCTATGGAACACACAAAACAGCACGCGGGCGCCGGGGCGCTCATGACGCAGGGCAGCATCGCAGGGCGGCTCTTTTTCTTTGCCGTTCCGCTCATCCTCGGCAACCTGCTCCAGCAGCTTTACAACACGGCCGACTCCGTCATCGTCGGCAACTTCATCGGCTCGCGCGCGCTGGCGGCCGTCGGTGCGGGCACATCGCTCATCAACCTCATCATTTCCTTCGCCACGGGCGCGGCGACGGGCACGGGCGTCGTCGTGTCGCAGTATCTCGGCGCGAAGATGCACGACGGCGTCCGGACGGCCGTCCACACGGCGTTTGCCATCGCGCTCATTTTAGGCGTGGCGCTCAGCCTTGGCGGCGCGCTGCTGGCGCGGCCGCTGCTCATCTGGATGGACACGCCGGAGGAGGTTTTGCCGGACGCGGTGGGGTACCTTCGCATCTACTTCGGCGGCCTCGTGTTCAGCATTCTCTACAACATGGCCGCGGGCATCCTGAACGCGGCGGGCAACTCGCGCCGGTCGCTTTTGTACCTCGCCTGCGCGTCGGTGATCAACATCGCGCTCGACCTGCTGTTCATCGAGGTCCTCCATTTCGGCGTCGCGGGCGCGGCATGGGCGACGAACATCAGCCAGCTGCTCTCCGGCGCGCTCGCCGTCGCGTTCCTGGTAAAGACGAAGGAGCCCTACCGCCTGACGCTGCGCGAGATCCGTCTGAACCGGCCCATGGCGCAGCGCATCATCCGCATCGGCCTGCCGGCCGGCGTGCAGAGCATGGTCATTTCGCTCTCGAACGTCCTCATCCAGTCGAGCGTCAACCGCTTCGGCGCGGACGCCATGGCGGGCTTTGTGGCGTATATGAAGATCGACGGGTTCAACATCCTGCCCGTGACGAGCCTGTCGCTGGCCATCACGACGTTCGTCGGCCAGAACTACGGCGCCGGGCGCATGGATCGGGTCCGGCGCGGCATGTGGGTCGCCCTCGCCATGACCGTGGCCTACACGGCCGCGACGGGCGCGCTGCTCATGCTCTTTTCCGACCCGATCATGCGGCTATTTACGTCCGACGACCCCGTCGTGGCCTACGGCGAGCTTGCCATGCGCTATTTCTGCCCGTTCTATCCGCTGCTCGGCGCGCTGCACTCGCTCGGCGGCACGGTGCGCGGCACGGGGCACAGCGTCCCGCCGATGGTCATCCTGCTGAGCACCTTCTGCCTGTTTCGGATGCTGTGGCTCTGGTTCATTCTGCCGCTCATCGGCACGATGGACGGCGTGCTCGTCATCTACCCCGTCTCGTGGCTGCTGGGGCTCATCCTGATGGCGCTCTACACCTGGAAGGGCCGCTGGCGCGAAGCCCCGGCGGACGCGTAAACAAAAATCGCCGCCCGGAAAGGGCGGCGATTTTGCGCTGCAATGACCTGCTGAAAGCCCCGCGAAAGAAAGGTGCAGAGGAAAGCGGGAACAGTAAAACCGGCGGTTCTCAAAAGAGAACCGCCGGTTTTGGTGGGGGCGGGTGGATTCGAACCACCGTAGACACAGTCAACAGATTTACAGTCTGGAAAAAGTGCCGTGGTTTCAATGCAGCTCCGGAAGCAGACAGCATTTTGACATCATTCGGCCGTTTCGGGCGGCTCTCTGTTTGCCCCGTTTTGCAGGTACGCGCTCATGCCGGCGTTGAACTTCCGAATAGACTTTTCGTTCTGCTTTGACCGGAGGTTTGTGTAGATCTCCCGCGTGATCTCCACGCGGGAGTGGCCAAGGATCCGCTGCGCGGTCAGCTCGTCGACGCCAAGCTCGAACATGAGCGTCGCGGTCCCGTGGCGAAGATGGTGTGCGGTGATGACCGGTCGACCGTGCTCCAGCAGCCCGGCCGCCGCGCAATAACGCTGCCAGAGCCCCTCGTACCCGCGTTCGGTCATCAGTCCACCGCCGGTGCCGCCGCGGTTGCTGGGCGGTGCGGGGAAAAGCAGATCACTCCTGCGCGAAGCATACGCCGCGCGCAAAAGCCCGGAAAGAACGTCGATAATCGGCACGGTGCGGTTCCCTGCCGCCGTCTTTGGCGGCTTGTATTTCGGCGCGGCGCCATTGGTGTAGTCGATCGACTTCGTAACGCGGATCTCCTGCGCAGCCAGATCGACGTCAGCCCATTGCAGCGCGAGCGCTTCTGATTTCCGCAGTCCGGTGCAGAGCAGGAAAAACGGGAACAGTCCGAACGGCGCATCGACGTTCTGACAGATCTTCCGGATCTGCTCGTCCGTCGGCGCAAGCCTTTGCCCTGCCTTCAGCCCCTTGGGCAGCTTGATCGACACGACCGGATTGTACTGCGCGTAGCTCTGCACGACGGCGAAGTCGAAGATCATGCGGTAAAGCGACCGGATTGTGTTGACGACCGTGCGGCTGTAGCCCCGAGCCTTTGCTGCGGTCAGGTGGTTGACGATTTCAAGCGATGTGACGGCCGAGAATGGCCGCCCCTTATATCTGGCAACGATGTCCGCATAATGCGGCGCATAGTTTGCCCACGTTCTGGCTGTGATCTCCTCACGGTGCTCGCCCTCCCAGCGCTCGGCTACCGCATCAAATGTGATCTCAGCGATCTCCGGCTTGTCGTTGAGCCTGTGCCAGAGCCGTTCAGGGTCCCGATCATACAGATAATGCCGTCCACGCTCGTCCGAAAAGCTGGCCTGATAGCGGCCGTCCTTGCGCAGGGTAAACAGGCTCGCATAGTTGGGCTTCTTTGGCATATCGGACCTCCTTTTGTGCCCAAATCGGGCACACAAAAACAAATGTTTGTATATTGAGATCGGAATATGCCGCCCCGTGGCAGGGGCGGCGTTTTATCATTTTGCCGGCGTCGGCAAAATGGTCAGTCTGGGGTATGTTCGCGCTGCATGGCCTGGAGCTGCGCGGTGAGGACGGCCATGGTGTGCTGGGCATCGGCAATTGCGGCGAGGATGGCATCGACGTCGCCAGAGGCGACAAGACCGGAAAGCGGGGCGACAGCTGCGGCGGCGCGCTCGGCAATCTGCGTTGCAGCGGCCAGCTCGGCGGCGGAGTAGGTGTGGTTATGTTCGGACATGGCTTCCCCCTCCTAGTCTTCGAGGCCCATTCGCTTCGCGCAGATGTATTGAAACAGCTTCCCACAAACGAGGCAGTCAGACAGTGCAGAATGCGCATCTTCGCGGATCAACCCAAAGATGGCTCTCGAGAGGTATTCGAGAGTGTTCTTCTCCTGCTCAAAAGTGCGGCGCGCAAGGTCACACGTATCGTAAAACTTGCGCTTCCCGCGCTGAGCATCGGCAAGAATACTTGAGTTGTAACGAGCAAGGAAGCTGTAATCGAAAGCAACGTTGTGCCCGACAATTGGTGCATCGGTCCCGATGAAGCGGTCGAACGCGGGCAGAACCTGTTCGATCCACGGCGCGTCCTGAACGTCCTCGTCAGTGATATGGTTGATCGCTGCGGCTTCCGGCTGCAATCCTTTCCGGGGCTTGACGTATGTCCGGAATGCTTCGACCGGCTGGAAGTTGACGAATCGCATTGCGCACAATTCGATAATTTCGGCGCGCGCGGGGGACAGGCCGGTCGTTTCCAGGTCGATGACGATGTAGTTGGAGATTCCGGCCAGCGGACTCCGCGCCGTGATGTTCGAGGTCTTCGATGCCGGAATATCGGACATGTTGACTGGTGTCCCGATTTCAGCAGTAAGATCGGCATCACAGTCGACGAGCGGAATATCTGCCAGATCTGCTTGGAAAGCTTGCGTTTCAGCGAGCATTTTACTGAGCGTACGCCGCTTATCCTCATATCGCGTGTGCAGAGAGCGGACATACGTATCATCGTCAAAAAGATAGGATGCCGTGCGAAAATCTTGGTACACGCGCCTAGGATCGCACTGTTTCATGGTTCGGATCGCATCTGCAAATTTTAGCGAGTCAGCAGCCAGCGCTTCAAACTGCCCCATCGCTTCCATCATGGCGGGCACCTCGGTAGGAGTGCAGCAGAAAAGTCCGATATCCGCTTGCTTGTACGCGGCGACGATGGCTTCGTAGTATTGAGTTACTTGCTGTAGGTGCAGCTGCTCAGAGGATGCTCGCTGTGCAGCTTTTTGCTTAGCGGCTTCTTGCGCGGCACGTTTCTTTGCCTTTCGCTGGAGCATTTCTGCGCATTTGGCGCAATTACCCTGAGCATCAACGCGGAGGAAAATGCTTTTCAGCCCGCAGGTTTTGCACTGAGCCATAAGCCCACCTCCTATTACATCTTCTTGACCTTCCGCCGCAGCTCCACGACAACGCCGCAGATGGCGACGGGCAGGTCTGCAATTTCTGCGGGCGTGAATGTGCGCGGCGCGTAGGTCGGATTGCGGGGGATCAGCGAGAGCCCGCCGTCCTCGAGCAGCTTGACCTGCTTGAGCGTCGCCTCGTACCCGTTGACGTAGACGACGCAGATGTCGCCGTTGTCGCAGCACGGCTGGCGGCGCACGATGACGGTGTCTCCGTCGAGGTACTCCGGATACATCGAATCGCCGTGGACGCGCAGCCCAAAGTACTCTTTCCCGCCCGCCGTCATGGCCTGCGGGATCTCTTCCCAGTCGACAATATCCTCAATGGCGTCAATCGGTATACCGGCTGGGACAGAACCTGCAACAGGGATACGTATAACATTCAAATCCACGTTGTGATCGGAATTTAGAAGCGATCTGCGGTGTTCTTCGGCGCGGATTATTGCTAAAAATTCAGGAGTGAAGTGAAATGAAACAATTGCTTCTTTCCCACCCCCAGGATTAAAGCCATTGGGAGTAACTTCAATATCTTTAACCGCAAAGGCAAACCATCGCGCGAGCTGAAATTCATCTGGCTCGTAATAGAGCCGTGTATCGAGCCATGCCCCTAGGTACTTATCCTCGCAAAATGATGGCATCTCGAGTGTCGGCGGTATTTCCATGCGTAAAGCATCAGAGACGCTGTCGTAATATTCAACTATATCGTCCCAATGCTCGAATATGCCTTTCCCAAGCACAAAATCCGGGGGTATATCGAAAATCTGTGACAATTTCTTCAAGGTGTCATAGTCTGGAGACTGCGTGGAAGATTCCCACATCGCGACAGTCGAGCGAGACACTGACAGTAACTTTGCCAATTTATCTTGTGTGTAACCAAATGTTTTTCGAAGTTGCTTAATACGGTTCACGGCAATCCCCTCTTCAAAACAAGGATATGACATTAAAAATGACAAATCAAGATGTGCAGCAAAAATTATTGACATAGATATTGACAATCCCGAGCACGCACGCTATAGTTGTGACATGGCTTATGACATTCAAACGTTAATAATGTCATGCAATATGACAACTCGAGGAGGTGAGATGATATGATGCGCATCAAGAAATTGCGCGAAATGCAGGAATTATCGCAAGTGGCATTGGCTGTTAGGATGGGCGTGACTCGAACCGCTGTGACAAACTGGGAGTCGGAAGTGGCACTGCCCAGAGCCCGCGACCTCCCACTTCTCGCACAGGTGCTCGGCTGCACGATCACCGAGCTCTACGACCCGGACTATCTCGCCCAGTACGCCCCGCCGGACGATCTGGCGGGATGAGATGGATTACAGAAAGCGGTCATACTCCCGGAACATTTCGGCGACCTGTCCGAGAATTGCCTTTGCCTCCTCGGGCGATGTCTTTTCGGGATCGTAGCCGCTCATGAGGTCGCGACGTTTTTCCTTCATTACGTATTCCGCGATGGCACACTCAACTTCCTTTGCAACGGAGCGGCGGTGCCTTTCAGCCAGCGATGCGATGTCGGTAAACAGATCGCCGTCCATACGCAGCGTAAAACGTTTTTCTTCCATATTGGAGCCTCCTGTCATCAAGATGAGTCTATCTTGATTATATGGGCAGACGCTAAAAATATCAATTAAGACTATTGACACCAAATGCAAGACGATATATTATACAGGCAAGGAGTGACGTCACGATGATGACAAAAAATTATGACGCTCGGGTCACGTTCCGCACAAGCAGCCGCGTGAACGCGGCACTTGAGACCTACGCGCGGGAGACGTTCCGCTCGAAGAACTCGCTGATCAATGAAGCCGTGTTCAATTTCGTCGCCGAGAACATTCTGCATTGCGACGTCAAAGAGCTGCTGTCCCCACCGGACGATCTGGCGGGATGACCGCTTATCTACTTACAGTATACCAACCCAAGGAGGCGGAGACCATGCCGACAAACGGCAGAAATATCTATCAGGCCGCCCGGAATGCGGCGGGTCTGACGCAGGAGCGCGCGGCGGAGATGATCGGCGTGTCATGCCGGTGCCTCGCGGACTATGAGGCCGGACAGCGGATGCCGGCAAACGACGTCGTCGTCCGGATGGTGGACGTGTACGACGCACGCTATCTTGCCTATCAGCACCTGCGCGAGAGCAGCGAGATGGCGCGGCGCATCATCCCGGATGCCAGAGCCCTCGAACTGCCGGAGGCCGTGCTGACGCTCGTCAGCTGCGTGTATGAGTTCGCGGACGACCGCATCGACCGGCAGCTCATTGCCATCGCACAGGACGGACTCATTGACGAAGACGAAAGGCCGCGCTTTGACGCGGCCGTGAAGAAGATCGAGAAGATCGTGCAGGCCGCGCTGGCTGTTGTGTATAACGGTGCGGCGAGAAAGGAGTAGCCCGATGCCGAGAGAAAAGGAAGACTACCGTGCCAATCTGGAGATCCTCAATGAGATGTACCCGGATCGGGTCATGCTGACAATCCCGGAGATCATGCAGGTCATGGGCTTTCGCAGCGTGAACACCGCGAAGAAATACATCCCTTTTGTACACTGCCGCGTCAGCAAGGCGACGCTTGCCCGCCTGATGTGTGGGGACTAGGAGGCGCGCCATGACCGCAGACAAAAGAAAAAGCCCCGGCCGATGCGGGTACATCGACCAGGGCGTTCACGGTGGGTTACACCATGAGGACATATTCAGTATACCATACCCAAATCCGCTTTGCAAGGGGGTGGAGGGATGTGCAGAGAGAACCTGAAAACAGCACGCAAAGCCGCTGGATTCACTCAGCAAGTGCTTGCTGAGTGGCTTGATATTCACCTTCGGTACTACCAGAAAATCGAGGCGGGCGAAGTTACTGGCGCCGTTGAACTCTGGGATGCCTTGGAGGACCTTCTCGGGGTACATCAACGGACACTCCGAGAGATTCGAGAAACGCATCCCGCTCCAGCAGAAAATCCGTAGGGACGGCCAAATAGTCAGCCAGCGCTATTAAAGTCGCATAAGGCGGCTCACTGTCGCCGCTCTCATATTTCTGGTAGGAACGCAACGCGACACCTACGGCATCGGCCGTATTCTGCAAAGTGTAGCCTCGTGCGATCCGTACGGCGCGCAATCTGTCCTTAAACATAGCTTCCTCCAAATAACTCTTGACTTACGCCACATTATGGCATATTCTAGAGTTGAAATATACGCCATAATATGGCGTAAAAAGGAGGACAATGGCGATGGACGAGCTGCTGCTGTGCAAAAATGTCCAATTCCTTGGTATGTGGACAGACCCTTATGGAGAATACGGAACAATTCCAATGCTGGAAATTGAGGAACTGACCTGCGACGAATGGAACCGCCGCGCAGATGAGGTACAGGCGTGCGGCAGGCGGAACGCAGAGAGTCAAAATTCTAGAGAATAGGATGTGTTTGAATGGCGTCCGTAGACAACCAAATCGAGGTTCGCCGCAGAGGGAACTTCACGGTCATACAAAATGAACTTATCTGGGATGGGAGACTCAGAATGCCGACGCGGCTTGCACTGATTGCAATGCTTAGCCTGCCTCCTGACTGGGATTTTTCAATTCGTGGCATGGCCGATCGGCTCAATGTATCCAAGGATACGATGTCCAAGATTGTTTCAGAGCTGCAGGCGGCTGGATATCTGAAACGAAAGCCGCAGCCGCATGGAGAGAGCGGTAAGTTTGCCAAGGCAGGCTACATACTGACGGATATCGCATTTGATTTCGGAGAAGAAGATGCTGCGCCGTGTCCTGATTTACCGTACACGGCTGCACCGTACACGGAAAACTCGCCACAACAAAATACTAAACAAGAAAATAATAAACAAGATATAACTCCATACCTCCGCGAGGTCGCGGAGGCGGTCGCTGAACTTCGGGTTGCAGACAATGCCGGAAAAGCAAAGAAGGCTGTTGTGGAAGCGCTGGAGCAGCGAGGGTTTGAATGCCGCTCGGAGGTAAGAGTACCGGCACGCAGCCCTGACCCTCGCTATACCGGACGCATTGGTATTCTTGCGGAGCAAGCTGGTCAAACAATTGCGATGGAGCTCTGCCGGACAAGCATTCGGGAGAAAAGCCTGTACAAGCTGCGCCATTGTGAGTGTGATGCTCGCGTTGTCCTCTTGCGCGGAAGCGATGTGGACGAGATTCCGGACGGGATTGACCTGGTCCTTCCGCTGCAGGTTGATAGCTCTGCCAACATACCGGATTGGAAGCCTGATCGTTTCGCGCGCTTCTGGTCGGCATATCCTCGAGGCGAGGCCAAACAGAGCGCGATCCGCGCATGGGACAGGCTCAAGCCGACCGACGAGCTCATCCGTGAGATGGCTCAGACGCTCAAACGCCAGCTGGCGTCCCCCGAGTGGCAGGCCGGATTCGGGATCCCGTATGCGTCGACGTGGCTCAACGGCCGCCGATGGGAAGATGAGGACCGCAAAGCGCCGGGGGCGCCGGACGAGGAGTCCGGCGGCTGGGACGACGACCCGGAGGTGTACTAGCCATGAGCGATCACATGATCGACCAGACGACCCTGCGCGACGCGCGCTACACGGTGCTCGGCCTGCTTATGGTCGACGACAAGCACCGCGGCGAGGCGCTCGCCCGCCTGACGGATCGACACTTCGATCAGAGCGCGACGGCGCCGATCTTCCGCGCCATCCGCGAGCTGCACTTCGCGGGCGCGCCCATCGACCCGATTACGCTAACCGAAAAGCTTGGCAGCGAGTACGACCCCGTGCTGCGGGCCTGCCTGGATAAATGCCACGGCAGCGGCGGCGGACTGCTGTACTACTGCGGCATCCTCGACCGCAATGCGCAGATCGTCGAGATCCGCGAGACGGCGGCGGCAATGTCGGTCGTCGAGGATCTCGGCGAGGCAAACCGGCTTCTGGACGAGCTCAATGGCATGATGGTGCCGCAGCGCGCCTGGCGCGTCGTCTCTGCATGGGACGCGGCGAATCAGTTCCTGGATTCGCTCAAGGCGCAAAACAAGCCGAACTATCTCAAGTTTGGCCTGCCGGAGCTCGACCGCGAGCTGCGCTCGGAGCTAGGCGATTTCATCGTCATCGGCGGCTATGCATCGTCCGGAAAGACGCTGCTGTCACTCCAGATGCTGCGCGCCATTGTCGCGGAGCACCGTGTCGGATACTTCTCGCTCGAGACCGGCTCGAACAAACTGGCAAACCGCATGATCGCCAGCATGGCGCGCGTCCCGCTGTCCAGGATCAAGGATCGGGACCTGAACGACGCAGACTATGCGGCCGTCGGCAAGGCGGCGTCGGATCTATCGCAGCTGGCGTTTGATTACATCGAGGCATCCGGCATGTCCGTCAACGACATCCGCGCGCTGGCGCTCAACCGCCGCTACGACGTCGTATTTGTGGACTATCTCCAGATCGTCCGGGGTGACGAGCGCCGCTCGGCTTACGAACGTGTGTCGCAGATCTCCATGGCGTTGCACGAGCTGGCGCAGCGGAACAAGATCACGGTCATAGCGCTGGCACAGCTCAACCGCGGAGAGAAGGGCAAATCCGGGAAGCGGATGCCGCCGTCGCTCTCGTCGCTGCGCGAGTCCGGGCAGATTGAGCAGGATGCGGATATTGTCATGCTGCTCTGGCCGGAGGATCTCAACAACAACAAGTCCCGGCGCGTGCTAAAGGTCGCCAAGAACAAAGACGGCGAGCACCTGAAGCTCATGCTCGACTTCGACGGCGCGACGCAGACCATGTCCGTCGCTAAGCCGACCTACTCCGAGTCCATGGCGGCCATCCGAGCCGCAGGGAAGCAGGCCGCCCGGGACGAGCGCGCCGCGCAGCGGGAGGCCGAGGCCAAGCAGATGGCGTTTGCCGAAATCGCAGAGCCGGACGAAGATCTGCCGTTTTAGGAGGTACGAATGAAAATCGGAGATCCCTATACATGGACGCCGGAGTGCTTCTTCGGCCAGGTGCGCGGCACACTCGGCGGGCGTGAGATCGCCCGCAAGGCGAATGGGCGCGTCGTCTACATCAACCATCGCCACCGGTTCTTTCTGGCCGAGGCGCAGCTCAACGGCCACACGATCCGGGAGTGCTTCAAATTCTGAGGAGGGTACATACACATGAGGACAATTGCAATCGTCAATCTCAAAGGCGGCGTCGGCAAGACGGTCACGGCCGTCAATCTGGCCGCGCTGCTTGCGTGCGACCACAAGCAGCGGGTACTGCTGGTCGACGCGGACAGCCAGTGTAACGCGACTGAGTTCTTCGGCGGCGACCCGGCCGCCGGAAATCTCGCAGACCTGATGCTCGCCCGGAGCGCAAGCGACTTCGGGCCGCTGCGCGGCACGTCGCTCATCCAGCAGACACCGCTGCGCCGCCTGGATCTGCTTGCGGCAAGCGATGCGCTGATGGATCTCGACCTGTCCAAGGTCGAGCAGCATGCGGCATATCCCGGCGCCCTGCGCGAACTGACGGAGGCGTGCGCAGAGCTGGATCTGTACGACACGGTCGTCGTCGACTGCCCGCCCGCTTTTTCGGCGGCATCCGCCGCGGCACTGCTTGCGGCCGATGAGGTCATCGTGCCGATCAAGCTCGACGCTTTTTCTCTGCGCGGCATGGCAAACCTCACGCGGCAGATCGCCAATATGCGGCGCATCAACGCGCGGCTGCGAATTGCCGGGTGCCTCATTACGATGTGGACGCCGGACGACGCAACGGCCGAGGCTGAGCAGCTGCTGCGCGGCAGCGCGCTGCCGGTCTTCCGGCAGACGATCCGCCGCTCGGACAAGGTCGACGGCATGACATTTGCCCAGCGGCCGCTGCTGATCCACTCGCCACGCAGCGGCGCGGGCGTCGACTATCGCCGTTTCGTGCGCGAGTACGTCCGGGGAGGTGCAGACAATGGCTAAGACAGGCTTTGACCTCGCGGCGGTCCTTGGGAATGTGCCCAATTTGGACACCGACGGTGCCCGCGAGCAGATCGAGTATATCGACATCGACCAGATCGACGACGACCCGAAGAATTTCTACGAGCTGTCAGGGCTGGACGAGCTGGCGGCAAACATCGAGCTCATCGGCCTGCAGCAGCCGCTGCGCGTGCGCAGCGGAGAGCCTGGCCGCGTGACAATCATCTCCGGCCATCGCCGCCGGGCGGCGATCCGTAAGCTCGTCGATGACGGCCGTGACGATCTTCGGCGCATCCCCTGCATCCGGGAAGCGGACGCCGTCTCGCCCGCCATGGCAGAGCTGCGGCTCATCTATGCCAACAGCGACACGCGCACAATGACGTCCGCCGAGCTCGGCAAGCAGGCCGAGCGGGTCGAGGCACTGCTCTACGAGCTCAAGGAGCAGGGCGTCGAGTTTCCAGGCAGGATGCGCGACCACGTCGCCGAGGCGTGCAAGCTCTCAAAATCCAAGCTCGCGCGCCTGAAAGTCATCCGCGACAAGCTGATCTCGGACTGGTACGCACACTATGCCAGCGGCGAGCTAGCCGAGAGTACAGCCTACACCATCGCCCAGATGCCGGTCGGGCATCAGACGGCGCTCTACGACGGCGTCGCGCGCAAGGGGCGGCAGCTCAAGTATTTCTACGAGTCAAAGGCCGGCCGCTATGGCAAGAAAATGGCGTACACCGACGGGCTGCAATGCCCCAAGCAGGCAAATTTCCCTTGCACGAACACCGCCAGTAAGCTCAACCGCATTTGCCATCGGGCGGACGACTATATGCTGACGACGCCCTGCGCCAAGTGCTGCGCAGGCTGCGAGTATCTCATCTCCTGCGGCTACGCCTGCGCCCTGTGCAGCGCCGAAAAGTCGGCGGCGAAGGCCGCGCAGAAGCAGGCCAAACAGAAGGAGCAGGACGACGCGGCTCGCCGCGAGGCAGAAGCCGCCGAGCGGGACCGCGACGTCCTCGACCGGATGAAACGGCTGGAAACCGTCTACGGCCGTCTGCAGAAAGATCTCGGCTTCTCGGATTTTGAGTATGCAGAAGCGGCCGGCATCGCGCATTACTACATCGAGCGCGGCTCCAAAATCAGCCGCTTCAGTCGAACGCTGCTCGGCATATCAGGCGATGACATTGACCATATCTGCCGCGCGGCCGATTTCCTCGGAGTATCTGTGGACTACCTGCTTGGCCGGACGGAGCGCCCTGAAGAAGTCAAAACTGCTGGCAGCGAGGCACCCTCAGAATGGCCGCCTTTGGAATTTGCGGACGGCACAATTGAGTCGCCGCCTAAGTCGGGCCCCTATTATTGCAAGTTTTGCTGTGAGGACGTGCCGCTGCTTGATATAGCGTGGTGGGACAATGAGCTCAAAACTTGGCGGTTCTCGCCCAATGGCGTGACAATTGACGCTGAGTGTTTCGGGTGGTACCCACTGCCAGAGGATGCCTGCGACGCCGAAGAGGAGGACGAGCATGGGCAAGAATGACGCATCTCCGACGCCGCATATCTGCGCGCGCTGCGGCCGGACAGTTGAATGGAAGCAGCCCGGCCGGGCTCCGCGGCTGTGTGAGCGCTGCAAGGCCGGCAAGCCGCACGCCTCCACGGCGAGCGTCGGCATCTTCGCCGGCATGACCCTTGCGGAGATCTCCGTGCTGGCCAGCCAGCACCATATGAGCTATGGGAAATATCGAGCCCTCGCGGAGACGCAGGGCAGATTGGATGTGCAGACATGACGAGGAACGAGCTTATCCTTGCTCTTCGGCGGCTAAAGGTCGAGACCGGTAGCCTTGCCTGCATGGGATGCGGCCATGAGCACAATTGCTGCATCCATGGCTGCGCAATCCTCTGCGCTGCAATCGAGCTCCTTCAAGAAAAAATCCCGGAGGCCGAGCCTCCGGGAATCGGGCAGGAGCCGCTGCAGATCAGCCGGCCGCATCTCCGAGATAGCTGCGCAGGGCATCCTGCAAAAGCTGGGAAAAGTTGACGTGTGCAGCTTCCGCTTCGCGGTTGAGCCACGCGGGAATGGTAAGCGTCTTCTTGACGACGCGGTTGCGGATGCGGTCGCGTACGGACGGCATGAAGACCTCGATCATAACGAGCACGCCGCCCTCCTCCGGGCGAATGTCCTGGATCGGCGTGGCGGCCGGAATGGGGTCGCCGTCCTGCTCCATGCCGTACAGATGCAGGCCGAGCGCTTCTTTTGCGTTGCGGAACGCTTCTTCGGTGGTCTGCGCGCAAGGCAGGCAGCCGGGCAGATCCGGAAATTCGACAGAGATTCCATCGGGATCATAGTAAAGGATCGCAGGAAATGCGTAGGTGTTCGGGTACATGGCAAAGCTCCTTTCAGATAGGGTGCGAGGGTGCGGGGCTTACTCGAATTTCAGCCCCGCCTGCCGCTCGATGCTTTTCAGGGTTCGGATCGGGATGTCCTTGACCGGATGTGTCACGGTCACTTTCCCGGGTTTTGTCGGATGCTTGAACTGGTGGTGATCGCCATCACAGGCAACCTCGAACCATCCGTCTGCCCGGAGTATCTGGATGACCTCGCGCGAGGAATAGCTTTTCATTTGACCACCTCTCTCAACTACCTGTATTATAACACGTGCAAACGCACGTGTCAATGGTGGAGAGCTTATTTTATTCTATGAATTGGAGGCAAAAATATGCTGAACCGATGGGTCGGGTGCGGGCGGCTTGTCCGTGACCCAGAGCTGCGGTCGACGGCGGCGGGCAAGGCTGTTGCATCGCTGACGCTGGCGATCGACCGTGACTACAAGAGCGAAGATGGTGAGAAGCCGACTGACTTCGTCGACGTCGTGGCGTGGGGGCCGACGGCAAGCTTTTGCCAGAAATATCTGAGCAAGGGCCGTATGGTCGCCGTCGACGGCCGGCTGCAGAGCCGGAAGTGGACGGACAAGGAGGGCAATAAGCGCATCTCGTGGGAGATCAACGCTGCGAGCGTCTACCCGGCGGACAGCCGCAGGCAGGACGGCGCGGTAGCTCCTCCGCCGGCCGCACCCGGCGAGGACTATGCCGCCATCGAGGGCGACGACGAGGACGCGCCGTTCTGACGCCCGTTCGGGCGTCGCCCCGGGCGAAAGCCCGAGGCATTGGAACCTCCTCAAGTATCCCGGGCGCCCGGCACCAGGGAAGCCGGGCGTCCGGGGCGGCGCCTGAACTGAAAAATCTGAAAGAGCCTAAAGGGCCGTTGGGAGGACGGCCTGCATGGCCAAGCAACGATATAAGCGCATCCGCGGCGGGCGACTCGTGCGAGAGGCGCTCTGGGATGCGCCGATGCCAAACGATCCGCCGCGCGCGCGTGCGGAAAAGTCGCGGCATAGCAGCGCGGCGCGCCAGCGGCTCAACGATCGCTACAGCTGGCAGAAGCTCAAGATGGTGCTCGCTGCAAATTTTGCCGCGCACGATCTGGTCGCGACGCTGACCTTTGACGACGCGCACCTGCCGCCGGATCGCGCGGCTGTACGCAAGCGGCTCAAGGCATTCTTCGCGCAGCTGCGGGCGCACCGCAGAGCCCGCGGCGAGGATCTGCGATATGTGTACTGCATCGAGGACAAGCACGGCGACGGCCGGCTGCACGCGCATATCGTGCTCAACGGCACGGGCGCGGACTATGAGCTACTGCGCAGTCTCTGGCCGCACGGCACGGATCTCGATTTTGCTCCGCTCGATGCGTGGGGCTACGAGGAGCTTGCGAAGTATCTGACAAAGGAGCCGCGCGAGTACGGCCACACCGAAGTCGGCGCGCGTACGTGGGTTCCGTCGCTGAATCTTGCCAAGCCGGAGATTGAGCCGACGCAGTGGGTCAGCGGCTCCATGCGGCTCGAGCCGCCCGCCAACGCGCACGTGCTGCGGCGCGAACAGGTGGAAAATGAGTGGGGCCGATACTGCTACCTCGAGTATCTCCTGCCGGAGCCGCCAGCGCCGAACCGCTGTCGGCCGCGGCGAAGAAAAACCGAATAAGGCTTTTTTGTCTGGCTTGGAACACTGTATATCTTGTGAAATCCCCATGTGGAAAGGAGCGTAAAAGCATTGCAAACACAGCGCAAACGTGGTAAACTGTTACCAGTAAAGATGGGGTATGTGTATTGCCCCACCTGCCAGCCCATCCGATCGAAGCTGATCCAGGTCGGGCCTGGCACATCGGCGCGGCAGCTGCACCTGTACTGCCGCCACTGCAAAAGCGAATACGTCGTGGACATCGACGAGGGCCAGTGCTTTGAGAGCCGGAGCCAATGATCAACCCAGCGCGGTTGTGATTTGGCTCCGGCTCTTTTTTTGCGTTTCCGGCGGAGGTGATAGCCCGCAGCGCAAGTCGGCCGGCGCCTGCAGCGTGCAGGGCTGGGCGCGCGGAGACCGCACGCGGCTGCGGCCGTGACACGCGCGAGGACTCGCGGTGTCCGAATCGGACACAAAGGGGGCGGCGGGATGAGCCGCATCGCATTCTACGACAGCTACGCCTGGCGGAAGATGCGCGCACAGATCCTGCGCCTGGACCACAACGAGTGCGTCCTCTGCCGCAACCGGGAGCATAAGCACACACCGGCCGTGCTCGTCCACCACGTCTGGCATCTGGACGAGTACCCGCAATACGGCTTGACGCCGTATGTGCGCGATTCGGCGACGGGCGAACTGCGGCGCAATCTGATCTCCGTGTGCAAGTCGTGCCACGAAACCGTGTGCCACCCGGAGCGGATGCCACGGCCGGAACGCGCGCCGCCGCTCACGCCGGAGCGATGGTGACACCCCCGGTCGAAAAAATCGGATTTTAATCCAGGGCTCGCCTACTCGAGGGGCGGGCCTCCCAGCGGAGAAAATCTCGCCCGCGAGGGACGAAAAAATTGCAAGGAGGTGCGGGAGATGGCCAGAGCACCAAACATCGGTGAGCTGCGGCAGGATCTGACGGACCAGTGCGAGCGCGCCGGCCTTGTCGGCGGGCAGTACACCGACCTCATTGAGGACTATCTGCGGCTCGTGACGATCAAGCGCAGCCTGCTGGCGGACATCAAAAAGCGCGGTGCGAAGGTCGAGTCGACCGACCGCTTCGGCATCACGACCGTCCGGTCGAACGAGTCCATCGCCGATGCGCTCAAGGTCAACGCGCAGATGCTCAAGATCCTCGACTTCCTGGGCGCCGAGCTTGCCGGAGGGAGCGACAGCTGGGATGACGAGATGTAACACCGGCTGCCGGTACATTGACGACTATATCGCGTCCCTGCGCGCCGGGCCGTCCGGCCGCCGGATGCTGCTGGCGGCGGACTGGACCCAGAGCCGCCTTGAGCGCCCCGGCGTCACCGTCGACACGGCGAAGACGGACAAGGCCGTCGAGCTCATCGAGCGTTACTTTGGCATGAAACTCTTTCCGTGGGAGCTCTTCGTCCTGGCGCTTATCCACTGTTACGAGCCAGACGGCTCACTCACCTTTACGGAGTTCCTCATCATGATGGGGCGCGGCACCGGCAAGAACGGCTTTATTGCCGGCGTTGCCTGGTACCTCACGACGCACTACCACGGCATCCGCGGCTACAACGTCGACATCGTGGCCAACAGCGAAGACCAGGCCAAGACGTCCTTCATGGACATCTACGAGATGCTCGGCCGGACGTGGACGAAAAGCCGGCGCTTTTTCTACCGCTCGCTCGCCGAGATCCGCAACCTGAAGACCGGCAGTTACATCCGCTACAACACCGCCAACGCCCGGACGAAGGACGGCAAGCGATCGGCCTGTCTCATTTTTGATGAGCTGCACGAGTACGAAAACGGCGACAACATCGAGGTGTATACCTCCGGCTTTGGCAAGCGGCCGAACAGCCGGATCTTCAAAATCACGACGCAGGGCCACGTCCGCGAGGGCGTGCTCGACACCGATCTTGCCATTGCGGATGACGTCCTGCGCGGAGAGATCCCCTCGTCCCGGCTGTGCCCGCTGCTCTACGAAATGGACTCGGATGAGGAGTGCGACGATCCGGCCCTCTGGGTCAAGGCCAACCCCTCGCTGCCCTATCTCCCGGAGCTGCGCCGCCAGATCGAGCAGGAGGCCGCGAAAAAAGCATACGACAAGATCGTCGAGCGCGGATTCTACACCAAGCGCATGAATCGCCCGCGCTCGGATGCTGCCGTCGCCGTGACGGAGTGGGCAAACATCAAGGCCACCAACCGGCCGCTCGACCTCGCCGCGCTGCGCGGAAAACCATGCTCCGTCGGCATCGACTATGCGTCGTTCCGTGACTGCGCCTCCGTCGTGGCGCATTTCCGGCTCGGCGAGCAGCGCATCGACATCCAGCACTCCTGGCTTTGCCTGCAGTCGCCGGATCTCTTCCGCATCAAGGCGCCCTGGCGGGAGTGGGCGGACGCCGGGCTGCTGACGCCGGTCGACGCGCCGGAGATCCCGGCCGACGCCATCGAGCAGTACATCCTTGAGCTGTCGCAGACCTACGCCGTGACAGGCGTCGCGCTCGACTCTTTCCGCTTTGCGCTGCTCTCCGAGCCGCTGCGGCGGCTGGGATTCTCTTTCGCCTCGAAAAACCTTAAGCTGCTGCGGCCGAGCGACATCATGAAGATCCAGCCCGTCATTGACAGCTGCTTTACAAACCATCTTTTCACGTGGGGCGACAGTCCCGTGCTGCGCTGGGCGACGAATAACACCAAGCTCATCCGCCGCGGCAAGGCGGACGGCACGGACACGGGAAATTTCTACTACGGCAAGATCGAGGGCAAGAGCCGTAAGACGGACCCGTTCATGGCGCTCGTCGCGGCGATGACGATCGAGCATGAGGCCGCCCAGCTGCCGGCCGACTTGCGCCTGGACATCATCACCTGACGGAGGGTAGATCATGGCTTTTCACTTTTTCAAATGGCTTCGCGCCCGGCAGGCCGAGCCGATCGAGGCCGCTGCCGTTGAGGCGGAGCTGCTGGCCGACGGCTCCATCCGCGAGCTGGCGCTGCTTGCCGTGGAAAATCTGCTCGGCAACGCGCTGAGTAAGTGCGAGTTCCGCACGTACCGCGGCGGCCAGATTGTGCAGGGGCCGGAATGGTACCTGTGGAACGTCGAGCCGAATCAGAACCAGAACAGCACCGCTTTTTTGCATCAGCTTATCCACGAGCTGATCTGGAACCGGGATGCGCTCGTCGTCGAGCACGGCGGGCGGCTGTATGTGGCCGACGCGTTTACCCGGACGGACTACGCGCTCTATGGACACCGCTTCTCACAGGTGCAGGTCGGCAATTTTACGTTCGACCGGACATTTGACATGGGCGACGTGCTCTACTTTGAGCTGTCGCACTGCGGCGCCCGCGCCGTCGTCGACCGGCTGTATCAGTCCTACGGGCAGCTCATCGCCTACGGAATGCAGGGCTACCGCCGCAGCCGCGGCAGCAAGGGCGTCCTGACGCTCGACACGACGCTTGCGGGCGATAAGCAGTTTGGCGAGACGTACGAGCGTATCAAAAACGACGGCTTCCGGCGCTTTGCAGAGGCCGAGAGCGCCGTGCTGCCGCTTTACAAGGGCATGGGCTACACGGAGCTCGGCAACAAGACTTATTCCGCCGACACGACGCGCGATATCCGCTCGATGATCGACGACGTGACGGATTTCACGGCGCGCGGCTTTGCCGTGCCGGCCTCGCTGCTCAACGGCAGCGTGCAGGACGTCAGCTCGGCCACCTCGCAGTTTCTGACGTTCTGCCTCGACCCCCTGGTCGACAATCTCGCAGAGGAGATCAACCGCAAGCGCTACGGCGAGAAAGCCTATCTGCGCGGCGACCGCCTCGAGATCTCGACCAACAACATTAGGCATGTTGACCTGCTATCCGTCGCATCGGGCGTGGACAAGCTCCTGTCCTCCGGCGTCTGCTGCGTCAACGACCTGCGCGCGCTGACCGGCCAGCCGCTCATCGACGAGCCCTGGGCGTGGAAGCATTTTCTCACTCGCAATTACGCGGCCGTCGAGGCAGAACTTGCCGGCGCATCGGAAGGAGGTGACACGACGTGAAAAAGGAACGCATGAAGATCGAGTTCCAGCAGCGGGCCTCTGAGCCCGGCGTACTTGATCTGTATCTCTACGACGAGATCGCGCCGGACGGCGTAGACTGGTGGACCGGTGAGACGATCCCGAGCGAGACGAGCGCGAATTTCTTCCGCGACAAGCTGGCTGAGTATCCGAACGTCACGCAGATCAACCTGTACATCAATTCCGTCGGCGGCTCGGTAATCGAGGGCTACGGCATCTACTCGCAGCTCCGCCGCCATCCGGCGACGGTCACGGCCTACATCGACGGATTTGCGTGCTCGATTGCATCCATCATCGCCATGGCGGCCGACAAGATTATCATGAGCGTTGGCTCCATGATGCTGCTGCACAACATGTGCGACGGCTGTTTCGGCAATGCTGCAGACCATCGCAAGATCGCCGATGACCTCGACCGCATGATGGAGGGCAACCGGCAGATCTATCTCCAGCGCGCCGGCGACAAGCTGACGCTC
The DNA here is from genome assembly GCA_934589675.1 of uncultured Oscillospiraceae bacterium. GTDB lineage: Bacteria > Bacillota > Clostridia > Oscillospirales > Oscillospiraceae > CAKTOF01. Next base: position 50,996 of record CAKTOF010000009.1, read on the forward strand.
GAGCAGCTGACCGGGATGCTGGACGCCGAAACATGGCTGCCGGCGCAGGACTGCCTGGCATACGGCCTGTGCGACGAGATCGCTGGCGAGGTCAGCGAGCCGGAGCAGCTTGCGCAGCGGCTCCAGGCCATGACCGCAACGATGGCGCAGCAGGTGCAGCACTACCGCGCTCTGCGTCAGCAGCTGTCGGCCGCGCTGGCGGCCGACAGGGATCCGGCACCGCAGCCGGAGCAGAAAACCGTATCCACATTTTTGAGCGAGCTGACAAGGCTCGGAAAGGAGTAACCCCATGAAGAACAAAGACCAGGTCCAGCAGGAGCGCCTTGCGATCCTGCAGCGCATGGCCGACGCCACGCGCGAGAACAACGCCGAGGCATTTTCCCAGGCGTTTGACGATTTTGCCGACCTCGTGCAGGGCGGCATCCTCGACCAGGTGCAGGAGCTGCGCCAGCAGCAGGACAATGCCGTCCTCGCCGCCCGCGGCCTGCGCGTGCTGACGAGCGCCGAGCGCAAGTACTACGAGCAGCTCGCCCAGATCTGGCGCTCGCCCGACCCGAAGCAGGCGCTCGCAAACACGAACGTCGTGATGCCCGAGACGATCGTCGACGCCGTTTTTGACGAGCTGACGAGCGAGCACCCGCTGCTCGCGGAGATCAACTTCCAGAACACCGGCGCGCTGACGCGCATCCTCGTCTCCACGTCCGGCGGCGTCGCCAAGTGGGGCGACCTCGGCGACGAGGTGACGGCCGAGCTTTCGGCCAACTTCTCCGAGATCGACCTGACGGCCGCGCAGCTGACCGCGTTCATCCCGGTCGGCAAGTACATCCTCGAGCTCGGCCCGGAGTGGATCGACAACTATGTCCGCCAGCTGCTCACCGAGGCTCTGGCCACGCAGCTCGAGGCCGGCATCGTCGACGGCACCGGCAAGCAGATGCCCATTGGCATGGACCGCAAACTCACGGGCTCGTCCGACGGCGTTTACCCGCTCAAGACGGCTGTCCCCGTCGACGCGCTCGACCCGGCCACCTATGGCCGTCTGCTCTCGACCATTGCGGTCGACCGCAATGGCAAGGCCCGCGCGGTGCCGTATGTGATCCTCCTCGTCAACCCGGCGGACTACTTCACGCGCGTCATGCCGGCCACGACGGCCAAGACCATCGACGGCACGTACAGCCGCGATATCTTCCCCTATCCGACGCACGTCCTCCAGTCCTGCGCCGTGCCGGCGGGCAAGGCCATCATCGGCCTCGCGTCCCGCTACTTCATGGGCGTCGGCACGCAGTCCGGCGGCAAGATCGAGTACGACGACTCCGTTCGCTTCCTCAACCGGCAGCGCGTCTACCTGACGTACCTTTACGGCAACGGCCAGGCGCTCGACGAAAACGCCTTTATGCTGCTCGACATCACGGGCCTGCAGGCGTACGTCCCGACGGTCAAGACCACGGACAGCGCGGCGGACGCGCGCCTCGCGTCGCTCGCCATCGGCAACCTGTCCCTCACGCCGGCCTTTGACCGCGACGTGCTCGAGTACACGGCCGCGACGACCAATGCCAGCAACACGATCACGGCCATCGCCAAGGACGGCGACGCGGAGATCACGATCAAAAACGGCAGCACGGCCGTCTCCAATGGCGCGGCAGCTACGTGGAGCGCCGGCGCGAATGTCGTGGAGATCAGTGTGAAAAACGGCTCGGCGGCGAAGACCTACACGGTCACCGTCACGAAGTCGTAAGGAGCCCGGCATGAGCAGCTTGCCTGACGGCCTGCTCGACGCGGCGCGGAACTATCTGGACATCACCTGGGCCGACGACGCCGGAGACGAGAAGCTCTCCGGCATCGTCGCCCGGGGCATCGCGTATTTAGACCGCGTCGCGGGCGTGGAGCAGGACTATGCCGCCGAGACGGACGCTCGCGCCCTGCTCTTTGACTACTGCCGCTATGTGCGCGCCGGCGCGCTGCACAGCTTCTCGGCGGACTTTGCCGACGAGCTCATGGCGCTGCACATGGCCGGGGAGGTGACGCAGTATGACGCCGCAGACGTTTAACGACGGCGTCGTCCGGTTTTACCGGACGGTCAACGCCGCCGAGCCCGGCAGTACGCCGGATCTGCGTCTGACGCCGCTCGTCGCACTGCGCTACCACGAACGCACGGTCGGCTTCCGGCGGTTCTACGCAGCATCGCAGGCCAACGTCAAGATCTCCAAGCTGCTGCGCTGCCCGCGCCATGCGTTTGTGTCGCAGCAGGACATTGCGGTGCCGGCCGACGGCCGGCAGTACCGCATCACCCTGATCCAGTACCCGGAGGATACGCAGCCTCCGGTCATGGATCTCACGCTCGAGGAGGTGACGCAGGTCTATGAGCTGCCTGACTGACGTCAAGGATGCGCTGTGCGCCTGCTCCGATCGCGTCTATCACTACTTCGCGGCCAAGGCGGAGCCGCCGTATCTTGTCTGGAGCGAGTCCGGCCGCCCCGGCTTCTCCGCAGGCGACCGGCGGGAGGAATACAGCGACTCCGGCCTGCTGCACCTTTTTACGCGCACGGAGCGCGATCCGCTCATCGACAAGCTGGAGGCCGCGCTCGACGAGCGCGCTATCGGCTACGAGCTCGAGGCCGTCCAGTACGAGGATGACACCGGGCTCATCCACTATACATGGCGCTGGGAGGCGGGATAATGGCAAAGCTCTCATTTGACTACCCCGGCGGGCTGTTTGATCAGCTCAATCGGGCATCGGCGGACGCGACACTCGACAAGATGGTCAATTCCGCGCTGCCGATCATGAAGAAAATCCTTGATCAGGAGCTGTCGCGGCACGAGCGCACCGGCGCGCTTCGGCGCAGCATGAAGGTGCAGAAATCCAAGGCGTTCAAGCATGGAAATGCGCACTACGGCCTCGTCAAGCCGACGGGCAAGGACGAGCGCGGCATCAAAAACGGCGTGAAGCTTGCTGTCATGACCTACGGATCATCCAAGCAGCCGGCTACCGACGTCATTGGCACCGCAATGCGCCGCTGCGAGGGCGAGGTCATGACGGCCGTGCAGAATGCCTACAACCAGGAAATCAGTAAGAAAGGATGATATCCCATGGCAATGAAAGGCCACAATCGGCAGGGCTACTGCGTCCTGACCATCACGGACCCCGGCGACGGATCTCCGGCGACCGAAGCGCTCGGCGCCGGCGTGCTGACCAACCACGTCGTCGCGTTTACCGGCACGCCCGGCTCGGACGACACGGAGCTCTACGCCGGCGACACGCTCGAGGAGAGCGAGTCGTCCGTCACGGGCTCGGTCAAGATCGAGCTGTCGCAGCTGCAGGTCGCGGACGAGGCTGCGCTCGGCGGGCACACGTATTCGGCTGACGGCGGCATGACGGTCGGCGAGAACGACTCGGCGCCGTTTGTGCGCTATGGCGCCATCGGCGTCGGCGTGCGCAACAAGGTGACGTTCTACCGCGTCGTCTGCTACTACAAGGTCAAATTCGGCGCGCCGGACGACGACTTCGCCACCAAGGAGAAGACCGTCAGCTTCAAGACGCACTCGCTTTCCGGCACGGCGTATGCCAACGCCTCCGGCAATGTGCGCTTCAAGCAGGACTATTCGACGTTCGAGGCGGCGCTGACGAAGCTCAAGGAGCTGCTCAACGTCAAGGGGGACTAAGCGATGCGGCACATTACGCTCGGCGGGATCGAGTATCCGATCCATGCCACTGTGACGGTCGACGCTGAGGTGACGCGCCGGTATAACGACGCGATCCTCTCCGCCGAGGCCGCCGCCCGCGAGACAGCAGAGCAGCGCGGCCTGAACGAGGGCCAGACGGAGCAGCTCGTCGAGCGCGAGAAAAAGCTCGCGCTCAAGCGCTACCTTGGCGACCGGGAGAACGACCTCTACCAGATCGCGTTGCTCATCAACGCCGCCGTCGACTACGAGCGCGTGCTGCACGGCCGGGATATCTCGGCCGACGTGCCGCACTACCCGCTCACGGCTGAGAAAATCGGCCTGATCGCCACGCTCGACGACCTCAACCGCGAGGAGACGGTGCAGGCCGTCGTCGACGAATTTCTCGATTGTCAGGGCGGCGACCGAAAAAACTTGACGGCCGGGCAATTGGAGCAGATGGCGTCGACCTTGATGGAGTCGATGTAGCACCTACCGATTTTGCCCGGCTGCAATATATCGCCTGCACGCTGCTGGGGTACTCCGGACTGGATTACCGCGTGATGCGCACCGCGGAGATCGCGGAGCAGTTTGCTATTTACTGCGAGCTTCACGGCGTGGCGGCGGGCTCTGACGAGGAGGTGAGATTTTGAGCGGGAATACCATCAACGCAAAATTCGTGCTCGAGGGCGAGCGAGAATATCGCGAAGCCCTCAACGAGATCAACGCCGGCCTGAAGGTCAACTACGCCCAGATGGGCCTTGTCAATGCGCAGTATGCAGCGGCCGGCCAGAGCCAGGACGCGCTGCGTGCAAAGAGCGAGGCGCTGGCCAACACGATCTTGTCGCAGCGTGACAAGGTCGCGCTGCTCGCTGCGAAGCTCAAGGACAGCGTCGACAAGACCGGCGAGGGCAGCAAGGCATCCATGAACTATCAGACGGCACTGCTCAAGGCGCAGACGACGCTGCAGAAGATGGAGAGCCAGCAGGAGGCTTATACGCAGGCGCTCAAAGACAGCAGCTCGTCTATGACCTCGCTGTCTGACGTCATCAACGGCGCGATGGACACGCTGGGCATCAGTGTCCCGCCCGCGCTGCAGGGCGTCATCGACAAGCTCGACGGCGTCTCGGCCTCCGGCGCAGCGCTCATCGGCATCCTGGGCGCGTCGGCGACGGCGCTGGCCAAACTGACGGTCAACACGGCTGCCGCGGCCGACGACCTGCTCACGCTCTCGTCCACGTCCGGCATGAGCACGGATACGCTGCAGGAGTTTGCCTATATGGCCGATCTCGTCGACACGTCCGTCGACACGGTCACGGGCAGCCTGACGAAGCTGATCCGCAACATGAACACTGCGCGCAACGGCACGGGCGACGCCGCGACGGCATTTGCGCAGCTTGGTGTCCGGTTCACCGACGCCCGCGGCCAGCTGCGGGATTCCAACGAGGTGTTTCTGGAGGTCATCGACAAGCTTGGCCGCGTGCGCAACGAGACAGAGCGCGACGCCTATTCCATGTCTCTCTTCGGCAGATCCGCGCGCGACCTGAATCCGCTCATCGAGGCCGGCAGCGACCGGCTCAGGGAGCTGGCCGAGCAGGCACACGACGTCGGCTACGTCATGGATTCCAACACCTTGCAGAGCTTTGGGGCGCTGCAGGACGAGCTCGACGAGATGAGCAAGCAGTCCGAGGCGCTCAAAAACAGCCTTGCGCTGGCGCTGCTGCCCATCCTCACGTCGCTGTTCCAGACGATCAGCAGCATCCCGGTCCCTGTACTCAAGACGCTCATCATCCTGACCACCACCATCACGACGCTTGTCCTGCTCGTCAAGACGGTCATGGAGGTTTCTACGGCCGTCAAAGGCGTACAGACGCTGTTTAATCCGGCCAACACCGCCATGCTCAAGACGACTGCCATCGTGCTCGGCGTAGTCGCGGCACTTATTGCGCTCGGCGTCATCATCGCCGTGCTCTCTGGCCAGTCCAGCCAGCTCACGAGCGCCATGGACAGCGTCGGCAGCTCTGTCAACTCGCTCTCATCGCAGGTCACGGCGACACAGCACAACTACCCGCGCAATGCAACCGGCACGAGCTTCTGGCGCGGCGGGCAGACGCTCGTCGGCGAGCACGGCCCGGAGATCGTTGACCTGCCGCGCGGCAGCCGGATCTACAAAACCGGCTCCGGACCGGAGTCCGGAGGGAGCTTCGTGGACAACAGCCAGTACATTTTCCGTGTCGACAACGTCGACACGTACGTAAAAATCGAGCGGCGGCTCCGACGCGAGCGCCAGAGCCGCCGGATGGGCTATGTGGAGGTATAGCGTATGGCCGACATCACTGAGACTCTGAGAGTCTCAAAAATCTACTCCCGCGTCTGGGGCAGCGAGGAAAAGACCGAACTGACCGGTGCGACAGCCTCGGCAGTCACAGCGATCACCGGCTTTTACCCCAAGACCGGTGCGTACGGCGAGACGACTGGCAACTACCTCGAACTCGTTTTTGACCTGCTCGGCAGCGTCTATGCGGCCAGCCGCAAGCTCGTGTCGGACGAGCTTGCCGTCTGGATCTCCGGCAAGTCTGCGTCCGGCGACGGCGCGACACCGTCTGGCGACCACGTCTCGACCGGCCCGCTGCCGTCCGGCAGTTTTGACGGCTACCTCTGGCCATCGGCGGACCCGCAGAAGCCGAGCTTCGAGTACTATATCCGCACGAATCGCGAGGGCTATCGCTTCGAGGATTTGTCTGTTGGGAAGCGTGCCGTCGGCTCATACAGGTACGCTCGATATCTGCAGGTCGGCGCGGGCGTGCAGGACGGCTACTACAATAACCTCGTCTACAGCGTGACGGCTACGCTCTCCATTCAGGGCGCTGCCGGGGCAAATCCGCCGACGGTCACGGCCGTCTGGCAGGAGATCGCGCCGAAGCTGACGGGCCTGTCGCCCGCGGCGGGCGCGTTTGTGGACGAAAAGACGGACGCGGTATTCCGCTGGTCGTACTCGGCTGAGCCTAGCTATTCCGGCGCGCCGACGACGCAGGACGGCGGCAAGCTCGAGTGGCGGCTGACCGGAGACTCGACGATCCACACGGTCACGTTCACCGGCGCGGTCGACTCGGTAACGCTGCCGGCCGGGACGATCCCGTCCTCAAGCACGGGCATCGACTACCGCGTGACGGTCAAGACCTGCCACGGCGTCAGCGCAACGTCGGACTGGATCACCTGCACGACAGTCGACACGGCGCCGGAGGCTCCGACGCAGCTCTCGCCGGCCAACGCCATCGTCCAGGGCGACGACGCTGCCGTTTTCGCCTGGCACCACAACGCGCCGACCGGCAGCGCGCAGAGCGCGGCCGAGCTCCAGCGCTCCACGGACAGCGGCGCAACGTGGTCGGCACTTGCCTCCGTCAGCGGAGCGGCTCAGCAGTGTACAATCGCCGCAGGCACGCTGCCGACCGGCTCCGTGCGCTGGCGCGTCCGGACAAGCAATTCTGACGGCGCCGCGGGCCCGTGGAGCGAGGGCGTGGACGTCATCGTCCGCGCGCGCCCGGCCGCACCGATCATCTCCAGCGTGACGGCAACGCCGCGCCCGACGGTCACCTGGCAGTCCGGCGCGCAGATCGGCTACCGCGTGACGTTTGAGACGGCGGAGGGCATCGTCTACGACACCGGCGAGCGCTACGGCGCCGTCAAGGCCGTCCGCTGCCCGCAATTTTTGCCGGACGGGCCGGCGACGATCACGGTCGCCATCGTCAACGCCGTCGGTCTCTGGGCTAGCACGAGCGCGCAGATCGCCGTGGCCAACGAGCCCGGCGGGGAAATCGACCTGCAGGCGCTGCCGCAGCTCGGCGCGTGCCTGCTCAAGTGGGCGTCGACGGATCTGTATGATCAGTACTACGTTCTGCGCAACGGCGAGCCGGTCGCAAAAACGACCAATACGCAATGGCTCGACCGCGCGGCGTCCGGTGTTAACGAGTACGTCATCCTCGGCGTGCAGGGTGACAATTACACGCAGAGCGCGGTCGTCTCCGGCGAGAGCCGCATCCGCAGCTGCATCCTCTTTGATGCTGAGGCGGACGGGCCTTTTGTGTATCTCTACAAGCACAAAGCCTCACCGCCGGAGATCTCGCGCGAACTCGGCGCGACCGTGACGTATCAGCACTTTGCGGGCCAGACGTACCCGACGGCCTTTGAGTGCGGCGCACGGGACCAGACGTCGTCCATGAGCTTTACGATCCCCTCGCACTCGCTGCCCGTGCTGGCCAAGCTTGTTGGCAGGATCGTCTGCGTCAAAGATCGCGGCGACGCGGCCTACTACGCGGTGCTTGACTCCGTCAGTCAGTCCATTTGGAAGCGGACGGACGTGCAGCTCAAGCTGACGCGCGTGGAATATCGGGAGACGGTCGACTATGAGTAAAGGCATCCGGCGCAACCAATTCCGCTTCGAGCTGCTGCGCAGCGGCGTGCGTTATTGCGATGTGCAGGCGCTCGCCGGCGGCGAAATCAGCTGCACGGCCTCGGCCGCGCTCAAAAAGTCCATTTCCTGCACGCTCCTGCTGCCACATGATGCGCAGCTGCTGACCGACCGGCTGCGCGTGTCGCTCCTGTGCGACGGCGTCTGGTCACGGCTTGGGACGTTTGTCGTGACGACGGCGCCGCGCAGCGTCTCCGCTGACGGCCTTGTCACGTACGACGTCGAGGGCTATGACCTGACGTATCTCGTTTACCGTGCCAAGCTCGAGCGCCGCTCAGACGGCTATTTCGCGGCCGGGACGATGTACACCGACGCCGTTGCGACCATCCTGGCTCGCTGCGGCATCACGGATGCGATCATCGCGCCGAGCGAGCTTGCACTCGCCGCTGACCGCGAGGACTGGGAAATCGGCGAGAGCTATCTGACCATCGTCAATACGCTCCTGCAGGAGATCGGCTACACTACACTATGGTTCGACGCAAACGGCGTCGCGCGCAGCGAGCCGTACACCTCGCCGGTGCTGCGCGACGTGCAGCACCGCTACGCGGCCGGCCTCGATGCTATTATCCTGCGCGAGCACACGGTTGAGGACGACACGTTTGACGCCTACAACGTATTCCCCGTTGCGGTGTCCAATTTGGACACCGGCAACCCGATCTACGTCACGAGTGTCAACGACGATCCAACGAGCCGCCTGTCCACGGCCGTGCGCGGCCGCATTGTCGCGCCGGTTGCGCAGCTTGACGGCGCAGCAGATCTCGCCGCCGCGCAGGCATATGCCGATAATCTCAAGCTCAAGTCGATGATCAGCACCGAGACAGCAAAGATCCAGACGGCCATCGTGCCGGGGCACGAAGTGCTCGATACGCTGGAGATCAGTCTCCCAGAGCTGTCCGGCAAGTGGGAGGAAATCGGTTGGTCCATCCCGCTCTCGCCGGATGGGCTTATGACGCACACGATCAGGAGGGCAATTTATGTCTGACATTGCAGAAAGCTATCAGGAGCAGCAGGCGCAGGAGCCGCGCGAGGTGCAGACGCCGTCGTTCGCAACGGTCACTGCCGTCTACGGCGACGGACTCGGGCTACGGTTCGACGGAGAGAATGAACCGAGCCGGAAGCACTATAAGTGCAACCAGTACTGCAAATTCGCGGCCGGGCAGCGCGTCTATCTCGTCAAGGACGGCGGCACGTTCATCGTCCTCTGCCCGGTCGGCGCGCCTCAGACACCGACTGTCAGCTCAGCGGAAAGCGCCGATCACGCTGACGGTGTATCCGATCAGAATGGATATTTGCTGTATTTCCGCGTGATCAGCAATGGGCTCCAATTTCGCACGTTCAACGGCGTTGGCTGGGGCGCCTGGACCAATGTTTGATCAAAGGAGGCTGTACCCATGTACATCATGCAGGGCGATGCGTATGGCATCCCCGTGTACATCACAAACGACGGCGAGCCGGTCACGCCGGAGACGGCCGAGACCGTGGAGATCACGCTCGGCCCGCTTATCAAAAAGTACCCGGAGGGCGTCTCATTTTCGGACGACGACTGGATCTTCCGGCTGACGCAGCAGGAGGCGTTCGTTCTCTCCGCAGCCGGTGCGGACTGCAAGGTCCGCGTGAAGTTCAAGAGCGGCGACGTCATCGGCGTCAGCCTTGGCAAGATCGACATTGCTGCGTCGCGCTCGAAGGCGGTGCTGTGATGGCGCAAAAACAGTGGGCTGATGGCCGCCTCATCGTCGAGCTTCGCGCCCGCCCGGAGCTGACCGCCGAGCTGGCAGGAAAAGCTATCGGCAGGCCGTACGAAGGAGAGTACCAGGTCACGCCCAAGATCTCGGAGTCTGTCGTACTCCAGACGGAGGGCAAGTTCATGCAAAAGGACGTCACGGTCCTGAAAATTCCGCAGTTCGAGGTCTCAAACCCCGAGGGCGGCAAAACTCTGATTATAGGAGACGAGTATTATGGCTAATCAGTACGTCAACAAGATCATCATCGGCAGCGAGACAAAGCTTGACCTCACCGGTGACGACATCACCGCCGACAAGCTGGCGGCGGGGATCAAGGCGCACGACAAGACCGGCGCGCCGATCGTCGGCACCAGCACGTTTGACACCGATACGTCGGACATTACGACGGCGCCGGCCGAGGTCCTCAAGGGCAAGACGTTCGGCGCTGGCGGCAGCGTCAAGACCGGCACCATGCCGAACAATGGCGCGAAGGCGCTCGACATTACAGATAAGAGTACACCGGTCACGATCCCCATGGGCTTCCACGACGGCAGCGGCAGCGCGAAGATCGCCGACACGGAAGCGGCCAAGCTCATCCCGGCCAACATCCGCGAGGGCATCACGGTGCTCGGCGTCGAGGGCTCCATGTCCGGTAGTGAGAATATGAAAGCACAGGCCAAAACGGTCACGCCGACTTTTGCCCAGCAGGAGATCCTCCCGGACGAGACCTACAACTGCTTGTCCTCCGTCAAGGTGGCGGCAATCCCCGTGACCTACACGGACAACGATGCGGGAGGTCAGACGCTCAAGGTAGGTGCATAAGCCATGGCTGTCAACAAAGTCGAGATCAACGGCGCAACCGCGCTGGATCTGACACAGGACACCGTCACGCCCGAGAGCTTGCTTGAGGGCGTAACGGCGCACAACGCCGCCGGGGAGACAATCGTCGGGACGCACTCCGCGGCATCGGGCGCGCACGCAGCGACCCATGCGGTAGGCGGATCGGATCCTGTCTCTCCGCAGTCGATCGGCGCGGCGCCGGCCGTGACGACGCAGACGGTCACGCTCACTGCGGCCGGATGGGATGCGACAGCCAAGACGCAGACGGTCGCTGTCACGGGCGTCGTGGCCGACGAACTGCAGCAGGTGATTACGCCAGCGCCTGCGATGGCGTCTATGGCGGCGTACAACGCCGCGGGGATCCTCTGTACAGCGCAGGGCGCTGGCACGCTGACGTTCACAGCATCGACGAATCCGACGGAGGCCATCGTCGTATGCGTGGCTATACAAGGAGCGACGCCGCTATGATCGCGAATCCGACCGCACCGAAAACCTATATGCTTATCAACCGGGCAGAGTCGACCTATTATGACATAGATGTTTCAGTCAAGCCCGGCGAAACGGCGTTTGTTCCTCAGCACAAGTGCGTGACGGTGTCTGCGGTTGCAGGCGGTCCGCCAAGTCAGCAATATGGGACTTGCCAGATAATATATTGCGGCAAGCAAGTGGTATTCCATACGAATGTGAGAGGCCTGGATCGAGTTCACTACACGTTCCTGATGGAAAAGAGCCTGAAGCTGGAGTGCGGCTTCAAAATGAACTCCGGCACCAGCTTTACTACGGTAGTCATATTGAGCGAAGCTGAGGGAGAGGTCTATGATTAAGCAATGCGATTTTAAGGAGCTCGCGATTACACCGCCTACCAACAATAAGTGGATCATTCGTGAGTTCTCTGATTCTGAGCTTCCAATCAATTCGCTGGCAGAAACGAGGATCCTGTTTTTCTCGGCGGGCCAGGTATTTGAGAAAATACAAGTGGGCAAGGCTCAACAGGCGATTTTTCAAATAAACTACATCTGGTACAAGGATAAGAACTCTTCTGTGACAAGCGTATACAACTGGCGCCGCAACATACAAAACGGAGTCGTCCTGCAAAACAGCTGGAAGGACCAGACGTATAGAACGCTGTATTTCTTCACTGCGCCAGATGGGGATCTCTTGACGTGGCTGAATACATACGCAGAAAAACAATGAGGTGAAAACGGCATGATTGTAAACCCTAATATTTACAAATCGGGGGGGGTGGACCTCTCGAAAGCTACAGTAACGGCAGACGATATGGTCGAGGGCGTAACCGCGTATGACGCCGCAGGCGAGCTGATTACGGGGGCAGTGCCGAAAACAGCAAAAGGTAAGCATTTCGCCAACACAAAAAACTTAACAGATGCGATTGTGTGTACGATTTCTGAGCCTGGCACGTTCGATTCGACCTTTCGCGTCAGACTCAGGGTTAGTGAGATGCATGCGTTTGAAAAGTATGCGTTTATTGATGGGGATACACAGAAGTACAAATTTGGCGATGCGACCGCTGACGATGTCCTTGCCGGAAAGACGTTTACAAGCAAAGCAGGAATTAATGTGACAGGGAGAGCTGCATTGTCGGGCAAAACAGCTTTTCTCAAGGTGTATGAAGGCATTTCGGATGGCGTATGGGTTGATGCGAGAACGAAGGAAACTGTTGAGATTGAAAAGGGTCAGTACGTTGGGTTTTATTCGGGGACGACGCTTGTGTTTTTCAATAACGCCATGACGGAAAATACAACATATTTGTGGTACCCGGACGTAACCGATAACAGCAATATATGTGTCTGTGTTGGGCAAAGTATACTTTCAAACTCGTCGCTGGCGAGGTATCCGCAAAGCAGCGGATATGCCAACGCAATAGCAATCCCGCTGTCAATCGGATACACAGACTTTACGGCGACATAAAAAGCCGCCCCGGAGGGCGGCGGAAATTGACAAGGTATGGCGCGCGTGATACGATGATAGGGCTCCGAGAGGGGCAGGGCGCTGCTACATAAAAAGGCGGTCAGCCACTTCCTTGCAAAAGGAGGTGGTGCCGATGGGAAACAGGCGATGGGCGAAAGCCCTTCGGCTTGCGGTATGCTTCTTCGTGATCCTTGCGGTCATGATCTACATATCCCCAAAAGCGTGTTGACCGCTCGGCTGGTACCCAAGCGGTCAACATAGTTTAGCTGTTTTGACTTCTTAGGGCTGACCGCTTTGCAGCAGCGCCCGTTTCTATCGTCAATATATCACTGTGCCGGCCGCCTTGTCAAGTGACAGGGCGGCTTTTTGCTGCCGGAAAGACATTACACAAGGGGAGAAGCAGGGATGGAGGCAATCATTGCATCGGCGGTTACGGGGGCTCTGGCCCTGATCGGGGTGGTGATCTCGAGCCGGGCGACGGTGCGGAGCACGGAGGCGAGCATCCGGACGTCGCAGGCCGTGACGGAGGCGAAGCTCGAGGAGCTCACGCGCGAGGTGCGCGAGCACAACGGCTTTGCAAGGCGGATGCCGGTCGTAGAGGAGCAGATCAAGGTGATCAACCACAGGATCGCAGATCTGGAACAGGCACAGTAAAGCAGATAGGAGGTTATATATGAGCAAGTCCATCATCGAGCGGCTGGCGAAGCTGCTCACGGTCAAGTCCATCGTCACGGTGACGATGACGGCGGTGTTCGCCGCCCTGTGTGTGCAGGGCCGGCTGAGCGGGCAGGAATTTCTGACCGTGTTCACGACGGTCATCGCGTTCTACTTCGGAACGCAGGCGGTGCGCGAATGAACCGGCTGCTTGCCGACGCGAGCAACTACCGCCGCGGCCGGGCGCAGAAGATCACGTTTATCGTCATCCACTACACGGCCGGCGACGGCGACACGGCCAAGGGCAACTGCAATTACTTCCGCACGCGGAATCTGCGCACGAGCGCGCACTATTTCGTCGACGAGCGCGAGGTCTGGCAGTCCGTCGCGGAAACCGACACCGCCTGGCACTGCGGCGCGGAGGCCGGGCAGCGCTACCGCCACCCGACCTGCCGCAACGCCAACAGCATTGGCATCGAGCTGTGCTCGCGGAAGATTTCCGGGAAATACACGATCCCGGAGGCAACGCAAAGACGCGCCGCCGCGCTCGTCCGGCAGCTTCTGACGAGGTACGGCCTGAGCGAGGGAAGCGTCATCCGCCACTACGACGTCACGGGCAAGCTCTGCCCCGAGCCGCTCGTGCGCGACAGCGCGGCGTGGGCGCGCTTTCTGACCATGGTAAAGGAGGAGATCGACATGACCGAGCAGCAGCTGCGCGCCATCGTCCGTGAGGAGCTGGCCGCTGCACTCAAGGGGCAGAACACGAGCGTGTCCGCCGCGCTCGCGGACGAATGGCAGACCGCCATCACCCGCGGCATCACCGACGGCTCCCGCCCCGGCGGCTACGCCACAAGGGCGCAGGTCGCCGCAATGATCGTGCGGGCAGGAACTACATAAAAAGAGCGCATCGCCTTGAGCATCTTCGAGGCGGTGCGCTTTTCCTGACATCATTTCTGACATCAAAACATTGATTTTGGTTTATCATCCATGACGGATTTTGACATGGGTTCGGGTATAGAAAAAGTCCTGAAACCCTTGAAAATCAAGCGGTTTCAGGACTTGGTGGGGGCGGGTGGATTCGAACCACCGTAGACACAGTCAACAGATTTACAGTCTGCCCCCTTTGGCCACTCGGGAACACCCCCACATATGACGCCCTTCAAGCGGAAAAGCCGGATTGGAGCTGGTAGACGGACTCGAACCCCCGACCTGCTGATTACAAATCAGCTGCTCTACCAACTGAGCTATACCAGCACGCTCAAAAAGCAAGACTGATTATATAAAATTCCCGGCGAAAAGTCAAGCCCAATTTCAAAATTTCTATCATTTCCCGCGCGCGGGCGGCATAGACTGCCGGGAGGTGATGAACTCCATGACCGAGATGGCCATCCACACCGTGTCGCCCGGCCAGACGCTCTACTCCATCGCGCGCGAATACGGCGTCGCGCCGGGCATCCTCGCGCGGCTCAACGGGCTGACGGAGCCGTACCGCCTCGCGGTCGGGCAGAGCCTGCTGATCTTATTTCCGGAGGCGCTTTACACGGTCCGCGCGGGCGACACGCTCTTTTCCGTCGCAAATCGCGCCGGGCTCGGCGTGACGGAGCTCTACCAGCGCAACCCGAATCTCGTCGGCCGGCCGGCGCTCTACCCGGGGCAGGTGCTCGTCCTGCGCTACCGCGGAAGCCCGGAGCGCCGCGCGCTCGTGACGGGCTACGCCTACCCGTTCGCGGACGAGGAGACGCTGCGCGGAATTTTGCCGTATGCGACGTACCTTGCGCCGTTCACCTACGGCTTCACGCCGGCCGGCGCGCTCGTCGACCTCGAGGACGAGGCGCTCGTCCGCCTCGCCCACCGCTATCAGGCCGGGGCGCTGCTGCATCTTTCCACGCTGACGGAGGAGGGCGGATTTTCGTCGGAGCTGGCCGCGGCGGTGCTCGGCGACGCGGCCGCGCGCGGCGCGCTCGAGGACGCGGTCATTTTGCAGATGGTGCAGGGCGGCTACGACGGCGTCGACGTCGACTTTGAGTACCTCGGCGCGGAAAATGCGGATGCTTACGCCGCGTTCGTCTCCGGCCTGCGCGCGCGGGTGCGGGCGCTCGGCGGGCTGTGCATCGCCGCGGCCGCGCCGAAAGCCTCGCGCGCTCAGCCGGGCGTTTTGTACGAGGGGCACGACTACGCCCTGCTCGGCGCGGCGGCGGACGCCGTGCTCGTGATGACCTACGAGTGGGGCTACACCTACGGCCCGCCGATGGCCGTCGCGCCGCTTATCTCCGTGCGCCGCGTGCTGGAATTTGCGAAAACGGAGATGCCACCGGAAAAAATTCTAATGGGCTTTCCGAACTACGCCTACGACTGGACGCTGCCGTACCACGCGGGGCAGTCGCGCGCAAAGTCCATCGGCAGCGAGGACGCGGTGCGTCTTGCGGTGGAGGCCGGCGCGGAGATCCAATATGACGAGACGAGCGCGACGCCATATTTTCACTACACGAAGGCCGGTCAGGTACACGAGGTCTGGTTCGAGGACGCGCGCAGCGCGCTGTCCAAGCTCTCGCTCATCGGCACGCTTGGCCTCGCGGGCGTCGGCGTGTGGAACTTCATGCGGCCGTTCCGGCAGCTTTTCTCCGTTTTGCAGGCGCTCTATGTCCCTCAAAAGTTCGTGTAACTACCGTGCGGCCGCGAACTTTTCCTTTGACAGCGCCCGCGCGGGCTGGTACAATTTATCCACAGCGGCCAAGCCGCAGCCCGCGCTTTTTGTGCATCTGCACAGGGCGCGGGGAAAGGAGACGCGACCTATGGAGGAAAATAAGCACGCGAGGATGCTCATCGAGCACGGCCTCATCCCCGGCCATACGCTCAGCCCGAACGAGCCGGGCATGGAGAACAGCTCGTCCATCATCCCCGAGGATCTGCGCATGAACCCGAACTGCCCGTGCCCGACGCGCACCTGCCCGCTGCACGGCTTCTGCGACTACTGCTCGCAGCACCACGCGGAGCTAAACCGCGCCCTCGGCGTGCTCGGCCTCGGCGAGCACTGCCACTTCCACCACTGCAAGCAGGACGTCCTCGCCGAGCGATATGGCGAAGAAGCCGCCCGCGCCATGGCCCGCAAGGCCGGCGAGGACATGGTCGCCGCCGCGAAGGCCAACCGCGAAAAGGAGGGGCAGGAATGAACATCGGCTCCATCGGCTACGGCCGCAAGCTCTACGATCCGGGAAGCGGCATTGAATTCCGCATCGCCGCGCAGGATCACTACGGCCCCGGCATCACGACGCTGCTTTGCAAGCACGTCATCGGCGTGCGCGCGCTCGACGCGGCCGAGCCGGGCAAGAAGCGGCGCTACCCCTACGAATCGACCGACCGCTTCGGCAGCAACAACTATATTCTGAGCAATCTGCACCGGTACTTAAATTCCGACGAGGAGCACTGGTACACGCCCGCCCACGAGCTCGACGCGCCGCCCGCGGCGGAAAATCTTCGCTACGGCGAGCATCCGTATGAAAATGAGCCGGGCTTCCTGACGCGCCTCGGCGCGGCCTTAAAGGACGCGCTCGTGCAGACGGACATCCCGGTGCTCGTGCGCACCGGCCGCGGGCAGGGCGAGCTGCAGGCTGTCCGCGCCGCCGTCTTCCTGCCCAGCCGGACGGAGATGAACAAGGGCGACGAGCTCGGCATCGCCGAGGGCCGGCCGCTTCCCATTTTCTACGACCACTACATCTTCAAAGCCACGCCGAGCGCCGATCAATTAGAGCGCTACGGCCGCAGCTGGAACCCCGAGGAGCCGGAGAAGGGGCTGCGCTTTGATCAGGCGCAGCTGTACGACCCGAAGTTCGGCTGGTGGTACTACCTGCGCACGCCGAGCACGCTCTACGGCTTTTTAGAGCGCGTGTACAGCCCGTATGGGGCGCTCTCGTACACCTACGCCAACAACGACGTCGTCGGGCTGCGCCCGCTCGTCAACGTCCGCAGCGACCTGCAGGTCTTTGACGTCGGCGTCGAGGAGCCGTACTACCGCATCGGATGATCGCTTCCCCGCCGGGCCGTCCCGGCGGGGATTTTTCTGCGCCGGCCGGCGGCAAAAAAAGCGGGGGCGTGCAGCGCACGCCCCCGCGGGGAGCCTTGTGAGCGGCCGTCTTACACGTCCAGCTCGGACAGGTCCATTTTGGAGACGACCTCGGCGCAGCGCGGGCAGAGCTCGCCGTCTGCCGGGGCGGTGTGCTTCCAGCAGCGCGGGCACTTCGGCGCCTCGCTTGCCGCGACGGCGACGCGGACGCCGGGCAGCTCCTCGCCCTCGTAGCCCTCGCCGGCGGCGGGGACGACGGTGAGGCCCGAGACGATGCAAAGATCGTACAGCGCAAGGTCGGAAAGCGCGGGGATGACGGTGTCACCGGCGTAGACCGTGACCTCGGCGTCAAGGTTCTTGCCGATCCTCTTCTCGGCGCGGGCAAGCTCAAGGGCCTTGTTGACGACGGTGCGGAGCTTCAGCAGCTGATCCCACTTTTCCTCCATGCCGGGTGCGAAGTCGACGGCCGGGTCGTAGTCCGGCATCTGGTTGAGCAGGACGGCGTAGGCGTCGGCGTCGGAGCCGTGCGGCATGGCCTGCCAGATCTCCTCGCTCGTAAAGGCGAGGATCGGCGCGAGCAGGCGCACCATGCCGTCCAAGATCGTGTACATGGCCGACTGGGCCGAGCGGCGCTCGAAGCTGTCGCGGCCGGCGCAGTAGAGGCGGTCTTTGATGACGTCGAGGTAGAAGCTCGACATCTCGACCGTGCAGAAGGCGCGGATGGCGTGGAACGTCGGGTGGAACTCATAGGTCTCGTAGTTCGCGCGGACCTTGGCCGTGAGGCGGTTGAACTGGACGACGGCCCACTGGTCGAGCGCGGTCATCTCGGCAAACGGCACGCGCGCATCCGGGTCGAAGCCGGCGAGGTTGCCGATCATATAGCGCGCGGTGTTGCGGATCTTGAGGTAGGAGTCGGACAGCTGCTTGAGGATCTCCTTGGAGATGCGCATATCCTGGCGGTAGTCCGACGAGGCGACCCACAGGCGCAGCAGGTCGGCGCCGTAGTCCTTGATGACCTCCTCGGGCGCGACGGCGTTGCCGAGGGACTTGTGCATGGCGCGGCCCTCGCCGTCGACGGTCCAGCCGTGGGTGATGATCGTCTTGTACGGAGCCTGACCGGTCACGGCGACGGAGGTGAGCATGGAGCTCTGGAACCAGCCGCGGTACTGGTCGCCGCCCTCGAGGTACACGTCGGCCGGCCAGCGAAGCTCGGGGCGCTGGCGCAGGACGGCCATGTGCGACGAGCCGGAGTCGAACCAGACGTCCATGATGTCCGACTCCTTCGTAAACTCGCTCCCGCCGCACTCCGGGCAGGTGAAGCCCTCGGGCAGAAGCTCGCCCGCGTCCATCTCAAACCAGCAGTTCGAGCCTTTCTCGCGGAACAGCTCCGCCACGCGCTCGATCGTCGCGTCATTCACGACGGGCTTGCCGCAGTGGGCGCAGTAGAAGATCGGGATCGGCACGCCCCATGTGCGCTGGCGCGAGATGCACCAGTCCGAGCGCTCGCGGATCATGCTCGTCATGCGCTCCTTGCCCCAGTCGGGGTACCAGGTGATGCCGTCGCAGGCGTCAACGGCCTGCTGCTTGATGGCGTCGACGGAGCAGAACCACTGCTCGGTCGCGCGGAAGATGACCGGCTTCTTGCAGCGCCAGCAGTGCGGGTAGGAGTGGACAATGTCCTCCGCGTGCAGAAGCGCGCCGCTTTCTTTCAGGTCGGCGATGATCGGCTCGGCCGCCTTGAACACGTGCAGCCCCTCGTATTGGCGCGCCGAGGCGATGAACACGCCCTTGGCGTTGACGTTGACGTCCATGCTGCCGGAGGTGTCGAGCTGCGGGTACTTTTTGCAGATGGCAAAGTCGTCCGCGCCGTAGGCCGGGGCGGTGTGGACGCAGCCGGTGCCGGCGTCGAGCGTGACGTGCGCGCCGTTGATGACGAGCGACTTGCGGTCTTCAAAGAGCGGGTGCTGCGCCGTCATAAGCTCAAAGTCCGACCCGCGCATGGTGCAGACCGTCTCCTCGGCCGTGAGGCCGGCCTTGGCCAGAACGCTCTCAGCAAGCTCCTTGGCCATGATATAGGTCTCGCCGTTCGACGCGCGGACGACGGAATAGTCAAAGTCGGCGTTGAGGCAGATGGCCTGGTTGCCGGGAAGCGTCCACGCCGTCGTCGTCCAGATGACGAAGTAGGTGCTCGCAAGGTCGACCTTGCCGGAGAGCCTGCCCAGGTCGTCGGCGACGCGGAACTTGACGAACAGCGTCGTGACGGGGTCGTCGGCGTACTCGATCTCGGCCTCGGCCAGCGCCGTCTCGTCCGACGGGCACCAGTAGACGGGCTTGAGGCCCTTGTAGATGTAGCCCTTCTTGGCCATCTCGCCGAAGACGCGGATCTGCTCGGCCTCGAACGCGGGCTTCAAGGTCAGGTACGGGTTGTCCCAGTCGCCGAGGACGCCGAGGCGCTTGAACTCGGTGCGCTGGCGGTCGACAAACGAGAGGGCGAACTGCTTGCACTGCTCGCGGAACTCCGTCGTCGTCATCTCGTCGCGGCGGAGCTTCGTCTTTTTGAGGATGGCGCTCTCGATCGGCAGGCCGTGCGTGTCCCAGCCGGGGACGTAGGGCGCCTGATAGCCGGTCATGTTGCGGTACTTGACGATGAAGTCCTTGAGGATCTTGTTGAGCGCCGTGCCGATGTGGATGTCGCCGTTGGCATACGGCGGGCCGTCGTGCAGGATGAACAGGGGCTTGCCCTCGTTCTTCTTCATCATTTTTCCGTAGACGTCCTTCTCATAGAACGTCTCGAGCATACCCGGCTCGCGCTTGGGCAGGCCGGCGCGCATGGGGAAGTCGGTCTTGGGCAGGTTGACAGTTTTGTTATAGTCCACGTTGGAGTCCTCCAATCAAAAATTTTCCAAATAAAAGCCGCCCTTGTCTCTTCGGTGAGAGACAAAGGCGGCTGACCTCTGCGGTACCACTCTCGTTGCCGGGCGCGCCCGGCCACTTTGGCTGTTCTGTAACGGGAACACCCGGCAGAGCCTAATGGGGACTGGCCCGTTCGGTCTGCGGCTCACAGGGGATATGCGCCGGCTGCGCTCCGCCGCCCTTGCAGCAAAATGGGCGGCTCTCTGGGGGAGGGCAGATCCGGGCACGCGTCCTGTTCACGGCCGGTTTGGCGGTATGGTTGCGGGAAAAACGCTCAGCCCGCGGTGTGCGGGTCGTAATTCTTGCCGAATTTCAGGTCGGAAAAGCGCGCGTTTTGCAGGTCGGCGTCCGTGATGGGCTCCATGACGCGCGTGGCGGCCGGGTCGGCCGGCTGGGGCGTCTGGCCGACGATGCAGTCGACGGACTGCCCGATCTCGCGGGCGACAGCGGCCGGGGCGCGGCTCTCGTCGGCCTCCGTCTCGAAATCATAGGGCTTTTTCGGCGCGACGGCGGGGTTTAGGTCCATGCGCTTGAGCGACTCGAGCGCGTTTAGGTGCAGCTGCACCTGCTGCTCGATCTGCGCGATGAAGTCCTGCGCGACGCGGCGGGCGGAGGCGACGCGCTCCTCGGCGCCGTCGATCTCGTGCTGGACGCTGGCCGTCTTGGTGCGGGCGGTGCCCTCGGCGTCCGAGAGCATACGCGCGCAGCGCTTTTCCGTCTCGGCAATCATCTCGTCGGACGTCTTCTGCGCGGCGAGGATGGCCTTTTTCATGCTCTCCTCCTGCGCGCGGTATTCCTCGAGCTTCTCGACGAGGACCTTCATCTTGCTCTTGAGAACGGAGTTCTCCTTGTAGAGCGTGACATAGTCCTCGATGAGCGGCTCGAGGAATTCGTCGACCGACTGCATATCATAGCCGCCGAACACGGCCTTGATAAATGTTTTTTCCTGCACTTCCTGCGGTGTAAACATTTTTATATCTATCCTTTCTCCGGCCGGGCCTTAGAAGTACATGCCGCTAGACTCCAGCTCGTCGATGAGGTCGCCGACGATGTCGACGTTGTACGGCGTGATGATGTAGGTGCTGACAGCGACCTTCTTGATCTTGCCGTCGAGCGCGTAGGCGCAGCCGGACAGGAAGTCCACCAGGCGGCGGGCCACGTCCTTGCTCGTCTGCTCGAGGTTGAGCACGACGGCGTGCTTGTCGCGCAGATGCTCGGCGATGTCGGCGACGTTGTCGAAGCGGTCCGGCTTGACGAGCACGACCTGCAGCTGCGCCGTCGTGTTGATGTTCACGACCTTGCCGCGGCGGTCGCCGGATGATGAGCTGGGCGCGATGTCGTCAAACGCCGACGGCGAGGACTTCGGCACAGCCGTGCCGGAGACGGGCGAGGCGCCCAGATCGTCGTAATCGTCAAAATCGTCCTCATCCTCTTCGGCGTAGGGACGCGCGAGCTTTTTCAGTTCGTCCATAAAACCCATGGTACGGAGCCTCCTGTATTATCATCGAATTGGATTCGTGGAATAGCGCTTGCGCGGACGCGGAAAATCATCGCCGCGCGTAGTCCCGCGCGCCGAAGATGGCCGTGCCGATGCGCACCATCGTCGCACCGGCGGCGATGGCGTCGGCGAAATCGCCGCTCATGCCCATAGAAAGGCAGTCTATAACGCTATTATCATATTTTTTCGCCTTTATGTCAACATATAGCTGATACATTTTCTCGAAATATCGGCGGCTTTCGCCGGGTTTTTCGGCGACGGGCGGGATGGCCATCAGCCCGCGCAGGCGCACGCCGGGGTCGTCGGCCGCCGCCGCGGCAAGCTCGGCCAGCGCCTCGGG
Source organism: uncultured Oscillospiraceae bacterium (assembly GCA_934589675.1). Taxonomy (GTDB): domain Bacteria; phylum Bacillota; class Clostridia; order Oscillospirales; family Oscillospiraceae; genus CAKTOF01. The sequence continues at coordinate 73,073 of CAKTOF010000009.1, forward strand.
CGCGACGCCGCTTTTGGCTTCTTCGCCGCCGATGTTCACCTCGAGCAGGATGTCCTGCCGGATGCCGCGCTCGCGCGCGAGGCGGCCGATGAGCGCGAGCAGCTCCGGCGAGTCGACCGACTCGATGAGGTCGACGGCGCCGACGACCTGCTTGGCCTTGTTCTTCTGCAGATGGCCGATGAAGTGGACCGGCGCGCCGGTGTAGGCGCCCTGCGGCAGCTTTTCCAGCAGCTCCTGCACGCGGTTTTCCCCGCACGCGTCCACGCCCGCGGCCACGGCCTGACGAATGGCGTCCGCGCCGTTCATTTTCGTCGCGGCGCAAAGAAGGATCTCGCCCGGCTCGCGCCCGGCCTTCACGGCCGCCTCGGCCATCTGATCGCGCACGATGGCGACGTTTTCTGCAATGCTCATGAATCCAGCACGACCTTTCCATTGTAGAGCCCCTTGGCCTCGACGATGACCTCGTCGCCCGGCCAGAGGTTTGCGGTATCGGATTTATCCAGCTCCACGACGTAGCTTTCGCCGTTGTCGTAGAGGATGCTCACGCTCTTCCAGCGCGCTGTCGAGCCCTCGAGGACGTACACGCCGGGCGTTCCGCTCTCGCTCAGGCGGATGGCGTTTTTGGGCACGCGCAGCCCGGAATAGGACGAAAAGACGACGTCCGCGCTCACGCGGCGCAGCAGCGTCACGTCGGCCATATACCGGTCGCACGAGAGCACGAGCACGCAGCGGCCGCCCTCGCTCGCGCCGATGCGCTCGACGGTCATGGTCACGGCCGCGGCCAGATCCTGCGAGAACGTGACGGTGACGGTGCCGCCGCGCGAGGTCTGCGCGGCGTACTCGCTCGGGACAACGGTCGCGTAGTACCAGGTGTTGCCGGAGATGAGCTTGCCGAACGCGCCCTCGGGCAGGGGGGCAACCGATTCTTCGAGCGTCTCGAGCGTCTGGACGGTCAGGCTGTCGATTGCGTCCGGGCGCAGCAGCGTCTCGAAGCCGTCGGCGCTGCCGGAGAAGTAGCCGGGGCGGCCGGCCGTGATCGTGCGCGTGTCGCTCCCGGCAAGGTCGGTCAGCGACTGAAGCTGCGCCGACAGCTCGGTGATCTCGCTCTGGATCGTCGCGGCGTCCGACGTGTCGGAATACCGGCGCAGGACGAGGCTTTTCAGCTCCGCGCCCGTCGTGGCGGCGCCCGTGAAGTCCCGCCGGTTGACGGAGGCGGCCATGGAGGCAAGGTCGCCCGCGATGCGGCCCTCCAGCGCGGCGATGTCGGAAAACGCAAGCTCCGTGGAGTAGGCGTAGCGCAGCTGAGACAGCTGCGCGGTCAGTTCGTCGATGCGGCTCTGGCGCTGCTGCGCCGTGTCGTCGAGGTAGCCGACGGCGACGGCCTGCCCCGCGCCGACCTTCTCGCCCTCGCTGCGCGAGAGCACGGTGATGGGGTAGCGCGAGGTCAGCACAGACTCGTCGCGCAGGACGTAGCCCGTCGTAAAGCAGGCCTCGCCGGCCTCGTACTCGATGACGACCGACGTGGTGAGCGGGTCGTGCAGCGCGCCGTACACGGCGTAGCCGACGTAGCACAGCACGACGAACAAAAACAGGATCATAATGACGCGGATGAGAACTTTGCCCTGCTTCATGGCGACTCCTAACTTGCCGGGCAGGGCGGCTTCCTTACCCGGCGCTCAGACTGACCGGCTGCGCCGGCACGATGGTGGAGACGGCGTGCTTGTAAATGATCTGCTGTTTGCCGTCCGTGTCCAGACAGATCATGAAGTTGTCATAGGCGGTGATGACGCCGCGCAGCTGGAAGCCGTTGACGAGAAACACCGTCACGGCGCATTTTCCGTCCCTGACGCGGGCGAGGAACAGGTCCTGAAGATTTTCCGGTTTTGTCATGGGTATTACCTTCCTTTCTGTAATACCCATATCATACCAGCTACGGCCGGTCGAATCCCGGCACAAGCGGTCGCACCGCTTCCAGAACGAGCGAAAAATCGGGCTGCGCCGGCATCTCGATCCACGAAACGGCGGGATTGCGGCGGAACCATGTCCGCTGCCGCTTGGCGTAGCGGCGCGAACCCTGCTTGATAAGGCGCACGGCCTCGTCCATGGAATATTCGCCCGCGAGCGCGCGGACGATCTCTTTATATCCGATGGCCTGCATGGCCGTCGCATCCGGCGGGATGCCGGAATCGAGGAGCGTCTGCACCTCGGAAACGAGGCCGTCTTCCATCATCTTGTCCACGCGCGCGTCGATGCGGGCGTAGAGGTCGGCGCGGTCTCCAAAATCCAGCCCGATCCACACGGGTGAGTAGCGCGGCGGGACGAGCCGCGTGCGCCGGTCGTGCTCGGTCATGGTGACGCCCGTCTCCTCGAAGATCTCCAGCGCGCGGAGGATGCGCCGGCGGTCAGACGGGTGCAGCCGCGCGGCGGCGTCGGGGTCGATGCTGCGCAGGCGGGAGAGCAGCGGCTCGATGCCGGACTTTAGCGCCTCGCGCTCGAGCGCCTCGCGGCGGCCGGTCTGCGGGCAGGGCGCAAACTCGCGCCCCGCGACGAGGCTGTCGACGTAGAGCCCCGTGCCGCCGGCGATGACGGCCACCTTCCCGCGCGATAGAATATCATCCACGCACCTTCCCGCCAGCTCGACGTAGCGCCCGGCGGAAAAGCGCTCGCGCGGGTCGACGACGCCGACCATGTGGTGCCGGACGCCCTGCATTTCCTCCTCCGTCGGCGCGGCCGTGCCGACGACCATGCCGCGGTAGAGCTGCATGGAGTCGCACGAGACGACCTCGCCGCCAAGCTCCCTGCACAGCGCGACGGCCAGCTTGGTTTTTCCCGTGGCCGTCGGGCCGACGACGCAGATGACGCGATCCATGAGGCTCTCCTTTTCAGGCCCGGCCGAACTGGCGTTCGAGCTGGCCTTCCGTGAGCGTGATGCACACGGGGCGGCCGTGCGGGCAGTATTTGATGTCGTCGCGCGTCAGGACCTCGCGCACGAGCGCGGCGATCTCCTCCGGCTGCGTGATCCAGCCGGCCTTGATGGCCGACTTGCAGGCGACGGTGTGCAGCAGATGGTCGCGCCGCTCCTCCGCGGGCAGCGCGCGCGAGTCCATAAGCGCCGAGGCAAAGCCGGACAGCGCGCTGACCGCGTCGCCGGCGTCGATGTCGGACGGGATCTGGCGGATGAGGACGCTGCCGCCGCCGAACTCCTCGACCTCGTAGCCGTACTCGCGCAAAAGCTCGGCGCTTTCCAGCAGCGCGGCGGCCTCCTCGCGGTCAAGCTCGGCCGCGATGGGCTCGATGAGCACCTGGCTCATGACGCTCGCGCGCGTTTTGCGCAGCTTCTCAAAGAGCACGCGCTCGTGCGCGGCGTGCTTGTCGATGAAGAGCACCTTGCCGTCCTGCTCGACGATGATGTACGTCTGCAATACCTCGCCGACGATGCGGTACGGCGCGGTCGGGACGGGAAGCTCCGTCTGCGGCGCCTCCGGCTCCGGCGCGGGCGCCTTTGGCGCGGGCTGGGGCGTTACGAGCTGCACCTGCTCGTGGACGCTCGCCTGCGGCTCAAGCTCGCTCGGCCACGCGGGGACGGCCGTGCGGAAGGCGGATTGCGTCTGCGGCACGCGGACAGACGGCGCGGGCGCGGCCGGCTTTTCGGCGAGCGAAGCGTACTCGCCCGCGGGCATCCGGCGGAAAAAGCCGTCCTTTTTCTCCGGCGGCGCGCTGGATGCGGGCACGGCCGGGGGCTTTAAGCGCATCTCCGGCCGGCCGGGCGCTAGATCGAGCACGCCGAGCGCGGCGCAGCGCACGCAGTCGAACACCGCGCGCTCGGAGAGGAATTTGACCTCCGTCTTGGCCGGGTGGACGTTGACGTCCACCTGCGTGACGGGCAGGGTGAGATGCAGCACGCACGCCGGGAAGCGGCCCTGCATGAGCTGGTTGCGGTAGGCCTCCTCGAGCGCGGCGGTCAGGAGCTTGGATTTGACATAGCGGCCGTTGACGAAAAAGTGCTGATAGTTGCGGTTGCCGCGCGCGGCCGTCGGGCGGGAAATAAAGCCGGAGACGGCATACTGCTCCCACCGGCTGTCCACCGCGAGCATATCCGCCGCCGTCTGGCGGCCGAGGACGCAGTACACGGCGCTCTTGAGCTCCCCGTCGCCGGGCGTGGATAATAGCTCCGCGCCGTCGCGCAGGAAGCGGAAGGCGATCTCCGGGTGCGCGAGCGCCTGCCGCTGCACGACGGAAAAGCACGCCGCGCCCTCGGCGCTGTCGCGCTTCATGAACTTCATGCGCGCGGGCGTGTTGAAAAACAGGTCGCGCACGACGATCGTCGTGCCCGCCGGGCAGCCGGCGGGCGCGTTGTCGGTGACGACGCCGGCCTCTAAATGCAGCGCCGTGCCGCATTCGTCGCCGGGGCGGCAGGTCATCAGGTCGATGCGCGAGACGGCCGAGATGGCCGCGAGCGCCTCGCCGCGGAAGCCGAGCGTGCCGATGGCGCCTAAGTCCTCGGCGCGGCGCAGCTTGCTCGTCGCGTGGCGCAAAAACGCCGTCGGCGCGTCGTCGGGCGCCATGCCGCAGCCGTCGTCCGTCACGCGCAGAAAGCGCATCCCGCCGTTCTGGATCTCGACGGCGATGTTCCTCGCGCCGGCGTCGACGGCGTTTTCGACCAGCTCCTTCACGGCCGAGGACGGCCGCTCGACGACCTCGCCGGCCGCGATGAGGTCGGCGACGTGCTGGGATAATTGTGCAATGACGGCCAAGGCGCCGCCTCCTTCCTTACGTTGCGGTAAAAATCAGCCGAGCACCGCCGGCAGGCGCAGCAGGCCGAGCGACACGGCGTTGACGGCCATGTGGAGCAGAATGGGCGCCCACAGGTTCCCGGCCTTTTCATACGTCCAGCCGAGCGCGATGCCGGCGGGCAGATACTCCAGCGCGGCCAGCACGATCGTCCCGGCCGGGACGGCGCCGAAAAACTGCCACACATGGAGAAACGAGAACAGCAAAATCGAGCAGACATACGCCCAGACGCGGCTTTTTCTCTGCACGGAGCCGAACACGAGCCCGCGCATGAGCGTCTCCTCGACGATGGGCGCGATGAGCACGGTGATCACGGCCGTAAAGCCGAAGCTCTCGCCCGCAAGAGCGTCCACGGCGGCGTTGTTCGGGTTCACAAGGCCCGGGAAGAGCCATGAATACAGCGCGCCGAGCGCGGCCATGGCCGCATAGTAGAGCACGAAGCCCAAAATGAGCGCCTGAAGAAAATTCCAGAAATGGCGCGGGATATTGCACAGGGAATTCCACAAAAACCGGTGGAAAATCAGCAGCGTGATGAGCAGGTTCAGCCCGAAGTACACGGCGTTGAGCCGCACGCCGGACGGCCAGCTGAGCGCGGAAAAAAGCCACGACAGCAGCAGCGACAGGAAAAACACATAAAACGGCAGGTAGATCCAGCCGGCGACCTGCTCGGCCTGCGTCATGGACGAGCCTAAGCTGTAGCGCTTCATGTCGCGCCTCCTTTCATGGATCTTCAGAGCATCTGCTTGAGCTCGTAGAGCACGTTCATGGCCTCGATGGGCGTGAGCGTCTCGACGGTGACGGCGGCAAGACGCTCCCGCAGCGCCGCGTCGCCGAGGGCGTCCATCGTGATCTGCGGCTCGTCGGCTTCTGCGTCGGCGCGGGCGGGCTGCTCCATGACGCCCTGCGACTCCAGCTCGCGCAGCAGCTGCCGCGCGCGGGTCACGACGCGGTCTGGAAGCCCCGCGAGCCTTGCGACCTCGACGCCGTAGCTCCGGTCGGCCGCGCCGGGGACGATGCGCCGCAGGAAGATCATGTCCCCCGCGCGCTTTTTCACGGCGATGTTGAAGTTTTTCACGCCCGGCAGCTCCTGCTCGAGCACGGTCAGCTCGTGATAGTGCGTGGCAAAGAGCGTCTTTGCGCCGAGCCTCTTCGGGTCGGCCGCATACTCCAGGACGGCGCGGGCGATGGCCATGCCGTCGTAGGTCGACGTGCCGCGGCCGATCTCGTCTAAGATGAGCAGGCTGCTCGGCGTCGCGTTTTTGAGGATGTCGGCGACCTCGCTCATCTCGACCATGAACGTCGACTGCCCGGCCGCGAGGTCGTCTGACGCGCCGATGCGCGTGAAGATGCGGTCGACGATGCCGATGCGCGCCGACCTTGCCGGGACGAACGAGCCGATCTGCGCCATGAGCACGATGAGCGCGACCTGGCGCATGTAGGTGGACTTTCCGGCCATGTTCGGGCCGGTGAGGATGGAGACCTGATTGCCCTCCGCGCCGAGCACGGTGTCGTTCGGGACGAAGAGCGAGCCCCTCAGCATCTGCTCGACGACCGGGTGGCGGCCCTCGCGGATCTCGATGCGGCCGGACAGGTCGATCTCCGGGCGGCAGTAGCCGTTCCGAACGGCCACGTCGGCGAGGGACAGCAGCGTGTCAAGCTCGGCCACGGCCGCGGCCGCGGCGCGGATGCGGGCGCTCTGCGCCGTGAGCGCTTCGCGCAGGCCGCAGAAGAGCTCATACTCGAGCGACGTGATGCGGTCTTTCGCCGTCAGGATGGTGTTTTCCAGCTCTTTTAATTCCTGCGTGATGTAGCGCTCGCAGTTTGCGAGCGTCTGCTTGCGGATGTAGTCCTCCGGCACCTGATCTGCGAAGGCTTTGGAGACCTCAATGTAGTAGCCGAACACGCGGTTGTAGCCGACCTTGAGCTTCGGGATGCCGGTGCGCGCTTTTTCGCGCGTCTCGACGGCCGTCAGGCTGCCGTTTCCGCCGGACATGATGCCGTGCAGGCGGTCGAGCTCTTCATTATAGCCCGCGCGGATCATGCCGCCCTCGCGGACGGTAAAGGGCGGCTCGTCGACGACGGCGCGGTCGATGAGCGCCCTGAGGTCGGCAAGGTCGTCCAGCCGCCCGGAAAGGTCGGATAGCTGCGGCGCTTCGAGCGCGGCAAGCTGCGAGCGGAGCTCCGGCAGCGCCGCGGCGCCGGAGGCGAGCGAGACGAGGTCGCGGCAGTTGGCCGTGCCGGCGATGAGGCGGCCCAAAATGCGCTCAAAGTCCGTCACGGAGCGAAGCAGCTCGGAAATTTCGCCGCGCGCGACGGTGTTTTTCACAAGCTCGGCCACCGCGCCGCTGCGGCGGCCGATGGCGGCCGGGGACAGCAGCGGCCGCTCGAGCCACGCGCGCAGCATCCGTCCGCCCATGGCCGTTTTCGTGCGGTCGAGCACCCACAGAAGCGAGCCGCGCTTTTCCTTGGCGCGCATGGTCTCGGTCAGCTCGAGGTTTCGCCGCGCGGCGAGGTCGAGCCCCATGTAGCGGCCGGAGACGTAATACTCGAGCGCGCGGATGTGGCCGAGGTCGGACTTCTGCGCGCTTTTCAGGTGCAAAATGAGCGCGCCCGCCGCCGTGACGGCGCAGGCGGCCGCGGGCGCGGTCAGCTGCTCGGGCATGGCGGAAAGCTGCTGCGAGAGCGCCTCGGCCGCGCCGGAGAATTCTTCGTCCGTTCCGACCTCGTGGCAGCAGGCGAGGCGGCCGGTCAGCGCGTCTGAGATGGCCGCATCCTCCGCGGCCGTGCCGCCGAGGAGCACCTCGCTCGGCGCGAAGCGGCCGAGCTCGTTGACGGCCTGCTCCGACGCGCCCTCGCCGGAGGCGAGCGTTGCAAACAGCGCGCCGGTCGACACGTCGCAGAACGCGAGGCCGAACGCGCCGGCCGCGCCGTAGACGCAGGCGAAGTAGTTGTTGCGGCGCTCCTCCAGCATGGAGCTCTCCGTGACGGTGCCGGGCGTGACGATGCGGATGATGTCGCGCTTGACAAGGCCCTTGGCCAGCGCCGGGTCCTCCAGCTGCTCGCAGATGGCGACCTTGTAGCCCTTGGCGACGAGGCGGGCGATGTAGCTCTCGGACGAGTGGTACGGCACGCCGCACATCGGGATGCGGTCGGCCGCGTCCTTGGCGCGGTCGCGCGTGGTGAGCGTCAGGTCAAGCTCCCGGGAGGCGAGCTTGGCGTCCTCGGCGAACATCTCGTAAAAGTCGCCGAGGCGGAAAAACAGGATGCAGTCCTTGTTCTGCTGCTTGATCTCAAGGTACTGCTTCATCATGGGGGTGAGTTCAGCCAAGACGCGGCCTCCTTCTGCTGATTATTCGGCGCGGCCGGTCATGGACCATGTGCCCGCGTCCGTGATGGTCACGGGGCGGAACGTGCCGATCCACTCGTCCGGGCCGGTCAGGCGGACGAGGCGGCCGCCGTCCGTGCGCGCGGTGAGGTGTTCTCCCTCGCGCCCGTCGATGAGGCAGCGCTGCGTCGAGCCGATGTAGGCGCGGTGCTTTTCCTCGGAGATGCGGTTCTGCGCGGCGACGAGGCGGTCAAAGCGCGCCTGCTTCTGCGCGCGCGTGAAGGGGTCGGGCATGGACGCGGCCGGCGTGCCGACGCGCGGGGAGTAGATAAACGTAAAAAGCGCGTCGTAGCGCACGCGCTCAATCAGCCGCATCGTGTCCTCGAATTCCTCGTCCGTCTCGCCGGGGAAGCCGACGATGACGTCGCTCGTGAGCACGAGGTCCGGCATGACGGAGCGGGCGTAGTCGACAAGCTCCAGATACTGCGCGGCCGTATACGACCGGTTCATCGCGCGGAGCACCCGGTCGTTGCCCGCCTGAAACGGCAGGTGGATGTGCTTTGCGATGTGGTCATTTGCGGCCATGGTGTCAAAGAGCTTTTTCGACGCGTCCTTCGGGTGCGAGGTCATAAAGCGGAGCAGGTACTCGCCCGGGATCTTGGAAATTTCGCTCAGAAGATCGGCAAAATCGACGCCGAGGCCGAGGTCTTTTCCGTAGGAGTTGACGTTCTGGCCAAGCAACGTGATGTCGCGGTAGCCCGCGCCGATCATCTGCCGGGCTTCCTCTAAAATATCCTCGGACTTCCGGCTGCGCTCGCGGCCGCGCAGGTACGGGACGATGCAGTACGTGCAGAAGTTGTTGCAGCCGTACATGACCGACAGCCAGCCCTTGAGCGCGTTTTCGCGCACAACGGGAAGCCCCTCGGCGATGGAGCCGGCTTCGTCCGCGACGGCAAACTGCCGGTCACCGCTTTTTAGGGCGCGCTGCAGAAGCTCCGGGAACTGCCACAGGTGGTGCGTGGAGAACACGCAGTCGACGTGGCGGTAGCTCTCGCGGATCTTTTTTACAACGTGCTCCTGCCCCATCATGCACCCGCACAGGAAAATTTTCTGCTCCGGGTGGCGGCGCTTGGTGTGGACGAGCGCGCCGACGTTGCCGTAGACGCGCTGCTCGGCGTGCTCGCGCACGGCGCAGGTGTTGATGACGACGCAGTCCGCGCCCTCCTCCGTGTCCGTGAACACATAGCCGCACCGGCGCAGCATCCCGCGGATGCGCTCGGAGTCGGCCTCATTCTGCTGGCAGCCGTATGTGTCGACGAACGCCGTCGGCACGTCGCCGCGGCGCGTCCAGTAATCTCTGATCTGCTCGCAGATCTCCGCCTGCCGGGCCAGCTGCTCCGGGGCGATCACGGTCGTTTTCTGTTCCAATGATGTCCTCCAAAATTCGCGTCTGCGCATCCTTCCGATTGCGGAACCGGCCATAAAAGCCCTGTCACCCTGAGCTTGCCGAAGGGTCTTGCCGATTCAGGAAAAACTCCTTCGCGCTCCGGCGAAAAAAAGAGCGAGCAGACGCACCGATATTACCGAATAAATAATTTTAGCATTTTCGCGCTTTGATTGCAAGAACGCCCCGGATGTTTTTCTGCTGGAACAATGCGCCGATCTGTGGTATCCTAAAAGTCAGGAAGAAAACGAACAGGCGAAAGGAGACTTTTTATGGAGAGGACTGTTTTCAACCTCGCTGCGCACACCGAGGCCGTCGGCGGCCATTTTGAGCGGAAAAAGGCGCCGAACGGCGTGGAGCTGGACATGCCCATCTGGGACGCGGGCTGCTATGGCCGCGCGCTCGAGCTGCTGCGGCCGTGGCGCGAGAAGCCGGACGGCCGGTATTACCTGACGGACGCCCCGGCGACGTGGCTCATCATCGCGCTCATCGCCGCGCTCGCGCCCGCGCGCGTCGGCTACCTCTACATGAAAGAGGACGGCACGGAGGTCGACATGGTGCGCCTTGCCCGCGGCGTGAAGCCGAAGGCGGAAAATTATGACTGCGCCTTCGAGGTCATTGAGGACGGCGACCGGCTCTTTGTCAACATGAATTCCGACCGCCCCGTCATCGACATCGCGGCCAACGGCGGCCCGCACACGTTCGACATCAAAAACATCCCGTTCATCACCATCCCCGATCTTCCGAAGGACAAGCACATTTTCATGCATGCCAAGGGGCGCTTCTGCGTCATGGACGTCGTCGCGTGGAACTATTTGGACGGCGCGAAGAGCTTCTCCATCGCCTGCCACGACGAAGACTACGTCTGCTGCTATTCCGCAGACCCGGCGATATCCGTCGGCGACGTGACGAAGCGGACGATCGAAAACCCGCTGTAATTCCCGCCGGGAATCAGGCAGCCGGGCAGCCGGCTGCTTTTTTCCTGAGAAAAATCCGGGAAAACGCGAAAAAGGTTTGCATTTTTTGCTTTGTTTCTATACAATTAGAACGCATTGGGTGAACGCCCAACGGAAGCACGCCGCACCCCGCGCGGCACGAAGGAGAAAAGAGAACATGAACCACGCAAGACGTGCCGCGGTGTACTGCCTCGGCATGGTGCTGCTCGCGCTGGGCATCGTGCTCAACACAAAAACGGCGCTCGGCGTCTCGCCGCTCGTGGCCATCGCGTTCTGCGTGTCAGAGCTGCGCGGCATCTCGTTCGGCAATACGGCGCTCGCAGTGTACCTCGTCTATTTCATTCTGGAGGCCGTCTTAAAGCGCAAAACGCTGCGCGCGTTTGATTTTTTACAGATCCCGTTCTGCTATCTGTTCACGCGCTGCATGAACCTGTTCTCCGCCGCGCTGCCGTCGCCGGAGAGCCTCGCGCTGCGGCTTGTCATGCTCGTGCTGGCCATTTTGTGCACGGGCTTCGGCGCGGCCATCATGGTCGCCATGCACCTCATCCCGAACCCGGCCGACGGCCTCGTGCAGGCGCTCGGCGAGGCGATGGGCAAGAGCATGGGCTTTGCCAAGAACCTCTTTGACGCGGTGAGCGTCGCCATCACGGCCGTCATCGGCTTTGCCGCCGCCGGGAAGCTCGTCGGCATCGGCGCCGGCACCGTGTGCGCCATGCTCGGCACGGGGCGCGCCGTCGCGCTGTGCAGCCGCCTGTTCGGCGCGCGCTTAGCGCGCGTCCGCGTCGCCGCGCCCATCCGCTGGCTCGGCGAGGGTGCGGCGGACGGCGTTGACATCACGCCGCCGGCGCGGTAAAATAGACAGACTGCGGAACAATAACGAAAGGAAATCCTCCGCCGATGCGGAGGAGCAGGCTATGATCGACTTCAAACACCCCACGCTGGAAGACCGCCAATGGGCGGAGGACATTCTGTTTCAAACGGGTACGCGCAGCTGTGAGGACACGTTTCTCGTGCTCTACACTTGGCAGCACGCCTACGGCATCCACATCGCGCGCATGGGCGATTTTCTCATCGGCTATATGTCCGGCGCGCACGGCACGGCGTACCTTTACCCCATGGGCCGCGGCGACGTCAGGCCCGTCATCGAAGCGCTCCATGAAGACGCAAAAGAGCGCGGCGCGCTGCCGTTTCGGCTCATCTGCGTCACGCCGGAGATGCAAAAGACGCTCGACGAGACGTTCCCCGGCCGCTTCACCTACCAGTCCGACCGCGACAGCTTCGACTACGTCTACGCCATCGACAAGCTGTGCGACCTGACGGGCAAGAAGCTCCAGTCCAAGCGCAACCACATCAACCGCTTCGTGCAGAACTTCCCGGACTGGACAGCCGAGCCCGTCACGGGCGAAAACATCGCGCAGTGCCTCGAGGTCGAGCGCCGCTGGCAGCTCGACGCCGCGGCCGACACCGTCGCCGGAAGCGAGGAGGAGGAGGACCAGAAGGACGAGGACGTCGCGCTCCACACCGCCATGCGCGAATTTGACGCGCTCGGCCTCGAGGGCATCCTCATCCACGCCGGCGGCAATCCCGTCGCCTTCGCGCTCGGCAAGCAGGTCAGCGCGGACAGCTACAACATCCACTTTGAAAAGGCCGACGCGAACATCCAGGGCAGCTACGCCATCGTCAACCGCGAGTACGCCCGCTGGATCCGGGAAAATTACCCGTCCGTGCAGTGGATCAACCGCGAGGACGACATGGGCGTCGAGGGCCTGCGCAAGGCCAAGGAGTCCTATCACCCCGATTTTCTCATCGAAAAGCACACCGCCTTCTGGCAGGAGTGACCCCAAAACCCCTGCCGGGCATCCGGCAGGGGTTTGTTCTAGGCAAAATTTTACATTCAGGAGGGACGGCTATGTTCACCATGCGGCGGTCGACCGACGCCGACATCCCGCGCGAGCGCGAGCTCTGGCGCATGTCCTTCGGCGACGACTGGGACTACATCGACACCTATTATGACCACACGCACGACCCGGACTGGTGCGTCGTGCTCGAGGACGAGGACGGCGTCGTGCAGACGATGCTCATCGGCTTCCCCGTGCAGCAGACGCTGCCGGACGGAGCGGCGCTCCCGGCCATTTATTACTACGCCCTCGGCACCGACCCGGCCGTGCGCGGCCGCGGCTACGGGCGGGCGCTGTTCCGCTACGCAGAAAAGACATTTTCAGGCGAGGGGCGGCCGGTCATGACGCTGCTGCCGGGCGAGATGTCGCTTTATGACTTTTTCCTGAGCATCGGCTACGACGACCGGAATTTCTTCATCCGCCGCCTGGAAACATCGCGCGCCGAGCTGCCCGCCCCGGAGGGCGCGGCGGAGCCGGCAGGCCCCGCGGAGTACAACGCCCTGCGCGAGCGGTACCTCGCCGGGTCTTATCACCTGTCGTTTGACGACGCCTACATCCGCCACCAGAAAAACGTCGCCCGCCTCTACCGCGGCGACCTTTTGAGACTCGCGTTTTCCGACACGGACGGCTGCGCGAGCGTGGAGTACGCAGGCGGCGGCACGCTGCTCGTCAAGGAGCTGCTCGTCCCGGCCGGCCGCACGACGGCCGCGCTGGCCGCCATCGCCGAGCGCTTCCCGTGCGAAAATCTCGTCGTGAACCTCCCGGCCATGCCGGGCTTCGACGAGCTGGGCAGCCTCGCGCCCTACGGCGTGACGCACTGGATGGACGGCGAGCAGGAAAAGCTGCTGTCCGGAAGGAAAGACGGCTACCTCGGCCTCGCCCTCGACTGACGGCCGCGCGCCGCCGGACGCGCACCCGTAGGGGCGGATACCATCCGCCCGCCGGCCTGCGCCCGCCGCGTCTGCACCGCGCCGATTTCCGCCCTGCGCCTTCCGAAAGGCTCCCCTGAAAGGGGAGCTGTCGCCGGAGGCGACTGAGAGGTTCAAAAGCTCTCGTTTTGCAGAGCGCGCCCGAAATTTGCCGCCGCAAAAACCTCTCCGTCACGGCCGTACCGGCCGTGCCACCTCCCCTTTCAGGGGAGGCTTTGGCGCATGCTCCTGTTTCGCCGCGCCAATTACGGCACGCGCCCACCGCAAGGCCCCCTTGTGCAAAGGGGGCTGTCGGCGGAGCCGACTGGGGGATTGTAGGGTCGGACGGAGCACAAGGCCATCGTCAGAACGAACCCTTCCGCAAGCCCTCAAGCCTACAACCCCTCCGTCACGCCTAACGGCGTGCCACCTCCCCTTGCACAGGGGAGGTATTGGGGCGCGGCGCAGGCTTTCGCCCATGCTGTCACCCCCTACATGGCCGCGCGCCTCGATTCCGTCTCACTCCCACACATCGCCCGCAAAGGAGACTCCCTATGAAAAAGCAAATCGCGTCCACTGCTCTCATCTGCGCGCTGCTGCTGACGGCCTTTCTGGTGCCGGCGTGCGCGGCGGAGGTCGGGTTTTCCGACGTGCCGGAGGGGAGCGCGTTTTATGACAACGTCCGTCAGGCCGTCGAGTCCGGCGTGATGGTCGGGCAGACGCCGGAGCGCTTCGGCGTGCGCGGGCAGCTGACGCGGCTGGCGGCGCTCATCATCGCCTGCCGCGTGAATGGGATCTACGAGACGGGCAAGCCCCCCGTGCTCACGGACGAGAGCGGGGACTACCTCGCCCCGTGCCTTGCCTACGCCGAGCAGCACGGGCTCACCGTGCCGTTTGAGTCCGTGACCGGCGCCGTGACGCGCGCGGAGATGGCCGCGCTGCTCGGCAGCGCGCTGCCGGACGCGGCGCTTGCGCCGATCAACTCCGTCGCGGACGACAGCCTGCCGGACATCCGGCTCTCCGACGAATTCGGCCCCGCCGTTTACCGGCTCTACCGCGCGGGCGTGCTCACCGGCTCCGACGCGGCCGGGTCGTTCCGGCCGGATGCGACGATCTCGCGCGGCGCGGCCGCGGCCATCGCCACGCGCCTGCTGCAGCCGGAGCTGCGCAAAACGCTCTCTTTTTACGAGAGCGAGACGCACACCGAAACGCTCGCGGGCGGCGGCAGGCTGACCGCCTTCACCGCGAGCGTCGGCAACGGCGACACCGTGACCTTCGGCTCGCTCAAGGGTGCAAAGCCGGGCACGGCCGTCGCCGAGTTCACCGTCCCGGGCGGGATGCTCTACACGACGGACGGCTCGGGCTGGCACAAGACGCTGCTCACGGCCGGGACGTATGACGGCGCGTCGCTCTTCGTGCTCGACGCGTCGGACGGCCGGTCGTACATGGGGTATCTGCCGCAGTCGTGGACGGAGCTCGGTAGCGGCTCGCGCCGGTTTGAGCCGGGGCAGAACGGCTATCTTTCCGTCACGGAGGCCGGCGGCGGCTTCACCGTCGCCATGATCGCAATGACGACCGATTCGCGCGCGCAGGCGGAGTTCACGCTCGTCTCGGGCAGGGCGCGGCTTTTGGACTGGGCGCGCGCGGGCTGCGACCGGCTCTGGAACACCTATGCAAACACCGGCTCGGGCCGGTGGTGCAGCGATGGGTACTACTGGCCGTCGCCTTCGACGTATGAGCCGTCGGGCGAGAACATTTTCTACGCGATGACGGACGCGTACCTCTGCCGCAGCATGCTCGCCCTGACGGGCTACGACCGGCTGGCCTACGACCTCGGCGCGGCCATGATGGACGTCATGGCGCAGCGCCAGAACGAACAGGGCTACTTCCCAACGCTGCCCGAGAGCACCTGGCTGTCCGGCGACTACGGCGTCGGCGCGGGCTTTTACGACACGCGCTTCAACACCGACCTTGTGCAGATGTTTTTAGACGCGTATGAATGCTACGGCCTTCCGCGCTTTCGCGCGGCGCTCGACCGGTACATCGACTTCTACACCGGCTACGCCGCCTCGCACCACAGCGAGACATCCTCCGGCGGCTGGCTCGTCTGGGACTATGACGACGCCTCGGGCGGCCACCGGACGCACACGTCGCTCAACCACCAGCTATCCGAGGCGCTTTTGCTCTTCCATCTGGCCGACAGCCTCGGCCGCAGCGACCTGACCGAGCTCGGCGACCGGCTGCTGCTGGCCGTCACGGACACGGCGAGAAGCTGGGTGCGCGCGGACTCGAACCTCCACTACGGCGTCTACCCGAACGGCAGCTACGGCGGGCAGGACTATCCGTACCTGACGTACAACGACCTGTACGACATGCAGGCGTATCTGCAAAAAGCCCGCGGCGCGCGCAGCAGCGCGCTCGACACGCTCATGGCCGCCAAGCTCCGCTGGATGCAGAAAAACGGCGTCACCGGATATAAAAAATAAAAAAATTCGGGATGGCACCTGCCGTCCCGAATTTTTTTGGAACCAACCCGCCCGATTTTGCGTCTTGATAGTAGAAAGGCACAACAAGGAGGCGCGTCCATATGAAATACAAGCTGCTGTGCGCGGCGCTCGCGCTGGCGCTTCTGCTCACCGGCTGCGCGGCCGTGCTGCCGTCTGACGAGCCGGTTTCGCCGGCCGCGGGCGCGCAGCCCGACGCGTCCGCGCCCGACACGCCGGATGAGCCCGCCGCGCCGGAGGAGCCCGACGCGGCCATGCTGACCGGCACGGTCGTGCAGGTCGATTCTTCTGTGTTCCTGCTCGCGGCGGACGACGGGCTGTACGCCGTCACGCTGGACGCGCCCATTCTGAGCGCGGACGGCCGGCAGACGGACGCCGCCGTGGAAAACGGGATGCGCGTGGCCGTGTACTATTCCGGCTCGGTCGCGGAAATCTATCCCGCCCGCCCGGACGGCGTGACGGACGTGCAGATCTTATCCGACGCGGACGACCGCGTGGGGCTGTATCTGCGCGCGCTCGACGACCTGTGGGGCGAGGACACGGCGCTCAACGAGGAGCTTTCGTACCTCGCGTTCAATCTGAACGGCGCGGCGAACCTCTCCGCGGGCGAAAAGGCGGCGTTTTCGTACCTCGCCGCCGGAAAATACGGCCTGACGCCCGTCACCGGCACGTTCGACGAGCTGTGCGGCGAGGGCTACATCGACCGCGACGCGCTCTATTTTGAAAACGGCCTTCTGATCGAGCTGACCGTCTGCGAGGAAACGGAGGACGGCTTCACCTTCGACCTCACGAAGTGGCGCGGCGGCCTGGCCGCGTACACATACTACGGCTGCACCGCCGCGCGCAGCGCGGACGGCAGCTGGACCTACGAGGTCGGCGCGGAAATGATCTCCTGACATCACTCCACACGGCGCCCCCCACGGGGCGCCTTTTTTTGCGCCCCGCGGCAGCCGGCTGCGGCGATTAAGCGCCGGCGCCCAAAATACCTCCCCTGTGTAAGGGGAGGTGGCACGGCCGTAAGGCCGTGACGGAGGGGTTGGCGGGACGCGCCGCATATTTCGGGCGCGCACTGCGAGCTTTCAGCTCCAACCCCTCAGTCAGCTGACGCTGACAGCTCCCCTTACA
>CAKTOF010000010.1 GCA_934589675.1 uncultured Oscillospiraceae bacterium
TCACCGAAAAGGTCTATACCCAGCGAGAATTCGACTGGCTGAAGGAAGAAATCGAAAAAATAAAATAGGGTGTATTCTGTGTATGAATGTAGATGTAGAAATAATGTAGGAATAATATATGACTTACCTACATTTCTACCCTTTCAACCACATCTTACTACTGCTCAAACCATTGAAATAACGGCACTTAACGGTGAGCAATCTGAAAAGATGTTTCTATTGTGATAATTTTAGCACAAAAAGGGAGCATTGTCAGTATAAAAAATTCCCGCACCCGAGAGGGTGCGGGAAAAGTGGGAGTGCGGCCGATTGGCCGCACTCCCGGCGCCGTTTTCGCGTAAGGCTGGTCAGGCCTTTCCGGGATAAGCGCTTTGGAAACGCGTGATGAGCGCCGCGATCTGGGCGCGGGTGGTGGTGTCCTTGGGGGCGAGGAATGCTTCGCCGCCTTTTTCTGCGCCGGTCACAAGGCCGGAGGCGCAGGCCCACTGCATGGCGGGGATGGCGTATTCACCAACGGCCTGCGCGTCCGCGAAGCTTAAGATGTTCGTGTCCGCGCCCGCGCTCACGTCATAGCCTTTATGCTGCGCGTAGCGGTAGAGGATCGCCACGAGCTGCTCGCGCGTCACGGGATCGTTCGGGCGGAAGCGGCCGTCGGCGTAGCCGGTGACCACGCCGTGCTCGGCCGCCCAGCCGATGGCGGCTTCGCACCATGCGCCGGCGGGGACGTCGGAGAAGGTCTGCCCGCCGGACGCGGGGCTACCCTCCAGCCGCCAGAGGATCGTGACGAGCTGCGCGCGGGTGGCGCTGCCGTTCGGGCGGAACTCTTCGGCCGTGACGCCGCGCATCAGGCCGGTCTCAAGGCAGTGGTGCACGCCGTCGTGATACCACGCATTCGGGGTGAGATCCCAATACCCGGCCAGCGGGCAGCTTTCGCCCCTTGTGCAGACGCTGTAGCCCGGCTTGGGGGAAACGGGGACGGCCGGCGCGGGGTAGTAGAAATCGCCGCAGTCGGCGCACTCAAAGCGACCGCCGAACAGGCGGAAGCTGTGCTGCGCCTTCGTCCCTTCCGCGCTGCAGCGGGCGCAGGTTTTCCAGTGCTTTTCGGAATCGTGCTGCCATGCGCCGGTGAAGTCGTGGTTGTCCGGGTCGGCCGGGCGCTCGTGGTAGGTCGTGTAGTCGCAGCGCGAGCAGGTGTCGTAATCGTTCCAGCCGATCTCGGTGCAGGTCGCGGCCTGCGCGGCGTGGCGCGTAAGGTCATGGCCGAGCACCGGCGTGACCGCCTGCGCGGTGAGGACGGTCTGGCAGACGGAGCAGTGGCTGCCCGCGGTCAGGCCGGTCGCGGTACACGTCGCGGCGACGGCATCGTCGGTCACGGCGGTGTGGCCTGCGGCGGGGATCGGCTCCTGCTTCGCCGCGCCGCACGGATTGCAGGTGTAGGTTTTCACGCCCTCCACGGTGCAGGTGGCAGGGGTCGTTACCGCGCCGTCGTCCCAGTCGTGTGCGGTTTTCGCGCTGGTCGCGTCGCAGCGGGAGCATTTTTTCCAGTGATGGTCGTCGTCATGCTGCTGCACGGTGTAGTCGTGGTCGAGCGGGCTGCCCTCGGTCGCGCCGCAGACGGAGCAGGTTTTGGGCGCGGTGCAGGTCGCCGCGTCCCAGGTATGCGCGGCCGTCTCGGCGTGAGCGTCGCAGCAGGAATATTTCTTCCAGTGCTCGCTGCCGTCGGATTCCCACGCACTCAGCGTGCCGGTGTGGTTATTCGGGTCGGTCGAGCCGTACAAGCTGCCGCAGCCCGTGCAGCGTGCCGGACTGGTACAGGTCGCCGTGCCGCCTTCATGGTCAGCCTTCGGGGTGGTCGCGTCGCAGCGGGTGCATTTTCTCCAGTGATGATCGGCATCGTGTTCCCATTCGCTGTCGGGGAAATCGTGCGCGCCGAAGTCGCCGTATTCCATATGGCAGACGTCGCAGACCGCCTTCGCGGTGCAGGTCGCCGTGCCGCCGGCGTGCCGGTCGTAGTCCTGCCGTGCCCCGCAGAGGGAGCACGCGTGCCAATGGCCGGTGGAGTCTTTTTTCCAATCGGTTCCCCAGTTGTGCCTGCACACGACGAGGTTGACGGAAGTGCTATAGCTGCTGACCGCGCTGATGGGAGTATCGTCGTTTTCATAGCGGAATTTTTCGGGCGTGGCGCAGAGGTTCTGGCCACTGGCGATGCGGACATAGCCGGAGCTGCTCGGCGTTTTTTCCGTCGTCACGCCGATGACGGGGCCGGTCAGCATGTTTGCGACGGTGATGACCTTGCCGCCTGGCAGATAGACGTTGTTGTCCGTTCCGCCCTTCTTGTTCCCGGCGATGCTGACGCCGCCGGAGACCTGGAATGTGTCGCCGCCGAAATACACGCCGCCGCCGGAGCCGGTCACGGTGTTATTGGAGATGCTGCCGCCGGTCATGGTGAGGCAGGCGGTGTTAACATAAATTCCGCCGCCGTTGGCTGCGGAGTTTCCTTCGATTTTCAGCGCGTCGGCGATGGACAGAGTGCTGTCGGCGCCCCACGCACTGAAGTATACACCGCCGCCGTCCCCGGACGCCGTGTTGCCGCTGATCTCGCCGCCGGACAGCGTGAAAGAGACATTCCAAAGGCCTGCACCGCCGCCGTTTCCGGCTGCGGTATTGCCGGTGATCGTTCCGCCGTGCATTTCAAACGTACAGCCGACCGTACTTACGCCACCGCCGTCACCATTTGACGTGTTGCCGCTGATGGTGCCGCCGTACAGGATAAAGCGGCTGCTGCTATGCGTACACACGCCGCCGCCGCCATCATTTTGTGCTGCGTCAACGTGGTTATCGCGGATCTCGCCGCCGTACATCCAAAAGGAAGCGTTTTGAACATTCACGCCAGCGCCGTCTTGCCGGGTTACGCGGTTGCCGCTGATGCTGCCGCCGTACATGATGAAGGAAGCTGGGCGGACAGTGAAGTCGCTTGAACCGACGTACACGCCTCTTCCGGTCACGCCGTCTTTGTGCGTGATCGTGCCGCCGGTCTTGCAGCTGCACAGCGTGAATTGGGAACTGGGTTGGACGACGACGACTCCTTTAAATGAATCGCTCTCCGAAGTTTTTGTGATGGTATGGCCGTTCAGGCAGAGGTTGACCGTGCCTTTAATGGTGATCTCATATTTCACACTGATATTTTCACCCAGAAAATAGCTTTTTCCGCTCTCGAGCGGCAGATCGCCGTTGTGGATGTCGACGTATGCCTGCGTCACCTCGATCCACGTCAGATCCCTGCATTCCCCCGTATGGTCGCCAATATCCTGATGCTCCGCGCCGCAGACGGGGTGGACGTGCCCGTCCGCCGCGCTCGCGCTCACGCACAGGATACACACCAGCGCACACAGGCACAGCGCAAGGCCAAAAAGCCGGTTTCGAATTTTCATCGTTCCTTCGCTCCTCTCCAAAGCGCAGCTGCGTTTTCGGGAACCCGAAAACTGTGGTGCTGATCCAGCACCACAATGATCTCTGCCCGCCGGACTTGACACCGGCGCAGGCTGCCGTATAATGGCATTATAACGCGTTCACCCATGAACGAAGCAAGAGGACAGGAGGGAAAAGCGGCAAAAATGGACACAAAAAAGCTATTCCAGATCACCGAGGCGGCGCGCGCCTGCGGCCTTTCGCGCAGCACGCTCCTGCGCATGGAGGAGCGCGGGCTGCTCCGGCCGGCGTACATCGCGCCGGAGAGCGGGCGGCGGTATTATGACAACTTCAACGTCGCGCGCATTTTACAGGTGGAGAAATTCCGCGCGATGGGGCTGAGCGCAGAGGAGATCGCGGACTATTTCGTGCGCGGCGGCGAGGCGAGCGGGCTGCTCGCGGCGCTCGAGACCCGCCTGCGCGAGCTGGAGCGGAGCGTGGAGGAGATGCGCCTGCGCGCGGCCGAGGGGCCGAGCACGTCGGTGCAGCTCATGCGCCTTCCTGCCGTGACGTGCTGCCTGCGCTGGCATCGCGGCGGCACGCTGGAAGAGCGCTACGAGGCCATGTACGGCTTTTACAGCGAATGCGTCCGCCGCGGCTGCGTGCTCTCGGACGAGCCGCTTTTCACCATTTCCGACCGCACGGATTACCTGAGCGGCGCGCTCCGTGACGACCCCTGCGCCTTCGCCGTCTGCGTCCCCGTCCGCCCGGAAACCGCACCGGACGACGCGGTCACCCTGCCGGAATGCCGCGTGCTGTCCGTGCTCTGCTGCGGCGACTATTCCGGCGTGGACGAAATGTGGCGGACGCTCGGCCGCGAGGTGAAGGCGCGAAGCCTGACGCCCGCCGGCCTCCCGCGCGTTCTGGGTATCGTCGCGCCGTACACCGGGCGGGAGATCGAGACGAAGCGGTATTGCTCGAGACTGGCGCTTCCGGTGGGGGAGTGAGCAAGAGGGCCGTGTCCGGCGGCGGGATGGGGTCATCCCGCCCTACGGCGTGAGCGGCGGCGCAGCTCCTTTGCGGGCGGACAGCATCCGCCCGCAAAGGCCGGTTGCGGCGTGCGGTAAAGATAGAATGTCATTCAGAGGGCGTGAAACGCCCGCGGCATCGTCCCCGAATGGGGGGGAAATCCTGCCGATTACGGTGCACCGATTGCAATCCAGCGAAAACGATAGACCTGTCACCCTGAGCGCAGTCGAAGGGTCTTGCCGATTGCGGTAGTCTTTCGTCCTATCCCAGCGCTGGATATCAACGCAACCATACCGTAATCGGCAAGATCCTTCGACTCCGCTTGCGCTCCGCTCAGGATGACACGTATTTTTGTCCACGCACACCGCAATCGGCAGCCGTAAAAAGGCAAAAAAATTCCCGCACCCTTTCGGATGCGGGAAATCTGGTTGCGGCGGCAGGATTTGAACCTACGACCTCCGGGTTATGAGCCCGACGAGCTACCGGACTGCTCTACGCCGCGATATGATGCTCATCACTGAGCTTGATTATCATAGCACAGGCGGGCGCGGTTGTCAAGCGTTTGCGGCGCAAAAGCTGCCGACGGCAAGTTCTATATTGAATTTGGACAAGCGGTCGACTGTCCGCTTGTCGATTTTTTTAACCGCGGGAAATGCGGTGGAATTTTGGAGGTACATCCATGGAAGAGAAAACTTTTGTAGGCTATGGTTACGGTCGGTTTCAGGACGACGCGGGGAACATGCGCAGCTACTGCAATGTGTTTGTGCTCGAGCCGTTCAACGGTGAGGAGAGCAGCGACTATCATTTTGGCGGCCAGAAGGCCGTGAAGTATGGCTGCGTGTCGCCGGATGTGTGGAAGGATGTGCAGCCGGGGATGAAGGTCAAGTGCTTCTTTGACTCGCGGAAGAAGGTTTCCTACATGGTCGCTGCCGGGAAATAAAGCTCCGGCTGGTCGCGTCGGGATGATGCTGCCGTAGTGTTCCGGTCTCTCTGAAATGGCGCGGAAGGCGCCAGCGGGGAGACTTGACTCCGTAACGTTTTCCGGTAACCGCCGGGATTTGAGGGGTGCATCTATGGCAGTTTCGTTACCTGCGCAGCTGGTCAAGCCGCTGTATGTTCTCTATCGCTACACGGACGACGTCTGGAAGATCGTCCTGCACAAGGGCGGCGGCATCGACGCGGTTGGCTCGTACAAAGATCATGACGACGCGGCGCAGCCTGCGCCGGACGGGAAATTCTCGCAGGCGTTTTCCCGCGCCCGCAGCACGGTGCTTGAGCTTGCGCTCTGCAATAAATGGGACTACTTCTGCACGTTCACGCTCGATGCGCGGAAGCACGACCGCTTTGACCTGTATTCATTTCTGGATGATTTCAGCCAGTGGATCCGGAATGAGCGCAAGCGAACCGGCGCGGATCTTCGATTCCTCGTCGTGCCGGAATACCACGTCAAAGGCGGCGTCCACGCGCACGGGCTGCTCTCCGGCATCCGGCCGGAGGATCTTCGTTCCTTCCTCGACTTTGATTCGCCGGTGCCGGAGAAGCTGCTCGCTGCGGCGCGCTCGTGGGACTGCCGGTCGTGGGAGCCGTACAGGAGCAAGTTCGGCTATTGCAGCTGCTCACCGGTGCAGTCGGCCATTGGTTCGGCATTCTACATAGCAAAGTACCTGTCCAAAGATGTGGACTGCCGCACGAACGACTATGGGCGGCATCTTTACCGCGCGTCCCGCGGCCTGCACCGCGCGGAGCGCTTCGCAGAATCGTGCGTGTTCAACCGGAAGCTCGAAGATCTCTGCGTTCACGATTCGCAGTTCTGCAAGACCGGCTTCGCCACGCCTGCGCAGCGCTCGGTCGAGCTGCGTGTCGACTGGGCCTTTCCCGTGCAGTTTGACGGCATGGAAATCCTCGGCGAAAAGGATCTCTGGCCGGCGCTTGTGCCGGTCGATGATGCGCCGGCCTACACGGACGCCGTCGTCGAGGAGCTGGAGCAGTTCGATCAATTATTTCTCGGGGAGATGTGCGGATATGATACGTGATCTTGTAACGGCGCTGTGCGCTGTTTTCGGGCTGGCAATATCGCTTGCTCTGTGGCTCGCAGCATAAATATCGCGGGATGGTGTAATGGCAGCACGCCGGGTTCTGCGCTCGGAGACGTCGGTTCGACTCCGGCTTCCGCAACCAAAGAAGGTGCAATATGTTTTATGTCGTTATAGACGAACTCGACCACATCTGGGCGCAGGTGTCTGATATTGACCTGGCTCAGGCTATGGCCGAGTTCCTTTTCAAATCCGGGCATACGCCGACGATCGTGCGGGTGGAGCGGAAGGCTTAGCCGTCTCGCTCTTTCGTCAGCACTGCGATGAATTTTGCAGACGCGTCGTGGATCCGTTTGAGCGTTTTGGCCTCCTCTTTGCTGATTCGCCCGTCGTCCTGCATGGCGGCCATTTCGCAGGCGCGCTCAAAGGTCTGCGTCATTTGGATCATGTTGTTGATCTGGCTGCGGATGAACTGGTTCATACGGATCTCCCTTTCTCTCTTTCGGTGGTGTGTATATGGTTAGACGAATTATAGCATTTCTCCTCAGCGTTGTCATCCTCGGTTTTTCCGTTGCGCCCTATGCCGCCGCGGTCAGCAGCTCCCGGCAGTATGCTGCGGTTGATCTGTGGGATTTTGTCACGGACTTTCTCGCCTCGGGCGACGACGTCAATCAGTTCGGCGGCGGCTCTGGCCATGGCGGTGGCGCCGGCCGACGGATGGATGGCGCCCGCTATAAAGCTTGGTCGGACGAGCTGACGGGGTCGCTTGGGACGGCGACGGTGCTCGATGATGGAGCGCTGGTGTTTGCTGTGCCGATCACTGCGGATCCTGAAGGCGATGTGTACGCCTATGTCGAGTATGGTTACAGCGGAAGATCTAAGGGCAAAATTGATTCACCTTGTACAGACGAAGGAACGTCTATTGTCCTTAGCGAGTATACCGTTTCGATCAAATCTTCAGTTGCATCTCGTGAGTCTCGTGGCGCGGGCATAAATATGTTGAATTACGTCGTTCCGGTATCTGGTATTTATTCGATCTATCGAGTGGACGGAACTGTTTTGCAGCGTGTTGGAGAAAACGGATCGTTTTCGGACTATACCACTGGTTTTAGTGGTTTATTTCGGACGAATAACGCGCTTCTTACTGCTGGTACAGTAACTTCTTGGATTGAAGTTTCGCTTCGTAAAGTCTATTCGAACCGCGGCTTGATCGAGGGCACCATTGGCCCCATCTACGTTAAATGCATTCCCTCCGACCCGGCCGTTTCCATGCCGCCGTCCAGCTCGCGGATCTCGGATCTGATGCAGACCATCGCAGACTTTTTCAGCCCGGACCGCATCAAGAACTTCGTGCTCGGCAAAACGGACTCGTCCGGCAATATCACGAATATCTACAATACGACGAATATCTTCAGCGAAAGCACGAAGATCTTCACGGAGCCCGTGACCGGCACGCAGTATCAGTGCAAAAGCTGGTTGTATGACTACACGAACCGCGTCTACGATCTCACGCTCGAATCCGGCACGTTCTATGTAGATGGCAAGGACATTGACTTCATCGACCTGACCTATGGCGAGAACGCGCTCCAGATCCGCTATTTCTCGTCCGGCGCGCTCGTCTCGTCGGAAAAGTTCGCTTATGTGACCGCGACGAATCCGAATCCTGGCCAGTGCGTGCATGAATACGAAAGCGCCGTCACGACGGATCCGACCTGCACGACGGCCGGCGTCCGTACATACACCTGTACGATCTGCGAGCACTCCTATACAGAAACAATCTCTGCGCTTGGCCACGACTGGCGGAAGGTGCGTTCCGTCGACGCGACATTCAACGAGGACGGCAGCGTCGACGAGTATGGCTATATCCTCTATGAATGCGCTCGATGTAAAGAGCAGTACAAGGACTACGCGACGACAGGCCCGCCCGTCACGCCGGGCGGCAGCTCTGGAAGCGGTTCAGGCGGCGGCTCCGGCAGCTCCGGCTCCGGCGATTCGTTCTGGCAGACGATCAAAAACGCGTTTGCTGACTCGCTGGGCACGATCCTCGGAACGGTGCTTGACTTCATCGCGGAAATCCTCGGCAGGATCCTCGACCTTGTCAAAGAGCTGCTGAGCTTCCTGTTCGGGCTGCTCGACGACATTGTGCTCGGCGGCATCCGAGCATTTTTCAAGGCGATTCGTGAGCTGGCGTTTGATGCATTTCTCGGTGACGACGGCAGCTATCAGCTGCCGGACGGCGTGCCGCAGGTGTTCCAGTTCTTCTCCGGCGTTTTTGGTGCGCTGCCGCCTGCCGTGGCTGCCGTGTGCATCCTCGGCGTCGTGCTCGTCGTGCTGTTTTCCGTGTTCCGGCTTGTGGGGTGATGCTATGTTCTCAGTTCTTTCTCTCTTCTGCTCGTGGCTTCCGTCGCCGTTGGACGGAATCGTCTTCGGCGCGCTGTGTCTTGTGCTGCTCGTCGTGATCATCAAGCTTGTCGCGAAGGTCATCGACATGCTGCCGTTTACGTGAGGTGATGTGCAATGAATGTAACGGATTCTCTCGCCGCGCTCGGCACGTTCCTCGGCTCTATCTGGGATCTGATGTCCGGCGTGACCGTGCCCGGCCTCGGCGTCTCGTTTGCGGCGCTGTTCCTCGCGATCACGATCGTCAACGTCGTGCTCGCCGTGTGCTCCGTTGCGCTCGGCATCGGCCGCGGCTCGACCGGCTACCGCTCCGGCCGCGGCCGGAAGGGCCGGATCTCTGAAAACAGGCAAGGTGATGAGTTTTGAACCGTTTTATGATTTTGCTGTGTCTGGCGTCGCTCCTTATCGTGCCTGTGCTGGCGGCAGAGACGGCCGAAGATGCAGAGACTTTGACGGGAGGTGTCCGCAATGAAGCTTCGTCGCAGAGCGGGGCCTCTCCGGAGGCTGCTGCGCAGACTGATCCGGGCGATCCGCTCGTTTCTGCTCCGGCTGCTGACGAGCCGGCGAGTACGGTCGCTGTGCTCGATGCTGCTCCGGTATTAGACGATGACGCGCCCGGCACGCTGCGGCAGGCCGTGGCCGGCGTCTTCGGCGAGTATCAGCCGCGCACGCAGACGGTTACGGAATACGCGTCAGACGGCAGCGTCCTGCGTACTGAGACGCAGCTCGTGCCGGGCCTCGCCGGGCTCGACTGGGCGTGGATCGCGTCGGCCGTGTTCTTCGCGCTGTTCATTCTTGGCTTTTTCAAGCTGCTGGGAGGTCTGATCCGCTCATGACGCAGATGTCGGAATTTTTCGCTGCCATGCTCGCGGCCGTCGCGGATTTCCTCGCGGCGGATCCCGTGATCTACCTCTTTGGGCTTGTCCTGTTCTGCTTTGTGTGCAGGATGATCAAGACGCTTACTTAGATATCTTCGGCTCTGTCCGTGATATAAATTTTCAAGATTGGAGTTGATTTCGCAGGAAGCTTCTACCCTCTCTTCCTTCCTCACGAATGTGGGGACGGTTCTGACCTCGGCCGTTGGCTGGATGGGCACGATCGTCTCGACGATCATGTCCACGCCCGTCCTGCTCGTCCCGTGCGTCATGGGCCTTGCGTTCACCGGCGTCGCGCTGTTCAAGTCGCTGCGTCACTGATTCCACGGAGCGGGGGCACGCCAAGCGGAGCGCGTGCCCCCGCTCCCACGCTTGAGGTGATCATCATGCTGTTTGTCCTGCTCGCTGCGGTGATCCTCTACCGCTGGCTCTGCCCGCGGAAGGAACCGCACGTGCTTAATATCTATTTCGGCGTTCCCGGTTCCGGCAAGACGACATTCGCCGCGTGGCTCACGCGCCGCGCGCTCCGGCAGTCCCGCATTATCATGTGGTGTCAGGCGCATCCCGGCCGGATCTCCGACCGGATCGTCGCAAGCCGCTTCTTCCGCCGCCGCACGGATGTCTATTCCAACGTGCCGATCACTGGTGCGTATGCGCTTGATCCTGCTGTCGACATTGGTACGTTCATGATCTCGGACGCCAAGGTCATCATCGACGAGGCCGGCGTCGAGTACAATAACCGTGCCTATAAGACCATGCCGAAGGATGTGATCTACTGGTACAAGTATCATCGGCATTATGAATGCTCTGTCGACGTCTTCTCGCAGTCTTATGACGATATGGACATTACGCTGCGCCGCCTTGCCCAGAATTACTATATCCTGAAAAAGTCGCTTATCCCGTTCTGTGTCGTCACGAAGAAGATCCGCCGCAAAGTCGGTATCGACGAGCAGACGCATCAGATCATGGATCAGTATTCGTTCGGCCTGCCGCTTCTCGGAACACGCTGGATCTTCTCGCCGCCGCTCTGGAAGCTGTTCAATTCCTACTCCCGGAAAGAGCTGCCGCACAAGATCTGGCGCACTTGGTGATCATGCTGCCTCGTCCGGGGACTTCCATCCGAGGATCTTCCGCGGGTAGCCGTTCATCCAGTCCTGCAGCGCTGCAATGCGCTTTTTCGTGATCTTCCCGAAGTCGGTGCCTTTGGGGAAGAATCTGCGGATCATGCGGTTGTGGTTCTCGTTGCTGCCTTTCTCCCACGCTGCGTAGCTGTGGCAGTAGTACACGATGAACCGGCTGCCGCCGAAGACGGAGCGCGTCAGCTCGTCGTAGTGCAGGAACTCCGGCCCGTTGTCCGTTGTGATGGTGCGGAATTTCTCCCGGAACGCGCGCTTGCCCATGCAGCGCTCGAGCCGGTCGAATATGCTGCGGATCGTCGCAGCTCTTCGGTCCGGCAGACGGAAGATCAGCTCCTGCCGCGTCATGCGCTCGGTCAGCGTCAGCAGCACTGCATTGCTGCCCTTGCAGCTCACAATGAGATCCATCTCCCAGTGGCCGCGCTCAGATCTCCGGTTGATCTCCTCCGGCCGCTGCTCAATGCTCGGCAGCTGCCCATGCACGACGCGCGACGGCAGCTGCGCAGCTGCGCGCCGGCGCTTCGGCTTCTGCCAGAGATGCCGGTTCGTCAGCTCGCGGAAGATCTCTTTCCCGATGTAGGAATAGAGCGTCGAGGTGCAGACGCTCGTTTCAAATCCGGCCTTCCGCGCCGCGGCCAGCGCGGCCGCAGGCGAATATCGCTGCTGCACGATCATGCGCTCCAAGTATTCGGCGTAGGCGTGGTCGTGACCAATCTTCAGCTGGCGGCCTTTGGCCGTCTGGTTCCGGTCGTGGATCTGCTGCGCCTTGTCTGCGGAGTAGCGAACTTCGTCGTACCACGGGCATGTATGGACGTAGCTGCCGCGCCGGAGCTCGTTGTAGATCGTCTGGCGGCAGAAGCCCAGCTCGCGCGCGATCCACGCGACGCTCTTTCCCGCGCGCCGGTAGGCTTCCAGCTGGATCCGTTCGTCTCTTGTCATGTAGTGCTGCTTTTTCTTCATGTTTCTCTCTCCTTGCATAGAGCGCGCGCCCTTGGCTGTGCCCAGGGCGCGCGCTCTTATCTTAGCTCAATTCCGTATACGCGTGCAACGGTGCTGCGGATCTCGCGTCCGCTGGCAAGGCCGCCTTTCCACTCGACGATGGCGTCAAACACTTCGTTCGGCGTCAGCGGCGCTTCCGGGTCGCCGTAGGCGTAGCAGCTGAGCGCTTCTGCTTCCAGCGGCAGCAGATAGCTCTCCCATTGCAGCAGGGTCATGGGGCTGCGGGGTTCGTAGGTCACGATATCGTCTCCCATCGTAAAAAGTCAGGCGTGCCGAAGCTCGCCCGCGAGCTTCGGTTGCCCACCGTGTGCATAAATTATCCGGGCGGTCAATGCGGACCGTGGAATAAATGCCAGTGCGCACACTGGCGTTTATGCCGCGAAAGCCGCTTGACCGCCTGGATATTTTATGCGAGCCGCCCGCAGGGCACCTTGTTCCCTCGTTCCTGCTCCCAGCTCTGTAGAGCGCCCCTGAGAGTGAAAAAGGCCCTCACTGTCTAAATTCCTCTTGACATTCACCGCAAAAGCTGCCGACAGGAAACGACTGGAAAAATTTCGAAACGGATGTTGCACAAATTCGGGCGGGATATTCTGTGAAATAAGCCATCTTGCTTTTGCGGGGCAAATGATTATATACTAAAAGTACCGTAGCCACACGGGTGGTATCTGAAAGGAGATAGATTTCATGAGCGAGAAATTCCTGACCTTCCAGCCCGGCGAGTATTATGACTTTGAAAAAGCCGCTGTGGAGGAGCGCTTTGCGCAGGCCCGCGGCGAAAAGCCGATCCCGCCGATGTTCCCCGGCATGGACCCGACCGCGCCTCGCCCGTTCACCGAGGAGGCCATCATTGCCCGCAACCGCCTCTATAACCCGTTTGACCCGCTCTATACCGACCCTGAGTTCGCCCGCGCGCACGGCCATCCGTCCTGCCCGGCCATGCCCGGCATGATCATGGCCTGCGGCTCGCCGCAAGGCTTCTCGAAGGACACGGGCGACCTGTGGTACTACACGAACGACGGCACCGTCGTGCGCATGTATCAGGACATCTACGGCGACACGATGCTCGCCCCGAAAAACATCGTCTCCCACATGAAGGACGTCACCAAGCCCGGCAGCGACGTGCGCATGATGTTCATGGGCGGCGAGTGCGACGGCTACAACGAAGCGGGCGAGAAGGTCTATCACGCCTTCACGAACACGCGCGACTGCTGGCGCAAATACAAAGACGACGTCCCCGCCTCCGAGCGCCAGAACTTCACCGAGAACATGGCCGAGTGGACGACGTACTTCCCCGAGCAGATCCCGAACGGCGACGCCGAGTACGAGCGCATGTTCAAGATCTGGGACAACGAGGTCATCGCCGGCGACAACACGCCGTACTGGGAGGATGTTGAGGTCGGCACGTTCCTGCCCGAGACGTGCTCGGACGGCCCGATCACGTTCATGCACATCATCGCGTGGCAGAACATGGGCACGATGTCGCTGTTCAACCGCGAGGAGCTGCGCGACCTTACCTATATGAAGAAGAATTACTTCCAGGACCGCTTCGGCTCGTTCCTCGACGAGACGGCGCTGCACTACTCCGGCCGCAACATCCCCGGCTCGCGCATGGCCATGTACAACAACACCTGCGCGGACCTCATCTACCGCACCGTCACCAACTGGATGGGCTACAAGGGCCGCATCACGCAGTATGCGTGGCACTTCTTCCCGTTCTTCCGCGAGCTGGACGTCGCCCCGCTGTGTGCCGAGGAGTTCAATCTCGTCCCCGGCTACGAGGGCAAGGCGCTCGACCTGCACCCGTCCGAGGGCGACATCGTCATCGGCAAGGCGTGCGTCATCGGCAAGTACGTCAACGAGCTCGGCGAGCACATCGTCAAGATCATGCTCTGGGCCGAGAACATGCACGGCGCGCTCATTCAGGGCTGCCCGATGGAGGTCGCGCTGCCGAGCCGCGGCTAAGCAAAAATTTTTCTTCCGGCGGAGGGGCGCGCCCTCTCCGCCGGATGGCTTTTATGGAGGAAGCGGAACATGAAAATCTTAGGCGTCGCGCTCAGCGCGAATCCGAAGTCCACGTCGACGGCCATGGTGCGCGAAATTTTGCGCGGCGCGGCCGAAAACGGCCACGAGACGCAGCTTTTCGAGCCCGCGCGGGCGCATTTTCGCGGCTGCACGGGCTGCCATGCGTGCAAGGGGCCGGACTCCGACGGCTGCGTCCAGCGCGACGCGCTGACGGACTATTTCGCCGCTCTGCCGGACGCGGATCTCGTCGTCCTCGGCGCGGGCATCTACATGAGCTACCCGAACGGGCAGGCGTGGGATTTCATGAACCGCCACTTCAGCTTAAAGCGCGGCGTGTTTGACGACTGCCGCATCCCGGCCGGCAAGCGGCTGCTGGCCGTGTTCGCGCAGGGCGCGCCGGACAACCCGGCCTACCGCACGCACTATGAGGAATTCCTGAAGCCGTTCGACGGCTTCGGATTTATCCGCCTGCCTGTCCTTGTCGCCGCCGGCCGGCCGGACGAGGCGATGCTGCAAAGGGGCTACGAGGCAGGGCGCGCACTATAAAGAAAAAAGCGGAGGAGCCGGCGCTCCTCCGCTCTCTTTGCGCCCGCGGGCGCAGACGCGGCTGTTTTACAGGTCCGAAATGACCTGCTTCTTCCACCGGCCGGAGAAATAGTAGACGATGCACACGATGCCGACGATGAGCGACGACACCGGCGCGCCCATGCCGACGCCCTTGAGGCCCCAGTCCAGCGCAAGGCCGAACAGCGCCGCGACCGGCACGCGGATGACGAGCGACGAGCACACGTTCAGCACGCTCGTGACCATCGTGTGCCCCGTGCCGATGAAAAGCCCGCCGAGCGCGCTCATGATCGGCACGAACAGAAGGTCCGCCGCGAACACGCGCGCGTAGCCGGTTCCCGCGGCGACGACGGCCGGGTCGGACGAGAAGATGCCGACGAGCGGGCCGGCCAGCAGCTCGATGAGGGCGAAGATGACAAGGTTGATGGCGTAGATCATGACAAGCCCGACGCGCGTTGCCCTGAGCGAGCGCGCCCGCTCGCCCGCGCCCTCGTTGATGGCGACCATGCTCGACACGGCGGCCGTCATGGCGATGCACGGCAGGATGCCGAAGCCGATGAGCTTGCCGCCCGCGCCGGCCGCAGCCGAGGCGACGACGCCGAGCGTGTTCGTGATCGTCGTGAGCACGACGAAGGAAAGGCTCGTCACAAGATTCTGCACGCACGTCGGCAGGCCGAACTGCAAAAGCAGCTTCAGCTCCGCGCCGTCGATCCGGAATGAGCGCAGGCGGAAGTCAAACAGCACGCTGTTTTTCTTCATGTACACGATGCAGATGACCATGGAGAGCATCTGCGAGAAGATGGTCGCGATGGCCGCGCCGGCCGCGCCGAGATGCAGCGCGCCGACGAGCACGAGGTCGAGCACGACGTTTGTGCAGCAGGCGATGATGACGAAAATAAACGGCCGGCGCGAGTCGCCGACGCCGCGCAGGATCGCCGCCAGCGCGTTGTAGCCGAACACGAACACCGTGCCCGCGCCGCAGATGACGACATAGTGCAGCGCCTCGGAGAACGACTCGGCGGGCGTGTGCATCGCGCGCAGCATCGGCCCGGCGAACGCGACAAGCAGCGCCGTCACGCCAAGGGCGAGCAGCAGCAGAAATGTCAGAAGCGTCCCGACCGCGCGGCGGAGCCGCTCGTGGTTGCTGCTGCCTAAATACTGCCCGATGAGCGCCGCGCCGCCCTGACACAGGCCGATGCAGACGTTCGTGATGAGCATGGAGACGTTGCCGCCGATGTTGACGCCGGACAGGCTGTTCGTCCCGGAAAAGCGGCCGACGATGATGAGATCGACCATGGAATAGAGGTTCTGCACGAGGTTCGACGCGATGATCGGCAGCGCAAACAGGATCAGCGCCTTCGCCACGCTCCCGTGCAGCAGGCGGTTGTGTGAGGTGTCCATTTCCATCCCCCTGACGCACT
The DNA here is from genome assembly GCA_934589675.1 of uncultured Oscillospiraceae bacterium. GTDB lineage: Bacteria > Bacillota > Clostridia > Oscillospirales > Oscillospiraceae > CAKTOF01. The sequence goes on from CAKTOF010000010.1 coordinate 15,888, forward strand.
TTTTTCTGGAATTATAGCACGCGAATGGTATAAAATCCAGTGGTTCGGGACAGAAAAGTCCGGCTGCGAACAGATATTTTTGCGCGAAGGGCGCCGAACTGCTTTACATGCAAATTTTTCCGTGGTACACTTGGGAAAAAGCCCCGGAAGATCTGCCGCTGCGGCGGCCGGAAAAGGAGCGGATGAGCGTTGGTGCGGTTTTTTGTGCGGCGCGTGCTGTGGATGATCCCGACGCTGCTCGGCGTGCTTGCCGTTTTGTTTTCACTGAACTATCTCTGCCGGGATGATCCGCGCGGGTCGCTGATGCGCGCGGATTTCTCGGGCGTGGACTACGCCGCGCCGGCGCACGCGGACGACGGACTTGCCGGGATATTCCTGCGCGAGTACGGGGCGTACTGCCTCGGCGTTTTTACGCGCTTTGACTTCGGCATCTCGCGCACGGCCAACCAGCCGGTCGGACAGATGCTCAAAGAGCGCTTCCGGCCGACGCTCGTGATCTCACTGCTCGGGACGGCGCTGGCCGCCGTGATCGGCATCCCGCTCGGCATCGCGTCGGCGACGCGGCGCGGAACGCTGCTCGACCGCGTCGCGACGAGTACGTCGCTCATCGGCGCGAGCGTGCCGTGCTTTTTCCTCGCGCTTGTGCTGATCTTGCTGTTTGTGCAGCGGCTCGGGTGGCTGCGCGCGTGGGGCGTCCGCCGCTGGCAGGACTATATCCTGCCGGTCGTGTCCGTCGGCCTTGCGCCCGTTGCGAACATCGTGCGCATGATGCGCTCGTCCATGCTCGAGGTCATCCGGCAGGACTATGTCCGCACGGCGCGCAGCAAGGGGCTGTCCGAGGCGAACGTCCTCTGCCGCCACTGCGTGCGCAATGCCGTGATCCCCGCGCTGACCGTCATCGGGATGCAGGTCGGCTCCATCATGGGCACGAGCGTCATCGTCGAGGCCATTTTCTCCATCAACGGCATCGGCATGACGACCTACAATGCCATCCTCGCGTGCGACTGGCCGCTTATGATGGGGGCGATCACACTCATCTGCATGACGGTCAGCGTCGTGAACCTCGCCGTCGACCTGGCGTATGCGCGCATCGACCCGCGGATCGGGGAGATGTACCGGCGGTAGCTGCGGGACGACCCGCAGCCCGCCGCCGGGCTGGACGAAGGACAAAAAAGAGAATCGTGAAGAAAATGCAGACGCCCGCCTTGAAAACAAGGCGGGCGTCTGCATGGGGTGGATGGAAAGCCTGTGATCAGGCGATCACGCAGGGTAGAAGCCGGACGGAGTCTCGGCGAGGTTGATCATGATGTTCTTCGTCTGGCAGTAGTGCTCAAGCATGACCTTGTGCGTCTCGCGGCCGATGCCGGAGGTCTTGTAGCCGCCGAACGGCGCACCCTCGGGGATGGCGTTGTAGGTGTTGACCCACATGCGGCCGGTCTCAACGGCGCGGGCAACGCGGATGGCGCGGTTGATGTCGCGCGTCCAGACGGCGCCGCCGAGGCCGTAGGTGCTGTCGTTGGCCATGGCGATGACCTCGTCCTCGGTGCGGAACTTGATGATGCAGGCGACCGGCCCGAAGATCTCCTCCTGCGCCACGCGCATGTCGTTTGTGACATTCGTGAGGAGCGTCGGCTGCATGAACGCGCCGCGGTCAAGGCCCTCGCCCGTGGCTCTCTCGCCGCCGCAGGCGACGACGGCGCCCTCGCGGCGGCCGATGTCGATATAGTCCAGGATCTTGCCGAGCTGCGCCTGACTGATCTGCGAGCCCATCTGCGTCTCGGGATCCCACGGCATGCCGACGCGGATCTTGCCGAACGCCTGCACGGCCTCGTCGACGAAGCGGTCGTAGATGCCCTCCTGCACGAACACGCGCGAGCCTGCACAGCAGACCTGACCCTGATTGAACAGGATGCCGAGCTGGAGGCCGTCGAGCGCCATGTCCCACTTGCAGTCGTCAAAGTAGATGTTCGCGGACTTGCCGCCGAGCTCGAGCGTGGCGGGGATGAGCTTGTCGGCCGCGGCCTGCGCGACCCTGCGGCCGACCTCCGTCGAGCCGGTGAAGGCGAGCTTCGTAAAGCCCGGGTGCGCGAGCATATAGTCGCCGCAGCCTGCGCCCGCGCCGGTGATGACGTTGAACACGCCGGCGGGGATGATGTCCTGCACGAGGCGCGCAAATTCAAGCACGCTCAGCGATGTGATGGACGACGGCTTGAACACCGTGCAGCAGCCCGAGGCGAGCACCGGCGCAAGCTTCCACGCCGCCATGAGGAACGGGAAGTTCCACGGCACGATCTGCCCGACGACGCCGATCGGCTCGTGCAGGATGAGCGAGAGCGTGTCGCGCCCGAGGATGCTGGCCGAGCCCTCGTCGGCTAAAATTGCGCCCGCGAAGTAGCGGAAGTGCGCGCTGGAATACGGAATGTCGATGGCCATCGTCTCGCGGATGGGCTTGCCGTTGTCCATGGACTCGACCATGGCCAGATGCGCGGCGTTCTCGTCGATGACGTCGGCGATCCTGTTCAGGATGGCGGCGCGCTCGGCCGCTGTTGTGTTTTTCCATGTTTTGAACGCGTCCCAGGCGGCGTCGACCGCGGCGTCGACGTCTTCGTGCGTGGCGTTGGCGCAGGCGGCCAGATGCTCGCCGGAGGCGGGGCAGACGGAGTTGAAAACGCCGCCGTCGGACGCGTCGCGCCATTTTCCGCCGATGAAGAGCTGATAACGATCCTGTAAATTGACTTTTTCCATGGTCGGAACCTCCTATTGCATTTAGAATGTCTCAAATGAGACATATTTTCTCCCGTAAAACCAATGTACCCCGGAATTCTTCAAATGTCAATTCCAGAGACTGGGAAATCGGGCCTAAAAACACAATGTCTGTGCATTTGCCCAATGAAAAAGCCGCAGCTTGTGCGAAAGACACAAGCTGCGGCGGGCAGTCCGGAAATCGTTTACTTGGCAGCGGTCGGGACGGTGACGTCGCGGATCCACTTTTTTGAGAAGAAGCGGATCGAGCAGACAACGGTCTTGCAGATAAAGTCGCTTTTGAGGCACAGGTAGATGACCCACACGGGCGCGTGGAAGCAGAACGCGGCCAGCGCGCCGAGGGGCGCGGCGACAAGATACGCAAACGCCGTGTCGGCGAACATGAGGAATTTCGTGTCGCCGCCGCCGCGAAGCGTGCCCTTGGTCAGCAGATGGTCGAGCAGCAGCAGCGGCATCATGCAGCACAGCACGGTACACATCTCCTTTGTATATTCGCGCGTCTGCTCGGAGACGTGGTAGATGGAGATGATGGGGTCCTGAAGCAGGAACAGGATCAGTCCGCCGAGCGCGCCGATGATAATGGCGAGGGCGTAGTACGTCTTGCCCTCCATGTACGCCTCCTCCTGCCGCCCGGCGCCGATGGCGTTGCCGGTCAGGATGGTCGCGGCGCTGGAAAGGCCGAAGAACAGGTTCACGACGACGTTGTTGACCGTCGAGGCGATGGAGTTTGCGGCCGTCATGGCCGTGCCGACGTGGCCGATGATGACGGTGATGAGCGTCCCGCCGAGGATCATGATGAGGTCGCTGACGACGACGGGCAGCGAGACGGACGCGAACGTCCTTGCGATCGCGCCGTCCCACACCTTGAGATGGCGCACGCGGAAGCCGATGCGCTTGTCGGCGGCGAAGAAGTACACGGCGTTGAAGCCGCACTCGAACACGCGCGCGATGACCGTGCCAATGGCCGCGCCGGCCACGCCGAGCGCCGGTGCGCCGAACTTGCCGAAGATGAACATATAGTTGAAGAACGTGTTGACCAGGCACGACCCGGCCGAGGCCGCGAGCGAGACGCGCACGATGCCGACCGAGCGCAGTAGCGCCGTCAGGCACGTCGACATGCTCGAGAGAATGAACGAAAACGCGAGGATGCGCAGGTACTTCGCGCCCTCGGCGATGACGGCGGCGTCGCGCGTGTAGATGGACATGATCCGGGCGGGAATGGCGATGGTCACGACCGTCGCGAGCAGAGAGACGACCGCGCAGATCTTCAGGCAGATGGCCGCGGTGGCGCGGATGGGCGCCGTTTCGCCCTTGCCCCAGTACTGCGCCGTGATGACGGACGAACCGCACCCGAGCCCCATGGAGATGACGCTCACGATCATGAAAAAGCTCGTTCCGAGCGACGCGGCCGACAGCGCGACCTCTCCGACGCGGCCTAACATGATCGTGTCGATCAGGTTGACGCAGAACGTGATGAGCGCCTGCGCGCTCATGGGGATGGCGATGGCGAGCATGGTTTTGTACCAGGTCCTGTCGGACACAAAGACCCGGCTGAGCAGCTTGTTCAATGGTGGTTCCTCCCTGGCCTGTTTGCTTTTTAACTTTTGCATACTGATAATACGAAATAGAACAGCCATTGTCAATCCTTTTTTCGCTTTTTGCATAAAAAATCGGCGTCCCGCGGTGTGTGCTCCGCGGGACGCCTTTGGGAGGAGAAAGAGAAAAAGAGAGGAAAAGAAGAAATGAATCAATGAATGGAGAAGCACTTACCCTTGCTTCTGAATCCAAGTTTACCGGATGATTATGTCCGATCTGTGAACAGACGGGAAAGAAATTTTGAACATTGGGCAAAATCGGCGCACAGCGCGCAGCGGGCCGCGAGCTCCCCGGTCTGAAACTCGCAGATTTCAGACCGGAAAGCACAAAAGCGGCCGGTGCTGACCGGCCGCTTCTGCATAAAGGAGAAAGAGAAGAAAAGAGAAAAAGAGAGGAAAAAGAGGTGTGATGCTGTTTGCTGATTTTGTTCCAAGAATCTTTATATGTAAGAAGCGGTGGTGTGTTCCGCTTTGGATGGTCTTAGTATACCGGGCGCATATGTCGAAATCATGAACGAAGCGAAAACAGTTTTTGAACAGGTTCACACGGCCGCCGCTTCGTGCTATAATGGGCGCATTACAAGAGAAACTGCGAGGTGATGGCGGATGCGCGTGCAGTACATCGACCATTCGGGCTTTTACGCCGAGACGGCGGAGCACGCTTTCCTGTTTGACTATTTCCGCGGCAGCCTGCCGGACATTCCGGAGGGGAAGCATCTGGTCGTCTGCGTGAGCCACGGGCACCCGGATCACTACACGCCGGAGATCTTCCCGCGCTACGCCGCGCGGCCCCGGACGGACTTTGTCGCCGCGGAGGGCGTGAAGCTGCCGCGGACGGCCGCGGGCGTGACCGTCCTCGCCCCGCACGAGAGCGCTTGCCTCGCGGGCGTCGAAATTTCCACGCTGCGCTCGACGGACGAGGGCGTTGCGTTTTTCATCCGCGCGGACGGGAAAACCATCCTGCACATGGGCGACCTCAACTGGTGGGACTGGGGCGCGGAGGACACGCCGGAGGAGGCCGAGCAGATGAAGCGCGACTTCTGCGGCGAGGTGAACCGCCTGCGCGGGGAGACCATCGACGTGGCCTTCGTTCCGCTCGACCCGCGCCTCGGCGAAAGCTTCTGGCGCGGCGCGGACTATCTGCTGCACACGGCGGACGTCCGCACGCTTATCCCCATGCACACATGGGGCGATTACACCATGGCCGCGCGGCTGCGCGAAAAAGAGGGCGGCAGCCGCTGCCGCATCCTCGACCTGACCGGCCCCGGGCAGATCTTTGAGCTGGAGGAAAACGCATGAAATTCCATCCCGTACACGAAAATTACAATGTGACCGACCTGCCGCGCTCCATCGCGTTTTACGAAGCGGCGCTCGGCCTGCACGAAACGCGCCGCATTGCGCCGGACGACGGCTCGTTCATCATCTGCTACCTGACGGACGCGGACGGGCAGTTTTTGCTCGAGCTCACATGGCTGCGCGACCATCCGCAGCCCTACGACCTCGGCGAGAACGAGTTCCACCTCGCCTTCTCCACGCCGGACATGGCCGCCGCGCACGAAAAGCACGCCGAAATGGGCTGCATCTGCTTTGAAAATCCGGACATGGGCATCTACTTCATCGAGGACCCGGACGGGTACTGGCTGGAGATCGTCCCGGCGTGAACTACTCCGTCATCCGCTCCGACCGGAAAACGCTGAGCTTAGAGGTGACGCGCGGGCAGGAGGTCATCGTCCGCGCTCCGCGCCGGTGCGCGCAGAAGCGCATCGACGAATTTGTCCGCGCGCATGAAGCGTGGATCGCCCGCACGCTCTCCCGCCAGCGCGCCCGCGCCGAGGCCTATCCCGAGCCGACGGCCGAGGAGCAGGCGCGCCTTCGCGCCGCGGCGAAGGAATATCTGCCCGCGCGCACGGAATACTATGCGCGGATCATGGGGCTTTCGCCGCAGGGCGTGCGCATCACGTCCGCGCGCACGCGCTTTGGAAGCTGCAATGCCAAAAACCATATCTGCTACTCGTGGCGGCTGATGATGTACCCGCCGGAGGCGATCGACTACGTCGTCGTCCACGAGCTTGCGCATATCCCGCACAAAAACCACGGCCGGGAATTCTACGCGTGCATCGCGGAAATTCTCCCGGACTACAAAAAACGCCGGGCGCTGCTGCGCGGCCCGGTCAAGGAGGATGCTCTATGAACAAAGAACAGCTCGTCAGCGAGGTCTCCAACCGCACCGGCATTATGCCGGAGGTGACGGAGATCGTCATCGACACGGCAGGCACGGTCATCGGCGACGATGTGCGCGAGCACAAAATGCCCATCGCGGCCGCCGCAGGCGGCGCCGCTGCGCTGCTGCTTGCCGGCACGATCGTCAAAAAGCTGCGCCGCCGCAGGGCTTGACAGCGGCGCGCCCGCCCGCTAAAATATCCTAAAAGCCGGCCGAAGCCGGCGCTTGCCCGGCCGAAGCCGGGAAGCCCCAGCACATCCCGGCGGCGATCAGGATACCAGCAGGTATTTTGCCCCTCCAAGAGGGGCAAAATGCCTGCTTTTTTCATGCGCCATTTCCTCGCCCCTCGCGGGGCGGCCGGAAATGATGCTGCCGCAAAACCCGCCGGAAAGCCACAAAGGAGAGAGAAAAAATGACACACAAATTCACCCGCAGCCTCGTAACGAGCGCCATGTGCCTCGCGCTTGCGCTCGTGCTGCCGATGGTCACGGGCGGCATCCCGAAGGTCGGCAATATGCTCTGCCCGATGCACCTTCCGGTGCTGCTGTGCGGCTTCCTCGCGGGCTGGCCGTGGGGCCTTGCCGTCGGCGCGATCGCGCCGCTGCTGCGCTCGGTGACCTTCGGGATGCCGCCGATGCCCGTCGCCATCCCCATGGCCTTCGAGCTGGCCGCCTACGGCGCGCTGACCGGGCTACTTTACCATCTGCTGCCGAAAAAGCCGGGCTTTGTCTACGTCAGCCTCATCGCGTCCATGGCGCTCGGCCGCGTCGTGTGGGGCGCGGCGAAGCTCGTCATGGCGGGGCTTACGAGCGCGGCCTTCCCGTTTTCCGCATTTTTGTCCGGCGCGATCCTGACGGCGTGGCCGGGCATCGCCGCGCAGATCGTCCTCGTGCCCGCGCTCGTGCTGGCGCTGCGCCGGGCGGGGCTTGTGACGAACGACTAAAGCGGTTGCCGCGCCGCGCCCGCCGTGCTATACTCAGAGAAAAACGGAAGGGCGAACGCAATGAAGCAGCTTAACGTACTTATTATCGACGGGCAGGGCGGCCGCATCGGGCGCCAGCTCGTCGAGCGTATCCGCGCGTCCGGCATTCCGGCGCACATCACGGCCGTCGGCACAAACTCCGCCGCGACGGCCGCCATGCTCAAGGGCGGCGCCGATCAGGGTGCGACGGGCGAGAACGCCGTGGCCGTGTGCAGCCGCAGCGCCGACGTCATCGTCGGCCCCATCGGCATCGTCATCGCCGACGCCATGCTCGGCGAGATCACGGAGAACATGGCCGTCGCCGTCGGAAAAAGCGGCGCGCGGAAGCTGCTGCTCCCCGTGAACCTGTGCGCCAACACCGTTGTCGGCGTCCCGGATGTGTCCATCTCCGCGCTGCTATTCAGCACGGTCGAGCATCTGAAGGCCATGGCGGAGGAGCGCTGCGCGCATCCGGCGGCCGCCGTTGACAACTGCGGAGATCTCTGTTAGAATGCGATTGATCACAGGAGGCAAAAAGCCGGATAAGACGTCGGGCCGCCCGGTCTTATCCGGCTTTTTCTGACGAGAGGGGAAGGAAAATGGATCTTCTGACAGGGAATTTGAAGTCGATCTACCGCAAATACCTGCTGTCGGCCATCGGCAGCGCCATCATTTCGACGATCTACATCAGCGTCGACCTCATCGCGGTCGGACACTATGCAGGGCCGACGGGCAGCGCGGCGTTCTCGTGCGTCAATCCGCTCTACTCGGCCATGATCGCGCTCGGCCTGCTGCTCGGCATCGGCGGGTCGGTGTGGATGTCGAACTGCCGCGGCGCCGGGCGCGAGCGGGAGGCGAACGGGTACTTCACCGTGACGGCCGCCGCGGCCGTGATCGCGGCGGCGGTGCTCTGCGCGGTCTATCTCATCTGGCTCGACCCGCTTCTGCGGCTGTTCGGCGCGGACGATGTGCTTTTGCCCCATGCCCGCGCCTACGCGCGCTGGATCGCCATCGCCTCGCCCGCGTTTCTGCTCGGCGTGACGCTCGGCAGCTTCGTCCGCAACGACGGCGCGCCGGGGCTGTGCGCGGTGTCGACGCTCATCGGCGGCGGGCTCAACATGATCGGCGACTATGTGCTCGTGTTCGTGTGCGACATGGGTATGGCCGGCGCGGGCCTCGCCACGGCCATTGGCCAGCTGACGATGCTGCTCGTGCTCCTGACGCATTTTCTGCGGCGCGGCCGGTGCAAAATGCGCCTTGTGCGGACGGAGGGCGTGTGGAAAAAGCTGCGCGGCATCGTGTCGGCCGGCTTTTCGCCCTTTGTCGTCGACCTCACCAACGGCGTGACCATCGCGCTGTTCAACAACCAGATCATGCGCCTTGCCACGAGCGTGGAGCTGGCCGTATTTGGCACGGTGTCGAACGTCATCATCCTGTTCCAGTCGCTTTTTTACGGCGTCGGCCAGTGCATCCAGCCGACGGTCTCCGTCTGCCACGGCGCGGGGAAGGAGAGCCGCGTGCGCTTTATGCGCCGCGCGGCGCTCTATACGGCCGTCGCCATGGGCGCGGCGTTCTGCCTTGCGTGCGAGATCTTCCCGGAGTTTTTCCTGCGGCTTTACATGGACGTGACGGACGAGGTGCTCGCCGTCGGGCCGCGTATCCTGCGCGTGTACGCGACGAGCCTGCTGTTTATGGGCGTGGGCATCGTGGGCATCTATTATTTGCAGTCCATCCTGCGCTCAAAGCAGTCCGTTGCGCTCTCGCTGCTGCGCGGATTTGTGCTGTGCGTGGCGTTCATGCTCGTGCTGCCGGCCGTGTTCGGCTTTGACGCCATCTGGCTGACCATGCCGCTCACGGAGCTCATCACGGCCGCCATCGCGGTCGCGCTGATGAAAAGGAGCGCCGGAAAGGCATAAAAAAACAGGGCCGCCGCGCAGGACGCGGCGGCCTTTTTTGTTGAGGCGGGGAGTTTCGGGCGCACCCGTAGGGGCGACCCTTGCGGTCGCCCGGCGGCTGGATGCAGGACGAGAGCCTTTTAACCTCTCAGTCGGCTCCGCCGACAGCTCCCCTTTCAGGGGAGCCTTTCGGAAGGCGCGTGCCGCAATCGGCGCGCGGTAGACGCGGCGGCGCAGTCAAAGCGGCGGGATGGGGTCATCCCGCCCTACGGCGTGTCCGGTATCGCTCAGCGCCGCCGAATTCCCGCCGCGCCAAAGCCTCCCCTGTGCAAGGGGAGGTGGCACGGCGGAACGCCGTGACGGAGGGGTTGGCGGGGCGCGAGATCGAATTTTCGACGCGCACTGCCGCGCCCTCAAGCTCCAACCCCTCAGTCAGCTGACGCTGACAGCTCCCCTTACACAGGGGAGCCTTGCCGCGTGCCGCAATCGGCGCTTTGGGGCTTTCACTCAGGGCTTTTTTGTGGTAAACTATATGGATACGGCGGGGTGCCGCCTGAAAAATGCGGAGTCTGAGAGGGCGGATTTGAAAAAATGGGCAAGAATATCATTATGATCGGGATGCCCGGCGCGGGCAAGAGCACGATCGGCGTCGTGCTGGCCAAGGCGCTGTGCTGCGATTTTGTCGACTGCGACCTTGCCATCCAGCGGCAGGAGGGGTGCTCGCTCAGCCGCATTCTCGACCGCGAGGGCGTCGAGGGCTTCCTGCGGGTGGAAGAGCGCGTGCTCGCCGGGCTCCGGTTCCCGCACGACGCCGTCGTTGCGACGGGCGGCAGCGCCGTCTACGGCGCGCGGGCCATGGAAAACCTGAAAAAGGACGGCATCGCGCTCTACCTGCGCCTTTCCTACGACGCCGTGGCCGAGCGCCTGGGCGACCTGCACGAGCGCGGCGTCGCGCTGCGCGCCGGGCAGGACTTAAAGGCCGCCTACGACGAGCGCTGCCGGCTCTACGAGCGCTATGCGGACGTCACGGTCGACTGCGACGGCATGACGATCGCCCAGACGCTCGCCGCCGCGCTGGAGGCGCTGCGCGCGGCGGGCTTTGCCGGGCGCGCCATGCGGCGGTCGGATCGCGCCGTGACGGAGCTTGCCGGCCAGCTGGCCATCCTGCGCGCGTGCGACGTCTGCCGCATCGCCATCAACGACGAGGCGGCGCCGTACATCGTCCCCCTGAGCTTCGGCGAGGAGGAGCTGGGCGGCAGCGTGACGCTCTATTTCCACGGCGCGGCCGCGGGGACGAAGCTGGCGCTCATCGAAAAAGACGCGCGCGTGGGCTTCGAGGCCGACCGCGTGGAAAAAACGGTCACATCCGACGTTGCGTGCGAGAGTACAATGTACTACGAGAGCGTCGTCGGCACGGGCCGGGCGGAAAAACTCTCCGGCGAAGCGGCGCTGCACGGCCTTCGCGTCATTATGCGCCACTACGGGCGCGAGGACGCCGTGTTCGATCCGGAGCTTCTTTCGCGCACGCAGGTGCTCTGCATCCGCGTTGAGCACATGACGGGCAAGCGCCGCCCGGCGATGGGATGAACGTCGTCTACATGCTCCGCTGCGGCGACGGCTCGCTCTACACCGGCTGGACGAACGACCTGCCGCACCGGCTGGCCATGCATCGGTCCGGCCGCGGCGGGAAGTACACCCGCGCGCATCAGCCCGTGGAGCTTGCGTATTTTGAGGCGCAGCCCACAAAGCGCGACGCCATGCGGCGGGAGACGGAGATCAAAGCGCTCCCGCGGAAGGAAAAGCTCGCCCTGTGCGAGCGATTTGAGCAGGACGGGTCTGACGGTCAGGGCCTGCCCTCCGAAAAAACTGAAACATCACTATAATGAAGTGCGCCATCTGCGCGGCGAAGCGGTCAAAGCTCTCCCCGCGCGAAATCACCATGACCGTCACGCGCACAGTAAGGAAGATACCATGCAATTTTCAGATCTCGGGCTCAGCCGCCCGATCCTCAACGCCATTTCCGAGCTCGGCTATGAAACGCCGACTCCCATCCAGCAGGCCGCCATTCCAGCCGTGCTCGCCGGGCGCGACGTGCTCGGCCTGGCTCAGACGGGCACGGGCAAGACGTGCGCGTTCGCCGCGCCCATTTTGCAGAATTTAGCCAAAGAAATTGTGAGCGGCAAGCCGCCCATCCGCGCGCTCATCGTCACGCCGACGCGCGAGCTCGCCATCCAGATCGGCGAGAGCTTCGACCAGTACGGCCGCCATCTGCCGATCAAAAACGCCGTCATCTTCGGCGGCGTCGGGCAGGAGCCGCAGGTGCAGCGGCTAAGATCCGGCGTCGATATTTTAACGGCGACGCCCGGCCGCCTGCTCGACCTGCATTCTCAGGGTCACATCGACCTTTCGCATCTGGAGGTTTTCGTCCTCGACGAGGCCGACCGGATGCTCGACATGGGCTTTATCCACGACGTGCGGCGCATCATCGCGCTGCTGCCGGACAAGCGCCAGACGCTCTTCTTCTCCGCGACGATGCCGGACGAAGTGACCGAGCTTGTCCGCGCGCTGCTCCGCGACCCCGTCCGCGCGGCGGTCGACCCGGTCTCCTCGCCCGTAGACGCCATCGCGCAGTCGCTCTATTTCGTGGACAAGGCCAACAAGCCGAAGCTGCTGCTGGACATTATCCGCGAGCAGGACGTCAAAAACGCGCTCGTCTTTACCCGCACGAAGCACGGGGCCAACCGCGTGGCGGAATTTTTGCAGAAGAACGGCGTCTCCGCCGCCGCCATCCACGGCAACAAGTCCCAGACCGCGCGGCAGGCGGCGCTCGGCGGGTTCAAGGACGGCTCCATCCGCATCCTCGTCGCGACGGACATCGCCGCGCGCGGGCTGGACATCTCGGGGCTGTCGCACGCTTTTAACTACGACCTGCCCGAGGTGCCGGAGACGTATGTCCACCGCATCGGCCGCACCGGCCGCGCCGGGCACGAGGGCACGGCCATCGCGTTCTGCTGCATCGACGAGATGGAGTATCTGCGCGGGATCGAGAAGCTCATCGGCCGGAAGATCCCGGTCGTGGACGATCACCCGTACCCGATGACCGTCATGGAGCCGACGCCGAAGGACAAAAACGGCCGCCCCATCCGCAAGGACGCCCCCAAGGCGAAGCCCGCCGCGCCCGCGGCGGAAAATCCGGCGAAAAAACCGGAAAAGCAGCCCGCACCCGTGGCCGAGGCGCCCGCCGAGCCGAAGCCGAAGAAGAAAAAGACGAAAAAGCAGCCGCAGCCGACAACGGCGATCCGTCCGCAGCCGCAGGCGGCCTACACGCGGCACGACGGCTACGAGATCCCGCAGTTTCAGGTCGCGGGCGGCAGCGCGCCGCAGGAGATCCGCACGCTGGCCGACAACCGCCCCGTCGCCCAGCCGCGCAGCGGCGGCGGACGGCGCCCGCCGAAGTTCAACCCTGCCGCGCTGACCGCCCCCAAAAAGCAGCCGGAGGCCGCGCCGGAGGCAAAGCTACAGGGCGGGAAAAAGAAAAGATCCGTCGGCGAGAGCGTGCCGAAGCACGTCTACGCCACGCGCGAAAAGCGCCCGGCCGCGGGCGAGCACGTCATGGACGCGACGGCGCGTTTTCTGATGCCGCGCACATATGACGATGCGCCCGCGCCGGCCGAGGCGCCAAAAAAGAGCGGCAGCCATCGCCGCCGCAATCCGAAAAAACGTCAGGGGTGAAGCCATGAAACGCGTCCTGCTTCTTACGACCGGCGGCACGATCGCCAGCCGTCCGACGGGCGAGGGCCTCGCGCCGCAGATGGCGCCGGACGACCTGCTCCGCTATATGGAGGATCTGCCGCGCCACTATGACATCGACGTGCTTGATTTAATGAGCCTCGACTCGTCCAACATTCAGGCCGAGGAGTGGCAGAAGATCGCCCGCGCCGTGGCTTCGCGCCTGTCGGAGTACGACGGCGTCGTCATCACGCACGGCACGGACACGATGGCCTACACGGCCTCGGCGCTGTGCTATATGCTGCGGAATCTCAGAAAGCCCGTCGTCCTCACGGGCGCGCAGATGCCGATCGACAACCTGCTCACCGACGCGCGCAACAATCTCTACACGGCCTTTGCCGCCGTCGAGTGCGGCATTCCGGGCGTGTCGGTCGCGTTCAACCACAAGATCATCCGCGGCTGCCGCGCCGTCAAGGTGCGCACGATGGGCTTCGAGGCGTTCGAGAGCGTGAACGCGGGGCTGCTCGGCGAGGTCTGCGGCGACGGGATGCACCGCTACTGCCCGGACGCGCCGGAGGAGCCAGAGTTTGCGCTCGATGACCACCTGAGCACGGACGTCTTTCTCCTCAAGCTCATCCCGAGCACGAACCCGGCGGTCTTTTCCATGCTCGAGCAGCTCGGCTGCCGCGGGCTCGTCATCGAGGCGTTCGGCTCGGGCGGGATGCACTTTGTCCGCCGCAACCTGCTCGACGCGCTGACAAAGCTCACCCGGCGCGGCATGGCCGTCGTCGTGTGCAGCCAGTGCCTTTATGAGACGAGCGACCTGAGCCTTTACGAGGTCGGCACGAAGCTCCTGTCCTGCGGCGTCATCCCGGGGCGCGACATGACGACCGAGGCCGTCGTCACGAAGCTCATGTGGGCGCTCGGCCAGACGGACGACCCGGCGGCGATCCGGGATATGTTCGCCACGAACTATGCCGGCGAGATCACGCTCCCGGAAGATTGAAAAAACAAGACGCGGCGCTCCCGAAAAAAACGGGAGCGCCGCGGTTTTTATCTGTGGTTTGTCACCTGATCGCACAGCGTCAGCGTGTCGGTGAGCGGCTCGAGCATGAAATAGGTGAACGAGCCGGAGCAGATGGTCTTGCCGTCGCCCGTGTACACGCGGGCGGAGACGACGGTGACGTTGCTGCCGGGCTTGACGACCTCGGCCGTGCAGAACAGCTCGCGCCCGGCCGGGACGGAGCGGAGGTAGTTGACGCTCGTGTCGAGCGTGACGCAGCCGTGGCCGGTCGAGCAGGCGGCGAGGCCGGACAGGTGATCCATGATGGTGTAGAGCGCGCCGCCGTGGATGATGCCGCGCGGGTTGCACGCGTGCGCGTCCGGCGTGATGGCGCCCTCGGCGACAAATTTTCGCACGGCCGTCACGGTGAGGCCGAGGTCGCTCGTGAAGTGGCCGGGGCGGTTTGACCGCTCGACGAGGCGGTCATAGAGCTCCGTGAGCGGAGCGGAAGTCTGATCCAATGGGGGTTCCCTCCTGAAAAATCGCGGTGTGGTTAGCTTGCGCAGAACGCTCCTATTATAACCGCCCGTCCGCGCCAATGCAACGCGGGCGGAAGGTTTTTTTGAAGCAGCGGGGAAAAACCGCCCATTTTCGCGCGGCAAGAACCTTGTAACCGGCGCGGGGATGTGGTAGAATACGAGCCGAAAAAAAGAAAGGGGCGACCGCCGTGAACGCGCAAAACCGCAAAAAGGGCTTTACACTGGTCGAGCTGATCGTCGTGCTCGTGATCGTGGCGGTTCTGGCGGCGCTGCTCATCCCCTCGCTGACCAGATACATCGACAAGGCCAGAAAGCGATCGCTCGTGCTGGAGGCAAAGGGCGTCTGGACGGCGGCGCAGACGGCGGCCACGGAGTACTACGGCCTCTACAGCAGCGAGCAGAGCATGAAAGACTCCCTGATCAACTCCTGCACGATCAACGGCACGAAATATGTCAAGTGTCTCGGCAGGATCTCAAACGCGTCGCTCTCCGACGAGCAGAGCAAGTGGCACACCGGCAGCCTCACGGCCAGCCAGAAGATCGCCCAGCAGGTGCTCATCTACCTCGAAAGCCGCGACAAGAGCGACGCCCAGTACAGCTTCGGCAACACCAGCGTCCCCATCTCCGGCAAGACGCTCAAGGAGAGCATCCGCTACAGCTTCGGGGCCAATCCCCCGAAAAACGCCGTGTTCATCCAGATCTTCTACGACGAAAACTGCAAGATCCTCGCCCTGAACTTCGGCAGGGACGGCTACCTTGTGACGATGACGGAAGGGCAGCAGCCCGTCTGCGAAAAAAACGGTAGGATCCTGTGATTTTACGGACTGCTTCGGCAGTCCGTTTTTTTGCGCCGCGCGGGCGCGGGATCCGGAAAATCGGTGTTAATTTTTTGTAAAACCGCGGGATTTTCGCGCATTTTCCGGCCGAAGTGTGGTAAGATCGAAGTGAACCTCACAGACGAAAGGAGCGCAAGGAATGCGCAAGACGAAAAACATCTGCACCATCGGCCCGGCGACGACGGACGTGGCCGTTCTGGTGGACATGATCGACCACGGGATGGACTGCGCGCGTCTGAATTTCTCGCACGGGTCGCATGAAGAGCACAAAATGCGGATGGACAACATCCGCCGCGCCAGCCAGATCACGCGGCGCAGCATCCCCATCCTGCTCGACACCAAAGGCCCGGAGATCCGCTTCGGCACGTTCCCGGGCGGCGGGATCGAGCTTGCCGAGGGCGAGGCGTTCGCCATCTGCTGCGACGGCGGCGAGGCGGACGAGCATCCGTATGGCCATGTGACGTTTGCCGAGCTCTGGCAGTACGTCTCCCGCGGCAGCACGCTGCTCGTCGACGACGGCAAGCTGGAGCTGAAGGTCAGGCAGGTGCGCGGCGAGACGATCTGGTGTACGGTCGTCACCGGCGGGTATCTGCGCGACCACAAGGGCATCAACATCCCGAACGTCCCCATCCCGATGGCCTATCTGAGTCAGGCCGACCGGGACGATCTTCGCTTCGGCGTGGAGCAGGACGTCGACTTCATCGCCATGAGCTTCGTGCGAAGCCGCGCGGACGTGCTGGCCGTGCGCGATTATCTGAAGGAGCTCAGCGCCGGCCCCATCCGGCTCATTGCCAAGATCGAGAACAACGAGGGCCTTGCCGACTTTGACGGCATTCTCGAGGAGGCCGACGGCATTATGGTCGCGCGCGGCGACATGGGCGTCGAGCTGCCGTTCCAGTGCGTGCCGCAGATCCAGAAGGATCTCATCCACCGCTGCTTCAAGGCGGGCAAGCTCGTCATCACGGCCACGCAGATGTTAGAATCCATGATCTCGTCCGCCCGGCCGACGCGGGCAGAGGTGTCGGACGTGGCAAACGCCGTGTACGACGGGACGGGCGTCGTCATGCTCTCGGGCGAGTCGGCCATGGGCAGCTATCCGGTCGAGGCCGTCAGCGCCCTGTCGGCCATCTCCGAGGAGTCGGAGCGGCACATTGATTACTACCGCGACTTTCTGTGCGACCTGTCGCAGTACGACGACGTGAACGTCCCGCTGGCCTACGGCGCCTACTACACGGCGCTGCACATCGGCGCGGCGGCCATCGTCGTCACGACGCACTCCGGCCGGACGGCGCGGCTCGTGTCGGCCATGCGCCCGAACTGCCGGATCATCGCCTGCACGGATGAGGAAAAGACCGAGCGCCAGATGCAGCTTTCCTGGGGCGTCGAGCCGGTGCTCGTGCCGCACTATGAGTCCGCCAAAGAGCTCAGCGACGGCTGCATCGCGGCCTGCCGCCGCACGGCGGGGCTTGGCAGCGGCGACCGCGTGATCCTGATCGGCTCGCAGGCCATGACGGCGGAGTATGACTTCATCCAGATCATCACGCTGTGAGGGGACGCGGCGGCAGCATCGCGGCTCTGAATAACATTCTTTTTTTGCGCTGGATCGCAATCGGTGCACCGTAATCGGCAAGATCCTTCGACTCCGCTGACGCTCCGCTCAGGATGACAGGCCTATTTAAGCGCACGCCGCAATTGGTTTTTCGGCGGGATGAGGTCATCCCGCCCTACGGCGTTGAGGGAGGTATATACGCAGTAGTCTTTCTTCGACTCGGCCGGCCCTTTCTCAAAATCCAGCCCTACAACCCCTCAGTCAGCTGACGCTGACAGCTCCCCTTACACAGGGGAGCCTTTTTGCTGCAAAAACAACGCCCCGCCCCGGAAGCGGCTGCTTCCGGGGCGGGGCGTTCTGTCTGCGTCAGGGCGCCTGGCGCAGCTGGGGGATGAGGGTTTCGAGCAGCTGGCAGGTGTGGGTCATGTTGCTGGTGATGTAGATGTACGTCCAGTCTGTGGAGCAGTTTGCGGTGTAGTCGGCGCGGCTTTTCCACGCGGACGGGTCGTAGGGGCGGACGTAGTACGACAACGTGACCTCATAGCGCAGCTCGAGCGAGGCGAAGTCGGCGGATCCGCCGCCCCACTGGAAGTCAAAGCCGCTGTTGCCCTCGGCGAAATCGGCGCGTATGGCCTCCAGGAGGGCCTCGGCGTCGGCTTCGTTTTCGATGGCGAGGCTCGCGCTGTCGTAGGTCTCCAGATAGTCGTAGACCGTCAGGTCGAGCAGCTGGTCGGTGCTCGCCAGCGAGCCGAAGGCGGCCTGCTCGAGCGACTCGGGCTTCGTCGCCCATGCGTGGATGAGGCGGTAGGCCTCGGATTCGGTGTCGATCTCATAATTGCGCGAGACAGTGCGGCCGTTTTTCAGGCGGTAGTCGATAAAGACGTTCCACTGGTTGGAGCTTGTGTCGCGCGCGTCGAGAATGGCGCGGTGGACGGCGTAGGCCGTCTCGTAGTCGACCTCGTCGTAGGTGCCGAGGGCCTGAAGGCTGACGGATTCGACGTCTGCCTCGTCCGGGATGCGCGACTCGTAGCCGAACGCGTCAAGCCCGACGGCGGCGAACGCGGCGGCGATCACGACCGCGAGCACGGCCCATGTGCGGATGGCCTTCGCGCGGAACACGCGGAAGCTCTTGCGCAGGAGCATCTCCGCGCCGAAGAAGCCGACGAAGCTCCACGCGACGACGAGCAGCAGCGTCACGGGCATCGAGCGCGAGGTGCGCAGGATGTACATCGACTCGATGAACACGGTCATCGCAAGGCCGAAGCAGACGGACAGGCCGATCTGGAACACAGGACGCAGCACGCGGAAGGCGATGATGTCGCCCGCGCTCTCGGCTGGCCGGCGGCGGAGCATCAGCATGGAGATGCCCGCGAGCACGACGCCGGCGCCGGCGTATGCGCCGTAGTACCACAGGTTGGAAACAGCGCCCAGATAGGAAAGCGTGTCCCATCCGACCGAGACGCTGCGCGTGATGGGGAGGCACCGGCTTGTGAGGTTCAGCAGCGGCGTCAGAGCGTGCACGACGGGCGGCGTGTCGACGGGGCCCATGCCGAACACGAACATCCCGAGGATGTAGGTCACAAGCGAAAAAACGCCCGCGACGAGGAAGTTTGCGATGACGAAAAATACGGGCATGGCCACCGTGTGGCCCGTGGCCATGGCGCACAGCGTGCCGAGCGAGAAGAACAGCAGCCCCGCCGCCGCGCCGGTGCCGAGCATCGTGAGCAGGCTGCACACGTCGGCCGCGCCGTAGCAGGCCGAAACGATGAGCGTGGTGAGGCACAGGAACGCGATGGGGATGAGCGTGGCACAGTACCCCGCGGCGAAATGCGTCAGGAACAGCCCCTCGCGCCGGAGCGGCAGGGAAAAGTAGCAGTTCGCGCTGCGGCTGGCGTTCAGCCAGCGCCAGGTGAACATCGCGCTCAGGCAGCCGAGCATGGCCATGAGGACCGGAAGCTGCGTGCCGATGAACGAGTATGTGACGTCCCGGGTGAGATAGACCGTCCGGCCGCCCTGCGTCCAGACCGACCAGCCGTTTGAGCAGGTCTGCCACAGCGGCGCGGGCAGCAGGAAGAAGAATATGGCGCTTGCGATGGCCCACAGCGGCCACAGCCGCAGCAGCGTCCGGCCGAAAAAGGCCGCGTTAAAGCAGGATGTCTTTGACCGCATAGTCTTCCCCTCCCAATTCGTAGATAAAGATCTCCTCAAGCGTCAGCGGCAGCGCCTCCATGTACACCGGGCCGAGCGGCGCAAAGCGCGAGGCGACCGAATCCGGATCGCCGCGGACGATGAGCGTGCGCAGCCGGCCGGCCGACTGCTCATGCAGGATGGCAAGCTCCTGCGGCCACGGCGGCGTGGCGCCGTCAAAGACGAGCTGGAGCTTCGTGATGCCGCCCTGAAGCTCCGTCAGGCTGCGCTGCAAAATGACGCGCCCCTTGTGCATGACGCCGACGTGGTCGCACACGTCCTCGAGCTCGCGCAGGTTGTGGCTTGAGACGAGCACCGTTGTGCCGTACTCGGCCACGTCGCTAAGCAGCAGCGACCAGACCTGACGGCGCATGACGGGGTCGAGTCCGTCGACCGGCTCGTCGAGCACGAGCACGTCCGGCTTGCAGCACAGCGCCAGCCAGAACGCCGCCTGCTTCTGCATACCCTTTGACAGGCGGCGCAGCGGCGTCTTTTCGTCGATCGTGGAGAACACACCGCGCAGCGTCTCATACCGGCCCATGTCGAAGCGGGGATAGAGGCCGCGGTAGAATTTCATCATGTCCCGCGTGCCGGCGGAGAGAAAATAGAACAGCTCGTCCGGGATGGACGCGACGCGGCCTTTGAGCGCGGCGTTCTCCCACACGCGCTGGCCGTCGATCGTGACTGTGCCGGCATCCGGGCGGTAGACGCCGGTGAGCACGCGGATGAGCGTCGATTTGCCTGCACCGTTCGGGCCGACGAGGCCGTAGACCGCGCCCGCGTCCGCGTGCAGGCTCGCCCCGTTCAGGGCGGTGAAGCCGTCGAATGTCTTGACGACGTCCTGCAATTCAAGCATGGGGATCCTCCTTCTCCAATGCGGCGAAAATGTCGCCGCGCGTCATGCCGAGCCGTTCGAGCTCGCGGCATAGCTCCTCCATCTGCCCGAGCAGCAGCCGCTGCCGGTCGGCCGCCGCCTGCTGCCAGTCGGCGCAGAACGCGCCGCGGCCGGCAGCGGTGTAGATGTAGCCCTCCCGCTCAAGCTCGCGGTAGGCCCGCTGGATGGTGTTCGGGTTGATGGATAGCTGCGCCGCCAGCTCTCGCACGGACGGCAGCTTTTCATCCGGCGCGGCCGCGCCGGTGACGATGAGCGTGCGCAGGCCGTCTTTCACCTGCTCATAGATCGGCACGCCGGAGCGCGGATTGATCGGGATCATGGTGAGCCCTCCTTCCTAAGCGCATCAACTGTACTAACTGAGCTAGTACACTCAGCATAACAGAGATGGGAGGGGCTGTCAAGGGGGTGGGCGGAAAATTTTTTGAGAGTGGGAGTGAGCAGGGGCGTAGGGCGGGATGACCGCATCTAAGCCCTACGACTGCGTTACGGCGTCTGCGCTGCGCCGATTACGGTATGCGCCTTCCGGAGGCCCCCTTGTGCAAAGGGGGCTGTCGGCGGAGCCGACTGGGGGGATTGTAGGCTTGGAGTTCGAACAAGGGTCGCGTCAGAACAGACCCTGCGGCAAATCCTTGAGCCTGCAACCCCTCCGTCATGGCCATAGGCCATGCCACCTCCCCTTACACAGGGGAGGCTTTGGCGCGGCGCTTACAATCCGCCTTTCTTAAAACGTGTCATCCTGAGCGGAGCGTAAGCGGAGTCGAAGGATCTGGTCGGTTGCGGTAGTCTTGCGTCCTGTTCCGGCGCTGGTGTTAAGCGCGACCATACCGCAATCGGCAGACCCTTCGACAAGCTCAGGGTGACAGGTATTCATTTGGCGCTGGTTCGCAATCGGCCTTGCGGGCGGATGATATCCGCCGCCGCGCCTGCGCCGCACCCACCAAAAAAATACACAGCCCCGGACTGCGGGAGCAGTCCGGGGCCGCGCGTTGGGTGGTGAAAGAAAATCGCAGGCTGCGGCGCTTGGGGCCGCGGGAGCGAAAAAACCGCGTTGGTGCGCCGCTTCTCAGTGCGGCATTCTCGGCGGGAGCTTTTTCTTCTCGCCGAGCTTGAGGATGATCTTGCCGACGAACTCGCCGCCTTCGCCGCCGCACTCGGGGTACTCGACCTCTTTCCCGTCGACGGTGATGTAGACGCTCTGGCCGGCGGGCGCCTTGAGAAGGGCGCCCGGCTCGAAGGTGAGCTTCGTGAGGTAGCTCGTGCCGGTGACGATCCAGGTGGAGTCCTTATCAATGTTGACAACGACGCCGTTGTTGACCGTCGGGGCGGCCGTCTGCGTGACGTTGGACAGCTCGATGCGGGTCAGCTCGGTGATCTCGGTCAGGTCGTCGCGGTGCTTCTGGACGGCCGAGGAGGCGACGCCCTCGTAGCGGCAGTTTTTGAGGTTGATCTCAAGGTTTTTCGGGCCGCGGGCGTCGTAGTCGTTGATGACCATGTCCGGCGTGGCGGTCGCCAGGTCGAACGGGGGCGCCATGTTCATGAACATGCCGCCGAACGGGACGCGCGTCGGCATGCCGAGGGTGCAGCCCTGCTCGGCGTGGTTGTTCGTGGTGGAGTTATAGAAGTTGCCGCACAGATCCATGTCGGTGAACGTCATGCGGACGTCGCGCATCGGGTCGATGGCGGCGAGGTCGCGGCCTTCGATGTAGGTGTCCGGCGTGTCCTTGACGGGGATGGCCGTGATCCACATGTTGACCTCGTCGTTGTCCATGAGCTGGCAGATGGTGCCGTTGGCGGGCTTCAGGACCGAGCGGGCGACGTTGACGTTCGCGGCCGAGGCCTTGATGAGGAACGACGAGCGGCCGGTGATGATGGACGAATCCTCGACAATCGTCGGGGTGTTGACGTCGCCCTGGAAGTAGACGCCGTAATGCGTGCCGGTGAGCAGCGTGCCGTTTTTCACGGTCGCGTGCGCGCGGCCGAGGAAGCCGCGGACGATGAGCGGGTAGCCGTTGACATCGACCTTGCAGTGGTCAAATTCAACGGTGTTGCGGTCGCCGATGCAGAACGCGCCGTAGCCCTGCGTGCGCGGGCCGGACAGGCTCAGGCGGCAGTCACGGATGAAGTAGCGGACGCAGTCGTCGCAGCCGTCGATGGACAGGACGCCCCAGCCGTTCGTGGTGAGGTCGCAGTTATTGTAGATGGCCGTGCCGTTGTCGCACAGCTGGACGAGGCGGTTGCTGCCGTCGAAGCCGACGCCCCAGGAAAAGTCGCCCATCCAGGCGTCCGGGTCGAAGGAGTGGTTGGAGATGCGGCAGTTGTTGACCTCGACGATGGAGTCGCCCGCGACATGGATGGCGCAGCGGGTGCGGCCGGCCATGGTGATCTGGCTGTCGTTGATGGTCACGCGCGCGTTGTCCATCGCGGCGATGCCGGCGCCGACGCCCATGAAGTCGTTTGCGCCCTTGCCGTCGAAGTCGATCTTGGCGTTATTGATGGTGTACTCGCTCGTGCCGGTGACGAGGATGCCGTTGAAGTCGTCCTCGGCGCTGGCGATGTAGAGGTTCTCGGCCTTGTGGCCGCAGACGTGGCCGCCCTGCACGATGGCGGGCGTGCACTCTTCCTCGACGAGCTCGTTGTTGTGGACGACGATGGCGGTGTGCAGCTCCTCCGTGCGGCCGGACATGGTGTGCAGGCCGTGCGCGGGCATATGGTGCAGCTTCGCGACGGAGACCTTGATGTCGCCGACGTAGGTGCCGGCCTCGATGGGGATTCCGGCGCCGTTGACGGTCAGCGTCAGGAACTTGCCCTCGGGAGCCTGAAGCTCGGCGCCCTCGGCAATGACGAGGCGATCACAGGCAAAGCTCTGCTCGATCACGGTGGTCTTGTCAATGGTCTTGATCAATGTGGGATCCTCCTTGTTTCCTATTCCGGGCGGCGGCACCGCCATGATTTACGTGCGAATATATTATAGACGAACGTCTGCTGATTTGTCCAATTAAAAGTGCGTTATGCTCAGCATTGATGGATACAAATGCTGAAAAAACCCGTCTGGAAATCCAGACGGGTGGAAGCGCGGGAGGCTATGCGACAAGACGGTATTTTTCGGAGAACTTTTGGAAATTCTCGTGGAACGCGGGGCTTTCCATGCGGATGCCGCTGGTGTACTGGTGGACGTCCATGCTCGCGTGGGCCATCTCCATGACGCAGCCGGCGATGTTGGAGCAGTGGTCGCCGACGCGCTCGAGGTCGGTGAGAAGATCCGCCCACACAAAGCCGAGCTCGATGGTACACTGCCCCTTCTGAAGGCGCAGGATGTGGCGGTTTCTAAGCTGCTCCTTGAGCGTGTCGATGACCTGCTCGAGCGGCTCGACGAGCTGCGCCTTTTCAAGGTCGCCGCTTGAATACGCCTCCAGCGAAAGCGTCAGGATCTCGTCGATCGCGCCGCAGATGACGCGCATCTCCTCGCGCGCGCGGTCGGAAAAGGCGATCTGCTTGGCGCGCATCTCCTCGACGGACTGCACGATGTTCACGGCGTGGTCGGAGATGCGCTCAAAGTCGCCGATGATGTGCAGCAGCTTGGCCGATTCGCGGCTGTCCGCCTCGCTCATGGCGTGGCTGCTCAGGCGGACGAGGTAGGTGCCGAGCAGATCCTCGAACCGGTCGACCTCGGCCTCCTGATCGCGGATGGTCGCGGCGGCGGCCGCGTCATAGCGGTCGATGAGTGTCAGGGCGCTTCTGAGCGCCGCGACGGAGTCCTGCGCCATCGCGCCCGCGACGGTGCGGCAGCGCTCGATGGCGACCGACGGCGTGGCGAGCAGGCGCTCGTCGAGGACGTTGGGCTCCTCAGCCGTATGCGCGTCGGGCACAGTCAGGCACGCAAGGCGCTCGAGAAGCCCGCTCATGGGCAGCAGCAGCGCCGTCGAGCCGAGCTTGAAGGCCGTGTTCACGATGGCGATGGACAGCTGGTCGACCGTGTCGTGAATGAAGGAGAAGTGGATGACGGCGTTCAGCCCATAGAAAACGCTCAGATAGAACACCGTGCCGATGATGTTGAAGTAGAGGTGGACAAACGCGGCGCGGCGGGCGTTGCGGGTGGCGCCGATGGATGAGAGCAGCGCCGTGACGCAGGTGCCGATGTCCATGCCCATTAAAATCGGGATGGCACTGCCGAACGTGATCTGTCCTGTGGCCGAGAGCGCCTGCAAAATGCCGACGGACGCCGACGAGCTCTGGATGATGCTCGTGAGCACGAGTCCGGCGAGCACGCCGAGGACGGGGTTGGAGAACTTGAGCAGGATGGCCTGGAATTCCGGCACGTCGCGCAGGCCGGAGACGGCCGCGGACATTGTGTCCATGCCGAACATGAGCGTGGCGAAGCCGAGCAGGATGACGCCCGTGTCCTTTTTCGTGTCCGACTTACAGAACATATAGAAGATGATGCCGAGCAGGGCGAGCAGCGGCGTGAACGAGGCGGGCTTGAGCATCTGCAGCAGGAAGCCCGAGCCGTCGATGCCCGTCAGCGAGAGGATCCACGCCGTGACCGTCGTGCCGACGTTTGCGCCCATGATGACGCCGACGGCCTGATGGAGCGTCATGAGCCCGGAGTTTACAAAGCCGACGACCATGACCGTCGTGGCCGACGAGCTCTGGATGACGGCCGTCACGCCGAGGCCCATCGCAAAGCCGACGAGCTTGTTGCTCGTGAGCTTCGTCAGAATGGCCTTCAGGCTGCCGCCCGCGCGCTTTTCCAGCGCGCTGCCCATGAGGTTCATGCCGAACAGGAACAGGCATAGCCCGCCGATGAGCGTCAATGCGTCAAAAAAGTCCATAGATTCTGTGTCCTCCGCTTCTTCACCTGTTATTAACATGCATTTTACAAAAAGCAGGTTAAATGCGCAGGAGGGTCAATGTTAAATCTATGTAAAATGCGAAAAGCCGGGCTTGTGCCCGGCTTTTCGTCCGAAAGCTGCGAGGTGCTCAGGCGTTCTCTTCCGGCGGTAATTCACTCTGAACACGGATACCCGTGATCGAGTACTCGACCCATTCGGCGATGTTCGTGGCGTGGTCGCCGATGCGCTCGAAGTATTTTGCGACCATGAGAAGGTCGAGGTATAATTCGCCGTTTTCCGCGTCCGCTGCGACGAGCGAGATGAGCTCGCTCTTGACGTCCGTGAACAGCTTGTCGACGACGTCGTCGTAGTCGATGACCGCGCGGGCAAGCTCTAAGTCCTTGCGCACGAAGGAGTCCACGGCGTCGGAGACCATCTTGATCGTCTCGCGCGCCATCTGGCGCAGGTGGATGCGGTGGCGCAGGTTGCCCTTTTTGATAAAGCCCGTGAGGTCGGCGATGTCGGAGGCCTGGTCGCCGATGCGCTCCATGTCCGAGATCATCTTCAGCGCGGAGGAAATAACGCGCAGGTCGCGCGCGACGGGCTGCTGCTGCAGCAGCAGCTTCATGCAAAGATCCTCGATGTCGCGCTCCTTGTGGTCGATCTCGCTGTCGATCTCGTAGACGTGCGCGCGCAGCGCGGCGTCGCCCTCGCCGTCGGGCGCTTCGTCCATGAGCGCCTGCACGCTGGAGGAGATGGCCTCCTCGCACAGCGCGCCCATCGTGATGAGCTGGTTGCTCAGCTCCGTGAGCTGGGCGTCAAAGCGGTTTCGCATTTTAACCGAACCTCCCTGTGATGTAATCCTCCGTGCGCTTGTCCTGCGGCAGCGAGAACAGCTTCTCCGTCGGGCCGTACTCGACGAGCTCGCCGAGCAGGAAGAACGCCGTCTTGTCTGAGATGCGCGCGGCCTGCTGCATGTTGTGCGTGACCATGACGATCGTGTAGGTCTCCTTCAGCTCCATGGCGAGGTCCTCGATGCGCGAGGTCGAGATGGGGTCGAGCGCGCTCGTCGGCTCGTCCATGAGCAGCACCTCCGGCTCGACGGCGAGCGCGCGCGCGATGCAAAGCCGCTGCTGCTGGCCGCCGGACAGGCCGAGGGCGCTCTTTTTCAGGCGGTCCTTGACCTCGTCCCAGATGGCCGCGCCGCGAAGCGATTTTTCGACGATCTCGTCGAGCTGCGTGCGGCTGCGGACGCCGTGCGTGCGCGGGCCGTAGGCGATGTTGTCGTAGATGCTCATGGGGAAGGGGTTCGGCTTCTGGAACACCATGCCGATCTGGCGGCGCAGCGCCGTCGTGTCGACGGCCGGCGCGTAGATGTCCTCGCCGTGGTAGAGCACCTGACCGTCGATGCGGACGTTTTTCACAAGGTCGTTCATGCGGTCGAGCGTCTTGAGGAACGTCGATTTGCCGCAGCCGGACGGGCCGATGAGCGCGGTGATGCCGTGCGCGTCGATGTCCATGCTGATGTCCTTGAGGGCGTGGTGGTCGCCGTAGTAGAGATTCAGGCCCTTGGCCTGCAAAATCGGAGTATCCGCCATATCATTCATCTCCCGCTTTGTTTTTTCCGAGCTTTTTTCCGGCGAGCTTCGCCAGAAGGTTGATGAGCAGCGTCAGGATCATGAGCACGGACGCGACCGTGAAGGCAAGATCGTAGTTGGCGCGCTCTTTTGCGTAGACGTACAGCGCGACGGTCAGCGTCGCACCCGAGCTGGCCGTGAGGCCCTTCCAGGTGCGGGGCAGCGAGTGGACGTTGAAAAAGTCCTGCATGCTCGTGCCGATGCCGGCCGTGAACATCAATACGGCGCTCTCGCCGACGATGCGGCCGACGGCGAGGATGCAGCCGGTCACGATGCCGTCGACCGTGCAGGGCAGCACGATCGTCCGGATGACGCGCCAGCGGCCTGCGCCGAGCGCGAGCGCGCCCTCGCGGTAGCTCTGCGGGACGGTCTTGAGCGACTCCTGCGTCGTGCGGATGATGGTCGGAAGCGTCATCATCACGAGCGTGAGCGAGCCGGCCAGAAGCGTCTTCTGAAGGCTTAAAAACTGGCAGAAGAACAAAACGCCGACGAGCGCGTACAGGATGGACGGGATGCCCGAGAGCGTCTCCGTGGCAAACTCGATGGCCGAGACGAGGCGGTGGTTCGACGCGTACTCATGGAGGTAAATGGCCGCGCCGACGCCGAGCGGCAATATGAGCAGCAGCGTCACGACGATGACGTACACCGTGTTTTTCATGGCCGGCAGAATGCCGTCCGTCCCGGCCAGAACGCTCTCCTGCGACGTGAGGAACTCCCAGCTCAGGTTCGGAAGTCCGCGGCAGAAGATGTACCCGACGAGAAAGACGAGCAGCGCGCAAACGGCCGCGGCCGAAAGGTACAAAAGCGTGCGCATGACGATGTCGTACACGCGCCGGCGCACGGGCAGGCCGCGCGTCAGCAGGGATTTTTCCGGATTTGCCATCGCTCACGCCTCCCGGTTCCGCTTCAAAAACGTGCCCAGCAGGACGTTGATGAGCATGATAAAAAGAAACAGCACAAGGCCGATGGAGAAGAGCGCGTTGCGCTGGAGCGTGCCGACGCCGGCGTAGCTCATCTCGCTGGCGATGGCCGTCGTGAGGAATTTGACGCTCTTCAGGAGCGACGGCATATTGGCCACGTTGCCCGCGACCATCAGGATCGCCATGGCCTCGCCGATGGCGCGGCCGACACCGAGCACGACGGCCGCGGCGATGCCGCTGCTCGCGGCCTTGGCCGAGACGCGGAAGTACGTCTCGATCTCCGTCGCGCCGAGCGCGAGACTCGCCTCCTCATACTCCCGCGGCACGGCGCGCAGCGCCGTCTCGCTCACGGAGACGATGGACGGCAGGATCATAATGGCCAGCACGATGATCGCGGCGAGCAGGCTGTCGCCCGCGACGAGGCCGAAGCCGTCCTTGATGATGGGCACGAGCACGATCATGCCGACAAGGCCGTACACGACCGAGGGGATGCCCGCGAGCAGGTCGACGACCGCGCTCACCGCCGCGCCGAGCTTCGGCGGGGCGACCTTCGCGAGGAACACGGCCATCAGAAAGCCGATCGGCACGCCGATGAGCACGGCGCCGGCCGTGCCGTAGATGCTCGTGAGGATGAACGGCAGAATGCCGAACTGTGGGTTTTCCTTGTTCGTGGACGCCCATGTCTTTCCAAACAGGAACTCCTTCAGCCCGATCTCCCGGATGGCCGGAAGGCCGGAGATGATGAGGTAGACCGTGATGAGCAGCACGAACGCGATGGCGATGAAGCCGCAGATGGAGAAGAGAAGGTGCATGGCGCGCTCGAGCGCGTTTTTTGCGGCGCGGCGCTTTGTGCCGGTCAGCACGGCAGAGGGGCCAGACATCGGGATTCCTCCTTTTGGGTGGGATGAGGGGGTGATTTTGGCGCGGTGGAATAGAGGGTCGCGCCAAAGCCTCCCCTGAAAGGGGAGGTGGCACGCCGTCAGGCGTGACGGAGAGGTGAGGGTGGAGGGTTTGATGTGCAGTATCGTGGGTGCACAGGAAATTTGCGGGCTTCACCTCTCAGTCGCCTCCGGCGACAGCTCCCCTTTCAGGGGAGCCCTTCGGAAGGCGCATTCCGCAATGGGCGCGGTGCAACCGTTCCGCCGCAGTCGTGTCTTCTTGTAGGGGCGGATATCATCCGCCCACAAGGCCGATTGCGGCACGCAAAAACGAAAACACGCGTCATCCTGAGCGGAGCGAAGCGGAGTCGAAGGATCTTGCCGGTTGCGGTGGTCTTTTGTTCTGTTCCGGCGCTGGAAATAACCGATGCCATACCGCAATCGGAAAGACCCTTCGACTTCGCTCAGGGTGACAGGTCTTATTGGGCGGCTTCCGCAATCGGCGCGTCCCACCGGCGGGATGGGGTCATCCCGCCCTACGGCGCGTCCTCAGCTGCGCCCTCCCGGGGATACGACCGCGCAGGCTCCCGGCTGGGAGCCTGCGGATTTTTTGGCCTGCGCTCAGCCGTTGGCGGCAACTGCGCCGGCGGCGGCGATGATCTCCGCGACATCCGCGCTCATCGCGTAGTCGAGGAAGGCCTGTGCGACGGGGGAAAGCTCCGTGCCGTCCTTCGTGACCATGACGAACGGGCGCTGGATGGTGTAGCTGCCGTCCTTGACGGTATCCTCGGTGCACGCGACGCCGCCGACCTTCACGGCCTTGACCTGGTCGCCGACCGCGGAGAGGGAGGCATAGCCGATGGCGTTCGGGTTGCCGGCGACCGAGCCGATGACGTCGCCCGTGGAGGAGTACTCGTTGGTGTAGGCGCAGGCATCCTCGACGCCGACGATCTCTTCAAACGCGCCGCGTGTGCCGGAGCCGGCCTCGCGGCCGTAGACGGCGATGTCGAGATCCTCGCCGCCAAGCTCGGACCAGTTTTTGATCTCACCGGTGAAGATCTTCGCGATCTGCTCGGTCGTGAGGTCGTCGACGGGGTTTTCGGGGCTCACAACGATGGCCACGCCGTCGAGCGCGACAATGTTGGCGACGGCGCCGCTCGCCGTTTCCTCGTCCTTGAGCTCGCGGCTGGACAGGCCGATGTCGGCCGTGCCGCTGACGGCGGCCTCAATGCCGGAGCCGGAGCCGGTGGCGCTGTAGTTGACCGTCACGTCCGGGTTTTCCTGCATGAACGACTCGGCGAGGGCCTTGATGACCTTCTCCATGGACGTCGAGCCGTCCGTGTTCACAACGCCGGACAGCTCCGTCGGCTCGTCGGCCTTGGCAGCGTCGCCTTCTGCGGTGTCATCCTTTGCGGCGGTCTGCGTCGTTGCAGCCGGAGCGGACGTGTCGTCCTTTTTTGTATCGGTGGTGTCCTTCGCGCCGCAGGCGGTCAGCGCCGCGAGCAGCAGGGCTGCGGTCAGGCCGCCGGCCAGAAGCTTTTTGAGTGTTTTCATTGATTTGATCTCCTTTTTGATCTTGTTTGTATGGATTTCTGATCACGCTTTGCAGTATACGGGCCAACTGTAAAATCCCAAATCCCGGCAGAGTTAAATCAATGTGAAGTTTTTTCCCTTCATATTAAGCGCGCGTAAAGCGCGCGCCGGCACAGAAAAAAAGCCCCGGCGCAGCCGAGGCCGCGCCGGGGAAAGAGAGAAGAGAAACGAGCAGATTCAGAATGTGACAGTGATCGTCGTGCCCTCGCCGGGCACGCTTGAAAGGTCAATTTTCGCGCCGAGAAACTGCGCCGCGTGCTTGACGATGGAAAGGCCGAGCCCCGTGCCGCCGATGCTCTTCGAGTGGCTCTTGTCCACGCGGTAAAACCGCTCGAACACGCGGTCTTGCGCCTCGCGCGGGATGCCGATGCCGGTGTCCGCGACGGTAAGGCGCGCATGGCCGTCCGCGTTTTCCAGCGTGACGGTCACGCTGCCGCCGGGCTTGTTGTACTTGATGGCGTTGTCGCAGAGGTTGTAGATGAGCTCCTCGACGATCTGCCGCGGGGCGGTGATCTCCTCGTGCGAGCCGGAAAGATCGAGCGTCACGCCCGCCTTTTCGGCCGCGTCGCCGAGGTAGCCGAGCACGCTGCCGGCGAGGTCATAGAGGTCGATGTCCGTTTTTTCCGGCTCAAAGCCCGCCTCGTCGAGGCGCGAGAGGCGGATGATGTCCTCGACGAGCGAAATGAGCCGGCGGGACTCCTTGTAAATGTCACCTGCGAACTCGCGCGACTCCTTTTTGCCGACGAGGCCGTCCTTCATGAGCTCGGCAAAGCCGGAGATGGACGTGAGCGGCGTTTTGAGCTCGTGCGAGACATTCGCCGTGAACTCGCGGCGCAGCTCGTCGCGCTGCTCACGCTCGGTGACGTCCAAAATCATCAGCACCGCGCCCGTGACCTGCCCGTTTGCCGTGACGGGGTTGCCGAGCAGCTGATACGTCCGCTCGGAGAGCGTCATGAGCGCCTCGGTGTGCTCGCCGGCGAGCGCGGCTTCGACGGCCTCGCGGAATTCGCGGCTGCGGCCGAACAGCAGCACGCTGCCCGCCTCGGCCTTCGGCGGCTCCGCGCCTAAAATGCGCAGCGCGCTGGAGTTGTACGACAGGACGCTGGCGCGGTTGTCGATGAGCAAAAAGCCCTCGCTCATGTTCTCCGTGATGGCCGCAAACTCCCGCTGGCGGCGGCTGAGCTCGTCCATCTGCTGGCGGATGGTGAAATTCTGCTGGCGGATGCGCGTGAGCAGCGGGGCGAGCTCCTTGTATGGCTCGCCGAGCGCCGGATGGTCGAGGTCGAGCTCGTTGATGGGCTTGACGATGCGCCGGGCCAGCCGCGAGGCCAGAAGCCCCGCCAGAACGAGCGCGATCACCAGGATCCATAAGATCGGCGTGAGCATCCCAAAAAGCAGCGACGCGACCGTGTTCTGCACGCACGCCACGCGCACGACGTCGCCGCCCGGCAGGCGCAGCGCGTAGTAGAGCGTCTTGGCCATGTAGACCTGCGAAAAGTGCGAGGATCTGCCCGTGCCGGTCTCGAGCGCCTCGGCGATCTCCTCGCGGTCGGCGTGGTTCGGCATGGCGGCCGCGTCGGCGTCCGTGTCGTAGAGCACGGTGCCGTCCGGCGAGACGAGCGTCAGGCGGTTTTCGGTGTCCAGCGCCTCCAGATAGCGCGTGCCGGACAGCTCGATGCCCTGCGCGGCCAGAAGCGCCTCGCCGGCCAGCTCGCCGTAGACCTGCTGCTCAAAATACGAATAGAGCACGCCGAGAAACATCGCCGTGCAGAGAATGATGCAGAATACTACGATCAGAACGGTGTTCTGGAAAATCTTCGTCGTCATACGCCGGCTCCGACCTTGTAGCCGACGCCGCGGACGGTCTCAATGCAGTTGCCGGCCGCGCCGAGCTTCTGGCGCAGTGTGCGCACGTGCACATCCACGGTACGACTCTCTCCGTTGAACTCATAGCCCCACACGCGGTTTAACAGCTGGTCGCGCGTTAGGACGATGCCCTCGTTTTCCAGAAGCGTGCACAGCAGCTCAAATTCCTTGAGCGTCAGCGCGACGTCCGTCCCGTCCGCGCGCACAACGTGGCGCGCCGGGCAGACGTAGAGCGAGCCCAGACGGTACTCCGTCTCGCCGGGGGCGGTATCCGTGCGGCGCAAAAGCGCGCGCACCCGCGCGACGAGCTCCATCATGCCGAACGGCTTGGCCAGATAATCGTCGGCGCCGGCGTCGAGGCCGACGACCTTGTCGAATTCTGTGTCCTTCGCCGTGAGCATCATGACCGGAATCCTCCGGAATGCGTGCCGCTCCCGGAGCTTGTGGAGGATGGCGAGGCCGTCCTCCTCGGGGAGCATGATGTCCAACAGGATGAGCTCCGGCTGCGCGGCATCCATCGCGGGCCAGAACTCCGACGGGGCCGCGAAGCCTTTGGCCTCATAGCCCTGACTTGTGAGCGTGTAGACGACCAGTTTCCGGATGCTGTCGTCATCTTCAAGCAGATAGATCATGTCGGTCGCCTCCTTATCTCATGGCTACCAGTATAAGCGGGCGTTGTAAAAAAGGAAACACTTGAAATGTAAAATCCGCGTAAAATCACGCGCCGGACTGCCGCAGGCGGCGGCGGACGCGGTTTAAGTGCCGCTCGAAGCTGCCGCGGGCGATGAACTCGGCCAGCACATACTGCGAAAGCACCGGCACGGGGCAGGTGTAAAAGCCGAGCGTTTTTTCAAACCGGCCGACAAGCGAGTCCGGCAGAACCATGTAGCCCACGCGCAGCGCGGGCGAGAGGCTCTTGGAAAATGTGTTGAGATAGACGACCGACTGCCCACCGTCCATGGCGTAGAGCGTCTGGAGCGGCTTGCGGCCGAGGGAGAACTCCGAGTCGAAGTCGTCCTCGACGAGCCACGCGCTCCGCTCGCGCGCCCAGGCAAGGTACGCATAGCGCCGCGCGGCCGGCGCGCTTGCGCCTGTCGGGTAGGAGTGAAACGGCGTGACGTGCAGCACGCGCGCGCGGCTAATTTCGAGCGACGCATCCGTGATGCCGTCCGGCCCGATGGGCAGAAATTCGCAGGTTGCGCCGTGCGCGCGGTAGACATCGCGGATCTTCTCATACGACGGGTCCTCGAGCCCGTAGACGATGTCGCGCCCGAACAGCTGGACGATGAGCCCGTAGAGATATTCCGCGCCTGCGCCGACGACGATCTGCTCCGGCCGCACGGTCATGCCGCGATAGCGGGAGAGATAGCCCGAGAGCGCGTTGCGCAGCACGGCGCAGCCCATGCGCGGCGGCGCCTCCTGCAGGAGGCCGGGGCGGGCGGAGAGCATCTGCCGGTAGATGCGCGCGAGCGTCGCGTGCGGGAAGGCGCCGTCCGGCTCCGGCGCGGGCGGCTCCGGCTCCGGGCGCGGCAGGGCGGGCGCGCTCGCGCGCCCTGCCTGCCGGGGAAGCTCGAGCGCGCAGACGAAAAAGCCGCTGCGCGGCCGCGAAATGAGGTAGCCCTCGTCGGCGAGGCGGCCGTAGGCCGTCTCGACCGTGACGACGCTCACGCCGAGGTGCTCGGCAAGCGATCGCTTCGACGGCATCCGCTCGCCCGGGGCGAGCGCGCCGCGCACAATGTCGGCGCGGACGGCGGAGTAGAGCTGGTCGTATTTCGGAATGCCCGCGCTCGGGTCAAATTGGTAGGTAAGCATGATCTGACCTCATGAAAAATATATGTTCTGGCTCTTTTTATCAAGCCAATCTGGCGGTATCATAGCTCCATTCCAGAGAAAAAGCAAGAGGGTGTCACAATGAATTCCAATCACAACGCGGTGAAAAAGCTCACCGTCACGGCCATGCTGCTGGCGATGAACATTGCGCTCAGCTCGTTCGGCGTGCCCGTTCCGGGCGGCCATCTCTATCTCAACGACATCGTCATCTGCACGGCGTCCATTCTTTTGGGGCCGTGGTGCGCGTTTGTCGTCGGCGGCGTCGGCGCGTTTCTGGGCGACGCGCTGTTCTATCCGACGCCGATGTTCGTCTCGCTCGTGACGCACGGCCTTCAGGCCGTCGTCATCTCGCTGTGCGCGCACCGGCTGTTCGGGCAGAAGAAGCTCGCCGCGGCCGTCGTCGGCGTGAGCATCGGCGCGGTCATCATGGTCGTGGGCTATTCGCTCGGCCGCGCGTTCATCTACTCCACGCCGGAGTACGCGATCTTGAAGCTCCCGTTCCAGATCCTGCAGGCCGCCGTCGGCGCGGTCGTGGGCGTCATTTTGTGCTTCCCGTGCCGCTTAAGCCGCGCCTACGCGAAGCTCATGGGCGAGACCGCTTAACGAAAAGTGCAAAAATCCGCCGTCCCGGCCGGGACGGCGGATTTTTTATGCGATGCGGTAGTTTCGCTTCACGCGCTCGAGCTTTTCAAGCATCGGCACGCCGAGCAGCCACAGGAAGATGGCGGTGGAGACGGCCTGCACAAGGTCCATGGGAAGGCCGGAGAGATAATACGCGGCGACGGCCTGCCAGGTGAGCGTGCGCTGGGCGATGAGCGCGCTGGCGGGGTTCATGATGCCGCCGAAGATCAAAATGGCGGAGAGGAAGCCGAAAAGGCTCAGCCCCGCGCGCGACCGGCCAAGCAGCCCCATCCGCGCGAGCGCGCCGGCGAGCAGGCCGATGAGCCCCATGGCGAACATCTGCCACGGCGTCCACGGTCCCTGCCCGAACAGCACGTTCGACGTGAGCATCGTGACCGCCCCGACGAGGAAGCCCGCCTCGCCGCCGAGCGCGACGCCGGAGACGACAACGAGCGCGATGACGGGCTTGCACTGCGGAAGCCACGCCAGCGCCGCGCGTCCCGCCACGCCGAGCGCGCACAGCGCCGCGAGCAGCGCAAGCTCGCTCGCCTGCGGCCGCCGCCCCTCGAGCGCGAGGAAAAACGGCGCCATGCACGCAAGCAGGACGAGCAGCGACGTCACAAGATACTTCCGCTCGCCGAACAGATGCATCCCGGCCACGATAATGAGCGGCACGAGCAGCAGCGACAAAAGCATGAGAAGGACCGTCCTGCGCGGGAGATGATTTGCAAAGAGCTTCGGCCGCGCGGCCGGCGCTTTTTTTGCGGGCGGCGCAGGCGGGACGGGAATGTCCGGCTCGTCCGGCGGCGCGGGCGGCTCGGCGCCGCAGCAGGCGATGAGGTCGTCCGCCGTGACGGCTCCGGGCGCGAGGCCGCGCGCCATGCGGCTGGCCGCCGTGGTGTAGAAGCTGTTGCCGGAGAAAAATTCGCGCGGCGGCGCGTCGGAGACGACCGCGCCGTCGAACACGAGCGCGCAGCGGTCGGCGCACGCGCCGGCAAACTCAAGGTCGTGGCTCACGAGCACGACGGCGCGGCCGGCGTCGGCAAGACGCCGCAGCAGCGCGGCCAGCTCGCGCTTGAAGCGCGCGTCAAGCCCCTTGGTCGGCTCGTCGAGCAGCAGGATGTCCGGATCCTGCAAAAGCAGCTTCGCCAGCGCGGCGCGCTGCTGCTCGCCGCCGGACAGATCGTACGGGTGGCGGCCGAGCAGACCCTGAAGGCCGCAGAAGCGGACGGCGCGGGAGAGCTCGTCCGCGCCGCGCTGTCGCGGCAGGGCAAATTCCAGATCCTCGCGCACGGTCATTTTGACAAAAAGCGCCTTCGGATCCTGCGGCAGCGCCGCGGCGCGGCCGGCCGTGTCCGCACTGCCGCGCCACGGGCGCAGGCGGCCGGAGAGCAGGCCGAGCGCCGTGCTCTTGCCCGCGCCGTTTCCGCCGAGGATGGCCAATATTTCGCCGCGCCGGACGATGAGATCCAGCCCGCGCAGCACGTCCGGCGCGTCTTTTTCATAGCGGAACCAGACGCCGTTCAGGCGGGCCGCCGTCTCGCCCGGCGCGCGCTCCGGCGCGGGCGGGACGGGCAGAAGCGGCGACGACTCCGCCGCTGCTTTCAGCCACGCGCGCCCCTCCTGCACGGTGAGCGGGCAGCGCTCGCCGCACCCGACCGCGCAGGCGACCTGCATGGGCACGGGCATGGCCTCGAACATCCGGTGGCCGAGCGTGCGAAGCTGCAAGCCGACCTCGCGCGGCGCGCCGTCGCAGACGAGCGTTCCGCCGTCGAGCAGGATGAGCCGGTCAGCCAGCGGCAGCACGTCGCCGAGGCGGTGCTCCGTCATCAGCACCGTCGTGCCGAGCTCGCGGTGGATGCGCCCGACGGTGGCGAGAAAGTCCGCCGCCGCAATGGGGTCAAGCTGGCTCGTCGGCTCGTCGAGGATGAGCACGTCCGGCCCCATGGCCATGACGGATGCAAGGTTCAATAGCTGCTTCTGCCCGCCGGAAAGACTCGATGTCTCGCGGTGGAACAAGTCCTCCATGCCGAAAAAGCCGGCCATTTCCGCCACGCGCGCGCGGATGATCCCGTTCGGCAGGCCGAGGCTCTCAAGGCCGAAGGCCAGCTCGTGGTAGACCTTGTCCGTGACGAGCTGCGCGTCCGGATCCTGCCGGACAAAGCCGACGGCGGCGCTCTGCGCGCGCGCGTCCACGGAGTCGATGGGGCGGCCGAGCACGCGCACCTCACCCGTGCGCGTCCCGCCGGGCGCGACGGCGGAGCGGAACTGGCGCAGCAGCGTCGATTTGCCGCACCCGCTCGGCCCGGCGAGCACGGTGAAGCTGCCGGAGTCGACGCACAGCGACAGGTGCGAGAGCGCGGGCGCGGCCGCGCCGGGATAGGTGAAGCTCAGATCGCGGACTGCAAGCGCTTCCACTGCCGCGCCTCCTTTCCGGAAAGATATGCCGGCCAGAAGCAGAGCGCGCCGAAGACGAGCAGCGCGGCTGCGCCGGGCAGTCCGGGCGCGGCCGCCCGGACGGTGGGGTAGAACCGAAAATCCAGCGCGCCGAGCCACGCGCCGAGCGCGGTGAGCCCCGTACAGGCAAGCGCGAGGGCGAGCCCCGCGCCGTCGCGCCGGTCGAAGCGGTAGATGGAAAACGCCGTCCGTCCCGGCAGGCCGTAGCCGCGGCAGCGCATGCTCGCCGCCGTCTCCGCCCCGCTCTCAAGCGCCCAGGTAAGCAGCGCGGAGAACTCCGTCAGCGCAAGGCACCACCGGGCGCGCAGCCCCTCCGGCCGGCCGGAGAGCGACCGCTGCGCCTGCGAGATGCGCTTTGCCTGGAGCGCGAGCCGCGGCACAAAGCGAAGCGCCATGGATAAAAGCAGCCCGAGCGCCGGCGCGGCGCGGCCGAACAGAAAGACGAGCTTGTCGTCCGTCAGGACGGCGTTTACGCACGAAAACCACAAAAGCGCGGCCGCCAGCAGCGCGCCCGTGAAGGCGCCGTACCAGATCGACTCCGCCGTGAGCGGGTTGCCGCCGGGGAGATAGGTCAGGATCGTCGCGCCCTCGTGGGTGAACAGCGGGTTCAAAACGGCAGAAAAGAGCGCGAGCGGCAGCACAAAGCGCAGCGCAAAGCGCCCCGTGCGGCGGCCGGACAGGCACGCGCTGTACACGGCCGCGCCGGCGAGGCTCAGCGCCGTGCAGGCCGGATGGCGCAAAAGCATGGTCAGCGTGATGACGCAGGCGAAATACGCCGCGTTCACGGCCGGGTGGTATCCGGAAAATGCGTCGCGCCGCGCCATGGCTCCCGCTCCCTTCAAGGCTTATTCGACCGTGTCGCCGACGTCGGCGCCAAGGTCGCAGGTGTAGACCCACTCGATCGTGTCGCCGTCCGCGACGGTGACGTCCGAGCAGCTGTAATTCGGAAATTCTCCGTTCACGCGGAACATCCAGCCGGACAGGCTGCCGCAGTCGAACTCGTAGAGATTGCCGATGCCCTCGATATACGCGGCGTTCGTGCCGGGCGTGCGGGAAAATTCCATCTGGATCTTGTTATCCTGCGTCACGCGGAGCAGGACGTCGAACACGCTCTCGCCGCTCTCGATGGACACTGCCGTCGGCGCGAGCAGGACGCCGCTTTCCGGGACAAGCTCGCGCTTGTCGGGGTCGAGATCGTCGAGCCGGTCCAGCAGCGTCTGGCACGAGATGGAGATCGTGCACGTCGGCTCGTCTGCGGCGAGGGCAGGGACGCTGTCGGGCAGCGCGATCTCCGCCCGCGCGGCGCAGCCGGTGAGCAGAAGCGCAAGCGCGAGAAAAAGGACGAGAATTCTTGTTTTTCGGAGCAAGAAAGCTCCCTCCTCATATGAGATTGGCCAGCAGGAGCAGCGAGTAGAGCATCTCGGCCATCTCGCCGCGCGTCACAGCCTGCCGCGGCAGAATTTTCCCGCCGGACGGCGTCAGGATGCCGGACTGCACGCAGAACGCCACGCTGGTCCGGGCATAGCTTGCGCAGGAGGCGGAGTCTGTATACCGCGAAAGCGCGCCTGCGTCCGCGCCGTCGGGGTTCAGCCCGCAGAGCTTCGCCGCGCGCGCGAGCATGGCGCAGGCCTCCTGCCGCGTGACGGTGCGCGTCGGGGAAAATGTCGTGTCCGTGATGCCGTTTACGATGCCGGAATGGTACGCCGCGCCGATGCTGCCGCCAAGGCGCGACGATTTGGACACGTCCGTGAACGGAAAGTCCGTCCGGCTGCCGAGGCCGAGCGCGCGGGCGGTGAGCGCGGCGAACTCCGCACGTGTGAGCGAGGCGTCGGGGTCAAAGCGCGCGGCGGTTTTGCCCGTCGTGATGCCGCGCGCGGCGAGGCAGAACACCGCGGCGCGGCAGCTGCGGCCGGAAAGGTCGGTGAACGCGGGCGATGCGGACGGCGCCGGGACGCGGACGGCGGGATCCTTGCCGGAAAGGCCGGATGCCTTCGGGACGTCGGTCATGGTGTAGAGCGCCGTTTTTCCGGAGCGCGCGCGCGCCATGGCGGCCTGCGCCAGAAGCGCCTGCTCGGTGGCCATCTGGTCCATTTTTCCGCCCACGATGTGCGCGTACCCGCCGGAGACGGCGAGGCGCGAAAGCGCGTCGGACGCGCTCTTGCCGGACTTCATGAACCGCGCGTCCGTGACGGACACGCTGAGCGAGCAGAGCGCGATGAGGACCTGCGCGGTGCTCTCGGCCGTCTCGGTGCCGTAGGCGGCGAAGCCGCCGGTATCAAGCTGGATGGCGCTGAGCGCCGCAAGGCCGGCGTCCACGGCCGCGGAGACGGACTTCTGCGCGCGGTAGGGCGCGAGCGCGCACAGCGCCATGGCCGTCATGTCCGCGTCGGCCGCGGAGCCGGTCAGCGCCCAGCCGCCGGCGGGCAGGGCGGCCGTTACGATGTGGTCGACGTACTTCTGCCGCGCGCTCTGCGTGCCGTAGCCGCCGGAGTCGAGCGCGAGCAGCGCGAACACCGCGCCGTTGAGTCCCTGCCGCGTGACGGCCGCGAAGTCTAAAAGCGGCGCGGTCAGGTCGAACCCGCCGACATCCCGCGCGTCGCGCCCGATGGCAGACAGGGCGAGGACGGCGCGGGCGTACTCCGTGTATTTCTGCGTGCTGAGCACGCCGCCGGCGTCGCAGACGGTGAGGGCGAGGCGGCGGTAATAGCCCTCAAAATACCCGTCCGGCACGCGCGCGCCCGCGCGGGCAAGGCCGATGACGGCCCACTCGCCGCCGACGGAGCCGAAGATGGGCGCGGGCGAAGCGGCCAGCACGGCGGCCGCCGCGTCCGTCCCGGCCGCCGAGACCGGGACGCACAGGGAAAAGACCAGCGCGAGCGCGAGCAGCGCGCCGAGCGCGCGTCTGAAACCGTTCATGGGATCGCCTCCAAAAAAAGCGCCCGGCTGAACGGCAGCCGGGCGCTCTGAGAACTTGACTGCACAGAGCTATGATAGCATATTTCCGCACGTCGGGAAAGCGGGTTATTTTTCTCGCGCGGCTATCTCGGCGAGGTCGGGAAAGCGGGCGATGATCTCGCCGTATTTTTCCCGCTCGTGCGGGAGCGTGCAGGACGAGCAGTCCTTCACGCCGGAGGCGGTGTAGGTGAAATCGCCGCCGCAGCGGGAGCCGAGCGCGTAGAGCGGGCAGTAGCAGAACAGGCAGTTGAAGTCCTGCTCGGCCACGCCGTCGTGGCAGGGGAACGCCTCGCAGTCACGGTTGCAGAAAAACGAGAAGTGCTTGCCGTACCAGTACGCGTCGCGGACGCTCATTTCGCGTCCTTGCACAGGCGGTGCAGAATGGCGGCCGCCTCGCCGCGCGTGACGGCGCCGGCCGGGTCGATGCGGCCGTTTTCGCCGGCGAAGAGCCCGGCGTTGACGCACCAGGCCATAGCGGGCTTGGCGTAGTCGGAGATGGCGTCGTAGTCAGAATACTCGCGGATGACCATGCCGCCCTCGGTCGTGTCAATCCCGAGCAGCTTCGCCGCGCGGTAGAGCATGACGGCCAGCTGCTGGCGCGAGATGGGCGCGCCGGGGTG
This sequence comes from uncultured Oscillospiraceae bacterium, assembly GCA_934589675.1. Taxonomy (GTDB): domain Bacteria; phylum Bacillota; class Clostridia; order Oscillospirales; family Oscillospiraceae; genus CAKTOF01. The sequence goes on from CAKTOF010000010.1 coordinate 56,267, forward strand.
GAACGAGCCGTCGGCAAAGCCGAGCGCGACGCCGGTCTTCGCCGCCCACGCCGCGGCGGGCGCGCAGTAGCTGCCCTCGCGGATGTCCGTGAAGCCCTCACCCGCACTGGCCGGGCTGCCGGCGAGGCGATAGAGCACCGTCGCCAGCTGCCCGCGCGTGATGGCGCGCTCAGGCAGGAACTCCGTCTTGCTCACGCCGGAGAACAGCCCTTTCTCCGCCGCCCAGAGAATGTCCGTGCGGTAGAGGGAGGCAGCAATGTCGGTGAAGCGGTCGGAGGTGGTGGGCACCATGAAGCCCTCTTCCTTCGTCCAGTCATTCGTGAAGAACCAGACGATCTCGTCGCCCGCGGCGATGGAGCACGAGGTCAGGCCGATGTTCGGAGCCGTGCCGTTGACCTTATAGAGCCAGCCGGAGTTATCGCCGGTCAAAAATTCGCCGAGCGTCGTGTCGCCCTTGGTGATGGAGCGGACATAGCCCGTCTCCGCGCCGACGTAGGTCAGGCCCGCGTCGTCGCATGCCTTGGTGAACGCATGATAAACGGTCGAGCCGGATTTGACCGTGACGGCCGTGCGCGGGATCCAGTAGGAATCCGTGGCCTTGAGCGTGAAGTAGACCGTGATGGTCTGATCCGTGTCAGGTTCGGACGGCGCGACGACTTCACCCGCGCCCGTCGCGCGGCCCGGCGTGCGGGAGGCGGCGTTCAGGCTAAAATCGTAGATGTTGTACGCCTTGCCCGTCGCGGCGACCTGCGAGGCGGCGATGAGCGCGCGGAAGCCCTGCTCGGTGGCGATCTCGTTGCGCTTCGTGTTATCCAGATACCAGAACCCGGAGTTGTCGGCCAGCGCAAAGGACAACAGACCGTCGAGCGCGCTGACGCCGTTTTTCACAAAGCGGCTGTCCGTATCCGGATTGACGCCCGCGGCGCACAGGCCGACGATGACCATAGCGCAGGAGTTGGCACTGGCGCTGCTGCCAAACGTACCGTCGTCCTTCATCTGCGAGGCGAGGTAATTCACGCCCTTTTCGATGGCGGCGTCGACGCGCGCGTCATCGCGGTAGAACGCAAGACCCGCGATGGCGTTGGCGGTCGTGTCAATCGTACCCCACTCGTCCCAGCTGCCGTCGTCCTTGTTCTGCGCGGCAAGAAGCGCGTCGACGAGCGCGGTCTCATAGTCCGTCGTGCCCTCGTAATCGCCCTGATTGTAGGCGGCGAGCGTGTAGGGGGCGCTCCACGCGCTCGTGCTCTGCGTTATGCCGCTTAAACCGGTGATGGCGTTGACGGGCGTGTTGCTGTTGACGGGGTAGAGCTGCTGCGCGTCGATGCCGAGACCGCTGAGCGCAAGGATGGCCTTGCTGTAAGTCGTGTCAGTGGCCTTGCTGTCCTGAAGCGAGGCGATGGCGGTGTTGATGTAGGTCTGCTTCGCGCTGGCCGACGTGGTGTTCGTCGTCGCTGTCGCGTAAGCAGCGTATGCCGCCATGTCCATAACGACCCATTCGTAGGCGGAATCCACATAGCTGTGGGCGATGGACTCCATGAGCGCGTCAACAGGCGTTTTATCTGTAGAGGCGGGAACGGTGATCTGGAACGTCAGAGTATTGTTCTCCGGCATGGGGCCAGCGTCACATATTCCGTAGTTTTTGCACGTATCGGCATAATCGAATGTTGCGGTCAGTGTGACGACGGCGTCTCTCTGCCCATAGGCCGGACGGATGATCTTGTGCAGCTTGCCAGTAGAGGAACTTGTGCCGAGTGTCATTGTGACGGCGGGGTTGTTGGAGCTCCACGTGATCTCAACACCAAAGCTGCTGCCGGCGGGGAGTTTTAATGTACTTGTAACCTGATCGGCAGACTGCCCGTTCAAAATGGTGTCCAGTGTGACTTTTGCCATTTCCGCTGCGATCACCTCAGATTTGGTCTCGCTGTGCGTGTCGATTTCAACACTGTAAGCGTTGACCCGATCGGAAAGCGAGCCGAGCGCGAGGTCGAACGAGATGTCGGCGTGGGTTTTCGTGTAACCGCTGGGGTACAGAATGGTGCCGTCCGCCTCAAAGCCGCTGTTGCCGGTAAAGTCGCTCGGGAGCGAGGCGACGACGCCCGGGGCGGCCTCGTCGAGGATGGACTGCGCCTTCGTGAGAATGTTCACGTCGACGGCGACGGATTCGTAGGCATAGGAACCGCCGCTTTCTCCGCTGTATTCGGTGGGCTTGAGCGAATTCGTGTTCAACGCGGCTTTTGCGGCGTTCATGCGCGCAACGGCTTCATCCGCGGTCAGCGCAGGAACAGTGAAAGTAAACTCTTTTGTATCAGAAAGAGAGCCACAGGAAATTGTCGCGGTGAGCGTGACCTCGACGGCCTCAGTCGACTTTACGACCTTCCCTTTTTCGGAGATGGATGCGGGGTGAGAGGATGTCCAGACGATTGCGGTCTTGCCGCTCGCGCCGCGCGTGGGGAGAGTCAGGCTTTCACCATCGACGTAGGCGAGGGAAAGCGCGGCCTTGTCGGCGCTGACCAGCTCGGCACGCTCTTCGTCCGTGATGCTGCCCGCGACCGAGACGCGGCACCAGCCCGGGATCGCGCGCGAGCCGTTCGCCGGACCAGTGGCGGCGAGCAGGTAGTCGCCCGTGGTGTCGATCGTCAGTGTGAACGCACCGTTTTCGTCTGTCGTCGTGGGCGGAATCGTCGTAGCGGCGCCGTTCGTGTCCAGTACGCTGACGGTCAGCCCGGAAACCGGCGCGGCGTTGACGCCGCTGTATGCTCCCATGTAGTTGAAACCATAGACGACACCGGAGATCGGCTGGCTGGCTTCGGCGGCGATGCTTCGCGTCATTTTGCCTTCCTGCGTGAAGTAAATATAATGGTCGCTCCACGAGGAATCTTCATAGAGGAAAACGTCAACGACGTCGCCCTGCTGCACGACTGCGCTGGAAGCGTATTCGCCGCTGTATGCGCCGTTGATCGCGTGACCGGCAAAGCCGCTCAGACCGAAGATCGTAGATAGGGTGCTGTTTACGTAGTCAGAGGCGGTATCTTCGGTGAAACCGTCGCCGAATGTCAGCTTATGTGCGGCGACGACTGCGTCCAGCACGGTGGGGGAGGTCGATGCCTGCCCGATTCCGTAAGATGCCGCCAGTCCGGCCGAGACGGTGACGGACTGCGGGGCGACAATGAATTCGTTGCCGGACACGAAACTGAATGTGACAGTAACGCTATCCGCTGCCAGCGCGACCCCCGGCAGCAGGCCTGCGACGAGGCACAGAGCCAGGAGCAGGCTCAGGATTCTTTTTTTCATGGTTTGCTCTCCTTTACAAAACAGAATTTTCGGTCATCTATCAAAAACGGCCGCAGCAGACCCATATCCGGGTCTGCTGCGGCCAATGTTTCCACAGCAAAGCTGCGCGCCCGCTCCACGGGTGCGCTGAGCTTTTTCGCGCAAAGTCGGTCTCCTGACTTGCGATGGGGAAAGCGGGGCTTTCCTGCGGCCGGGCGCCTACCTTCTCAGGGCTTCCCAATGGCGACCTCACGGTCAGCGCCCGCAAAAACGGGCGACTTCGGCGCGGCCTCTCGCTTACAGGGCTGGCACGTTCCGGACTCAAACCGGATTCCCTCATCCCCGCGCCTGCAAAATGCAGCCATGCGGCGGGGTCACGATGCGGCTTATGAACTTGGCTCCATCATAGCACAGGCCGCGCGCGTCCGCAAGATGATTTGTGCGCCGGTTTTCGACGAAAACCGGGCGAAGTGCTGCAAAATTTACAATTTGAGTTTGCGCAAACGAATCGGAAGTTATTCACACTGCCGAAAGTTTGCCGAGACAAACCTTTTTTCAGAAAACCGATTGACAAACCGGGCGGATGTGAGTATCATGGCAACTGGTTAGCAATGGCTAACCTTTCCTCATCCCAACAAGTTAGGGAATGCTAATTGGGAAATTCAGAGCTTGGGAAGGATATGGCTTATGATGCCTTTGACACTTGCTTCAGCGGGGGAAGAGAATATCATCAAAAAGATCGGCGGCAAGCCCGACGTCAAAAAGCATCTGGAAAACCTCGGCTTTGTCGTCGGCGGCAATGTGACGGTCATCACGCAGATGGGCGGCAACGTCATCGTGAACGTGAAAGAGGCCAGGATCGCGATCAGCCGCGAGATGGCGCAGAAAATCATGATCTGACCGGAAGGAGAACAGGAGGAGCAACATGAACAATCTCAGACAGGTGAAGGTCGGCCAGACGGTGAAGGTCGTCAAGCTGCACGGCGAGGGCGCCGTCAAGCGCCGCATCATGGACATGGGTCTCACGCGCGGCGTCGAGGTCTCTGTCCGCAAGGTCGCCCCGCTCGGCGACCCGATCGAGGTCACGGTCCGCGGCTACGAGCTGTCGCTGCGCAAGGCCGACGCCGAGATGATCGAGGTCGAGTAAAGCTCGTCTCCGACGAGCTTATTTCAAATGAGACCCGCTTCGCTGGGCGCTCATTTGAGGGGGAACGCAGCCCGGCTGCGCGCACGCCCCGCGATGCGGGGCGCAAGCTCTGCGAGGCTTTTTTGAGCCTCGCAAATTTCAGTCAACATGGTTAGCAAACGCTAATTAAAGGAGAAAACGGAACATATGGAACTGAGAATCGCCCTTGCGGGCAACCCGAACGCCGGTAAGACGACGCTGTTCAACGCGCTGACCGGCTCGAACCAGTTCGTCGGAAACTGGCCGGGCGTCACGGTTGAGAAAAAGGAAGGCAAGCTGAAAAAGCACAAGGACGTGACCATCACGGACCTGCCGGGCATCTACTCGCTCTCCCCGTACACGCTCGAGGAGGTCGTCGCACGAAACTACCTCATCGACGAGCGCCCGGACGCCATCTTGAACATCGTCGACGGCACGAACCTCGAGCGCAACCTCTACCTCACAACGCAGCTCACCGAGCTGGGCATCCCGGTCGTCGTGGCCATCAACATGATGGACATGGTCAAGAAAAACGGCGACAAGATCAACGTCGCCGAGCTCTCGCGTGAGCTTGGCTGCAAGGTCGTTGAGATCTCCGCCCTCAAGGGCACGGGCATCATGGAGGCCGCCGAGGCCGCCATCGACGCGGCGAAAAACGCCAAGACCGTCCCGCTGCACACGTTCTCTGGCGTCGTCGAGCACGCCATCGCGCACATCGAGGAGGCGGCCGTACACAGCCTGCCCGCCGAGCAGCAGCGCTGGTACGCCATCAAGATCTTCGAGCGCGACGAGAAGGTCCTCTCCCGCCTGAATCTCGACCAGAGCGTCCTTGCTCACATCGAGGAGGACATCCGCGCCGCCGAGGAGGAGCTCGACGACGACGCCGAGTCCATCATCACCAATGAGCGCTATGTCTACATCGCCTCCGTCATCCGGGGCTGCTACAAGAAAAAGAGCGCCGGAAAGCTGACGACGAGCGATAAGATCGACAAGGTCGTCACCAACCGCTGGCTCGGCCTGCCGATCTTCGCGGTCATCATGTTCATCGTCTACTACGTCTCCATCACGACCGTCGGCGGCTGGGCGACCGACTGGGCCAACGACGGCCTGTTCGGCGACGGCTGGCACCTGTTCGGCATCGGCTCGTCCGCGTATGGCGACGACGCCGACGAGTTCGCCGGCGCGAGCGAGGTCATAAATGGCTTCATTGAGTACGCCGACGAAAACGGCGTGGATACTGAGTCCGTCGCTTCGGCGATCGACGCCGAGAGCGAGGACTTCGACGGTGCCGCCGCCGCTGCGGCGCTCAGCGAGTTCGCTTCCCAGTACGCCGACACCGACGAGGCCACCTACACGCTCGTCGACGAGGAGACGCTCGCCGAATCGACCGCGACCGCGACCGGCGCCGACCTGCGCGAGGCCATCGACACCTACGCCTCCTACGGCGGCGAGGAGCCTGATCCGGCCGACTACGGCGTCTGGGTGCCAGGCGTCCCGGTGCTCGTCGAAAGCGGCCTTGAGAAGATCCACTGCGCCGACTGGCTGAGCGGCCTCATCCTCGACGGCATCGTCGCCGGCGTCGGCGCCGTCCTCGGCTTCGTCCCGCAGATGCTCGTGCTGTTCATCTTCCTCGCGTTCCTCGAGGCGTGCGGCTACATGGCACGCATCGCCTTCGTCCTCGACCGCGTCTTCCGCAAGTTCGGCCTGTCCGGCAAGAGCTTCATCCCGATGCTCATCGGCACCGGCTGCGGCATCCCGGGCATCATGGCCTCGCGCACCATTGAAAACGAGCGCGACCGCCGCATGACCATCATGACGACGACGTTCATCCCCTGCGGCGCGAAGCTGCCGTTCATCGCCATGATCGCGGGCGCCATCTTCGGCGGCGCGCCGTGGGTCGCCCCGCTGGCGTACTTCATCGGCATGGCTGCCATCATCGTCTCGGGCATCATCCTCAAAAAGACGAAGATGTTCGCCGGCGACCCGGCGCCGTTCGTCATGGAGCTGCCGGCCTACCACCTGCCGACTGTCGGCAACGTCCTGCGCTCCATGTGGGAGCGTGCATGGTCGTTCATCAAGAAGGCCGGCACCGTCATCCTCCTGTCCACGATCGCCATCTGGTTCCTGAGCTACTTCGGCTGGGTCGACGGCAAGTTCGGCATGCTCTCGGAGGATCAGATCGACTCGTCCATCCTCGGCCACATCGGCTCGGTCATCGCCGTCATCTTCCAGCCGCTTGGCTGGGGCAACTGGCAGGCCGCCGTCGCGGCCATCACGGGCCTCGTCGCCAAGGAGAACATCGTCGGCACGCTCGGCATCCTCTACGGCGCCTCCGGCTCGGCCTACGCCGCCATGGCCGCGGCCTTCACGCAGGTCTCCGGCATGAGCTTCCTCATCTTCAACCTGCTGTGCGCGCCGTGCTTTGCGGCCATGGGCGCCATCAAGCGTGAGATGAACAACGCCAAGTGGTTCTGGTTTGCCATCGGCTATCAGTGCGGCTTTGCCTACCTCGTCTCGCTCGTCGTCAACCAGCTCGGCCTTCTCTTCACGGGAAGCGTCCATGTCGTCGGCCTGATCGTGGCCATCGCGGTCATCGCGCTCGGCGTGTACATGCTCGTCCGCCCGTACAAGGAGGCGCAGACGCTGACGAAGACCGTCCGCGTGACGAAGTAAACGCCCGCACGCACGTTTTTCAAAATCGGAGGGATCAAAATGCTGCATTGGCTGGCAAACAACTGGGGAACGATCCTCGTCGCCCTCGTCCTGCTCGCGGTCGTGGCGGTCATCGTGACCGCACAGATCCGGAACCGGAAAAAGAAGGGCCCCTCCTGCGGCTGCGCAGGCTGCGCGGGCTGCGCATCGGGCTGCGGCTCGTGCCATCCGGGTAAATGACCGGCCGGGGAGACGCGGACAGAACAGCCCGCGCCTCCCCGCTTTTTTTCACAGGAGGATACGCTATGACGAACGGCGCGCAGATGCTCAGCGTGGCCAATCTCAAATACCTGCTCGTCCTGCGCGAGCACGACCGCGACGGCAAAGGCGTCCGCTGCGTCGACGTGGCCGAGACGCTCGGCATCACGAAGCCGAGCGTGCATTCCATGATGGGCACGCTCCAGCAGATGGAGCTGGTCGAAAAGCCGCGCTACGGCGTTGTCCGCTTCACGCCGGAGGGCCGCGCGCTTGCCGACCGCTATGCCGGCTGCCTCGACGTCATCTGCCGCCATCTGGGCAGCCTGCTGCCGCAGGAGACGGACGTGCGCGCAGTCTCATGCGCGCTGGCGGCGAAGATTTCGATCGGCGCGCTCGAGCAGATGTGCAGCCGCCTGACGGCGCAGGCCGGCTGAAAAAGAAAGGAAGTGATCCGGATGGAGCAGGCTGCAATCTGCCAGCGTCTGCTCGGCGGCTCGGTGCAGACCGTGCCGCTCGGCGACGGATGCACCGTCTGCCGCATGGCGGGCGGGCAGGGCAGCGCCGTTCTGACGAGCCACGCGCTCTTTCCGGGCGTCGCGCTCGTCTACCACGACATCCACCGGCCGTCGTGCGCCATGGAGCTGAAAACGGGCGGCGAGGTGCTGGAGATCTGCCACTGCACCGAGGGGCGCATGGAGTGCCAGTTCGGCGACACGTTTTATTATCTCACGCCCGGCGACACGGCCATCGCCCGCCGCCGCTGCGCGGCGCAGGACGTCTACTATCCCATCAGCCACTACCACGGGCTGAGCGTCCTCATCGACTGCGAGCGCGCGCCGGAGTGCCTTTCGTGCGTGCTGTCGGACGTCGCCGTCCGCCCGGCCGGGCTGGCCGAGCGCTTCTGCGGCGACTTAGACTGCTGCGTCCTGCGCGCCAACGCGCGGCTGACGCGCGTCTTCTCCGACCTGTGCGACGTGCCGGAGAGCATCCGCCTCGGGTACTTCAAGGTGAAGGCGCTCGAGCTGCTGCTCGTGCTCGGCGGCATGGACGCCGAGCCGGAGGCGGCGTCCGGCCGCGTCGTCCCGCGCCGGCAGGTTGAACTGGCCAAGCGCGTGTGCCAGCACCTTTCGACGCATATGCACACGCACATCACGATCGACGCCCTCGCCCGGCAGTTCCACATCAGCCAGACGCAGATCAAGCAGAGCTTCAAGGCCGTGTACGGCGTGTCGGTCTATTCGTTCATCCGCGCGCAGAAAATGCAGGCCGCGGCGCTGCTGCTGCGGCACACGGACGAGACCGTGCTCGAGATCGCCGGCCGCTTCGGCTATGAAAACGGCAGCAAATTTGCCGCCGCCTTCCGCGACGAGATCGGCATGACCCCGGCGCAGTTCCGCGCGGCAGACCGTATGGGTCAGCTCGAGCACGGCTATTACCTCGGAAAAACCGAAAAATTCAGTCAATTTCTGCCTGAATGGAGCGGAAAGTCCTGTTTGGGCGCGGTATAATGACTCATATTTCCGAAGAAAGGCGGCGGATCGGATGAAGCAGCACAAGCGCTTTGCGGCGCTGACCGTCATCTTTTTCATTTTGACGCTCATTACGGGATATAAAAAGAAATAAGGAGGTAGCAGCAATGAACTGGAACAAAATCGGTCTTTTCGCCGGCGGCGTTCTGTTTGGAACGGCCGGTCTGAAGATCCTTGGAAGCCGTGACGCCAAGAAGGTCTACACGCAGACCACGGCTGCGGCGCTCCGCGCGAAGGAATCCGTCATGACGACCGTGACCCGTGTGCGAGAGAACGCCGGCGACATCCTCGCAGACGCCAGGCAGATCAATGAAGATCGCACGGCGGACGAGGAGCTCGTCGAGGACGAGTCTACAGAGGAAGCCCCGGTCGAAGAGACGGCGGCTGAGGAATAACAGAAAAGCCGCCGAGTGATCGGCGGCTTTTTTCCCCGGAGGCAAGAAATTATGAAATGTCAGATCCTGCACGCGGCGCCCGGGCGGCTTCGCGTGCATATGATGCAGAAGCACATGAGCCTTGCGCAGGCCGATGTGCTCGAATACTACTTAAAAAACATCGACGGCGTGACGGACGTGAGCGTCTACGACCGCACCTGCGACGCCGTCATCCATTACAGCGTCGACCGCGCCGCCATCACCTCGGCGCTCGCGCGCTTTTCCTATGAAAAGGCCGAGGCCATGGACCTCGTGCCCGACCACACGGGCCGGGAATTAAACCGCCAGTACGAGGACAAGCTGACCTTCACCGTGCTCCGCCGCATCGTGAACAAGCTCTTCGTCCCCGCGCCCATCCGGCTGGCTGTGAGCATTTACCGCGCCGCGGGCTATGTGCGCGAGGCCATCCGCTCGCTTCTGCGCGGCAGGCTCGAGGTCGCCGTGCTCGACGCGACGGCCATCACCGTCAGCATGCTCCGCGGCGACACGGAGACGGCGTCGTCGATCATGTTTTTGCTTCGCGTCGGCGAGATTCTGGAGGAGTGGACGCACAAGAAGTCCGTGGACGATCTTGCGCGCACCATGTCGCTCGGCGTCGACCGCGTCTGGGTCCGCACGGATTCGGGCGAGGAGATCCTCGTCCCCGTCGGCGACGTGCGCGTGGGAAGCAGCATCGTCGTGCGCACCGGCGGCATGATCCCGCTCGACGGCAAGGTCGTCGGCGGCGAGGCGACGGTCAATCAGGCGTCCATCACCGGCGAGTCCCTGCCCGTCCGCAAGGACGCGGGCAGCTACGCCTACGCCGGAACGGTCGTCGAGGAGGGCGAATGCGTCATCCGCGTCGAGAAAAATTCCGGCTCCGGCCGCTATGACCGCATCGTGAAGATGATCGAGGAGTCCGAGCGCCTGAAGAGCGCGACGGAGGATAAGGCCTCGCATCTGGCAGACAAGCTCGTCCCGTACAGCCTCGGCGGCACGATCGCCGTGTACCTGCTCACGCGAAACGTGACGAAAGCGCTGGCCGTCTTGATGGTCGATTTTTCGTGTGCGCTCAAGCTGTCCATGCCGCTGGCCGTGCTCAGCGCCATGCGCGAGTGCAGCTTCCACCACATCTCCGTCAAGGGCGGCCGCTTCCTCGAGGCCGTCAGCGAGGCGCAGACCATCGTCTTTGACAAGACCGGCACGCTCACGCACGCGCAGCCGCGCGTGGCTGAGGTCGTCCCGTTCGGCGGGCGCGGCGAGGATGACATGCTCCGCCTTGCCGCGTGCCTGGAGGAGCACTATCCGCACTCCATGGCAAACGCCGTCGTGGCCGAGGCCGCCGCGCGCGGCTTGCAGCACGAGGAGCGCCATACGAAGGTCGAGTACGTCGTCGCCCACGGCATTTCCAGCCAGGTCGGCGGCGAGAAGGTCGTCATCGGCAGCTACCACTTCGTCTTTCAGGACGAGGGCTGCCGCATCCCCGAGGGCGAGCAGGAGCGCTTCGACGCGCTCGACCCGGCCTATTCGCACCTGTACCTCGCCATCTCGGGCGAGCTGGCGGCTGTCATCTGCGTCTATGACCCGCTGCGCGAGGAGGCGTCCGCCGTCATCGGGAGCCTGCGCCGCCTCGGCCTGAACAGGATCGTCATGATGACCGGCGACAACGAGCGCACCGCGCGCGCCATCGCCCGGCAGGTCGGCGTCGACGAATACCACGCCGAGGTCCTGCCCGAGGACAAGGCCGCGTTCATCCGCGCCGAGCACGAAAAAGGCCGCAAGGTCATCATGATCGGCGACGGCGTGAACGATTCGCCCGCCCTTTCTGAGGCGGACGCCGGCATCGCCATCTCCGACGGCGCGGCCATCGCCCGCGAGATCGCGGACATCACCGTCTCGGCCGACGACCTGTTCGCGCTCGTGACGCTCAAGGCCATTTCCGACGCGCTTATGCACCGCATCCGCCGCAATTACCGCACGATCATCGGCTTCAACTTCTCGCTCATCGCGCTCGGCGTAGCGGGCGTGCTGCCGCCGGCGACGTCGTCGCTGCTGCACAATCTGTCCACCATCGCCATCAGCCTGCACAGCATGACGAACCTGCTCGAGTAATCAGCCCGAACGGAGCCTTCTTCCTCCAAATGGAGTGGAGAAGGCTCCGTTTTTCGTGTATACTGAATTAGAAGGACGCCGAGGGGCGTCCGGAATTCCGACTACACGTTAGCTGTAACTAACTGCGACTAAAACCGTGTTTATCGCGGAAAGCTAACATGCGGTCAAACGCGCATTTTCCTGAAAAGAGGTCTTGTATGAGCGAGGAGCTTCTCGTCCGCTTCTGCTCGCCGACGCTCGCGGGGCTCAAGACGGGCAGCATGGTCACGTGCCCGTTCGCCACGAGAGAGGAGCTTGGATGCGAGCTGCGGCGGCTCAACCGGGCGTTTATCCCGAAGGGGCTGCGCATATTGCCGCTGCGCTACCGCGGCGGGCGCGCGCTTTTGTATCTCTATCGCCCGGAGATGCTCCGGCGCGACCTTGCCGACCCGGCCGCCGCGCAGCTTTTGGAGTGCCGCGGTTACGTCTGGCGCTCGCCCGCGCGATCCATCGCACACTTAATTGAGCGGCTGCGGACGCAGGGTGAATTTCCGCACGAGGTGGGGCTGTTCCTCGGCTATCCGCCCGTCGACGTGCGGGGCTTTATCGAAAACCGCGCCGACTGCTGCAAATGCGTCGGCACGTGGAAGGTCTACGGCGACGAGGCGCGCTGCCGCGCGCTGTTCGACCAGTACAAAAAATGCACGGCCTGCCTGTGCGAGCACTGGGAAAGCGGCGTGCCGGTCGAGCAGCTCGCCGTCGCGGGCTGAAAAATCTGGAATTTGAAAGGTTGAAATCAAAATGAGCAAGCTTGCAGTTGTGTATTGGACAGGAACGGGCAACACGGAGCAGATGGCCGCCGAGGTCGCCGCGGGCGCGCGCGAAAAGGGCGCGGAGGCCGAGGTGCTCCATTGCAGCGCGTTTGACGCCGCCGATTGCGCCAAGTACGACGCCTTCGCCTTCGGCTGCCCGGCCATGGGCGCGGAGGAGCTGGAGGACGCGGAGTTCGAGCCGGTATTCTCGGCGTGCCTGCCGAATCTCAAGGGCAAAAAGCTCGGCCTGTTCGGCTCCTACGGCTGGGGCGACGGCGAGTGGATGCGCGCATGGGAGGACGCCTGCCGCCAGGGCGGCGCGGAGCCGGACACCGAGAGCGTCATCTGCTGCGGCGCCCCGGACGGCGACGCGGCGGCCAAGCTCCGCGCCATGGGCGCGGCGCTCGTCGGCTGAGTTTGCTGAAAAGAGACCCCGGCCTGCAATTTGCAGGCCGGGGTCTTGCGCGGTTCGGGCGGGGGAAGAAGAATGCTCGGGCTGCGGAGCGCGCCCGAGAGGCCCCCTTGTGTAAAGGGGGCTGTCGACGATAGTCGACTGGGGGATTGTAGGCTTGGACTTAGTACAAAGGCCGGTTGAATGGGATGTACCCGTAGGGGCGGCAGTTCTGAATTGGCACATTCCAAGCCCGGTGGCCTACAATCCCTCCGTCACGGCTTCGCCGTGCCACCTCCCTTTACACAAGGGAGGCTTTGGCGCGGCGGGAATTCGATGCCGCATAGCGCCGCCGTAGCTACGCCCTACGTTTATGATGCGGACCATGCCCTCCTACCGGGCCTTCACCAAAAACACCGCATTCACGACGATCATCACGGCGGCAAAGGCGATGAGCGCGGCGTTTGTGAGCTTCACGGCGCGGCTGTCTGAAAACTTCACGCCGAGGGCGAGGTAGATGATCCAGACGGCGTAGGCGATGAGGATGACGCCGCTGCGGCGCAGCAGCAGCGACAGGAAAAACAGCGCGTCGACGATGGCCATGCCGCGGCCGGAGTAGAGGACGGATTTGAGCGTTTTCATTCTATGTCATTCCTTTCTGAGCCGGGGCGCTTGGCGCTGCCGGCGCCCATTCGGCAGAGGATTTACCCGAGCGCGACGTCCAGGATCATCATCACGCTGAAGCCGGCGGCGAAGAACACCGTGCCGATGTCCGAGTGCGCGCCCGCGGACATCTCGGGGATGAGCTCCTCGACGACGACGTAGAGCATTGCGCCGGCCGCAAAGCTGAGTAGGTACGGCAGCGCCGGGACGATGAGCCCGGCGGCGAGGATCGTGAGCACAGCCGCGATCGGCTCGACGGCGCCGGAGAGCGTCCCGCCGACAAACGCGCGCAGGCGGCTCTGCCCTGCCGCGTGCAGCGGCATGGAGATGATGGCGCCCTCGGGGAAGTTCTGGATGGCGATGCCGAGCGAGAGCGCCATGGCGCCCATGAGCGTGATGGACGCGCCGCCCGAGCGCAGCCCCGCGTACACGACGCCGACGGCCATGCCCTCGGGAATGTTGTGCAGCGTGACGGCCAGCACGAGCATCGCCGTGCGCGACAGGCCGCATTTCGGGCCTTCGGCGCACTCGCTCGCGCGGTGCAGGTGCGGGATGACGTGGTCGAGCAGCAGCAGAAATAAAATGCCGAGCCAGAAGCCGACGGCCGCCGGGACGAACGACCAGCGGCCCATGTGCTCCGACTGCTCGATGGCCGGGATGATGAGGCTCCAGATGGAGGCGGCGACCATAACGCCCGCGGCGAAGCCCGTCAGCGCGCGGCCGAGCCGGTCGCCCATGCCCTTTCTGAGGAAGAACACGCACGATGCGCCGAGCGTCGTCCCGACAAACGGGATGAGGACGCCGTAAAATATGGAAAGATTCATGAAATGGGGGGGCTCCTTTCCCGCCGCTGCGGCCGGCGGCGGATTTTGATATAATTTTAATGGATTCCGCAAAAAGAGTCAATCGGCAGACATCTGCCTGACCTTGATGGTTGCCAATCGTGGACAGACTTGCTATAATTGTGTGCAAAGGAAAGACCGCTTCCCGCGGCATATGTGCGGGAGAAAGGAAGCGCAGCTATGGCAATCAAGATCACCGCGGACAGCACATGCGACCTGTCGCAGGAGCTGCTCGAACGCTACGGCATCACGCTGATGCCGCTCTATGTCCAGAAGGGCGACGGCACGTTCCGTGACGGCGTGGACATCACCCCGGCCGACATCTTCGCGCACGTTGCATCCGGCGGCGCGCTGTGCAAGACGGCCGCGCCGAATATCTCGGACTTTACGGCCATGTTTGAAAAGTTCTCGCCGGAGTACGACGCCGTCATCCACATCACCATCAGCGCCGACTTCTCTTCCAGCTACCAGAACGCGTGCGTCGCGGCGGAGGAGTTTCCGAACGTGTATGTGATCGACTCGCGCAACCTCTCGACCGGTCAGGGTCACGTCGTGTGCGAGGCTGCGAAGATGGCGGCGTCCGGCGCGTCCGCGGAGGAGATCGTCCGCGCGATGAACGACCTTGCCCCGCGCGTGGACGCGAGCTTCCTCATCGACCGGCTCGACTACCTCTACAAGGGCGGCCGCTGCTCGGCCGTCGCTGCGCTCGGCGCGAACCTGCTGCATCTCAAGCCGTGCATCGAGGTGCGCAGCGGCAAGATGGGCGTCGCGAAGAAATACCGCGGCGATTTTGCCAAGTGCATCGCCGACTACACGCGCGAGCGCCTGAAAAAGGCGGACGACATCGTCCCCGAGCGCGTGTTCATCACGCACACGCCCTGCTCGGACGCCACGATCGCCGCCGCGTGGGACGCCGTGAAGCAGTACGGGAACTTCTCGGAGATCTATGACACGAACGCCGGCTGCACCGTCTCGTGCCACTGCGGCCCGAGCACGCTGGGCGTGCTGTATATTCACGAAAAGCCCATTTAAGAAAAGCGCCTGCCGCGGAAAAACGGCAGGCGCTATTTTGCTTCGCCGCCTCGCAGAGTTTGCGCCCGCAGGCGCAAATCAATTCTGAATCAAAATTTCCGGGGGCGTGTACCTCGGAAATTTTACTTTACAGACCGCAAGTGTGCGCCCCGCGGGCGGGGCGTGCGCGCAGTCGGGCTGCAATCCCCATCAAACGAGAGCCCAGCGAAGCGGGTCTCGTTTGAAGCACAAAACAGCGTCTGACGCATTCTACGCGTCAGACGCTGTTTTTGTGCAGGCTTTTACCCGATCCGCTCGAAATCCTCCGGGCCATGCTTGCAGATGGGGCAGACAAAGTCGGGCGGGAGCTCCGCGCCCTCGTAGACATAGCCGCAGACCTTGCAACGCCAGCCGGTTTTCTCCGTCGGCTGCGGCTTCGGCTTGATGTGCGACTGGTAGTAGTCGTATGTGACGGGCACGGAGTCGGACAGGACGGCGGCGTCCGTCACCTCGGCCAGAAACAGCGTGTGCGTGCCGAGCTCCGTCGCGCTGATGACGCGGCCGGAAAGATAGGCGCACGCGGCGTGCGGGACGTAAATGAGGCCGTTTTCGCTTCTCGGGAAGCTCTCGCCCGGAAATTTGCCGACGTCCCGGCCGGACTGGAAGCCGAAGTGCCGATAGACCTCAAACGGCGCGTCCGTGCTCAGGACCGACGCGTTGAACCGGCCCGTTGCGAGGATCATGTCGTGCGTGAGATTCTGCCGGTTCACCGCGACCGTGACGCGGCACGGCGTGCTCGTCACCTGCGTGACGGTGTTGACGATGCAGCCATTGTCCCGGCCGCCCTCCTGCGCCGTCAGGATGTAGAGGCCGCATTGGAGCTTGTAGAGCGCTTTTTTGTCCATGGGTGGCACCCCCTGTGTGCAGATAGATTTATGTACTTTTTATTATATCACGCGCCGCGCCGACGCGCAAATTGACTTTTGCGCCGCCGGCCGGTATACTGAATGCACGGCTCTGAAAAGGAGGAAGCGCCATGGAGCTGACCGAGATCCTCGCAGCGTGCGACCACACGCTGCTTTCCCAGACCGCGACGTGGGACGATGTCCGCGCCGTGTGCGACGACGCGGTGAGATTCGGCTGTGCGTCCGTCTGCATCCCGCCGAGCTTTGTCGCGCGGGCAAGCGAATATCTGGCCGGCGCCGTGCCGGTGTGCACGGTCATCGGCTTCCCGAACGGCTACGCGACGACGAAGACAAAATGCTTCGAGGCGCGCGACGCTCTGGAAAGCGGCGCATCCGAGATCGACATGGTCGTGAACCTCGGCGACGTGCGCGGCGGCCGGTTTGATGCCGTGGCTTCGGAGCTGGCCGCCATGCGCGAGGCCACGCGCGGGCATATCCTCAAGGTCATCATCGAGACCGGCCTGCTCACGGACGAGGAAAAATGCCGCCTGTGCGAGCTTGTCACCGCGTCCGGAGCAGACTTTATCAAGACATCGACCGGATTTTCCGGCTCCGGCGCAACGGAGCACGACGTGCGGCTTCTGAAGGCGCACGTCGGCGGGAATGTCCGCGTCAAGGCGTCCGGCGGCATCCGGGATTTATCGGACGCGGCGCGGTTTTTAGCGCTCGGCGCGTCCCGCCTCGGCACGAGCCGCGTCGTCGGCGCGGCGAAAGCGCTGTTAAAAGAAGGAGAATGAATCATGCAGCTCACCCCGACACCCCACAACGCCGCCCAAAAAGGGCAGATCGCAAAGACCGTCCTCATGCCCGGCGACCCGCTGCGCGCAAAGTTCATCGCCGAGACATTTCTGGAAAATGCGGAGCTTGTCAACAACGTCCGCGGCATCCAGGGCTACACCGGCTTATGGCACGGCGTGCCCGTCACGGTCATGGCCAGCGGCATGGGCATCCCGTCCATCGGCATTTACAGCTATGAGCTGTACCATTTTTACGACGTGGACAACATCATCCGCATCGGCACGGCCGGCGCGCTGGCCGATGAATTGCAGCTGCGCGACGTTATTCTTTGCATGGGCGCGAGCACGAACTCGAACTTCGCTTCGCAGTTCGGCCTGAACGGCACCTATGCGCCCACGGCCTCGTGGCGCCTGCTCGACGCGGCGGCGCAGGCGGCGCGGGAGAGAAGTCTTCCCATCGCCGTCGGCAACGTGCTCTCGGCCGACACATATTACCACGACGACCCCGCCTTCAACGACGGCTGGCGAAGCATGGGCGTCCTCGCCATTGAGATGGAGGCCGCGGGGCTTTATATGACGGCAGCGCGCGCGGGCAAAAACGCGCTGACCATCTGCACGGTGTCCAACCACATCGTCCGCGGCGAGGAGCTCACAAGCGAGGACCGCGAAAAGACGATCACGGACATGGTCGAGCTTGCGCTCGAGACGACGCGCCGCGTCACGGCCGGCTGAGAAAAAACGCGCCGGCCGAGCGCATAGCCATTGAGGGCGCGGGACACGGCACGCACGACGGAAGCCGGCATTCAGCTGAGATCCGCGGCGCAGTCGTCGCGTTTTTGGATCAGCACCTGAAATAAATCTGCGCCGGAGGGCGCGCACGGGAGGAACCATGAAAAAACAACTTGCAACATTTTTAAGCGCCATTCTGGCGGGCTTCACCATCGGCATCGGCGGCAACGTCTTTCTTGCCCTGAGCGGCACGAGCCGCCCGCTCGGCGCGCTGCTCTTCGCCGTCGGCCTGTTCACGATCTGCACATACGGCTTTGCACTGTTCACCGGCCGTGCGTGCTACATCTTCGACAACCGGCCGAGCTATCTGGTCACGCTTGTCGTCATCTGGGTCGGCAACCTCATCGGCGCGGCCGCGATGGCCGCCATCGCCGGGGCGACGCGGCTCGGGCCGGCGTTCTCTGAGGCGGCCGCCGCACTGTGCGACACGAAGCTCGCCGACGGCTGGGGCAGCCTGTTCTTCCTCGGCGTCCTGTGCAACCTGCTCATCTATATTGCGGTCGAGGGCTATAAGACCTGCCCGTATGAGCTGGGCAAATACCTGTCCATCCTGTTCGGCGTCGTCGTGTTCATCCTGACGGGCACGGAGCACTCCGTCGCCGACATGTACTATTTCGCCATGGCGGGCAAGCTGTTTGCCGCGCGCAGTCTGGGCGTCCTCGCCGTCATCTCGCTCGGCAACGTCTGCGGCGGCCTGATTCTGCCGCTGCTGCGCAAGGCCGTCGCCGCGCTGGAAAAATAACGCGCTTCCCGCGCAGAGTTTCAGAAAAAACCCGCTGCGGAATCCGTTCCCGCAGCGGGTTTTTCATGCTTCGAGCTGCTTGCCGAGAAATTCCGCCACCGTCTGCGCCAGCTGCAGCTCCGTCCGGCCGAGCGGCGCGGCGCTGCCCTCGAGCAGCAGGCATACGCAGCCCATGAGGTCGCCGCCGGACAGGATCGGAACGGCCACGCCGAGGCTGTAGCGCGCCGCGTCGTCGGCCGCGGCAAGCCGCGCCGCGCCGTCGGAAAACTGGTATGCGCGCCGCTGCTCCATGATCTGCTCAAGGTCGGCCGAGCTCCGCTTGCCCAGCAGCTCCCGCCGCGGCGCGCCCGCCACGGCGATAAAGCTGTCCCGGTCGCAGATGGCCGCGATGAGTCCCGTGTTCTTCCCGACGGATTCGCAGATCTGCCCCGCAAAATCCGAAAGATCTCCCATCGGTGAGTACTTCTTGAATATCACCTCGCCGTCCTTCTCCGTATAGATCTCCAGCGGGTCGCCCTCGCGGATGCGGAGGGTGCGGCGGATCTCTTTGGGGATGACGACGCGGCCGAGGTCGTCGATGCGGCGGACGATGCCTGTCGCTTTCATATTCTCCCTGCTTTCTTGTGATGATCTCACAGCTAGTGTTTACCTCGCGCGGCAGATTATGCAGGCGCTGGCGTTTGGCTGCTTTTTAAGAAAAATTGCACAAAAAAACACATTAAAACACATTGGGAGGCGAAAGCGGCGGCCGGAGGCGGCTCAGCCGGCCTCGGTTGTGGTGATGAGCTTTTTCGTTTTCCACTTGCCGGACAGGTAGTAGATGCCGCCGATGACGACGGGGACGTACCCGGCCAGCGCGCTGCCGAGCCAGAAGCCCTGAAGCCCCATGCCGAGGCTGTAGCCGAACAGCAGCGAGAAGCCGATGCGGGCCAGCACGCCGTCGATGAGGCCGCTCGCGAGCGCAAGCGAGGCGAAGCCGATGCCGTTGATGAGGCAGTTGGCCGTCGCGCGCAGGCCGTTGGAGAAATAGCCGAGCGCGCCGGCGGGCGCGTAGAGCGCGGCGAAGGAAAGAACCTCGGGATCGGTGTTGAAAATGCCGAACAGCGGCCGCGGCAGCAGGAAGATGGCCAGCGCGCACAGCGCCGACCACGTCACGCAGATGAGCCCGACGCCGCCGAGCACGCGGGAGACGCGCCTTGTCTTTCGCGCCGCGATGTTCTGCGCGACCATCGCAGAGCCGGCCGCGCCGACGGAGTTGGAGACGATGCGCACGATGTTCTCAAGCTTGTTCGCCACGCCGTTTGCCGCCGCGGCGGCGACGCCGAACAGGTTGATGCGCGAGGCGACGAACAGGACGGACAGCAGCACCGCGCCGAACTGCGCCGCCATCGGCACGCCGAGGCGGAGCACCATGCAGAGGTACTTTTTCTCCGGAATGAATGAGCGCGGCGCAAAGTCAAACCCGAAGCTCTCCCGCCGGCGGTGGAGATAGACGACGGACGCGGCGACGGAGAAGCCCTGCCCAAGGATCGTTGCGAGCGCCGCGCCAAACGCGCCCCAGTGGAAGACGACGATAAAAAGCAGGTCGAGCACGAGGTTCACGACAGACGCGATGGCCACGAACAAAAGCGGCCGGCGGCTGTCGCCCATGCCGCGCAGGATGGAGCTGACGGCGTTGTAGCCATAGATGAACACGAGCCCCGCCGCGCTCACGAGCGTGTAGCGCCGGCCCTCGGCCATGGCCTCGGCCGGAAGATTCACAAGGCGAAGCTGCACGTCCGTCAGCGCGATGCAAAGGACGCTCAGCGCCGCGGCGAGCAGCGTCAGAAAGGTCAGAAGCGTGCCGATCGTGCGCGAGAGCGACGCGCGGTCGCCCTTGCCGACGAACTGCGCGACGATGATCTGCCCGGCCGAGGCGATGCCCATGCCGATCATGGTGTAGAACATAATGACCTCGCCGCACGTCGACACGGCCGCGAGCGCCTCCTTGCCGCAGAACCGGCCGACGACGAACGTGTCGACCATCGTATAGAGCGTCTGAAGGCAGTTTGCCAGCAGAAACGGGAGCGAAAAGCTGACAAGCTGCCGCATGACATGCCCCTCGGTCATGTTGCGGATCATGGTGGTTTCCCGCATGGGCGTTCCCTCTCTCTTGATGGATTTACTATTAGAATACCACATGTTTGCTCCGTTGCAAAGCATTTTGTTATGCGGATTTTGCACAGGGCAAATGCACGCGCTTGACATCGCCCGCCCGCGCGCGGATAATGGAGAAAAAAAGGGGGCAGCTTTTATGGGGAAGATCACACTTGGCGCGACGGGTATCACCACGGAGCAGACGGGCTTCGGCGCGCTGCCGATCCAGCGCATTGCAAAAGACGAGGCCGTGCGCCTGCTGCGCCGCGCCTATGACGGCGGCGTGACGTATTTTGACACGGCCCGCGCATATTCCGACAGCGAGGAGAAGCTCGGCGCGGCGTTCGCGGGGATGTGGGACCGCGTTTTTATCGCGACGAAAACGATGGCAAAGACGGGCGCGGAGCTTACGGCGGAGCTGGAAACGAGCCTGAAAACGCTCGGCACGGATCACATCGACGTCTACCAGCTGCACAATCCGCCCTTCTGCCCGCGCCCGGGCGGCGAGGACGGGCTCTATGACGCGGCGCTGGAGGCGAAGAAGGCGGGCAAGATCCGCTTTATCAGCATCACGAACCACTCGCTCGCCGTCGCGCGCGAGGCGGTCGACTCCGGGCTGTACGCGACGCTGCAATATCCGCTCAGCTACCTCGCCACGGACGAGGAGATCGCGCTGGCGCAGCACTGCATGGCGCGCGGCATGGGCTTTGTCGCCATGAAGGGCCTTGCCGGCGGGCTATTGACGGACTCGGCCGCGGCGTGCGCGTGGATGCGCGCGCAGGGCAGCGTCCTGCCCATCTGGGGCGTCCAGCGGGATTGGGAGCTGGAGGAGTTTCTGTCATACATCCCGAACCCACCTGAGCTGACGCCGGAGCGCGAGGCGATCATCGCGCGCGACCGCGCGGAGCTTCAGGGCGAATTCTGCCGCGGCTGCGGCTACTGCATGCCGTGCCCGCAGGGCATCCAGATCCCGTCGTGCGCCCGCTCGGCGCTGATGCTGCGCCGCGCGCCGACGTCCATCATGCTCTCGGACGAGGGGCGGGAAATGATGGAGCGGATCAAAAGCTGCGTCCACTGCGGCCGGTGCAGCGCCCGCTGCCCGTACGGCCTCGACACGCCGGCGCTTTTGCAGAGAAATTTGCAGGACTATCTCGACGTGCTCGCCCATCCCGAGCTTGTCGGCCGCCCGCTGACACAGAAATGAAAAAAGCCTCCGCTGCCCGGCCGGGCGGCGGAGGCGCTCTTTATTTACGGCGCGGGAAGCGGGGACGCGGCTGCATAGAGCGCGGCGCGCTCAGCCGCGCAGGCGGCATTGGAGCAGAAGACGCTGCTTTTCCCCGCGATGGGGAGCGGGCTGCCGTCGAGCGCGGTGGCGGCGCCGCCGGCCTCCTCGACGATGAGCGCGCCCGCGGCAAAGTCCCACGGACTGAGCAGGCATTCGCAGAACAGCTCCGCGCGCCCTGCGGCGATGTCGCAGAAGTCGAGCACAGCCGCGCCGAAGCGGCGGACGTCGAGCGTCCGGTCGAACAGCGCGCGGGCGAGGCGGAACGTCGCGTCCGAGAACTCGCGGTCATACGCCGCCGTGCCGAAGATGGAGATGCCCTCGGAGGCCGGGCGGGACGAGACATGGATGGGCGCGCCGCCCAAAAATGCGCCGCGGCCGCGCTCGGCCGCGTAGAGCTGGTCGGTGTACGGGTCGTAGATGACGCCGAGCTGCCGCGCGCCGCGGTCGCACAGGCAGATGGAGACGGCGCTGCGCGAAAAGCCGCGGATGAAGTTCGTCGTGCCGTCGATGGGGTCGACGATCCAGAGCGGGGAGAATTCGTCGACGGCGTGCGCGCTCTCCTCGCCGAGAAACTGCGCGTCCGGGCGCAGCGCGGTGAGCGCTTCCTTCAGAAATTGCTCGACTCTGCCGTCATACTGCGTCACGAAGTCGGCCGGGCCGGATTTGCTGCGCGCTTCGATGTGGTCGGCCGAGCGGATGACGGCCCCGGCCTCGCGCGCAAGCTCAGTAACCCTCGAGAGCATTGAACGTCTCCCTCCATTCCATGATGCGGCAGATGACGGCGCACGACTGCGCGCGCGTGATGGTGCTGCTTGGTGCGAAGCGGAGCCCGCCCGCGCCGTCCTGCGCGCCGGTGAAGATGCCGGCGGCATAGAGCGCGGCGGCCGCGCCGGAATCCGTGTCCGTGAACGGACTGACCGCACTGCTGCGGTCAAGGCCGAGCGCCGCGCAGGCGAGCTCCGCGATGTCGAGCCGAGTCGCGGGCGCGGACAGGTCAGACCACTGGTCCTCGGCCAGAAATCCGTGCGCGACGGCCGCGGCATAGTACCCCGCGGCCCAGCCCGCGCCGCTGTCGGCCGAAAGCGGCTCAATACCGGATGCGAGCAGGACGAGCTTGAGCGCCTGCGCGCGGGTCACCGTCCCGGACGGGCGGAACGTGCCGTCTGCATAGCCGCTGATGATGCCCGCGGCGACGAGCTTGTCCATATACTGCCCGTACCACGCGTCCGCCGGGACGTCTGAAAAGCGCCCGGTCGGGCTGGCCGGCTCGCTCTCGGCCCAGCGGGCCGTGACGGTCATGCTCTCCGCGGCGATGTCCGAGGCCGAGAGCTTCTCGCCGGAGGCGGTGTACCAGCCGTCAAAATAGCCTTCGCCCGTCGGGATCTCCAGCGTGCCGTAGGGCTGGCCGGCCTCGTAGAAGCGGATGTCCGTGCTGACGGAGCCGCCGGAAGCGCTGAAAATGAGGTAGCAGAACCGGTCGCCCGTGCCGGAGTAGTCGCCGTAGAGGAACATGGCCGCCTCGGCCGCGCGGTGGCGGGCGAGGTAGGGGTCGACGCTCGATCCGACGTGGCACCAGACGCCGAGCGCGCTGGCCAGCTCATTCGCTGTGTACCCACCGGAGACGATCGTGCGCACAAGGCGGTACGAGTCCTGCATCCAGCCGATGCCGGTGTTGTAGCTCAGGCTGGCAAGCGCCGAAAGCTGCGGCTGCGTGAGCGTGACGCCGCGCGCGGAGAAGAACGCAGTGATCTGATCGCACAGCGTTTCCAGCGTCTGCCGCAAAAGCGCGTCGGCCTCCGACTCCGTGATGCCGTCCGGGTACGCGCCCGCGCTCACGGCCGTGCCGTAGCCGATGTAGCCGCCCGTGCGGCGCGCCGTGAAGCCCTCCCAGCTCTTGATGAGCGCGACGACCTCATCGGCCACGGCCGTCTCCGCCTCCGCCGCCGCGGCCGGGACGGTGAGAAGCCCTGCCGCCAGACAAACACACAGTGCAAGCGGAAGAAATTTTTTCCGGAACCAAGTCATATAGATTCTCCTGAAAATTTGGTTTTTCTAACTTTACTTGCTTGGAAACGGCTCAATTATAGCATATCCGCAGCGCTATTGCAACTTTTGCTTCGCTGCCCGCCGCGGGCGGCGATGAGATGGAGGCTTGTTGCATCCGGGCGCGGGGCATGGTATAATAACGCGTATATCATGTCCGGGACTGTACAATCCGCATTCTGAGAAAAGAGGAACCCCATGAACAGCAAGACCACCATGATCAATGACCTGACCGAGGGCAATCTGACGCGGCAGCTCATTTCGTTCTCCATTCCGTTTATGCTGTCGAATCTGCTCCAGTCGCTCTACTCCATCATTGATATGGTCGTCGTCGGGCAGTTCGTCGGCTCCGTCGGGCTGTCGTCGGTCTCCGTCGGCAGCCAGATCATCAGCTTTTTCACCTGGCTCGGCATCGGCTATGCCACGGCCGGGCAGGTCATGATCGGCCAGTACGTCGGCACGCACGACTTAAAGGGCGTCGAGCGCACGATCGGCACGCTCTTTACGCTGATGCTCAGCGCGGCTGTTGTGCTCGGCGTCATCGGCATCGCGCTGGCCGACCCGGTGCTTCGCATCATGAACACGCCGGATGAGGCGTTCGCGGGCGCGCGGTCTTATATGTGCACGTGCTGCGCGGGCATGATCTTCACGTTCGGCTATAACATCGTCAGCTCCATCCTGCGCGGCATGGGCGAGAGCACGCGGCCGTTCGTCTTTATCGCCATCGCGGCCGTGACGAACCTTGTGCTTGACCTGCTGTTCGTCGCCGTGCTGCACTGGAGCGTGTTCGGCGCGGCGCTTGCGACGATCATCGGTCAGGCCGTGTCGTTTGCCGTGTCCATCTTCTACCTGTACATCCGCCGCGCGCAGTTCGGCTTTGATTTCCGCCCTGCGAGCTTCCGCCCGCACGGCCCCACGGCCGCGAACCTGACGCGCCTCGGCGCGCCGATGGCGCTCCAGTCAGCCGCCATCAGCATCTCGTGCATGTTCACGAGCGCGTGCGTCAACGCCTACGGCGTCGCCGCCTCGGCCATCACGGGCGTCGGCTCGAAGCTCATGGACCTGTCGAACGTCGTCACGCGCGCCATCTCCAACGCGGGCGCGACGGTCGTCGCCCAGAACATGGGCGCGCAGAAATATGACCGCGTGAAAAAATACGTGCGCGTGTCGCTCGTGCTGTGCGTCGTGACGATGGGCGCGTTCGGCCTTGTCTGCGGCCTGTTCCCGGAGTGGGTCATCGGCCTGTTTGACTCCGACCCGGCCACGCTCGCGCTCGCGCCGCGCTATATGGTCACGCTGCTCGTCGGCTTCGGCGCCAACGCGCTCATGACGCCGTACTACGCCGTCATCAACGGCATCGGCTACGCGAGCTTGTCGTTCGTCATCGGGATTCTCGACGGCGTCGTCGGCCGCATCGGCATCGCGCTGCTGCTCGGCCGCGCGCTCGGCATGGGCCTCGACGGCTACTGGTACGGCCAGCAGCTGGCCGGGTATGTCACTGCCATCTGCTCTGCCGCGTATTACTACACCGGCCGGTGGAAAACGCATGAGCTGCTCATCAACAAATGAAATGACAGAAAAAAGCCCGCATCCGTCCGGATGCGGGCTTTGCTGTGTCTGCGCTTATTTCAGCCGGGCTGCGATGGACTCGGCGGCGACGTAGCCGGTCGTCATGGCGCTGCCGCAGGAGTTGCCGGCCGTCGGCGTGTGGTACTGGACGCCGAAGCGCTGGCCGCAGCAGTTGCCGACGGCGTAAAGCCCGGGGATGGGCTGCTTGCCGGCGGTCAGGACGTTGTAGCTGCCGTCGGTGCAGACGCCCGCGTGCTGGCACAGGCCGCCGTGCGGCCCCATCTCGCCCGTGACGGCCCGCGTGCCGAAGAACGGCGCGGTGCGGATCGGGAACAGGTACGTCGGGTCGCAGCCCCAGTCGGCATCGTAGTGCGCGTCGCACAGGGCGTTCCAGCGGTCGACCTCCGCGACGAAATTGGAGAGCGCCTCGCCCTCGTAGCCGAGATACCGGCCGAGCTCCTCGACTGTGCTTGCGGCAAAGACGCGGTCGTAGCTCTCACCGTAGCGCGCGAAGGCGTGGACGTCAAAGCCGTCGGGGCCGGGCACGCATTTTTCCATGTCCGCGCGGACGACGGAGAGCATGTGCTCGTTGCTGCGGTCCATGACCTCGTGGCCGTAGCCCTGATGCTCGCAGTATTCGTCCCAGCTTGCGTCCGTGACGCACGCGACGATGCCGCCGGGCGGCAGCATATCGACCGCGCCGTTCGCGCCGAACTTCGTGATCGTCTCGTTCATGAACCGGCGCCCGTCCGGGCCGAACGTCGGCCAGCAGCCGCCGAACGGGAAGCTCGGCTTGTCGTTGAGCGACGCGCCCTGCCCGGCGCGCGGGCCGGCCTCCATCGTGCCGCCTGCCCAGAGGCACAGGCGGATGCCGGAGCCGTCGCGCCCGCCGCTTTCGACATTTTGCCCCTTCGTCCGGTCAAGGCCGGTCGTCCAGGCGAGGTTGCGCAGCGTGTCGCACAGGTCGATGCGCATATCGGGGTTTCCGCCGAAGTCGCCGGCTGCGGCGACGGCCGCGCGGCAGCGGATGCGGAAGAATCTGCCCTCAATGTCGCGCGCGACGACGGCCGTGACGGCGCCGGACGCGTCCTGCTCGGCATAGATGCCCTGCGCGCCGTAGACATAGCGCGCGCCGAGCCTGCGCGCGGCCTCGTGCAGCGAGCGCATGACAAACGGCCACATGTTGTTGTTCGTCTGCTCATCGCGCCACTGCAGCATGCCGATGAAGCTCTTCTGCCCGCAGGTCTCGCCGGTGAAGTAGCGGTTGCCCTTGTACTGCGTCGGGTGGGCGTAGGCGTCGATGTACGTTTGCGGGATGTGCTTTAAGACCCAGTCCATCATCTCGCCGGAGCGGGTGACATAGTCGCGCACGAGCTTCGGATGCGCGTGGCCGAGCGCCTTGCGCATATATTCGTTGTACACCTCCATGAGGTCATACTCCGGTACGCCGCGGCTGCGGAAGAATTCGGAGTTGTACGTGGCCATGTCGCAGGCAAACGCGTCGTACTCCTCCCACGTCTGCGCCTCCAGGCAGACCGTGTCCACGCCGAGCTCGGCAAGGCGCAGCGTCGCGGTCGAGCCGGCGGGGCCGGAGCCGATGACGACGGCGCCGGCCTCCATCTCGTAGGCGATGTCCGCGATCTCCGGCCGGGCGCCGAGCCACAGCGGCAGATCCTGCATAAACTCCTCCTGCGTGAGGTCAAGCCCCGGGACGGAGCCGACCTGCATGGAGACAAGCGCATCGCCCTCCATGACGCGGCGGATATAGTCCTGCGGCGTGGCCGGCGCGGCGACCTCGGGTGCCGTGCGGCGGTTGCCTCTTGCATAGGTGCGATCGAGATATTCCTGCTGGGAAATGACGCGCGGTTGGCTCATGGTGATTCTCCTTTGCTCATAAAGTACTTACTATTATAACAAGAATCATTTGAAAATGGAAGTGATTTTTGTTGAATTTTCACATCTTTTGTCCGCGGGCGTACAGAAGAGAAAAACTTCTCCGCCGGCCGACAGGCTTCCTGCGGATTTTCCGCCGCGCCGCGCTATGCTGTTGGCAGTTCAAAAGCGGAGGAATGCAAAATGCGATGGAAACTGGAGCGGACGACGGGCGTTTTTGCGCTGCTGCTCGTCATCGGGTGCTTTCTGACGACGGTGCAGCCCATGGCGGCCGAGCCGGCGCGCCTTGCGGCGGCCGCTGCGCCTTTGGCGACGGAGACGGCGGCTGAGCCGGAGGCGCCTGCGCCGCAGGCGCCGGCTGCGCCCGTGTGCGTGGCTGTGCATTTCGAGGGCGTCGCGCCCGGGACAAGGCTCATTCTGTCCGGCCCGGACGGCGCGCACGGCACGGCCGAGGCGCCGGAGAGCGGCTGCCTGACGCTGACCCTGCGCCCCGGCGCGTGGGGACTGGCCGCCCCGGACGGGATGAGCGCGGGCTTTACGCTGCATGAAAACGCGTCCGTCGACGCGGTGACGGGCGACGCATGGACGGACGGCGAGCGGCTGGTATTCTCGCGTGAGGTGCGCGGCAGCGTCCGCGTGCGCTGCGCGCCTTCCGCGGTCGACCGCGTGCTGCGCCTGACGGGCGAGGGCATCGACGAGCAGCGCGCGGCCGCCGCGTCTGACGCGGCGCGGGTTTGCGCGTTCTGGGGCCTGCCCGCGGGCAGCTATGTCCTCGCCTCGGACGGCGCGGAGGACGTGTACATCACGATCGCAGACGACGCGCGCGACGTGACGGTCGAGCTTGGCGGGTGAGCGAAAAAGCCCCCGGACGCGGCGAAATGCCGCGCCCGGGGGCTGCGTGTTCTGTGCCGGCTCCGCTGAAAAAACGGAAAGCGGGAAAAAGAAAAAGCAATGTTCGTCTGAACATTGCTTTTGGTGACCCGGACGGGAATCGAACCTAGAGTATCGTCCCTGCCGATCTCCGCGCGGCGCTCATTGCAGCGGCCAAGAAACGCGGTACGGAGAAACACCCTGCCGACGCGCCTGCGGCCTTTGATGAAGTCGGGGCCGACCCGAACATTGAAAAACTGCGGCAGGTTTATCAGAAGAAGCTCTCCTATGCTGCTGACCTGTCGCGGGATACGGTTATGGATTCCATCCGCAGCCTATAATGAGCTGATGCGGAAGTAATAGAGCAGCAAATCGAAAGTTGTCAGCCTGTATAAGCATCATCTGCCGTGTTCTTAAAATTCTGCTTTTCCAACCATTGTTTTTCTTCTTCGCTTTCCGGAATATCAATCCGCTCTATTTTGAAGATAACAGGGCGCGTGCCGTCATTGCAGCAGGCGATCATCATTCTGTCGTCATTTGTCCACTTACGCATAATGGAGCCACCCTGCAGCGCCGCATAGACATATCGGCTGATGGCATCCCATGCCTCGCCGCAGAATTTGCCGTTCATTAGATGGTAAAAGTCATCCTGCTCCGGCGTTCTTTTCAGAAGGAATGTATCTCCCGCCTTGAAGCAGGGACACGGACCTGATTTCGGATCAGCCAAATACTTTTCCTGCAATTCCGGAAATACCTTTGTCTCCAATACCGTTATTTTGCATTCGTAATTCATAAAAACCTCCTGAGTCTTCACTGTGTTGAGTTCATTGAATTTCGATTTGTTTGCCACATCATAGCACACACCCAAAAATGTGTAAAGCCAAATTCTACACCGAAAGGAGCTCTTAACCTTGAAAGATGCAACACAATTTCATATCCGTCCTGCCCGCCCGGAGGAGGCGGGCTTATTTTATACCCCGCACCCCGAAGAAGATAAGCGGCTGGGT
>CAKTOF010000011.1 GCA_934589675.1 uncultured Oscillospiraceae bacterium
GGGGCGCGGGGCCTTTGATCAGCCTTGGAGAGCGCATTTACGGAGTGCACTGTGAGGCAGATCAACGAAGGAATTTGTGTGACGCAGGTGCGTCAGGGATTAGGCAAGGATGTAGATCGCAGCAATCGCAGTGCCGGCGGCATTGCGCTCGATGACGACCAGCGAGCCGTTGGTGCCGCTCAGAGCCTCAGCGGTGGTCGGGGTGACAGCGCCCTTGTCGTAGGTGTAGACCGGGACGTTGGCAGCGATCGGTGCAATAACCGTCTGTTCGCCATCCGCAGTCGCGCTGGTGCAGAGCAGGCCCTCGCTGTAGGTGAAGAACGTCGTGTTGTTGTACACGCCGTCCGCACCGCTGGCGCCCAGGACAAGAGCAGTCGTACCCGTGACCTTGGTGGCCGTGCCGCCAACGACGGTGTACAGGCCAGTGGCGGGCGTAGCCAGAGGAGCACCCTGAACGAGCTTGTCGGACTTGTCAGCAACGATCACGTCGTAGGTCCACTTGCCAGGATTCGTGATCGTGTCGTAGTCGCCGGTGACGTAGGTGTAGCCAAGGGAAGCGCCGGTCTCGGTGCCGCCGTTGACGAAGACGATCTCAGCGACGTTGTTCTTGTTCGCGTCAATCGCGACCGCAGTCGGGCTCGTGATGGCGACGTTGGTGTAGCCGGTGTAAGCCGTGACGCTCCAAGCCTTGGTCGTCGGGTTCTGCTTCGCGACAAAGTACTTCGTCGCAGCGTTGGCGAACTTGCCCGTAGCCAGCGTGATCGTCTTGTTGATCGTGTCAACAGTGAAGTAGGTGCCAGTAGCGTCGCTGTCATCCGCGACCTTCTTCAGCAGATACTTGCCGTTGGCATCGAGCTTGTAGGTATACAGGCCAGCCACGACGTTAGTGCCGTCAGCGTCAGCGCCGCCAACCTTGGCAACCTGGATGTTGGCGACAGCGCCCTCGACCGTGACAGCCGGAGCCTCGACAACATTCTCAATGCGGTTGGTCGTGGTGTTCAGGTAGCTGGCAGTGGCGCCGGTAGCGAGAACGTAGATGTAGTTGGTCGGGGTCGTAACAGTGACAGAGCCGATGACATTGCCGTAGGTATCGACGGCATAGGTAGCATCCGTAGTAGTGTAGCCCGAAACAGCGACGGCGCCGACGGCGTTAGCAGCAGCGGAAACCGGGTAGGCCGTGCCGGCGATGGTGTAAGCACCGGTGCTGGAGGTGTAGCCAGCCACCTTGCCGGTGACCATGGTCGCCGGGGAGACCGTGTAGTTGCGCTCAACACCGTAGACGAGCACGTAGTCGCCTCTGTTCACAGCAGCAGTGAACGTGACGGTGTTCTGATCGTGCGCAGCGTTGACGACGGAGGTGTAGACCTTCAGCTCGCCAGAGGTCAGACCGGTGAGGTTGTACTGCGTGTAAGCACCCTCAGTCGTGGTGGCCTTGACGTTGGTGGTGCTGATGACCTTAACGAGGGTCGGCTTGATCTGGACGACCGTGAACTCGTTCGCGGTAGCCGTCTTGTAGATCTCGGTCACGATGCCGTTGCCGCCGATGACAGCGTTCGTGGAGACAGCGGAAACCGTGTAGTCCGTCGTGACAACCGTGCCGTTAGCAATGTAGCCAGCAGCCTTGGAGGTCGTGACAGTGGCACTCGTGGCGCCCTTGATCTTGGCCGCGAAGCCCAGCTTGTTGTAGAGCTCAGCCGGAGCAACCGCGGTGGTGTAGGTTGCGATCGGGGTGTCAACAACGGAAGCAATCGGCTTGGCAACGCCGTTCTTGGTCAGCACATAGTTGGTGACCGGGCGGCCAAACTCGTTGTAGCTAGGCGTGCCGGCAGCAAGACCCGGGAAGTACTTCTCAACCATCTCAAGCGTGGTGGTCTTCGTGGTGCCGAAGCCAGCAACGTTGCCGGTCATGACCGGCTCAGCGGCGGAAGCGCCGGTGTTGACGGTCGTGCCGTCCGGCGTGGTGATGGTGACACCGCCGACAGCGTACTTGACCATGGTCGCCTGAAGGGCGTTCCAGATCATCTGGGCGGCAGCCTCACGGGTGAGCGGCTGGGTCAGGTCGACAGCGCCCATGCCCTTGAACAGGCCGGCGTCCTCAGCGTCAGCGAGGACGTTCTTCGCCCAAGCGGAGCCGGTGTAGCCCTCAATCTTGGAGTCATAGCCGAGCGCGCCGAGGAGCATCTTGGCAGCCTGAACGCCGGTGACCTTGTTGCCGGCGCGGAAGGTGCCGTTGGAGTAGCCGGAGATGATGCCCTTGTTCGTGCAGTAGCCGATGGCGTTGCCGAACGTGCTGTTGGCAGCGACGTCCTTGAACGAAGCCGCGGCGTAGGTGCCGTAGCTGGCAGCAGCGTTGACGCCGCCGTTCATAACGTAAGCAGTCATCTTGGCGAATGCGCCGCGCGTGACAGAGTCAGTGGCGCGGAAGGTGCCATCAGCGTAGCCGTTGATGACGCCCAGACCGGTGAGGACATCGACCGCGGTAGTGTACGTGATCTTGTCCGCATCCTTGAAAGCAGCGCTGGCGCCGACCGCGAAGGACGCCATCATAGCGACCACGAGGACCAGTGCCAGAACCTTTTTCAGGTTTCGGGGCGGGCGGTAGAGGAAAATGGGGGTCTGGCGCGTCACCCTGCGCGAGCGAAGCCCCCTATGCTGTCATCCTGAGCGAGCGCAGCGAGTCGAAGGATCTTCCCGATTCAGGAGCACCTGCCTCAGCTTCCAGCGCCGGAGCAAAACGATACACTACCGCAATTGGCAAGACCCTTCGACAAGCTCAGGGTGACAGGTTTGATTTGGCGCTGGTTCGCAATCGGTTTGCCATAATCGGCAAGACCCTTCGGTAGGCTCAGGGTGACAGGGCTTTGGGGGTTGGTTCCGCAATCGGCGCTGGTGTGGGGTGCATCGCGGCGCGCGCCTAAAAAACGCTGTCATCCTGAGCGAGCGAAGCACCCTATGCTGTCATCCTGAGCGGAGCGAAGCGGAGTCGAAGGATCTTCCCGATTCAGGAGCACCTGCCTCAGCTTCCAGCGCCGGAGCAAAACGTTACACTACCGCAATCGGCAAGACCCTTCGACAGGCTCAGGGTGACAGGGGTGTTCGATTGCGCTGGAGCTGGCGGGCGGCTTACAACCCCTCAGTCACGGCGAAGCCGTGACAGCTCCCCTTGCACAGGGGAGCCTTGGGGCGCGGGGCGCTGTTTCGGCGCGTCCCCAATCACGCTGTCATCCTGAGCGAGCGAAGCCCCCCATGCTGTCATCCTGAGCGAGCGAAGCGAGTCGAAGGATCTTCCCGATTCAGGAGCACCTGCCTCAGCTTCCAGCGCCGGAGCAAAACGATACACTACCGCAATCGGCAAGACCCTTCGGCTTCGCTCAGGGTGACAGGTTTGATTTGGCGCCGGTTCGCAATCGGTTTACCGCAATCGGCAAGACCCTTCGGCAGGCTCAGGGTGACAGGGGTGTTCGATTGCGCTGGAGCTGGTGGGCGGCGTACAACCCCTCAGTCACGGCTTCGCCGTGACAGCTCCCCTTGCACAGGGGAGCCTTGGGCGCGCGGCGCTGTTTCGGCGCGTCCCGTCAACCCCTCAGTCACGGCTTCGCCGTGACAGCTCCCCCTTACGCAGGGGAGGGATTGGGCGCGGTGCGGGGTGCGCGATGCGGTCGGCCTTCAGGCGGGCCCGCTGCTTCTTGCGGACGGGGACTTTCTTTGCACGGTCGAGGCGGGCGATGCTGCGGTGGAGGGTTTTGTCGTCGCGGTGGGTGTAGACGTTGGCTGTGGTGGAGATGTTGCTGTGACCCATCAGCTCTTTTGCGACGTTGATGGGGACGCCGGCGTTTTGCAGGTCGGTGCAGAACGTGTGGCGCAGGCAGTAGGGGACGAGGTCGGCGGGCAGCGGGCCGCCGAGGGACTCCATTTCCGCGCGCAGGCGGTGCCAGAGACGGTAGAGCGAGTTGTGGCTGTGGTGCGAGCCGTCCGCGCGCGGGAAAACGAAGCCATCCGGCGAGCCGCGCAGCGGCATCAGGCGCGCGGCGAGGTCGCGGCGCATGGGGATCAGGCGCTTGCCGGCCTCGGTCTTCGGGCCGCGGATCGTGCGCTGCGTGCCGCTTTCAAGCGCGCGGGAGACGGTGATCTCCTGCTTTTCAAAGTCGACGTCCGACCATTGGAGCACGGCCAGCTCGCCCGGGCGCATACCGGTCATGAGCATGGCGTAAAACAGAACCGCGCCGGGAACGCGCGGCTCGCATTCCAGCAGCAGACGGCGCTCGCACGGGCTGAGCGAGCGCCGCTGGCGGCGCGTGCAGGCGGCCAGCTCGAGGCCGTCGGCCGGGTTGTAGGAGATCAGGCGCGAGCGGAGCGCGCGGGAAAATAGCTGCTGCATGAGCGAGCGCAGCTTGCTCAGGTGCGAGTATGACATCCCGGCCGACGCGTTTAAGATGGCCTGCAGGTCGCTGTCCGTCACGGCGGAAAGCGGCGCCTCGCCGACGGCGGGACGGATGTATTTGCGGAATTTCTCGTCGTAGGACGACAGGCTCTTGGCAGTGATGCCGCTGCTTTTTTTGTACAGCTCGCGCCAGCGGGCGTAGTAGGCGGAAACGGTCAGGACAGTGGATGGGGTATTGGGCGACATGGCGATCCTCTCTTTCTTTGGGTAACAAACAGAGGTGAGGATAGCATTTTCGTATTTTTCCGTCAACTTTCGCGGCCGAAGGTTACAAGTGTGTTACAACTTGCCCGGAAGCATTGACCGCGGCCGCGCCGTCCCGTATACTGAAAGCAACCTTAAAATTTCGAAAGGAGACGTGCTGCCATGAGGCGGATGTGCAGATGGATTTTTGCGCTTGCACTGGCGGTGCTGCTGTGCGGGTCCGCGCTGGCGGCCGCGCCGACGTTTACGGACAGCGACCGCATCGAAAACACCGGCGCGGTCGGGATGCTGTGTGATCTCGGCATTATTTCCGGCTACGGCGACGGCTCGTTCCAGCCGACCGGCACAGTCTCGCGTCAGGCGGCGGCGAAAATGGTCGCCCTTATGCTGACCGACCGCCCGAGGGCGTCCGGCAGCGTGCGGTTTTCGGACGTCGCGGCCGATTCGCAGTTCGCACAGGCCATCTATTTCTGCGCCGCGCGCGGCATCCTGTCCGGCTCGGGCGGCGAGTTCCGGCCGACGGAGCCTGTCACGGCGCGGGCGCTGGCCAAGATGCTGCTCGGCGCGCTCGGGTATGATTCGTCGCGCTACGTCGGCGCCGGCTGGGCTGACCGTGTGGACGCGGACGCGCGCAGCATCGGCATCTACGACGGATTCTACGACTATTACGACCAGCCCATCACGCGCGACAACGCGTGCCTTCTCATGTTCAATGCGCTCAGCTGCTGCGCCGTGCGGGGCTATGGCGCGGACGGGCAGGCGCAGTATTACCTCGACGCGCTCAT
This sequence comes from uncultured Oscillospiraceae bacterium, assembly GCA_934589675.1. GTDB lineage: Bacteria > Bacillota > Clostridia > Oscillospirales > Oscillospiraceae > CAKTOF01. The sequence goes on from CAKTOF010000011.1 coordinate 5,431, forward strand.
GAATCCGCAGACGCTGCTGGAATACCGCTACGGCGTCGTGCGCTACGCGGAGCTGCTGGTCGCCAACGAGTACGCCAGCCTGACCGAGACGGACGGGCATCTGGACGCGGGCTATTCGCAGCTGGAGCATCACCGCGCGCTTGCGGTGTCGACCGGGCTGGAGATGCTCGGGCGGAACATCGTGCTCTACGCGAAGGACGGCCGCGTCATCGGCGTGCCGACGTACAGCCCGTATGAGGGCTACTACACGTTTGAGGACTTTTTCAATCTGGCGCAGGTGTTCTCGCGCGTCGGCATGACCATCGACGAGAGCACGAAGTTCTACTATAATTACAACGAGGCCGACCGCCTTGCCATGGTTCGCGCGGGCGACGGCGCGGAGATCACGATCGTCGACCACACGGGCGACGGCGTCATCGACCTCGTGCTCGTTGTGGATTACCGCGAAGCAGCCGTCGTCTCGGCCGAGGGCGGCGCCATCGCGGCGCAGTTCGACGAGGGCGACCCGTTCCCCGTCACCATGACCGACGGCAGCGAGCCGCAGGCGGGCGACACCGTCCGCACCGCATGGATCGGCGGCCGGTGGCTTGCAAAGATGAAATAAGCGCAAAAGACCGCCGGGCCAGCCTCGCGCTGCCCGGCGGCCTTATTTTGCGTCCGGCCCGATGGCGCGAGCGCGCGCCAGCCGCCCGCCTGCTCGATTTTCCCCTTGACAGGGGACGAGCCTGCTGGTACGCTTGTCTGGTGCATTCCGGCCGAACGGCGGCCATGGGGAGGAAAACGGATTGAAAACAGCAGCTCTTGTGATCTTTATCGCGGTGTATGTGCTGATGCTCGCGCTGCCGAAGCACCGGACGCTGACGGCGCTGTGCGCGGCGGCGGTGTTTGTCGCTGCGGGCATCGTCCCGCTGCGCGAGGCGCCCGGAGCCATCGACTGGAACGTGCTGATGATGCTGGCCGGCACGATGGGGACGGTATATCTGTGCATCGAGTCGCAGATGCCCGCGCGCATGGCCGACGCCATGGTGAACCGGCTGCCGAGCGTGAAGCTCGTCTTTCTCGCGCTGGCCATGTTTGCCGGCATTGTGTCTGCATTCATCGACAACGTGGCCACCGTGCTCATGGTCGCGCCGATCGGCCTTGCCGTGGCGAAGAAGCTGAATGTCTCGCCCGTGCCCGTCGTGCTGTCCATCGCGCTTTCGTCAAATTTGCAGGGCGCGGCTACGCTTGTCGGCGACACGACGAGCGTCCTGCTCGCGGGGCATCTCGGGCTGGACTTTGCGGACTTTTTCTTCTTTGACGGCAGACCCGGCATGTTCTTTGTCACCGAGCTTGGCGCGCTGGCGACCGTGCCGATCCTGCTTTTCCTGTTCCGGCATGAAGAGGGCACCGTCGCGCCCGGCCCGCTCACGCCGGTGGCGGACTATGTGCCGACGTATCTTCTCGGCGGCACGGTGCTCGCGCTCATCGCCGCGTCATTCTGGTCGGGCAAGCCGGCCGTGACGAACGGCGTCATCTGCATGGCGTTTTTTGTGCTTGCGCTCGTGCTCAGCAAGCCGCCGAAGGGCAAAAAGCGCGGCGGGCTAGTGCGCGATGCGCTCAAGTCGCTCGATTTCCAGACGATCGGGCTGCTGGCGGGGCTGTTCATCCTCATCCGCGGCGTGACGCGCGTCGGCCTCATCGACGACCTGAGCGCCCTGCTCGCCCGCGCGGGCGGCGACAGCGTGTTTTTCACCTACACGCTCATCGTCTGGGGCTCCGTGCTCTTCTCGGCGTTCATTGACAACATCCCCTACACCGCGACGATGCTGCCCGTCGTCTCCGGCGTGGCCGCGGCCATCGGCTGCCGGCCGGCGCTGTTATGCTTCGGCCTGCTCGTCGGCGCGACGCTCGGCGGCAACCTGACGCCCATCGGCGCGTCGGCCAACATCGCCGGCTGCGGCATCCTCCGCCGCGAGGGCCACGAGGTCACGACCGGCCGCTTTATGCGCATGAGCGTCCCGTTCACCCTGACGGCCGTCGCCGTCGGGTACACGCTCGTGTGGCTGCTGTTCCGATAAGTACATAAAAATTTACCCGGCACGGAGCGCTTTCCGTGCCGGGTATTTTATTCAAGACCCGCGAAAAATTCGTTGTATTCGCAGCCGTAGATTTTCTTCAGCTCCATCAGAACGCTCACGCGGATGTTGAGCTCGCCGGACTCGTATTTTGCATACGTCGTGCGGCCGATGTCGCAGCCGCGGCGCTGCAATTCGGCGCACAGCTTTTCCTGCGAAAGCCCGCGCGCCTGACGCAGCCGTTTTAAGTTGTCGCCCATACAGCGATCCCGCCGTAGCTTCTGCTCCATTTTCATCCCCGCTTTCTGCGCGGGTATGGCGCCGACGTGTCCGTCAGCTCGAGCAGGTAGTCAACGCTCGTCCCGAACAGCAGCGCCATCTGGCGCAGCGTGGCGGGCGGGATATTGATCTTGCCCAGTTCATAATCGGAATATGTCGTCTGCGCGACGTGCAGCTTCTGCGCCATATCGTGCTGCGTCCAGTCCCGGTCCTCCCGGCAGGCGCGGATCCTCTCGTACATGGCCTCACCCCAGAGTATTCAAGCATAACGGTAATACCGGTATTGCGTTTTACCGGTATTACCGTTAAAATAAAGCTAGTATGGGGGTGCTAATATGGATTTATACGCACAGATCGTCTGCCATCTGCTGGAGAGCGGCCGGGCGCGTATCCGCGTGAGCGGGCTGCCGAAGGACGCGTCCGGGCTCGTCGAGGGCGAATGCCTTGCTGCGCTGAAAAAAATTCAGGCTGTCATACGAGACGACAGCCTGACGGATGAAGATTGCTTTGAAAGAATTGAGCAGATCGTCTGCGAGCTGGAAGCGCGCGGCATCGACTGCGGCGGGCGGCACGACTTCGGCTAGCCTCAGTCCTTCGCGTTGCTCCGGTAGAGCGTCGCAAGGCCCTTGAGCAGCAGGTTGTGGTCGAGCTTTAATTCGTGGCGGCAGAGTGGAATGATGTACTGCGCGATGCCGCCGGTGGCGAGCAGGCGGTAGTGCTCGCCGGACTCTTCCTCCATGCGGTCGATCATGCCGTCGATCATGGCGGCCGTGCCGTACATGATGCCGCTGCGCATGGCGTCGACGGAGTTTTTGCCGATGACGCGGCGCGGCTTGTCGAGGCTGATGCCCGGAAGCTGCGCCGTGCGGCTTGTCAGCGCGTCCATGGACACGCGCACGCCGGGGAAGATGCAGCCGCCCTGAAACGTATTGCCCTCGCCGATGACCGAGAGCGTGATGGCCGTGCCCATGTCGACGATGATGAGCGGCGGCTCGTATTCCTCGAGCGCCGCGACGGCCGCGACGATGAGATCCGCGCCGACCTGACTCGGGCTGTCCATGCGGATGTTGAGCCCCGTCTTGATGCCGGGGCCGACGACGATCGGCTTGCAGCCGGCGACCTTGATGACGGCCGAGCGGATGGCGTTGTAGACCGGCGGGACGACGGAGGAGATGATGGCGCCGTCGATCGCGTCCGGCGAGACCTGAAACAGCTGCAAAATGTTCATCAGCTCAATGGAATACTGGTCGCTCGTCTTGACGTGGTCGGTCGCGAGGCGCGCTTCAAAGACGATCTTGCTGCGCTTGCTCTTGAGCTCAATGCAGCCGATGACGATGTTCGTGTTTCCGATGTCGATGGCAAGGATCATGCCGGGTTCCTCCCTGAAAAATACTCAAAGGCTCGCCGCGGCGAGCAGTTTTTTTGTATAGTCGCACTGCGGATGCGCAAAGACCTCGTCGCGCGTGCCCTGCTCGACGATGCGGCCGGACTGCATGACCATGACGCGGTCGGAGATCTGCCAGATGACGTCCATGTCGTGCGAGATGAACAGGTACGAGAGCCCCATTTCGCGGCGAAGGCGCATAAGAAGCTCCAAGATCTGCGCCTGAATGGTCACGTCGAGCGCCGAGACGGGCTCGTCTGCGATGATGAGCTTCGGCGAGCCGATGATGGCCGCGCCGATGGCGACCCGCTGGCGCTGGCCGCCGGACAGCTCAGGCGGGCGGCGGTCATAGAAGCTCTCATCTAAGCCGACGTGGGAGAGCATCTCGCGCGCCCGAATCCGCCGCTCGTCCCGGCCGACGCCGGCGCAGCGAAGCGGCTCTTCTAAGATCCAGCCGACGGAGCGCGCGGGGTTTAAGGACGAAGCGGGATCCTGAAACACCATGCGCGGACGGTCGGTGTGGTGGATGATTTCGCCGGTGATGTCGCGGTTGATGCCTAAAATGGCGCGCGAGAGCGTCGTCTTGCCGCAGCCAGACTCGCCGACGAGACCGAGGACCTCGCCCTCGTTGACGGTGAAGCTGACGTCAAAGAGCGCCTGCTTTTTTGCCTTTTTTCCGAACGGATTTGTGCCTGCAGTGTAAAAGCAGCTTAAGTTTTTCACTTCGAGAAGCGGCTGCGCCATGGGCCTTCACCTCCGCGTGGGGATGGACGCGATGAGTTTTTTTGTATAGTCCTGCTGCGGCGCGCGGAAAATGTCCTCCACGGCGCCCTGCTCGACGACGATTCCGCCGCACATGACGATGACGCGCGAGCACAGGCGCCGGATGACGCGCAGATCGTGCGAGATGAATAAGATGGCCATGCCCTTTTCGCGGTTGAGCTTGGCCAGCAGCTTTAAGATCTCGGCCTGAATGGTAACGTCGAGCGCCGTCGTCGGCTCGTCTGCGATGAGCAGCTTCGGGTCGCACACGATGGCCGCGGCGATCATGACCCGCTGCCGCTGTCCGCCGGACAGCTCGTGCGGGTACTTGCGGTAGACGTCCTCGGGGTCGGGCAGCTCGACATCGCGCAGCGCGGCGAGCGCGAGCTGCTTCCGCTCGTCCCGGGTGAGCTTTTTGTGGAGCTTTAAGCTCTCCTCCACCTGCCGGCCGATGCGCATGGTCGGGTTGAGCGACGTCATCGGCTCCTGAAAGACCATGGCGATGTCGTCGCCCTGAATCTTGAGCACGTCGCGCTCGGGAAGGCGCAGAAGGTCTGTGCCGTCAAACAGAATTTCGCCCGAGAGCACCGCGTCCTGCCGGGACAGGTGCGCGACGGCCAGCGCCGTCTGCGTCTTGCCGGAGCCGGACTCGCCGACGATGCCGACGATCTCGCCCGGCTCGACGGCGAGGCTCACGCCGTGGACGACCTCATGCTCCGCGCGGTGGTCGTGAAAGCTCACGTGCAGGTTTTTCAGTTCCAGAAGCGGCATCAGCGGCGGCCTCCTTCCTGCAGTCCCTGCCCGAGCAGGGAAAAGCCGAGGATGAGCAGGATGAGAAATACGCCCGTACACACGGCGTACCACGGCGCGGTGAACAGATACGTCTGCGACTCGCTGAGCATCCGCCCGAGGCTCGCGTCCGGCGGCAGAACGCCGACGCCGAGGTAGCTCATGCTCGCCTCGGCGAGCACGGCGTTGTTAAAGCCGATGGCGACGGCGCTGAGCAGCACCTGCCGCACGTTCGGCAATATGTGCGCGAACAGGATGCGCCCGTCCGACGCGCCCATGACGCGCGCGTTTTCGACATAGTCGCGCCCGCGCTCGCGCGCGAAGGCGCTGCGCACGATGCGTGCAAAGCTCGGGATGAACAGAATGCCGAGCGTCAGGATGATCTTATACTTACCCGAGCCGAACAGGCTCACAACGACGAGCGCGAGCAGGATGCTCGGAAACGCCGTGATGGAGTCGTTGAAGCGCATCAGAATTTCGTCGAGCCAGCCGCCGTAATAGCCCGTCAGGCTGCCGGCCAGAACGCCGAAGAGCGTGCCGATGGCGACGGTGCACACGCCGATGAACAGCGTCGTCCGCGCGCCCTCGAGCACGCGGGAGAAGATGTCCCGGCCGAAGTTATCCGTCCCGAACGGGTGCGAAAGGCTCGGCGCGAGCAGCTTTTCGCCCGCGCTCATGGCGTTCGGGTCATACGGCGTCCAGATCGTGCCGATGAGGATGACGGCAACGAGCAGCCCCGTCAGGATCAGCCCGGCGATGAGGCTGTAGTTGTGCCGCCGGGCGGTTTTCTTCTTCATGCTCCGCCCTCCTTACGCCACGCGCATCCGCGGGTCGAGCCTCTGGCACAGGACGTCCACCAGAAAATTGACCGTCACGACCAGAAATGCCAGAATGACGACGATGGCCTGCACGACCGGATAGTCGCGGTTGGCGATGGATGTGAGCAGCAGCCGCCCGATGCCGGGGATGGAGAACACCTGCTCGATGATGATGCTGCCCGCGGCGATGTCCGCGATGCTCTGCGCCAAAAACGTCACGACGGGGAAAATGGCGTTGCGCAGCACATGGGTATAGAGCGCGGCCGGGAAGCTTCGCCCGTGGCTGCGCGCCGTGCGGACATAGTCCTCGCGCACCTCGGCGACGATGGACGTGCGCAGCAGCTTCGCCGTCATGGCCGCCTTCGGGATGGCGATGGCGAGCGCGGGGAAGAGGATGCAGCGGAAAAACCCGCCCGCGCTGTCGCTGTACGAGACAAAATCGCCCGGCGTAAAGAGCTTGAGCACAAGGCCGAACAGCAGCGTAAAGACGATGCCGAGGAAAAACGGCGGCACGCTCATGAAAAGCTGGCCGAGCACCGTCGCGCTGACATCGGGCAGCTTGCCTGCATGGCGGCCCTGCCAGATGCCGAGCGGGATGGAGAACACGGCGATGAGCAGCAGCGACAGCCCTGTCAGGCACGCCGTGACGGGGATCTTGCCCGCGAGCATTTCGCGCACGGGCATGGAGTAGCTGTACGACGTGCCCATGTCGCCGAACAGGAACTGGCCCAGCCAGTCAAAATACCGCGCCAGCAGCGGCCGGTTCAGGCCGAGCTGCTCGCGCAGCGCCTCGACGCGCTCCGGCGTGGCCTCCGTGCCAAGCATCTGCGTGGCCGGGTCGCCGGGGATGAGCTGGAAGGCAAGGAAGGCGAGAAGCGACACGATGAACAATGTAATAATGAGAGTGATCGTTTTTTTTGCGAGATATTTCATCGCTTCCCGCCTCCTTGTCAGAGTGTGCTTGAGAGAATTACTTGTAGTAGACCGTCGAAAGATCCAGAACGTAGATGGGGTAGAACGTGAAGCCGCCAAGCTTCGGGTTGACGGCGACCATGTCGCACAGGTCCTCGATGTAGACGTTTGCGGCCTGCTCGGTCAGGATGGCCTCCATCTGCTTGTAGAGCGCGGTCTGCTCGGCGTCGTCCGTGCAGGCGGACGCCTTGGCGAAGAGCTCGTCGTACTCGGCGCTGTCAAAGTTGATCATGTTCTTGGCATGGTCGCTCGTCCAGCGCTCGAGCATGGCGCGGGCCGTCATGGTCGCCGCGTCAAAGCCGACGACGGTGGACTGGTACTCGCGCGCGCCGTAGACGTCGCTCAGCCATGTGCCCCACTCGACGGGGAGGATCGTGGCCGTGACGCCGATCGCCTTGAGCTGCTCGACGATGACCTGCGCGGCGTCCATGTGCTGCTGGTAGTTGCTCGGGACGGTGATCGTCATCTCGAAGCCGTCCGGATAGCCGGCCTCGGCGAGGAGCGACTTTGCCTTCTCGATGTCCTGCTGGTAGTAATCCGACAGGGACTCGTCAAAGTACTTGCCGAACGCCGGGAACATGGAGCTGCCGACGCGCACGCCGTAGCCGTCGCACACGAAGGCGATGATCTCGTCGACGTTCACGGCGTAGCACAGCGCCTGACGGACGCGGACGTCGTCAAACGGGGCGACGGCATTGTTGAGGTAGAGCGCCTGAACGAGCTTCATGGTGTCCTCGTAGATGTCGAAGCTGTCCTTGACCGTCTCGGCCTGATCGGGCGTGAGGTGCGCGCAGACGTCGATGGCGCCGGATTTGAGCGAGAGCACGAGCGAATCGGCGTCCGTGATGACCTTGTACGTCACGCGGTCAAGGTGCGCCTTCTCGCCCCAGTAGCCGTCAAAGCGCTCGACGACAAAGTTCTCCTGCGGCGCGCGGGAGACGAAGCGGAACGGGCCCGTGCCGACCGGCGCGGTCGTCTGATCGGCGTAGTCCTCCGGAATGATGGCCGCGTTCGTCGTAGCGAGCGACGCCAGGAATTCGATGTTGCCCTCCGAGATGGTGATGACGACGGTCTTATCGTCCGTGGCCTCGATGCTCACGATGGAGCTGAGCGTCGGCGCGGCGATGTAGGCTCCGTCGTCGAGCAGACCCGCGCAGCGGGAAATAGAAAAGACAACATCTTCCACGGTCACGGGATCACCGTTGTGGAAGCAGATGCCGTCACGAAGCGTGAAGGTATACTGCGTACCATCGTCGGAGATCTCATAGCTCTGGGCTACCGCAGGAATGATGTTGCCGTCCGAATCGGGCTTGACTAAGCCTTCAAAAATGTTGAAGAGGACTTCCCTGGTTCCTGCCGCCGTTGTGAGGTGGGGGTCAAGACTATCTTCCAAGTCCTGGGCAATGCCGACATTGATCTCCCCGCCGTCGGTCGGCTCGCTGGTGTCAGCGTTACCGCTTTCGGCATCTGCCTGCGCATCGCTGCCAGGCGTGGGCTCGTTGCCGGATTGCTCCGAGGAAGAATCAACCGTGCTTCCGGATGCATCGTCCTTGCTTCCTCCGCAGGCGCAGAGTGAAGCAGTCAGTGCTAAGACTAACAGCAAAAGGATGAGCGATTTGAATCCTTTTTTCATGTTAACTCCTTAAAAACAGCTATTGAATTCTCCCATTATTAAATTGTCGAGTGTATTGTACTCGCTCATATCGCAAAATACAAGCATTATTTCAGGATCACGTGAGAAATAATGCAGAAATCTGTAAAATCCTATTGACAAAGAAGGATTTACATGATAGGATGCATTCAGACGTTAGTTATGACTAACGCAATGCTCCGCGTCATGCGATCGGCCCCCTGCTGATCGACCCGCCGGGCGCTGTTTTCAGCCCATTTCAGCGCCGGAACGGCAAGGGAGCGGTTCCATTGGTTCCCAAGCACCCGGGGACACACCTCCATATGGTCGGATCGGACGCCATACGACCCGACACAGGCAGCAGCCGGCCCCCATCCGGCTGCTGCCTTTTTTTGCGCGCTGCTGCCGGACTGTTTTCGCGCGTGACAGTGCGCGCGCGCTGTGGTATAATCATAGTACTTATGAGAAAACGGAGGCGGAACGATGGGGAAGAGAGTTCTGATCGTGGAAGACGAGCAGGCCATCGTGGAGATCCTGAAGTTCAATCTGCGCCGGGAGGGCTATGAGACGCTCGAGGCGCTCGACGGAAAAACGGGGCTGGAGCTTGCCCGCACGCAGGACCCGGATCTGGTGCTGCTCGACGTCATGCTGCCGGAGATGAACGGCTTTGACGTCTGCGGCGCGCTGCGGCGCGGCGGGTCGGAGGTGCCGATCATCATGCTGACCGCGCGCGAGGGCGAGGAGGACAAGGTCTTTGGCCTCGAGACCGGCGCGGACGACTATATCACAAAGCCGTTTTCCATGCGCGAGCTGCTCGCGCGCGTCAAGGCGAACATCCGCCGCCGCGCCATCGACATGGGCGCGCAGCGCAGCGTCATCGCCGTCGGCGATCTTGCGGTCAACGTCGAGTCATACGGCGTCACAAAGCACGGCACGCCCGTGGAGCTGACGCAGAAGGAATATGATCTTCTGCGCTTTCTGATCCTCTCGCCCGGCAAGGTCTTTTCGCGCGAGGAGCTGATGGAGAACGTCTGGAATTACGACTACTTCGGCGACATGCGCACGGTGGACGTCACGGTCCGCCGCCTGCGCGAGAAGATCGAGGACGACCCCGGCGCGCCCGTGTACATCCTGACGCGGCGCGGCGTGGGCTATCAGTTCGCCGCGCTGGGCTGATCGGCGGCAGGGAAGGAGGCGCGCTATGCGTTCGCTTCGCATGAAGCTCGTGCTCATCATGGTGCTGCTCATCGTGGCGCTCATGACGGTGGCCGGGTCGTTTCTCATCAACGGCGTCGGCAGCTTTTATATTGACGAATTCTACTTGCAGATGGAGCGGACGTTTTCTGAGGACTTCATCGTGCAGCTGCGCAGCACGGCAGCGCAGGCGGACGCGCCGGAGCGTCTCAAGGAGCAGATCATGGCGCAGGCCGACCTCGGCGTCGACGTCTCCGGCCGCAACGTCTATGTGCTCGACCGCGGCGGCAGCGTGCTCGCCGGCTCGGATGAGCGCACGGCCGTCCCCGTGACGGAGAACATCCTGACGGCCATGAACGGCTCTGTCGGGCAGGAGAGCTCCATCGCGAGCGACTATATGGATCTTGCCATCCCCGTCGAGAGCGGTGACGCGTTCTACATCGCCTACGTGCGCGACAACAAGAGCGCGGTCGACTCGCTCACGGGCACGGTCATGGGCATCATCCTGCGCTCGCTCGGGCTTGGCCTTGTCATCTGCGTCGTGCTCGCCTTCGTGCTCGCGCAGCTGCTCATCACGCCCATTCAGGCGCTGACGGCCGGCACGCGGCAGGTCGCAAGCGGCGACTTTTCGCAGAAGCTCGAGGTCACGAGCCGCGACGAGATCGGCGTGCTGACGCGCAACTTCAACTATATGGCGCAGGTGCTGCAAAATACGCTCAGCGAGGTCGAAAACGAGCGCAACAAGCTCTCGACGCTGTTTTTGCATATGACCGACGGCGTCGTCGCCTTTGATGCGTCCGGCATGGTCATCCACTACAACCCCGCCGCCGTGTCCATGCTCGCGCGCTCGATCGACCCGGCCGTGCGCTATGACGAGCTGTTCGGCGAGGATGCGGATTTTGCGTCGGTGCTCGCGCTGCGCAGGCCGCAGTACCTCGAGGTGCACAAGCATGCGGGCGGCCGCGAGCTGGAGCTGTTCCTCGCGCCGTATTCGGCCGATCAGGCCGGCGGCGCGCTCGTGCTCATCCACGACGTCACGGAGCAGCGCCGCACGGACGAGATGCGCCGCGAATTCGTCGCGAACGTCTCGCATGAGCTGCGCACGCCGCTCACGAACATCAAATCCTACGCCGAGACGATCGTGGACTCCGGCGACGAGCTGCCCGCCGAGCTGCGCAGCAGCTTTATGGGCGTCATCCTGAACGAGACCGACCGCATGACGCGCATCGTGCAGGATCTGCTCACGCTCAGCAAGTTCGACTACGGCAAGATGGAGATGAACGTCTCGCGCTTTTCGTTCTCGCGCGCGGTGCTCAACGTCAGCCGCGCCGAGTCCATCGACGCGCGCAACCACGGCCACGAGCTCGTCGTGGACGTGCCGGACGACCTGCCGAACGTCGACGGCGACCGCGAGCGCATCGAGCAGGTCATTATGAACATCGTCTCCAACGCCATCAAGTACACGCCCGACGGCGGCCGCATCGAGCTGCGCGCCCGCGCGGACGGGGAAAACGTCGTCCTGACGGTGAAGGACAACGGCATCGGCATCCCGGAGAAGGATCTGCCGCGGCTTTTTGAGCGGTTCTACCGCGTGGACAAGGCCCGCTCACGCCAGTCGGGCGGAACGGGGCTCGGCCTTTCCATCGCGCAGGAGATCCTCAGCCAGCACAACGGCAGCATCCGCATCGACTCTACTTACGGCGAGGGAACGTGCGTGACCATCACGCTGCCGCGCGCGCCGGAGCAGAAGCAGCAGGAAGAGGACCGGACCGAGGTCTGACAGAGGAGGGAAAATGGGCCATGACAACGCGGCGGCGGATCGTGGAATGGGGCAAGAATATCCTGATCGTGCTGCTCGCGTGCAGCGCGGTGACGCTGGCTGTCATGGCCAGCGCGGACGACGTGTCCGGCGGCACGACGCTGCTCGGCCGCCTGTCCACATGGCTCGGCACGGGCGAGACGCCGGATATCGCGCGCGCGGACGCGCATGTTCAGGCGGCGGCGCTGCCCGTCGCCGTGTCCGTGCAGTCTCAGGCCGGACGGTACAGCGCGCTCTATGACGCCGCCGCGCTCTCGGACGCCTACGCCCGCTTCGGCGGCCTGCTCGGGCAGGCACTCGAGTCGGCCGGCAGCGCGCAGCCGTCGGCCATGAGCGCCGTGCGCGAGGCGCTCACGCAGCAGAGCGTCTATTTTGCCTACCCCGGCGCCGTCCCGCTCGCGGCGCTCGCCAGCTGGCTCGACGCGACGTATGAGGGCGGCGACCGCGCCGCGTGGTTCGTGCTGTCCGTCCGGAGCGACGCCGTGCTGCTCTATTTCGGGCAGGACGACGAGGCGTTCGTCTGCAAGACGTATCTGCAGGCGGAGCGCCTGTCGCGCGAGACGGCCCGCAGCCGGCCGGACGGGACGGCGTTCGCCTTTGAGCAGGCGGAGCTTTCCTCGCTTGAGCCGCTGACGCTGCTCGACCTGTCCGGCGCGTGGCCTGTGCGCGCGATCTCGGCCGAGAGCGCGTGGAGCGACGGCTTCGTGAGCGACACGGCCTCCGGCCTTGGCTTCAATCCGTACGGCGACGGCTACTACACCGACGCCGACGGGACGCTCGTCTTCAGCGAGAGCGGCTGCACGCTGCGCATCGGCACGGACGGCCGCATCCGCCTGTCCAACCAGCTGCCGGACGACCCGCGCTTTGCCGGCGAGGGCGAGGATCTCTGCGCGCAGATCGAGACGGCCCGCGCGCTGCTCGCGCATCTGACGGACGGCCGCACGGGCGAGGCGGCGCTCTATCTCACAGATGCGGACGACGACGGCGGCATCACGCGCCTGACGTTTGAATATTTCGTCGGCGGCATCCCGGTGGAGCTGCCGGACGGCCCGGCCGCGGCCGTCACGCTCACGGGCGGCACGGTTACGGAGCTCTCCGTGCGCGTGCGCGCCTATGCCGCCGGCGCGGCGGCTGAGAGCCTTCTGCCGGTGCGCCAGGCGGCGGCGCTCACAAAGACGGGGCGCCTTCGCGTCGGCTATGCCGACTCGGGCGATCCGACGCCGGATGTCGGCTGGATGGACTGAAGAAATCCCTGCGGAAAGGCGGTGACGGCCGGTGCCGACGTCGAAGCTCAAAAACATCATCCTCGCGATTTTGCTTCTGACCAATTTATTTCTGCTCGCGCTCGTCGTCCCCGCCCGCCACGCGGCTGGCGCGCGCGCGCAGGCGATGCACGACAGCCTGCAGGCGCTCTTTTCCGAGTACGGCGTCACGCTGGAGTGCGCGCTGCCGACGGACGAGCAGCCGCTCAGCCCTCTGACGCTTGAGGCGGACGTCAGGGCGCAGCAGACGGCGGCCGCGGCGCTGCTCGGCAAGGACGCCGCCGCGGATGCGGGCTCGGGCAGCTACCGCAGCGTCTACCGCTCGGACGCAGGCTCGTGCCAGTTTGTGCACGGCGGCAGCTTTTCGGCTGCGCTGACGGGCGCAGAGCGCTCCTCGGACGACCCGGCGCGTGCGGCCGACAAGCTGCTTGCCCGCATGGGCTTCGACACGGACGGCGCCGAGGCGCCCGTGCGCCTGAGCGCGGGCGTGTTCTCCGTGACGGCGGCGCAGCGCATATCCGGCCGCCTTGTGTTCTCCGCGCGCCTGACGCTGACGTATGCAAACGGCAGCCTGACCGGGCTGGAGGGCACGTTCCTGACCGGCACGCCGTCCGCTGTGCCGAATGCGCAGACCGGACTTGCGTGCGCGGACGCGCTCATCGCGTTTCTCGGCAGCCGCGACAGCCTCGGCTGGGTCGGCAGCCGCGTCACGCGCGTCCGGCAGGGCTATGTGCAGGCCGAAACGGCCTCGGCCACGACGGTGCGCCTCGCGCCCGTCTGGCGCATCGAGACGGACGCGGGCGCGTTTGACGTCGACGGCCAGACCGGCGCGGTCACGGCGGCGGAATGACGTCACTTTGTAACCAATTGTAATTTGAACTTTACAATGCAGGAAGCCTGTGGTATACTGTTTTGCGGTGAAAAATGGTATGCAAGCCCCATCCCGTGCGGGACATACTGAAGACAAAGAGGGAAACGTATGGATAAGTATGTGATCTCCGGCGGACGGCCGCTGCATGGAACTGTAACGATCAGCGGCGCGAAGAACGCTGCCGTTGCCATTTTACCGGCTGCGCTGCTCGTGAGCGGCACCTGCCGGATCGAAAACCTGCCTGATATTTCCGACGTGCACCTGCTGCTGGACATCTTGGACGGCATGGGTGCGCGCATCCGCCGCTTCAGCCCGTCTGTGGTGGAGATCGATTGCAGCCACATCCGCAATACGGTCGCCCCGGAGGAGCTTGTGCGGCGCATCCGCGCCTCGTCGTACCTCATCGGCGCGCAGCTCGGCCGCTTCGGCCGCGCGCAGGTCGCCATGCCCGGCGGCTGCTACTTCGGCGTCCGCCCCATCGACCAGCACATCAAGGGCTTCGAGGCCCTCGGTGCAACGGTCGAGCAGACGGGCGGCTACGTCCGCGCCGCGGCCGAAAACGGCCTGCACGGCGCGCATGTCTACCTTGACATCGTCTCCGTCGGCGCGACGATGAACATCATGATCGCCGCCGCGATGGCCGATGGCATGACCGTCATCGAAAACTGCGCGCGCGAGCCGCACATTGTCGACCTTGCCAACTTCTTGAACGCCATGGGCGCGCGCATTTCCGGCGCGGGCACGGCTGTCATCAAGGTCCGCGGCGTCAAAAGCCTGTCCGGCGGCACGTATTCCATCATCCCGGATCAGATCGAGGCCGGCACCTATATGGCCGCCGTCGCCGCCGCGGGCGGCAGCGTGCTCGTGGAGAATGTCATCCCGAAGCACATGGACTGCATCACGAGTAAGCTGCGCGAGATGGGCGTGTCCATCACGGACTATGACGACTCCATCTTAGTCGAGCGCACCGGCCCGCTGCGCCGGGCGAACATCAAGACCATGCCCTACCCCGGCTTCCCGACGGACATGCAGCCGCAGGCCGTCGTGTGCCTCGCGCTTGCGCAGGGAACGAGCATCGTCACCGAGGGCATTTACGACAACCGCTTCCGCTACGCCGCGGAGCTCAACCGCATGGGTGCGGACATCCAGGTCGACGGCCGCATCGCCGTCACGACCGGCGTGCGCGCGCTCTCTGGCTGCCCCGTCAAGGCCTTTGACCTGCGCGCGGGCGCGGCCATGGTCATCGCGGGCCTCGCCGCCGAGGGAGAGACGACCGTCGAGGACGTCCACTACATCGAGCGCGGCTACGAGAATATCATCGGCAAGCTGCGCGGCATCGGCGCAGACATCCGCCGCATCAGCGCCCCGGACGCCCCGGACGTCTCGAGCGCGGGCTGAATCAGACAGAAAAATCGCTCCGCCAGATGGCGGAGCGATTTTTTTAGATCAGCCAGCGGTTTACGGCCGGGATGCGGCGCAGGACGAGCCAGACCATAAAGCTGCCTGCGAAAACGACCGCGGCGACGGCCGGGATCGTGAGCCCGCGCGGCGCGAGCGCGCCGGACAGGCCGAAGTGGCGCAGAAAATAGACGAAGAACATATGGACGAGGTAGATGCAGAAGCTGGCATTCGAGACGGCGGAGCACACGCGCGCGGCGCGGTCTTTCAGAGAAAGACGCGAGAGCGTCATGAAAATGCCGCAGGCCATGACGGCCACGCCGATGCTCATGCCCTCGAGATACTGCGTCCGGAGCGCCCCGGCGCGCGCCGAGGCGGCAAACGTCCCGCCGAATACCATGCAAAGTCCGGCGGCCCAGAGGATCGGGCCGAACGCGCGCTTTTCCGGCGGGTAAGCACGCAGATAGTGCCCGAGCAGGCAGTAGCCCATCGAGCCCCACGTCATATTGAGCGCCCACTGCGCCGGGATCCCGCCGAGCAGCCGGAACGGCCACAGCGGCCGTACCGTCGGGTAGACGACGGCGGTCAGGAGCCAGACAAAAAGCGCGTAGCGCAGCTGCGCTTTGTCCGCGTTTTTTGTAAAAACGCGCAGCAGCGGGACGCAGAGGTAGATGAGGATCGTGATGTGCAGGTAGTAAAGGTGCGACTCATGCCGGAACAGCACGAGGCTCTTCAGCGCGTCGATGATCGCCGCGGAGGAAAAGTCGCCGCCTGCCCAGAGGTGATACGCGCCGTAGCACGCCGCCCAGAAAAAGAGCGCGGCCAATATGCGCGGCAGGTTGCGCGTGAGGATGCGCTGCGGCGGATACTCCCGCTCCGGCCGGAGCAGCAGCGCGCCCGTGCACATGAAAAAGAGCGGCACGCTCGCCCGCGAAACGCTGCCCCAGAAGAGCGCGGCGAGCCACCCGGCGGATTTCACCTGCCCGACGAAGCCGCCTGCGCTTATGTGGATGAGCAGCACGCCCACGATGGCGAACGTCTTGACGAGGTCGACCGCGCGGTCGCGCGCGGAGCTTGTGGCCATAAAATCACCTCAAAATGCGCCTGCCGTGCGAAAAGAGGTTGCCCGCAGCGGCCGGTATGTGATAAAATAGATGCAGCGCGTGAGACCATGCGCTGTTTTTGCGCGGTTCAGCCGTCCAGCGCGTCCAGCTCGGAAAGCCACAGCGCGCTCACCGCGTCCGACGGCATACGCCAGTCGCCGCGCGGCGAGAGCGTGACGGAGCCGACCTTCGGCCCGTCCGGCAGGCAGCTGCGCTTGAACTGCTGCGCGAAAAAGCGCCGGTAGAACGTCCGCAGCCATTTTAAGATCGTCGCGTCGTCATATGCGCCGGAAAATGCGCAGCGCGCCAGCCGGTATACCTTTTTCGGCGGGCAGCCGCGGCGGATGGCGTGGTAGAGGAAAAAGTCGTGCAGCTCGTACGGGCCGACAAGATCCTCCGTGATCTGCGAAATTTCGCCGTCCTTCGCCGGAAGAAGCTCGGGCGAGACGGGCGTGGCCAGAATGTCTCTCAGGCAGCCGGAGAGCGCGGGGATGCCGCAGGTGTCGGCCACATAAGACACCAGATGGCGCACGAGCGTCTTCGGGACGGAGGCGTTCACGCCGTACATGCTCATATGGTCGCCGTTGTACGTCGCCCAGCCGAGCGCAAGCTCCGACAGGTCGCCCGTGCCGACGACGAAGCCGCCGGTCTGGTTGGCGATGTCCATGATGACCTGCGTGCGCTCGCGCGCCTGCGAATTTTCAAACGTGACGTCGAGCTTTTCCGGGTCGTGCCCGATGTCGGCAAAATGCTGGCTGACGGCGGCCGTGATGTCGACGGTGCGAAGCGTCACGCCGAGCGATTCGGCCAGAATTTCTGCATTGGAGCGCGTCCTGCGCGTCGTGCCGAAGCAGGGCATCGTGACGGCGATGATGTCGCGCCGGCTGCGGCCGCAGAGATCCATGGCCTTGGCCGCGACGAGCATGGCCAGTGTGGAGTCGAGCCCGCCGGACACGCCGATGACGACGCTGCCGGCGTTTGTGTGCTCGATGCGGCGCTTCAATCCCAGCGACTGGAGCGTGATGATCCGCTCGCAGCGCGCAGCGCGGAGCGCCTGCCCCGCCGGGACAAACGGCGTCCGGCTGTACTGACGCATCAGCGCGGTTTCGGAAAGCTCCGCGCCCCAGATGATCTCCGCCATGGCGTCCCCGCAGAATGTGCCCATTCTGCGCCGCTCGGTGTCGAGATACTGCACGTCCGCCTCCGAGACGATGAGGCCGGTGCGGCAGTTGGACTCGGCGAGCAGCGCGCCGTTTTCGCAAATGAGGTCGTGGCCGGTGTACACAAGATCCTGCGACGATTCGCCCTCGCCCGCGTCGGCGTAGACGTAGCAGCACACGAGCCGCGCCGACTGGCCGGAGACAAGGCTGCGCCGGTAGTCGTCCTTCGTGACAAGCTCGTCCGAGGCCGACAGATTGCAGATGACCGTCGCGCCCGCCTTGGCAAGACGGATGGACGGCGGCTCCGGCACCCACAGATCCTCGCACAGCTCAACGCCCACGGCAAGCTCGGAAAGCGCTCTGTGGCGCAGCAGAATGTCCGCGCGCAGCGGCACATTCTCGCCGAACAGCGAGACCATTTCACACACGCCCGCGCCCGAGACAAAGTGGCGCTTTTCATAAAACTCCGCGTAATTGGGCAGATGGAGCTTCGGAATGAGCGCCATCACGCGCCCTTCGTAGACGGCTGCGGCGCAGTTATAAAGACACCCGCGCACGGCCAGCGGCAGCCCGACGAGCGCGAGCAGATCAAGCCCGCGCGAGGCCTCCCGCACCGCGCGCAGCGCGTCAAGCGCGCCGGAAAGCAGCGCCTTCTGCAAAAAGAGGTCGCCGCATGTGTAGCCCGTCAGGCAAAGCTCCGGAAATACCGCGATCTTCACGCCGAGCGCTGCGGCCTGCTGCATCAGGTCGATGACGGCCGCGCCGTTGTATGCCGGGTCGCCCACGCGGATGGCCGGCGTCGCGGCGGCGATTTTCACAAATCCTTCCTGCATTCACTCACCTTCTCCAAGATTCTGACCCCTATTATACGCAATCTGACCGCAAAAAGCAAAACCTATCTAGGTAAGAAAATAAAGGAGCCATTGAACCACTATGACCTATGACGTTGCAATCATCGGCGCCGGCACGGCCGGCGTCTACGCGGCCTACGAGCTGACGAAAAAGCGCCCGGAGCTCAAGGTCCTCGTGCTCGAGGCCGGCGCGGACATCTATGGCCGCAGCTGTCCGATCGTCGCCGGAAAGGTGAAGGACTGCATCCACTGCAAGCCGTGCTCCATCATGGCCGGCTTCGGCGGCGCCGGCGCGTTCTCCGACGGCAAGTACAACTTCACCACGCAGTTCGGCGGCTGGCTGGGCGACTATATGCCCGACCGCGACCTGATGGCGCTCATTGACTACGTCGACTCGGTCAATGTCCAGTTCGGCGCGACGGACGTCGTCTTCTCCACGGACACGCCTGAGGCCCGCGCGCTGGAAAAGCGCGCGCTCGAGAACGACCTGCATCTGCTTCAGGCCCGCTGCAAGCACCTCGGCACGGAGAACAACCTGCGCATCCTGACGAACATCTACGAATATCTGCGCGAAAAGTGCGAGTTCCGCTTCCACACGCCGGTCGAGACCATCGAGGCCACGGGCGACGGCTACCGCCTCTCCACGCCGAAGGGCGACGTCGACTGCCGCTTCTGCATCGCGGCGCCGGGCCGCGGCGGCGCGGAGTGGTTCGCGGGCGAGTGCGGCCGCCTCGGACTTAAGCTCACGAACAACCAGGTCGACCTCGGTGTCCGCGTCGAGCTGCCGGCCAAGGTCTTTGAGCACATCACGGACGTCGTCTACGAGTCGAAGCTGCTCTACCGCACGAAGCAGTATGGCGACACGGTCCGCACGTTCTGCATGAACCCGTACGGCCACGTTGTCTCCGAGAACGTCGACGATCTCATCACCGTCAACGGCCACAGCTATGCCGACCCGGCGCTGCGCTCGGAGAATACGAACTTCGCCCTGCTCGTCTCCAACCGCTTCACCGAGCCGTTCAAGGAGCCGTATGCCTACGGCAAGCACATCGCCTCGCTTTCGAATATGCTCGGCGGCGGCGTGCTCGTCCAGCGCTTCGGCGACCTCATCCGCGGCGCGCGCACGAACGAGCACCGCCTGTCGCAGTCGTACGTCAAGCCGACGCTCGCGGCCACGCCGGGCGACCTTTCCCTCGTCCTGCCGAAACGGCATATGGACAACATCATCGAGATGATCTACGCACTCGACAAGATCGCGCCGGGCACGGCGAACTACGATACGCTCCTCTACGGCGTCGAGGTCAAGTTCTACTCGTCCCGGCCGCGCCTGTCCGGCGAGCTGGAGACCGAGCGCAAGGACCTCTTCGCCATCGGCGACGGCGCGGGCGTCACCCGCGGCCTCGCGCAGGCCGGCGCATCCGGCGTCTGCGCGGCGCAGGCGATCTTGAAGCGACTGTAAAGCTACAAAAGAAAGGACTGTACTACCATGGCATTAGCAAACGATGACGGCAAGATTGTGACGCAGGAGCTTGGCGACAAGTTCGAGACATTCCCGGTCCGCATGGCATTCCAGGCGGGCTACGCCCAGTTTGAGGACTGGACGAGCGGCACGACGTTCCACTGCGGCATTGGCTATTTCCACCCGTTCGGCCAGTGCAAGTACTACATGGGCGAGTTCGATATGGCCGAGGCGGCCGGCTTCCCGATCTCGGATCTGTTCACGGAGAAATTCTCCGAGGATTTCTGCGACATGGGCTTTGCGATCTACCGCCTGCCCGACGGCGACATCTACTGCTATGACGGCATTTTCGGCACGCTCATCTCCGGTCAGGAGGGGCTTGGCCTCGACGTTCCGTCGTTCCGTAACGATGTCCTGCTCAACGTCGTCTGCGGCGGCACGGGCCGCTACGAGGGCGCCCGCGGCCTGCTCATGGGCACGGCCGAAGGCTCCGGCGGCGCCAAGGAGCTCCGCCCCGGCTTCTTCCTCCCCGAGGGCCTGCTCAAACTCATGGAGGGCTACATCAAGATCCCGAAGAAATAAACCGCAGCGCCCCGGCTGCCAAAGGCAGCCGGGGCGTTATGCCAGAGGCCGGCCATCGCCAGATGGCCGGCCTCGTCTTGCTTATGCGAACTGGATATAGCGCGCGTTCGGCGCGTCGGCAATGGCCATGGGGAAGGCGGCAATCTTGCCGCTGTTCCAGATGGTCATGTTCACGCGCTCACAGATGGGAATGCAGCGGTACGTTCCGACTGCGTAGTCCTGCAGCGCCTCATAGGCCACCCGGCGGACAGCTGGATCGGTGTTATAGAGCGCGGTGTTGAACTGTTCGACCCACGTCTCGTTTTCCATCTTTGCGGGCGTGAGCGTCGAGGTCGGGCTGAGCGTGTTGAGCACCTGCGCGGGATCGTTTAGATACCCGCCGCCGGCGGTCTCCTTGCACAAAAAGTCTGTCTCGCTGTTCTGCCACATGCCGATGCACGTCGGCACGTCGTAGCTCTCCACGGCAACACGGAAGCCGCCGCCCTCGAGCGAGCCCTGCAGCGCCTCGGCCAGCACGCGGTTGTCCTGCGTCACAATAAAGCGCAGGTCGACGCCGTCGGGGTACCCGGCCCCGGCCAGCAGCGCCTTTGCACCCTCGGGATCGTAGGCCAAGACAGGCTCGGACTTGTAAAACGGCATCGTGGAGGCGAGAATGGAGTCTGCCGGCGCAAACAGCGCGCCGTACATGGCCACGGCCACGCTTTCGGCGTCGACGGACATGGCGAACGCCTTGCGGACGGACTCGTCCGAGAACAGCTCGTTATACTCTGGCAGGATGAGCATGAGCACGTCGTTGAGCGAGTTGACACTGTAGCCCGTGTTCTCCGGACAATCGCCGTCCAGAACACGCGCAGCGTCCTGCGAATTAAGTGCGCAGGCGACGTCGAGCACACCGGTCTCAAAGTCGATGTACATCGTCGTGGACTCGGAGTAGTACCGGTAGGTGACCTTTTCACAGGCGGGCAGCTCGCCGTAGTAGTCAGCGGCGTCCTTGCGGGCGTAGGTGACATAGGACGAGGCGACGTTTTCCACGCAGTAATACGGGCTCGTGCCATTCGGACTGGAGTACCACTTGTCTGCATCAGCTGGGTTCTCGCCAAACAGGTCGTCGTAGCAGAAAATGTCGTACTGCGCAAGATATGTGACAGCCGGGCCGAACGGCTGGGTGAACTTCAGCTCGATCGTGCGGTCGTCGACGATCTTGCTGTTGTCCCAGTCGTAGCAGGAGAAGTACATGGCCTGATTGCCGACAGCCCAGACGTCGCGCAGGCTATAAAAGACGTCGCGGGATGTGAGTGGCTGCCCGTCGGTGAACTTCACATCGCCGCGCAGCGTGATGCGCAGCGTCGTCTCATCGGTGTACGCAACACTCTCGGCCAGCTGGCACTCGACTGCGCGCGTTTCGGGGTTGATGTTCATAAGATGCTCGTAGATCATCTGACGCTGATAGCGCGGAACCTCGGAGTTGGCGACGAGGTCGTGCGTGTCGTTCGCGGTCAGGACGCCGATGGTGACGGTGCGGTCGGACGTGCTTTCGCCGCCGTCATCCGGCGCGGCGGCGTCGGAGTCGGCAGGAACAGGATCGGATGCGCTGCCGTCGGACGCCTTGTCCGACGAGCAGGCGGCGAGGCAGGATACGGTCATGAGCAGGGCGAGGAGCAGGGCAAGCCATTTTTTCGCGGGAGCCATAGAGATCCTTCCTTTCATTTCTCAAGTCTCAAAAAGCGGTCAGTCGTTTCGGGAGGGCAGCGCGGCTTCGACGGGGCAGGTCTGGATGATCTCGCCGTCGAGCGTTTCGGCCCAGAGAGCGAATTTCACGCGGTGCTCGCCGTTTTCGGCGATGTATTTTCCGGTGACAACGGCGCGGCCGATGACAGTATCGCCCTCGGCGCCATGGCGCTCGCAGAAGCGACCCTCCATGCCCGGGACGTCGGCGAACATATCCGCGCCGAGCTTTTCCAGCCGCAGCTCACGGAAGAACGGGAACAGCCGCCAGCCGAACCGGCGGATCTGGCCGGCATTGCCGATGAAGTTCGTGACGGTGCGTGCGACTAAGAATGCAGCGTCCGTGTTGTAGAACACCATGCGCGTGCCGGGATTGTTACGGCCGCCGAAGTGGACGGCTGTCTCGTCGAGGAAGCTGCCGAAGCGGTCGCGGTAGACCGTCGCGGTGTAGTCGCGGTCGAGCAGTTCCTCACGCGTGAACAGATATTCCGGCGGGATGGGCTCCCACGCGACGAGGTGCATATATGTGACGGGCCCAGCTGTACACGTTTTCGGGATCTCCGTGCCGACGGCGACGTCCTCCCAGTAGAGCGGCGTCTCGCCCTGAATTCTCTCCGCGTCCCAGATGCGCTTCATGCGCAGGTAGTCGTCGTCGTCCGTGTAGCGGGCGGGCGGGAAGTAGGACTCCCACTCGGTCATGTTCTGCGTGTAGTCGACCGGCGGGCGCCCGTCGATGAATTTGCGGTAGCCCTCGCGTGTGTAGATGACGGAGCGATCGGTCTCGCGGCCGGCCTCGTCGTAGATGGACATGACACGGTCGAAGTCGAACACGCGCAGGTCGCTGCCGGGCGCGGTCACGTCGCGCATGGCCGAGCCGCTCTGGAATTTGCGCACGCGCTCACCGCTGCAAAAGCGCTTGTGATAGTAGAGGTCGCCGCCGAGCGCCGTGTAGTAGAACTGGCTGGCCATGCGGCGGTCAAGCGGCCGGTTGGCCGCGTCGCGCGGGTCGATCTTTCGGTACGTGAAGCCGGGCATGACCGGGACGCCGGGCAGGCCCTGCGCCCGGGCGTAGTCCGGGTCGTTGTAGAGCGGATCGTACGGGTTCCAGCGCTTGTTGAATTCCAGCACGGCGCGCTCGTCAATGATCTCGCACGCGTCGGCGTCGCCCGGGACGTGCGCGGTGAAGTTCGCAGCAAAGTCGAGCCGCGGCTGGATCTCGGGCTGTTCCCAGGGAAGGTAGTCGCCGGGAAAGAAAAGCTGATTGTTCTGCATGATCGCCTCCGCTGCGGCTGGGGCCGCAGGCTTTTTTGAAATTGCGCCGCCTCTGCGGCGCGGCAGCATCCGGCCGGATCTGCGGTTCTGCGCCCATTATATCGGATCAAATGCTTGACAAGCAAACCGATTTGCGGTAGCATCTATGCAGAGCCTGCATAGATGGAGGGGCGAAAATGGACATTGAGCACCTGCGCGAATTTCTGACGCTGGCGGATGCCGTGAGCCTGAGTGAAGCGGCCGACCGGCTTTTTCTGTCGCAGTCGACCGTGTCGCGCCATTTGCAGCAGTTGGAGGCGGAACTCGGGACGCCGCTGTTTTACCGGACGAGCCGCCGGCTGGAGATCAACGCGTTCGGCCGCCTGCTGCTGCCATATGCGCAAAGCCTCGTGGCGGAGCACGATGCGTGCCGCCGCGCCATCGCCGGACAGCTGCGCGCCGAACGCGGTCAGCTCGTCATCGGCAGTCTGCCGGCTATGACGGAGTACCCCATCCGTGCGATGATCGAAGATTACCGCACCCTACATCCGGACGAACCGATGCGCGTTGTGGAAGGAGAGTCGTATGAACTCAAGGGGCTGCTGCTGGCAGGGGAGTGCGATGTTGCATTTGTCCGTGAGGCAGATGGCGCGGATGGCCGCTTTGCTCGTGTGCCGCTGTGTACGGACCGGCTCGTCGCCGTGCTGCCGCGGGCGCATCCACTGGCAGAGCGCGAGACTGTGCAGATCCGGCAGCTGCGCGGGGAGACATTCCTGACGCTCCCGCGCGACACGGTCATGTATGACGTCACGCTGGACGTCTGCCGCGCGGCGGGGTTCACGCCGGATATCGCAATGCAGAGCCACCATATGCGCACGGCCATCGACCTGCTGTCCCGGCAGGAGGGCGTATCCATCGCGCCCGAGCGCACCGCACGTGTTAACGCCGGGCCGGAGACGGCCCTCGTGCCCATTGAGCCGGAGGCGCGCACGCAGATCAACGTCATCTGCCGCCGCCAGGATGCGGGAAATCCGAACATCCGGGGATTTTTGCAGGCGGTGCGCGATTTCCGGGAGTCGGGCGAAGCGGAGCAATAAAAAAGCTCCCGCAGCCGGTTGGCTGCGGGAGCTTTGTCGCAAAAATCAGTCTGCCACGTACGGCAGGAGCGCGATGTGACGGGCGCGCTTGATGGCGAGCGTCAGCTGGCGCTGATGCTTCGCGCAGGTGCCGGTCGTGCGGCGGGGAAGGATCTTGCCGCGCTCGCTCGTGAAGCGGCGGAGCTTGGCAGTGTCCTTGTAGTCGATGTGCTCGACCTTATCCACGCAGAAGCTGCATACCTTTTTGCGCTTCCGGCCGCGGGATTTATCGTAAGCCATGATGCTTATCCTCCTATCTCACAATCTTGGGGAAAAATCAAAACGGGAGCTCGCTGTCGTCGTCTTCGAGCATGGCGAAGTCATTCGCCGGAGCGGGCGCGGACTGCTGGGCGCGATAGCCGCCGCCCTGACCGCCGCCGTAGGACGAATTGCCGCCGTAGGAAGCCTGACCGCCGCCATAGGACTGGTTGAAGCCGCCGTCGGCGTTATCGCGCTTGCTGTCGCCAAAATAGACGTTGTCCGCAACGACCTCGGCAGAGCGGCGGTTGTTGCCGTCCTTATCCTGCCAGCGGCGGATCTGCAGGCGGCCGGAGACGACTGCCATGCGGCCCTTGGCGAAGTACTTCGAGACAAACTCGGCCGTGCTGCGCCAGGCGACGATGTCGATAAAATCGGTTTCCTTCGTGCCGGACTCCTTGTTGGTGAAGTCGCGGTCGACTGCGAGCGTGAACGAGGCCACGGCGACGCCGGAGCCTGTTCTGCGGAGCTCGGGATCGGCCGTCAGACGGCCCATGAGAACAATGTGATTCAACATCGTCCTGCCTCCCTTACTCTTCGACGCTGGTGATGAGCGAACGCATGACGCCGTCGGTGATGCCGAGGACGCGGTCGAGCTCGGCGGGGAGCTCCGGCTTGGCGTCAAAGGTCATCAGGACGTAGTAGCCCTCGGGCAGATCGTTGATCGGGTAAGCAAGACGGCGCTTGCCCCACTCGTCGATGCTCGTGAGCGTACCCTCCGCCTCCACCATCGCTTTGAACTTTTCCACGATTGCTGCGATACCCTCTTCGCCCTTGGCCGGGTCGATGATGTAGAGGAGCTCGTACTTTGCGGAAATCTGAGCCATGTTGATTGCACCTCCTTCTGGACATATGGCCGCCGGTCGCGCCGGCGGCAAGGATCGCCTGCCATTCGGACAGGCTTATATATTATACCGGGCGCGGCGCAAATTGTCAACCGATTGTTTCTCGTAATTTTTTGCGCTATTATAATTGTGCAATGAAAAAAGGAGCGTGAAACCATGGGAAGACTGGACAATAAGATCGCCCTCATCACGGGCGGCAATTCCGGCATCGGCGAGGCGACGGCCAAGCTGTTCGCGCGCGAGGGCGCGAGCGTCGTCATCACGGCGCGGCGCGAAGCAGAGCTTGCGCGCGTCGCGGGCGAAATTCGTGCCGCGGGCGGCGTGTGCGAGTGGTTCTCCGGCGACGTGCGCGTCACGGCGGACGTCGAGCGCGTCGTCGCGCAGACGATCGAGAAATTCGGCCGCATCGACATCCTCGTCAACAACGCCGGCATCCCGGACTGCCACATGCCGACCGTGAAGCTGACCGACGAACTGTGGGACGACGTCGTCGACACGGATCTCAAGGGCGTCATGCGCTGCTGCCGCGCCGTCCTGCCGCACATGGTCGAGCGCAATTACGGCGCCATCGTGAACATCGCCTCCATCGGCGGCGTTTACGCGTGCGCGGGCGCTTCCTACTCGGCCGCGAAGGCGGGCGTGCTGGCGCTGACGAAGAATCTGGCCATCCAGTATTTCGGCAGCGGCATCCGCATCAACTCCGTCTCGCCCGGCGGCACGGACACGCCGCTGTTCAGCCCTGAGATGGCCGCGAACGCGGACAAGGAAATGATGGAGATCACAGCGCAGCACCATCTCCACCCGCATCCGAACGCGCGCCTTTCGCCGATGGAGCAGGCGTATGCCATCTTGTTCCTCGCCAGCGACGAGGCCAGCGGCATCAACGGCGAGAATCTGACCGTCGATTACGGCGGGCGGCTGTAAATTTGAATTCAAGCGGGTTTCCGGGGGCGGTCTGCCCTCGGAAATTTCGTGTTATCCGGCATTTTGGAGGTAGAAAAATGGTCGTAGGACGCTTCGCGCCGAGCCCGAGCGGGCGGATGCATCTGGGCAACGTGTTCTCCGCGCTGCTTGCGTGGCTGTCGGCCCGCTCGCAGGACGGCGAGCTCATCTTGCGCATCGAGGATCTCGACACGCAGCGCTGCCGCCCGGAATACGCCGAGCAGATGCGGCAGGATCTGCGCGCGCTCGGCCTGACATGGGACCGCGAGGTGCAGATGCAGTCGCAGCGGAGCGGCGTGTACGCGCGCTATGTAGGTCTTCTGCGCGAAAAGGGGCTCGTTTACCCGTGCTGGTGTACGCGCGGCGACCTGCGCGCGGCCTCCGCGCCGCACGCATCCGACGGCAAGCCGATCTACCCCGGCACGTGCCGCCATCTTTCAGAGGCCGAGCGCGCCGCGCATGACCGCCCCGGCGCCCTGCGCGTGATCGTCCCGGACGAGACGATCACGTTCCATGACCGGCTCCAGGGCGAGTGCGCGGAAAACCTCGCGCGCGAGTGCGGCGACTTTATCATCCGCCGCGCCGACGGCGTCCACGCCTACCAGCTGGCCGTCGTCGTCGACGACGCGCTTGCGGGCGTGACGGAGGTCGTCCGCGGCCGCGATCTGCTCGATTCCACGCCGCGCCAGCTCTATCTCTACCGCACGCTCGGCTTTCCTGCCCCGGAATTTGCCCACGTCCCGCTCCTCGAGGCCGCCGACGGCCACCGGCTGTCCAAGCGCGAGCGCGACCTCGACCTCGGCGCGCTTTTTAAGGCGCATAGGCCGGAGGAGATTTTGGGCGATCTCGCACATCTGGCTGGCTTCTGGCCGGAAAATACGCCCGCGAGCGCGCGGGAACTGCTCGGCGCGTTCTCGTGGGACAAGGTGCGGAAGGAGAATGTGGTCGTGGGATAGAGCGCATGGCGGTAAAATAGGAGTACGCGCGTGTAGGGGCGGATTTGCTCTGCGGCCCGTATCACCAACGTAGGGCGGGATGACCCCATCCCGCCGGAGGGACGCGCTGATTACGGAACGCAGCAAAACAGAGTGTCATTCAGAGCCGCGAAGCGGCGTGGAAGCATGCCGATTTCGGCAGTCTTTCGCTTCTTTCCAGCGCCGGATACAAACGCGACTTCTCCGTAATTGGGCAGATCCTTCGACTCCGCTGACGCTCCGCTCAGGATGACACGTATTTATTTATCGTGTTCCGTAATCGGCGCGCAAAAAAGCCCCGGCGAGCGATTCATCATTCGCTCACCGGGGCTAAAATGTTCTCAGGTCTTACTGCTCTGCGCCGTGCAGGACGAGCTTTTTCGTTTTCCACTTCCCCGAGAAGTAATAGATGCTGCCGCCGATGGTCGTGACGAAGCCGGCCAGGGCGCTGCCGAGCCAGAAGCCGTACAGGCCGAATTTCGCGCCGAGCAGCCAGCACAGCCCGATGCGCGCGACGACGCCGTCCAAAATGCCGATGATGAGGCTCAGCCCCGCGCTGCCCGTGCCCTCAAGCAGGGAGTAGGGCGTGAGCATCGTGCAGTTGGCCAGATAGTAGAGCACGGCGATGCGCATAAAGCCCGACGCGTAGGCGATGACGGACTCGTCGGACGTGAACAGGCGGAACAGCTGCTCGGGGAAGAGCAGGCTCACGCAGGCGAGCACGACGAAGATGCTCATGGAGATGGCCGTCGTGTACCAGAAGACCTTTTTGAGCCGGTCGTGCTTGCGCGCGCCGAAGCACTGGCCGATCATGGCCGCGGCGGCGACGCCGAGGGCGTTGGTCAGCGTGAACGAGATCGTGTTGAGCTTGTTGCCGACGCCGTCGACGGCCGAGGCGGCCACGCCGAAGGTGTTGACGTGGGCGTTGACAAACATGACAGAGATGGCGATCATGACGCTCTGGATGATCATGGGGATGCCGAGCTTGAAAAGGCCGCGGCAGCGGTCGGCCTGCGGGCGGAAGCTGGCGGGCCTGAAGTCGAAGTGGAACGATTCGCGGCGGCGGTAGAGGCACACGAGCGCGAGGGCGAACGAGCAGCCCTGCGCAATGACGGTGGCCAGCGCCGCGCCGGATGCGCCCATGGAAAAGACCGCGACGAACAGCAGATCGAGCACGACGTTGATGACGGCCGCGACGCCGACAAAATACATCGGCAGCCTGCTCTCGCCCATGCCGCGCAGGATGGCGCAGATGCCGTTGTAGCCGAAGATGAAGACCATGCCCGCGCAGCAGACCATGCAGTACGCATGCGCGTCGGCGAGCGCCTCGGCCGGCGTGTTGAGAAGGCCGAGCACGGGACGGCACACGACGGCGCACAGGCCGCCGACGACGACGGACAAGAGCCCCATGAGCGTCAGCGACGTGCCGATCGTGCGGCGCAGGCCGTCATAGTCGCCCGCGCCGACCTGCTGCGCGATGAGCACCTGCGCGGCCGAGCCGAAGCCCATGCCGATGAACATGAGCAGATTCTGGATCTGCCCGCCGATGCCGACGGCGGACAGGCCCGTCGCGCCGACAAACTGGCCGACGACGATCATGTCGACGACGTTGTACACGGCCTGAAGCGCATAGGCCGCCATGAGCGGCAGCGAGAATAAAATAAGCTGCCGGAGCACGGGCCCCTGCGTCAGGTCGTTGAGGACTTTTTTATTGCTGGAGATGGGGATCACGCCCTTTCGTCAATTACCTGTCAGTATATCAATAGATCGCGTCCGAATCAAGTGCTGAATTTCGAAAAATCAGGCCAAAATTGAAGAAATCGGCCGCTTTTTCGCCGGGATGCGCGTTTTTTTAGTTGTGAGCGCGCTGCCCGGGTGGTATACTAAAGTACGAATCACAAGAAAGAGGCTCCCATTTTATGCATGAAATTCTCCACGTCCTCGAGCATACGCTTCTGGACAACGCACTCATTTTACCGTTCCTGTTTCTGACGTATCTCGTCATCGAGGCGCTTGAATCGCGCACGGGCGAGAGAATGCAGCGCTTTCTCGCCCGGACGCACAAGGCCGGCCCGGCCATCGGCGCGGTTGCGGGCGTCGTGCCGCAGTGCGGCTTTTCGGCCGCGGCGTCGAGCCTGTATGCCGGCGGCGTCATCACGGCTGGCACGCTCATCGCGGTGTTTTTGTCCACGTCGGATGAGATGCTGCCCATCCTCATCTCCGAGACAGTCGCGCCGCTGCTCATCGTGAAAATCCTCGCGGTGAAGGTCGCCGCGGCCGCGCTCGTCGGCTACTGCGTCGATCTCTTCCGCCGCCGCGCGGGCGATCCGGAGGCGACGCTGCACATCGACGAGCTGTGCGAGCACAGCCACTGCGGCTGCCACGAGCACAAGGGCATCGTCGGCCCGGCGCTCATCCACTCGCTTGAGATCTTCGTGTTCCTGCTCGTCATTTCGTTCGGGCTGAACCTCGTCGTGAAATTTTTGGGCGAAGAGCGCCTTGCCTCGCTCATCTTAAACCGCCCCGTCGTCGGCGAGCTCATCGCGGGGCTCATCGGGCTCATCCCGAACTGCGCCGCGTCCGTCGTCATCACGGAGCTCTACCTTGCCGGCGGGATGCGCGCGGGCGCGATGCTCGCCGGGCTGCTCGCGGGCAGCGGCGTTGGGATGCTCGTGCTCTTCCGCACGAACCGCTCGGTGCGCGATAATTTGAAGATCCTCGCCGTCGTCTATTTCTCCGGCGTGATCCTGGGCGGCGTGTTCGGCGCGCTGCTGTTCTGATCTGAGATGAGGGCCATAGATCACAGAAAACCCGCCAGTCGTAAGACTGGCGGGTTTTTGTGTGCGTGGGATGCGAACTGTACAAATTTTCGAGCCTACAACCCCTCCGTCACGGCTTCGCCGTGACACCTCCCCCTGCACAGGGGAGGTATTGGGCGCGCGCACCGCAAATCGGCGCGTTATGCGCCCTGCGCGTCGCGGAAGGCTTTCTCGCGGGCGAGGCGCTTAGCCTCGGCCTTGGCGCGCTCTTCTTCGAGCATCATGTCCTTGACCTTCATCAGCCGCGACGTGGTGCCGCGCTCGTTTTCGTCGAGCTTCATGCTGATGTAGCGGATCTTCTCCTCGTACTGCGGGATCATGACGTACTCAAGCGCGTTGACGCGGCGGCGCGTTTTTTCGATCTCCTGCGCCATGAGCTGCGTCGTCTTTTCGACCTCGGCCAGGCGGAGCATATCCTGAAAGACCTTCGCCAGCGTCTCGAGCGCGTCGTCAAGCTCGCCGGACGTCTGGGCGAAGCCGTAGGGGAAGATCTCGGCCGGGTCATCGTTCTTCGTCTGGAACGTGTACTTCGGGATCTCGACGCTCATGACGTTTTCAAACTTCACGTCGAGCTCGACGGACTGCTTCGGGTAGCTGAGCGCCTGCTCGAGCATCTCCGGGCTCATAACGGCCGCGGCGACCGTGAACGAGCCGAACACCTCCGTGAGCGCCTGCTCGACGTCGGCGCGGAGCTGACGGTTCAGGCGGACGAGGTCGAGAAACTGGCGCATGAGCTCATCGCGCTTATCCTTGAGGAGCTTGTGGCCCTTCTGAGCCGTCTTCAGGCGCGCTTTGAGCTTCTGCATCTCCATGCGGGTCGGATTGATGGTGGTCGATGCCACGGAAGCTCACCCCCTTAATCGTGCTCGGGGTAGTATTTTTCGATATACTCCGGCTTGATGCGCTTGAGCTCGGACTTCGGCAGGATGGACAGCAGCTCCCAGCCGAGCGAGAGCGTCTCCTCGATCGTGCGGTCGGTGTCCGTGCCCTGGCCGACGTAGCGCTGCTCAAACTCCGTTGCGAACTTCGCGTAGAGCTTGTCGGTCTCAGAAAGGGCGGCCTCGCCGAGGATCGTCATAAGCTCGGCGGCCTCCTTGCCGGCCGAGTAGGCGGCGAAGAGCTGGTTGAGCACGCCGGAGTGATCCTCGCGCGTCTTGCCCGCGCCGATGCCCTTGTCCTTCAGACGCGACAGGCTCGGCAGGACGTCGATGGGCGGGTTCACGTTGCGGCGGTACAGGTCGCGCGAGAGGATGATCTGGCCCTCGGTGATATAGCCCGTGAGGTCGGGGATCGGGTGGGTCTTGTCGTCCTCGGGCATGGTGAGGATCGGGATCATCGTGATGGAGCCGGCCTTGCCGACGCGGCGGCCGGCGCGCTCGTACATCGTGGCAAGGTCGGTGTACATATAGCCCGGGTAGCCGCGGCGGCTCGGGACCTCCTTGCGCGCGGCCGAGACCTCGCGCAGCGCCTCGCAGTAGTTCGTGATGTCCGTCAGGATGACGAGCACGTGCATGTCCTTTTCAAACGCCAGATATTCCGCGCAGGTGAGCGCCATGCGCGGCGTGGCGATGCGCTCGATGGCCGGGTCGTTGGCGAGGTTCGTGAAGAGCACGGTGCGGTCGAGCGCGCCGGTGCGGCGAAAGTCCTGCACGAAGTACTCCGACTCTTCAAACGTGATGCCGATGGCGGCAAACACGACGGCGAAGTTCGCCTCGCCGCCGAGCACCTTCGCCTGACGGGCGATCTGCGCGGCCAGCTGCGCGTGCGGCAGGCCGGAGCCGGAGAAGATCGGCAGCTTCTGGCCGCGGACGAGCGTGTTCAGGCCGTCGATGGCCGAGACGCCCGTCTGGATGAACTCGTTCGGATAGTCGCGCGCGGCCGGGTTCATGGCCAGACCGTTGATGTCCATATATTTGTCCGGCAGGATGTCCGGGCCGCCGTCAATGGGGTTGCCGAGGCCGTCGAACACGCGGCCGAGCATATCGCCGGACACGCCGAGCTGCAGCGGGTGGCCGAGGAAGCGCACCTTCGAGCCGGCCATGTTGATACCGGTCGAGCTGTCATAGAGCTGCACGACGGCGTCGGTGCCGTCGATCTCAAGGACCTTGCAGCGGCGCTTTTCGCCATTTTGCAGCTCGATCTCGCCGAGCTCGTCGTACGTGACGCCCTCGACGTTCCGGACGACCATCAGCGGGCCGGAGATCTCGTTGATCGTCTGGTATTCCTTAATCATCTTCCGCACCTGCCTTTGTCGCTAATTCGTGGATGGATGCCGTCATGCACTTGTCAATGTCGGCATAGACGGCCTTGTACTGATCGTCCGGCACGCTCTTGGCGCGGCCGATGCGCTCGCGCTCGGGGATGGCGGCGAGGTCTGCGACCGCAGCGCCATGCGTGATCGCCGTGCGGCAGAGCTCGTCGTATCTGAGGATGAGCGCAAGCAGGCGGTACTGCCGGTCGAGCGAGGAGTACCAGTCGACCTCGACAAAGCCGTTCTGCTGCAGAAAGTCCTCGCGGATCATCTTTGCCGTTTCGAGCGTGAGCTGCTCGTCGGGGCCGAGGGAGTCCTTGCCGACCATCTTGACGATCTCGTCGAGCTCGGATTCCTCCTGCAAAATCTCCATGGCGAGGTTGCGGTGCTTCATCCAGCTCGGGTCGACGTGCTGGTCGAACCACGGCTGAAGCGTGTCGGTGTAGAGGCTGTAGGAGTTGAGCCAGTTGATGGCCGGGAAGTGGCGCGCGTAGGCCAGCGAGCTGTCCAGACCCCAGAAGACCTTTGCGATGCGCATCGTCGCCTGCGAGACGGGCTCGGACGTGTCGCCGCCGGCGGGGGAGACGGCGCCGATGGCCGTCAGAGAGCCGAAGCGCTCGTCGGAGCCGAGGCATTTGACGCAGCCGGCGCGCTCGTAGAACTGCGCTAGGCGCGAGGCGAGGTAGGCCGGGTAGCCCTCTTCGCCGGGCATCTCCTGCAGGCGGCCGGACATCTCGCGCAGCGCCTCGGCCCAGCGGGAGGTGGAGTCGGCGATGACGGCGACGTCGTAGCCCATGTCGCGGAAATACTCGGCGATGGTGATGCCGGTGTAGATGGACGCCTCGCGCGCCGCGACGGGCATGTCGGACGTGTTGGCGATGAGGACGGTGCGCTTCATGATGGAGTCGCCCGTGCGCGGGTCGACGAGCTCGGGGAACTCGTGCAGGACGTCCGTCATCTCGTTGCCGCGCTCGCCGCAGCCGATGTAGACGACGAGGTCGACGTCCGACCACTTGGCCAGCTGGTGCTGGATGACGGTCTTGCCCGAGCCGAACGGGCCGGGGACGCACGCCGTGCCGCCCTTGGCGACGGGGAACATCGTGTCGATGACGCGCTGGCCGGACTCAAGCGGCTTTTCGGGGTAGAGCTTTGTCTTGTACGGGCGGCCGGAGCGGACGCCCCAGCGCTGGAGCATGGTCAGCTCCGTGCCGTCGTCCAACACGCAGACCGTGTCCGTGACGGTGAAGTCGCCGGAGCGGATCTCCTTTACCGTGCCGGAAACGCCGGCCGGGACCATGATCTTGTGCAGCAGGACGCTCGTCTCGGGGACGGTGCCGATGACGTCGCCGGGGATGACGGCGTCGCCGGGCTTGACCGTCGGGGTGAACGTCCATTTTTTCTCGCGGTCGAGCGCGGGCACGTCGACGCCGCGCGTGATGGTGTGACCCGTCAGAGCCATGATCTTCTCAAGCGGGCGCTGGATGCCGTCGTAGATCTGCTCGATCATGCCGGGCCCGAGCTCGACGGACAGCGGCGCGCCGGTCGTCTCGACCTCGGCGCCCGGACCAAGGCCGCTCGTCTCCTCATAGACCTGAATGGAGGCGCTGTCGCCGCGCATTTCGATGACCTCGCCGACCAGGCGCTGCTTGCCGACGCGGACCACGTCGTACATACTGGCTTCACTCAGGCCCTCGGCGACGACGAGCGGGCCGGAGACCTTGGTGATAGTGCCTGTTGCCATGTGAATCAGTCCTTTACTTACAGTTTCTTGAATTAGAGGATATCCGCGCCGACTGCCCGCTCAATGGCGCCCTGCAGCGCGCTCGCGCCGAGGCCGAGCGAGCCGGACCGGCCGGGGATGAGGATGACAGCGGGCGCTGCACTGCCACTGTAGCGGGCGATGTCCTCGGACAGCTGGCTGGCCAGCTGCTCGGTGATATAGATGATGGCGTATTCGCTTTTTGCCAGGCGATGGAGCGTATGGCGCGCGGAGGCGGCGTCGGACTCCGGGAAGACCTCGAGTCCGAGGGCGCGGAAGCCCATCACGCTGTCGCGGTCGCCCATGACGGCGATCTTATACATAAGCCTCACGCAGCCTTTCCCGGATGGAGTCGGCCGGAACACCGGCCGCTCGGCCCGACATGATGATGCGCGCCGCCGTGATCTCATTTTCGCGCGCGGCAAGATAGGCGATGAGCACGCTGTCGCCGAACGGCGTCAGGCGCGACGAGCGAAGATAGCTGACCAGCGCGTCGTCGCACGCTTTTTCAAATGCGGTGAGCTTGCCGCCCTTGCGCGCGGCATCGCCAAGCTCGGCGGCCGGACGCAGGATGGAGCCGGAGAAGAGCGGGGCGAGCTCGCCGCCCGTGCGCGCGGCCGTCAGGAACGCGCGGTCAGCCACCGTGCCGCCCGGAACGAGCGCAAGCGCGAGAAAGTCCGCGCCCTTGCGCAGGCGCGCGGCGCGCACGGCAGAGCGCAGGTTTGCGCTGTCGATGCTCGCGCGGACATAGCCGAGCAGGAAGTCGCTGCCCGAGCGCTCGGCCGCAGAAAGCATCTCGGCAAAGTACGCCCGGTCGAGCAGGAAGTCGCTTCGCTGCGGGTCGCCCGTCGCGGAAAGGACGCTCTTGGCCTCGGCCACGGCGCGCGCGAGAGCGTCGGGAAGGGCGGAGGAGCTGTCCTCGCTGACAGCCGCCGCAAGCGTGTCCGCCGGGACGCGCCCGGCGTCGATGAGCATATGGCGCCCATCGGTGCCGGCGGCGACGGCCTTGAGCAGCGCCTTGGCGTTGTGGTAGTCATACTTGATGCGGAACGCGTCGATGATGCCGGGGTTCGGCGAGAGCGAGGCGAGGTCGGCGTAGACCGACTCCCGCTCGCGCGAGAGAGCCGCGTCGAGCTCGTCCAGAGAATGCAGCTCGGAAAAGCCGCACTCGGCGAGCACCTTCATGGCCTCCGCGTCCGAGCGGGCGGTCAGCATCCGCTCCATGCGCTCGCGCGTGAGCATCCGGCTCTCCTGCGCGTGAATGCGCGCGGAGATGAAGAGATAGTCCGTATCTCGGAGCTTGTTTTTCATGGCAGGGGGTTCCCTCCCTTATTCAAACAGCAGCTTTGCCGTCTCGGCTGCGAGCTGCTCGCGCAGCAGGCGCAGGATCATCTCGAACGAGCAGTTGTTTTCGATGTTCCCGTTTTTGACGTACAGGCCGCCGCGGATGTTGCGCGAGAGCTCCGAGAGCGTCAGGCAGGCCGTCTTTCCGGCCTTTTCAAGCGCCTCGTTTGCCGCGACGACGACTTTTTTACCGTAGCGCGCGCGGTCGGGCGCGGAGAAGACGAGCTCCTCGCGGCCGGTCGTGCTGCCTTCGACGGCGAGCTTGACAAGCAGATCAAGCTGCTGCTGCTCCGGCAGCGCGCAGAGCTTGTCGAGCGCGCGGCCGAACGTCTGGTCAAGGAGCTGCTGCTTTTCGGCGAGCAGAGCCTTTTTCGCGGCGAGCGAGTCGGCGCTCGCCATGCGCGAAAGCTGCGTCTCGGCGGCTTTTTTGCCATTGGAGCACGTCGTGAAATACGCCTGCTGGGCCACGCGCTCATAGCCCTCGGTGATGGATTTGACCTGCTCGTCCGTGCGCGCGCCGAGCGCGTCGATCTGCGAGCGCGTGTCGGACTCGATGCGGCCGATGATCTTTTCGATTCCGTTCATAGAAGCTCTCCTCTATGGACGATCACAGGCCGTTGATCATGAGGAAGCTGGCCAGCAGGGAAAGGATCGCGTAGAACTCGACCATGACGCAGAACAGGATGCCCTTCGACCAGTCGTCCGGCTTTTTGGCCAGAATGCCGATGGACGCGGCCGCGACGCGGCCCTGCGCGATGGCGCTGAGCAGCTCGCCGATGGCGACGGGCAGGCACGCGAACAGGAACTGGCAGCCCTGCGCGACCGTCAGGTCGACGAGCGAGCCGGAGAGAATGCCGAGCTTGTTGGCCACGAGGAACCACGCGACGAGGCCGTACAGACCCTGCGTGCCCGGAAGCACCTGCAGGATCATGGCCTTGCCGAACTTCGACGGGTCCTCAGAGACGACGCCGGCGGCCGCCTCGCCGGCGATGCCGGTGCCCTTGGCGGAGCCGACGCAGGCCAGGCCGACGGCAAGGCTCGCGCCGAGCAGCGCGATGGCGAAGCCGCCGAACGACTGAAAGATGTTGACGAGATCCATGTTAAGTTTCCTCCTTGACGATTTGCGTGTATTTTGTCTGATAGCGCAGCGGCTTGAAGGGGATGCCGCCGTCCTTGTAAAACTTGCCGAAGAACTCGAGGTACTGAAGGCGCGCCGCGTGGACGTACGTGCCGATGATGTTGATGGCCATGTTGAACACGTGGCCGACGATGAAGATAATGAGGATCGCAATGATCTGCCCCGTCATGTTGCCGAGCATATTGAAGACGTTCGCGATGACACTGCCGGCGAGCATGAGCGCCATCAGGCGCGTGTACGAGAGCACGTCGCCCAGCCAGCTCGTGATGTCATACAGACTCTTGAGGCCGCCGAAGAACTTGCCGATGAGCGTCGGCTTCTCGCGGCCCTGCGTGCAGATGAGGCTCAGGACGCCGACGAGGAGCAGCCACCAGCCGCGGCCGAGCGCGCCGAGGGCGATGCCGGCGAACGTCAGCCACCACGGCACTACATCGCAGATGGCGTCGACGGGCTGCCCGTCACGGAAGCACATATACATGTGCACCATCTGGCCGAAGATGAGGTGGACGCCGCCGCAGGCGAGCGAGGCGTACATGAACCACATCGGATCCTGAAGCGGATCCTTCACGCCGAAGAACGGCAGGCTTGTCAGCGCGCCGCGCAGCCAGCCGAACACGCGGTAGTCCAGCGAGTCGCCGAAAAATCCGCCGAACAGGAAGCCGAAAATGCTCGTTGTGATGCCGCAGAGCACGAGCAGGCCGCACATATACTTTATGGTGCCCTGCTTTTTGATCTTCAGGTTGCCCAGAATGCCGAGCAGCAGCAGCACGAGGCCGTAGCCGAGGTCGGCGTACATGATGCCGAAAAAGACCGTGAAGAACGGCAGGATCAGCGGGTTGGGGTCAATGCCGTCATACGCCGGCAGGGAGTACATTTCCGTGACCATGTTGAGCGGCCGCGTGAGCGCGTTGCTGCGCAGCTGCACGGGAACCTCCGGCGCCTCGTCCGGCTGCGGGTCGCGCAGCTCCAGCGCGCAGTCATACGGCGCGAGGAGCGCTTCCAGCTCCGGGACTTTCCGCGCGAGCACCCAGCCCGTCAGGAAAAACACCTGCTCCGTCGTCAGAAACTTCTCGCGCGAGGCCTCTTTTGCGGCTTCGAGCGCGAGCCGGTCGCTGGCGCGGCGAAGCGCCGTGCGCTCTGCGGAAAATGCGACGATGCGCGCGCGGGCGTCGGCGAGCTCGTCGCTTAGGCGCGTGAGCTCCGCGTTAAGCGCCGCCTGCGCCTCGGCCGGCGAGCCGGTCAGGTCGCGGAACGTGACAAGCGAGAAGCCGAACGGCTTGAGCGCGTCGAGCGCGTCGTCCAGACACGAACGGTGGGAAAGAAGCGCGCAGTAGTGTACGCTGCGGTCAGACGAAACCGTCTCAAGCTCTGCGTCGAGCTGCGAGAGCGCTTCCTGCGCGCGTTCAGGCGAAGCGGACGCCGGGAGCATGCCGTAGCGGACGGCAGTGGCGGCCGTTCCGTCTCGCTCGAGCGGGAAGCCGGAGGCGAGCCACGGCGTGAGGCTGTCCCGCTGCGACTGCGTGTGCGCGATGCGGCTTGTCAGGCCGGCGGCCGCCGCGTCGTTCGTGCGCAGGAGCGCTGCGGTCTTGAGCGCATGGGCGAGCGCGTCGTCGTCGAAGATCGTCTTTTCGTCGACGGCCTCGCCGGCGTCAAAAAGCGGCGTGCGCACGGGCGCATAGCGGTCCAAAATGGCCAGCGCGCCCTTGATGAGGTCGGCGTCTGCGTGAACGCGCTCGGAGTCGCTTTCGCCGGTGCGGGCAAACTCGAGATAGTCGAGCGCCTGCGCCTGCTCCGTGATCTCCAGACAGCCGAAGCGCTGCAGCTCCGCCAGCAGCGCCGGCCGGTCGGCCTCCATAGCCGCGAGCTGGAGATGCTTCATTTTTTCAATTGCCATTTCAGCCGCTCACGACCTTTCCGATGATGAATTCGCAGGCTGCATCCATGCGTGCCTGCGCACTGGCACGAAGGGCTGCGCAGGCCTCATCGCTCCGGGCCTTGGCCTCGCGCGAGGCCTCCTCGCCGCGCGCGACGGTCTGCTCCATGAGCGCCTGCATTTCTGCCTGCGCCTCGCCGCGCCGCTGCTCGACGAGCGCCTTGCCTACGCGCTCGGCTTCGGCGACGCGCTTTTTGGCCGCAGCGGTCGCTTCGGCCAGCTGTGCGCCCGTGGCCTGCTCTTTGTCAGAGACTTGCTTGAGTGCATCGAGAGACATCCGTATCACCGCCTTTTATCTCAGGATAAACAAAAATTACTTTGCTTCACTCAATAGTATACCATACATGTTTTAAAATTGGTTAGGTTGAATTTAGATAAAAAAATGAAACGGATATTTGATAATTTTATCGCAAGCATAGAAAGTGTCGAAGAAAAACCGACGCGAATTATACAATATAACGAAAGTGTTACAAGCACCGATTTTTTTGTAAAAAAATCCAGCCGCCGGGAAATCTGGCGGCTGGATTTCTTTGGTTTTTTACAGATCTGCTTTGCCGTCCTTGGCGATGATGGCGCGGTTGATGGCGCACAGAATGGCGCGCAGCGAGGCGCGGTTGATGTTGTGGCTCTTGCCGACGCCGAAGGCGTCCTTCCCGTCGGGCGTTTTGAGGTGGATGTAGCACACGCCCTGCGCGTCCGAGCCGCGGGAGATGGCGTGCTCGGAGTAGTCGACAAAGTGGAACTTGCCGATGGGCAGGTCGGAGACGGCGTTGAAGAACGCGTCGATCGGGCCGTTGCCCTCGCCGTGCAGGACGATCTCGCCGCCCTTGTAGCCGAGCGCGCCGTCAAAGCCGACGCGGCTGTCCTCACCGTGCGCGGCCGACTCGGTGAAGGAGTGGCGCAGCAGCGTGTATGTCGCGTCGACGTCCAGATAGTTCTGCTCAAACAGCGCGAAGATCTGGCTCGGCAGCAGCTCCGTGCCGAGGCGGTCCGTCTCGGCCTGGACGATGGCGCCGAACTCCGGGTGCATGGCCTTGGGCAGGTCGTAGCCGTAGTTCGTCGACATGACGAACGCCGCGCCGCCCTTGCCGGACTGGCTGTTGATGCGGATGATGGGCTCGTACTCGCGGCCGACGTCGGCCGGGTCGATGGGCAGGTACGGCACCTCCCAGTACTCCGTGCCGGAGTCCTTCATGTACTGCACGCCCTTGTTGATGGCGTCCTGATGCGAGCCGGAGAACGCCGTGAACACGAGCTGGCCGGCATACGGCTGGCGCTCGTGGACGCGCATGTGCGTCGTGCGCTCGTAGATCTCCTTGACACGGTTGATGTTCGAAAAGTCAAGCTCCGGGTCGACGCCCTGCGTCCACATGTTGAGCGCGAGCGTGATCATGTCGACGTTGCCCGTGCGCTCGCCGTTGCCGAAGAGCGTCGCCTCGACGCGGTCGGCGCCCGCGAGCAGGCCGAGCTCGGCCGTCGCGACGCCCTCGCCGCGGTCGTTGTGCGGGTGCAGGCTGATGACGGCGCTCTCGCGCCCCGGCAGGTTCTTGCAGAAATATTCGATGATGTCGGCAAAGTAGTTCGGGGCCATATTCTCGACCGTGCTGGGCAGGTTGAGGATGACCTTGTTGTCCGGCGTCGCGCCGAGCGTGTCGAGCACGGCCTGACAGATTTCGACGGCGTAGTCCGGCTCCGTGCCCATGAAGCTCTCGGGCGAATACTCATAGCGGATGTTCATGCCGCCGTCGATGTAGGGCTGGCTGAGCTCGCGGATGAGCTGGGCCGCGTCCGTGGCGATCTTCGTGATGCCGTCTTTTTCCATGTGGAAGACGACCTTGCGCTGGAGCGTGGACGTGGAGTTATAGAAGTGGAAAATGACGTTTTTGCAGCCCGCGATGGCCTCGAACGTCTTTTCGATGAGGTGCGGCCGCGCCTGCACGAGCACCTGGATCCACACGTCGTCGGGGATGTGGCCGCCGTCGATGAGCTCGCGCAGCAGCTCATACTCCGTCTCGGACGCGGACGGGAAGCCGACCTCGATCTCCTTGACGCCGATGTCGCACAGAAGATGGAACATCTCGACCTTCGCCTGCACGCTCATGGGGTTGATGAGCGCCTGGTTGCCGTCGCGCATGTCGACCGAGCACCAGACGGGCGCCCTTGTGATCTCCTTGTCTGGCCATGTGCGCTCAGGGAAGCGGATGTGCGGGCAGGGGATGTACTTTTCAAACTTCGGTTTCATGGAAACTCCTCCTCAAGTAGCGTCGCCCCGGGGACAAAAAGACGCCCCGGAACGCGATCGTGCGTTCCGGGGCGTTGAAACTCAATTTGCAACGCGGTACCACCCGGGTTCAGTCGGAAGATCCCGACCCTCAAGCCTCCAGCAAGGCTTTGGCCTGTAACGCTGCCGCTGCGTCCTGCCCTACTTATCGGGCAGGCAACTCCGGGGCCAGTGAGCATCGCGCGCCGCGCCGGCTTGCACCAACCGCCGGCTCTCTGAAGGAGCGCATTGCGCCGCTCGTTCCCTTCATCGTCTTTTTACTGTGTTAAAGAGATTCTAACAGACCGCGCTGCGCTTGTCAAGCGGTTTTTCAGAGCGAAGCGAGGTGCTTTCCAAGCTCGCGGCCGAGCGTCATGCTCGTGCCGATGAAGTTGCCGCCGCAGGGCGTGTAGTAGTAGATGCCGTAGCGCCCGCCGAGGCAGTCGCCCGCGGCGTAGAGGCCGGTGATCTCAAGGAAATCCTCGTTTACGACGTTCATGTCGTTATTTGTGTAGAGCGCCGGGATGGGCTGGCTCGGGTGCGCCGCCTGATCTTTGTAGAGCGGCTTTTCGGCCACGGCGCCGTAGAACGGAGCCTCGTCGATCGGGATGAGCGTGTTTGCGTCCTTCTGGAAGTCATCGTCCGCGCCGGCGCGGCAGAGCGCGTTGTAGCGCTCGATGGAGGCAAGCCATGTTTTTTTCGCCTCGCCCTCGTAGCCGAGGTAGCCGGCCAGCTCATCGAGCGTATCGGCGGCGTACATGCGATCCATCGCGCCGCGCCCCGTAAAGGCCATGTCGCGCACGCAGAAGCCCTCGGCGCCGTGCTTGGGAACCTCGTTCATGTCCTCGATGAACTGCTCTTTGTATTCCGGTACGCCGAAGTCCGGGTTGCCGTGCTGAAGGCCGTTTTGCTGCATCTGGAGCATGTATTTCCGGTCCGTGACGACGGACAGATGGCCCGGCGGCTGAAGCATGACGGCGGACGACAGGCCATAGGGCACGGACTCGTTGCAGAAGCGCTCGCCGCGCGCATTGAGCAGCAAAAATGACGAGTTTCCGAAGCAGCGCACGGGCAGGATGAGCGACGTTGACACATGCACGTCCGGCTCGACGAAGCCGCCGACGTCGCGCCCGAGGTCGACGCCGTTTCCGGGCAGACCCGTGGCCAGCACAACGGCGCGGCGGGCGTTAAAGCGGATGATCGCCCCGTCCTTGGTGCGCTTGCCATATGCGCCGACGACGCGGCCGTTTTCGGAAATGAGCCGCTGCGCGCGCACGCCGAAGCTCCACACCGCGCCGAGCTCCTGCGAGCGGCGGACGGCGAGCATTTCAAACTCCGGCAGGCGCGACGTGTTGCGCATCCGCTCGCCCGGCTCGGGCGGCAGCGGACGGGCGCGGATGCCGCCGCGGAATTGCAGCGTCCCGGCCCAGCTTTTGCAGCCGCCGACCGTGACGGGATAGCTCGGCTTGCCGTAGGCCTCGTGGACGTTGCACTGGTCGTCGTCTAAGATCGTGCTGCCGGCCGGGACGAGCGAGATCATGTGGTCGAGCATCTCGCCGGAGTGCTTGACGTATTTGTTGATGAGCGTGCGGTTGGCCATGAAGCCGCTCTGCTGGCAGATTTCGTTCACGATCTCGTTGAGGTCATAGGGGCCGAAGCCCTTATTGATGAGAAATTGCGAGTTGAACGTGCCGATCTGCTCGCCGACGTAGGTGAATTTGTCCTCCTGCTTCGCCTCGACGACGATGACGCTCGCGCCGCCCTCCGCCGCGGCGAGCGCGCACTGCGTGCCGCCGTGGCCGCCGCCGATGATGACGACGTCCGCCGTCAGCTCCTCATCGAAGCGGTCAAATTCCGGCAGGACGGGCAGGGGCCTGCGATATTTTTCAAATGGATTTCCACGCGCCGGCTGCGGAGCCGGACGCGGCGCTTCGTTTGCCATGGTGATGTTCCTCCTGATCACAATCTTTGCATTATTATAATTTATGCACAAGACGTTGTCCAACTGTTTTTGCAAATTAGTGCAATTTGCATGGAATGGGAGGGGCGTTTTTGTGGAAATGCGCTTATGAGGCGAGAAGATGGGAGGGCAGCGCAGTGATAAAAAACCCGCCGCCCATCCGGGCGGCGGGGAGTGCTGCGCATTATTCCGGATCCTCCGGCGTAGCTTCCGGCGCTTTCGTCTCCGGCTCCTTCTCCTCGCGGTGGGCGTCGAACACGGAGGCCGTCCCGTTTTCCGGGATGGGGCGGCCGGCCATGGCGGCCTCGAACTGCGGGCGGCTCATGGTGTTGTGCGCGAGCAGGAACTCGGCGATCTGCTCGATCCTGTCACGGTTGGCATCAAGGATGTCCGTGCATTTTTTGTAGGCCGCGTCGATGATGGCGCGCACCTCGTCGTCGATGTCGCCGGCGACGCGCTCGGAGTACGACTTCGTTTTTTCGTAGTCGCGGCCGATGAACACCTCGCCGTCGGAGCTGTAGCTCACGGCGCCCAAGCGGTCGCTCATGCCGTAGCGGGCGACCATGTCGCGCGCGATCTCGCTGGCGCGCTGGATGTCGTTCGACGCGCCGGTCGAGATGTCGTCCATCAGGATCGCCTCGGCCACACGGCCGCCGAGCAGGGAGACGATCTGCTCGAACATCTCGTTGCGCGAGGCAAAGCTGTGATCCTCCTCCGGCAGCGAGATGGTCATGCCGCCGGCGCCGCCGCGCGGGACGATCGTGATGGAGTGGACCGGGTCGTGCGTCGGCAGGTGATACATGGCCACGGCGTGGCCGGCCTCGTGGATGGCCGTCAGGCGGCGCTCATGCTGCGAGACGACGCGGCTTTTCTTCTCCGGGCCGGCGAGGACCTTGAGCATGGCCTCTTCAATGTCGGCCATTGTGATGACGAGCCGGCTGCTGCGCGCGGCGAGCAGCGCCGCCTCGTTCATGAGGTTGGCAAGATCCGCGCCCGTGAAGCCCGCCGTCGCGTTGCCGACGAGCTTCAGGTCGACGTCGTCCGCGAGCGGCTTGTTGCGCGAGTGGATCTTTAAGATCTCCGTGCGGCCGCGCGCGTCGGGCGCGCCGACGTAGATCTGCCGGTCGAACCGGCCGGGGCGCAGGAGCGCGGGGTCGAGGATGTCCTTGCGGTTCGTGGCGGCCATGACGATGACGCCGTCGTTGGCGGCGAAGCCGTCCATCTCGACGAGCAGCTGGTTGAGCGTCTGCTCGCGCTCGTCATGTCCGCCGCCGAGACCCGCGCCGCGGCGGCGGC
Organism: uncultured Oscillospiraceae bacterium; assembly: GCA_934589675.1. Classification (GTDB taxonomy): domain Bacteria; phylum Bacillota; class Clostridia; order Oscillospirales; family Oscillospiraceae; genus CAKTOF01. The sequence goes on from CAKTOF010000011.1 coordinate 49,712, forward strand.
CGACGGCGTCGATCTCGTCGATGAACACGATGGCCGGCGCGACTTTTTTGGCCTGATCGAACAGGTCACGCACGCGGCTGGCGCCGACGCCGACGTACAGCTCGACGAAATCAGAGCCGGAGATGGACAGAAACTGCACGCCCGCCTCGCCTGCGACGGCCTTGGCCAGAAGCGTCTTGCCCGTTCCCGGAGGGCCGACGAGCAGCACGCCGCGCGGGATCTTCGCGCCGATGGCGTCGAACCGTTTCGGGTCGCGCAGGAAGTCGACGATCTCCTCAAGCTCTGCCTTTTCCTCGTCTGCGCCGGCCACGTCGGCAAAGGTGACCTTGTTTTCCCCTTCGGGCGCGCCGGTCGTGCGCGCGCGGGAGAATTTCATGACGCCGCCGCCCGCGCCGCCGCCGGCGGACTTCATCATGACATACCACAGCACAAGGATGACGACAGCGACGAGCACATACGGCAGAAACGTCAGCCACCACGGCGTCTCGTATCCGCGCGGATAGTCATACGACTTGAGAACGCCGCGCTCTAACTGATCGGCGATGAGCTCGCCGAGATCGTAGTAGAACACGGAAAAATTCGCCAGCTCGTAGGTGATGGTCGTCCGATCCTCATACGGCGCCTTCAGATCCATGACGAGCACCTGATCCTCGACGGTGAACGAGTCGACCTGCTCGCCTTTGAACAGCGTGACGACCTCGGAATATGTGACGGAGTCCGTCTTGCTGCCCCGCGTAAGGATGGAGAACGAGATGAGCAGCACCATGAGTACGAGCGCCAGCAGCACGAGGTTGGCGATCCTGGATTGTTTTTTCAATGAAGCGTCTCCTTGTCAGGCGTAGATTTCGGGCTTGAGGACACCAACGTAGGGCAGGTTGCGGTAATGATCGTTGTAGTCCAGGCCGTAGCCCACGACAAATTCGTTCGGGACGGTAAAGCCCGTGTAGTCGGCCGTGATGTCCACGGTGCGGCGCTCGGGCTTGTCGAGCAGCGTGCAGATGCGAAGCGACGCGACGCCGCGGTGCTCCAGCAGGCGGCAGACGGCCTGAAGCGTGCGGCCCGTGTCGAGGATGTCCTCTAAAATGACGACATGGCGGCCGTGGACGTCGATGGTCATGTCCTTGGAGATGTTGATGTTGCCGCTCGACTGCGTGCCGGAGCCGTAGGACGAGACAGCCATAAAGTCGAACTCGCACGGGATGGGCACGGCGCGGACCATGTCGGCGTAGAAGATGACCACGCCGCGCAGAACGCCGAGGAAAATGGGGTTTTTGTCCGCGTAGTCGCGCGTGAGCTCTTTTCCGAGCTCGGCGATGCGGGCGCGGATCTGCTCTTCGGTGATGAGAACGCGTTCGATGTCGTCATGAATGCTCATTGGAGTATCCGTCCTTTTCTATCTGAATATACAGCGCGGGCGCTCCCGCGCGGGGCAGGCGGCTCTGGTCGACGAGGCCGCAGACGGCGGCAATTCCGGTCTCGTCCTCAAAAACAGGGACGAAGCCGCGCTGCGCGGCCGGAATTTTCCGGTCGATCATGAGCTTTTTGAGGCTGCGGCGGCCGCCGGGCAGGCCGATGACGTCGCCGGTGCGGCGCGGCCGGACAAAAACAGGGCCGCCGGTATAGTGTATCGCGATGGACGCGGAAATTTCGTCGCTTTCGCGCCAGAACGCAGTTTTGCACGAGATGCGAAGGCCGAGCGCGGGAAGAATCGTCACGCCGGGGACATTGAGCTGCGTTTTTTCAAACGCGGCCTCCGGCGCGGGCGCGAGCGTGAGAAGATCGTACTCCCGCCGGAGCGTCCGGCCGCCGCAGAGCGAAACGGCCGCGCCCGGATCGCCGGAGCGCACGAGCGCCAGCGCGGCTTCGACCTGCCGGGCAGACAGCTCAGCCGCGCCGCTCTCCCGCAAAAACGCGAGCAGCGCACGGCGCAGAATCGCGTCCGGATGCGCGGCGAGCGCCGCGCAGGAAAGCCCATCCGGCACGCGCGCGGTGCAGAGCGCCTGCTGCGCGAGCGAGCTGAGTACCGCGTCCTCCTCGCGCAGCCGGAGACCGGCCGCCTGCGCCGTTTTGGCGACGGACGGATTCTCGGATGTGAGGAAGGGGATGACGTGATGGCGGATGCGGTTTCTGAGATAGTCGTCTGAGGCATTTGTCTCATCCGTGCGGTACGGCGTGGCCGTTTTTTCAAGGTAGTCCAGCACGTCCGCGCGCGTCAGGCCGAGCATCGGGCGCAGGATGCGCCCGCGCACGGGCGGGATGCCGGCAAGGCCGCGCAGCGACGCGCCGCGCAGCAGGTGCATGAGCATGGTCTCGAGGTTGTCGTCCGCCGTGTGCGCCGTCAGAAGATAAGCATCCGGGCGGACGGATTCTAAAAACGCATAGCGAAGCCGCCGCGCGGCCTCCTCCACGCTCTCGCCGGGCCGCCTCTCGGCGGCGAGGTCTGCGCGGCCAAGGAAAAACGCGATGCCGCGCGAAGCGCAGTAGTCTTTCACGAAGTCCGCGTCCGCGTCCGCCGCGTCCCGCAGCCCGTGGTGAAAATGCGCGCAGGCGAGCGAGAGCTGCAGCTCGCGCGAGACAGATTCCATCGCGCGCAGCAGCGCCATGGAGTCCGGCCCGCCGGACACGGCGCACAGCGCCGTATCACCGGGAGACAGCCTTGCGCGCAAAAACGCGCGGATCTCATCCGTCATGCTTCCACTCCCGGTCGGAGAACGTCGTGTACTGCGGCAGCCACTGGAGCTTGACCGTGCCGGTCTCGCCGTGGCGGTTTTTGGCCACGATGGCCTCGGCGACGTTTTTCTCCTCGGAATTCTCATTATAATAGTCGTCTCGGTAGAGGAAAATGACCTCGTCGGCGTCCTGCTCGATGGAGCCGGACTCACGCAGGTCGGACAGGATGGGGCGCTTGTCCGAGCGGCTCTCATTGGCGCGGGAGAGCTGGCTCAGGCAGATGACGGGGACGTTTAATTCCTTGGCCATGATCTTCATGGCGCGCGACATCTCGCCGACGGCGAGCACGCGGTTTTCTGCCTGACGGCCCTTGTCGGCCGTCGTCATGAGCTGGAGGTAGTCGATGACGATGAGGCCGAGGTTGTCGATGCGGCGGCACTTGGCGTTCATCTCTGCGACGGTCGTGGCGGGGTTGTCGTCGATGCGGATGTCTGTCTGCGACAGGGCGGACGAGGCGATGCCGATCTTGCTCCACTCGTCCTCGGTCAGGTTGCCGGTGACGAGCTTCTGGTTGTCGACGAAGCTCTCGTTCGATACAAGGCGCATGACCAGCTGCTCCTTGCTCATCTCGAGCGAGAAGAACGCGACGGCTTTGTCCGTCCGCTTGGCGACGTTCAGCGTGATGTTGAGCGCCATGGACGTCTTGCCCATGCCGGGTCGGGCGGCGATGAGGATGAGGTCGGAGCCGTTGAGACCGTTGATCTTCCGGTCGAGGTCGACAAGGCCGGTGGACAGGCCCGCGATCTCGCTGCCGGAGCGCGAGAGCTCCTTGAGCCGGTCAAAGACGCTGAGCAGGACGGTGCCGATGTGCTCAAGATCCTGCCGGCCCTGTCCCTTGCGCAGGGCGAAGACCTTTTTCTCGGCGGACTCTAAGATCTGCTCGGCCGTACCGACGCCCTCGTAGACGGTGTTATTGATCTCCGACGCCGTCTCGGCGATGGCGCGCAGCAGCGCCTTGTCGCGCACGATGGCGGCGTATTCCTTGACGTTGGCCGCCGTCGGCGTGATCTCCATGAGCTGCATGACGTAATCGACGGAGCTCTGCTCGTTGAACACGCCGCGCTCGCGCATTTTGTCGAGCACGGTGATCGGGTCGATGACCTCGGAGAAGTTGAACATGGAGTAGATCGTCTCGTAGATGTCGCGGTTCTGCTGGAGATAGAAGTCCTCCGGCAGCAGCATCCCGATGACGTCGCCGACGCAGCGGCTGTCGATGAGCATTGCGCCGAGCACGGACTGCTCGGCTTCAAGCGAGTGCGGCGTCTGGCGCGCGAGCAGCTCGTCCATGTGATCGCCTCCTTTGCGGGGTGGATTATACGGGGTTACAGCTCCTCGACGCGGATGCGCAGGTCGGCTGTGATCTCGTAGCCGAGCTTGACCTTCACGGTGTACGAGCCGACGGCCTTGATGGGGTCACCCTGGACGATCTTGCGCTTGTCGACCTGCTTGCCGAACTGCTCGCTGAGCGCCTGCGCGATCTCGGCCGACGTGACCGAGCCGAACAGACGGCCGGCCCCGCCGCCCTTGGCCTTGACGACGACGGTCTTCTCCTTGAGAAAATCGCGCAGCTCGAGCGCCTCGGCCTTTTCTCTGGCCTGACGCTCGGCCGTGGCCTTGTCGTTCATCTTCATGGTGTTGATGTTGTCCGCGGTCGCCTCGATGGCAAGCTTGCGCGGCAGAAGGTAGTTGCGGCCGTAGCCGTCGGACACCTCGATGAGCTGGCCCTTCTTGCCCTTGCCCCGGACGTCCTGCTGTAAAATGACTTTCATATGATTCACTCCTCGTAGAATTTGTCGATGGATTCCACCAGACAGGTCAGCACGTCGCGCACCGACGAGTCCGGAACCTGCGCGCCTGCGGTCGCGGCGTTGCCGCCGCCGCCGAGCGGCTCTAAGATGACCTGCACGTTCGCGTCGCCGATGGCGCGCGCCGAGATGATGACGCGGCTGCCGTCGGGGTAGAGAACGAACGAGGTCTGGATGCCTGCGATATTGAGCAGCTCGTCGGCCGCCTGCGCGGCCACCGTGCGGTTACAGGTGTAGTCGAGCGCGGCGATGGCGATGTCGCCGCGGTAGTGCTTGGCCGCCTGAAGGATCCTGTAGCGGGCAAGCGTGCTGTCAAGGTCGTTCTGGAAGAGCATCTTGACGCTGACGGTGTCCGCGCCCGCGCGGCGAAGGAACGCCGCGGCCTCGAACGTGCGCCCGCCCGTGCGGACGCTGAAGTTCTTCGTGTCGAGCACGATGCCGGCAAGAAGCGCCTCGGCGTCGATGGGGAGAATGTCGTGCGTCTCGACAGAATATTGCAGAAGCTCCGTCACAAGCTCGGACGCGCTCGATGCAAACGGCTCGTGCAGGTTGAGCACGACCTGCTCGATGAAGTCGGCCGCGCGGCGGTGGTGGTCGATGATGGCCGTGCGGCTTAGAGACTCCAGAAGCTCGATGGACTCGACCTGATCGGGACGGTTCGTGTCGACGACGACGAGCAGGCTGCGCGCGTCGGCCAGCAGCAGCGCGTCCTGCACGCTCATGAAGCTGTCGGCGTACTCCGGCGTCGCCTGAAGGCGGGAGATGAGCTGCCCGGCGGCGTTTTTCTGGAGGTCGACGACGATGTGCGCCTGCTTGCCGCACTTGCGGCAGATGCACGCGACGCCCGCCGCGGCGCCGACGGCGTCGAGGTCGGCGTTTTTGTGGCCCATGACGAAGATGTGCGACGACTGGCTGATGAGCTCGCAGAGCGAATTGGCCATGACACGCGACTTGACCTTCGTCCGCCGCTCCGTCTCGCGGGCGCGGCCGCCGTAGAACGTGAAGTTGTAGCGGTTTTTGATGACGGCCTGATCGCCGCCGCGCGCGAGCGCCGTCTCGATGGCGAGCGCCGCAAACTCATAATTTTCCTGAAAGCTCGCGCCGTCGCGCCCGATGCCGAGCGAGATGGTCGCCGCGATGCCCGACGGATTGACGACGGAGCGGATCGAGTCGAGCAGCGAGAATTTGCCGTCGACGAATTCCTGCAAATAGCGCGACTCGAAGATGAAGATGTAGCGGTTGCGCTCGATCTTGCGCAGAAGGCCGTTGTGACCCTCGGCCCACTCGTTGATGCGCACGTCGATGGCGGCGTTGAGCGTGGAGACGTTGTTGTCGGTCAGGTTGTTCGTCAGCTCGTCGTAGTTGTCGATGAGCACGATGGACACGATGGGGCGCGAGCGGACATACTCGTCGCGCGCGTTGAGAAGGTCGGTCATATCCACAAAGTAGATCGACGCGAGCATGAGCGGCTTGCCGCCGTCGTCCGAGCGGACGAGGTTGCCGAGCACGCGGTAGCGCCGGCCGTTGTACGTCAGCTCGTCGGGCGACTCGGCTTTGCCCTCGACGAGCCAGATGATGGACAGGTCGGGGAACACGTCCTGCATTTTTTTGCTGAACAGCTCGTCGCCGCAGCCGGTCAGCTGCGTGAAGAGGCTGTTGCCCCAGATGATCTCGCCCGAGCGCATGGAGACGATCATCATCGGCAGCGGCATATTGGCCGTGTCGGCCGCGGCGGTGTCCGCCTCGGAGGCGGTCGCCTCGATGTACTTTAAGATCTCGTTCCTGCGCCGGACGCTCGTCGCGCGGTAGATGATGAACAGCAGCACAGTCAGCCCCGCCTCGCCGGCGGCGAGATAGACGGGGCTCCACTGCCACACGAGCGACGCGGCGGCATAGGCGAGCATCACGAGAAAGTAGATCGCCATGCTCGGCTCGAGCATACGGTTGAGCTTCTTGTTCAAGCGGCATTCTCCTTACAGGCTGATGTGCCGATAATAATTCAAGATATTATATCAAAGAATTCGAGATAATGCAACGAGCAACGAGATAAAATGCCCGGTTGCGCGCGGGAAGAAGGGCGGGTATAATGGAACTTGCTTTGAGAAAAGAGGGAGCATTTTATGGACAAGCGCGCGTTTTCCTTCGGCCGGGTCAATGAGATGCGGCCATGCCTGTTCGGCATTGCGATCTTCCTGATCATGATCTTCCATTCGCCGCTCGCAATCAACACCTATAACGTCCGGTTTTTCAAGGTGTTCTGCAACATCGGCGTGGAGATGTTCCTTGTGCTCTCGGCGATCGGGCTCTACCGCTCGCGAAAAAATGACCGCAGACTCTGGCCATTCTACCGCAAGCGCATCGAGCGCACCGTGCTGCCGCTGCTGCCGGTCGTGCTCGTGTGGTTCGGGTATTTCGACCTGCTCGGCGGCGCGGGCTGGCGGGCGTTTTTCGCAGACGTGACGCTTTTGACATTCTGGACGAAGGGCTTCCGGACGGAGTGGTTCGTGGCGCTCATTTTGGTGCTCTACGCGGTATACCCGCTCCTGTGGCGGCTTCGGACGGCGAAGCTCGGCGCGGTGTGGATGTGGCTTCTCATCGCGGCATTTGTCGCGCTCAACGCGGTCTGGGCGAAGGCTGCGCCGGTGAGCTACGAGCGGACGGAGATCGCGTTTTCGCGCGTGCCGTCGTTTCTGCTCGGGCTGCTCGCCGCGCCGTGGTGCGAGGAGGACAAAAAGGCTCCGCGCGGGACGGGCGCGGCGCTTTTGGCGCTGTTTGCGGTTTTGTTTGCGTTCAAGTTCTGGCATTATCTCGTCAAGCCGTGGTCGCGGCTCATCAACGCGCCGCTGTGCTTTCTTCTGACGGTGCTGCTCGCGCAGCTCGGCGCGGCCGCAAAGGACGCGCCGGTGCTGCGGAGCGCCGAGCGGTTTTTCGCGTTCCTCGGCGGGTTTACGCTCGAGCTGTATCTGCTGCACGAGAAGGTGCTCTACTGCCTGCTGCGCCTCGGCGTGAAGCGCATCTGGCGCGGGACGCTCGTCTCCGCGATGGCCATCGCGCTGGCCATCCCGATCGCGTGGTGCTACAGCCGCGTGTGCGCCGGCGTGCGGGCGCGCCTGCCGCGAAAATAAGCGGGCGGAAATATTTCTGTATACTTCCAGCCGGGAGTGTGCTATACTGTATCAGGTATAGCGGGCCGAACCGGCCCCTTTGATTTGGTATATTGTGTACGGACAGTACAGCATATAAAAGCCGCCCGCTTGCGGGGCGGCGTACAACGGCATATTTTTGGCAGACGAATTCCCGGAGCGGCGGCGAGACGGGGCCGACCTTCCGGGGCGCGTGTGCGTGCTTTGCCATGCGCTTTTTGCCTGCCCGGACGCTGTCCGTTCATGATGTGAGGCCTGTTTGCGGCCGTAAAACATGGATCATTCCGCTTTGGACAAGCGGCGCGAAGCAGCCACTTCGCGGACAGTGAAGGAGTAGTGAATCAAATTTGGCTGAGAAACTGAAAATCATTCCGCTCGGCGGCCTTGACGAGATCGGCAAGAACATCACCGCGGTCGAGTATGGCAACGACATCATTATCATCGACTGCGGCATGGGCTTCCCCGAGGACGACATGTACGGCGTGGATCTTGTGATCCCGGACGTCACATACCTCATCAAGAACCAGTCGAAGCTGCGCGGCATCTTCCTCACGCACGGGCATGAGGATCACATCGGCGCGCTGCCGTACGTGCTCCAGCAGATCAAGGCGCCCGTGCACGCGACGCGCCTGACCATCGGCCTTGTGGAGCTGAAGCTCGAGGAGCACGGCCTGCTCGAAAAGACGAAGCTCTATACGCATGAGGCCGGCGAGACGGTCAGGGCCGGGTGCTTCGACGTGGAGTTCATCCACGTCAACCACTCCATCGCCGACGCCGTCGCGTTCGCCATCCATACGCCGGTCGGCACCGTGCTCTTTACGGGCGACTTCAAGATCGACCCGACGCCGGCCGAGGGCGGCATCATCGATCTGGCCCGCATCGGCGAGCTGGGCAAGGAGGGCGTGCTGTGCATGCTCTCAGACTCGACCAACGTCGAGCGGCCGGGCTACACCGCGTCCGAGCGCACCGTCTATGAGGGGCTTGACGGCCTGTTCAAGGGCTGCGAGCAGCGCATCATCGTCACGACGTTCGCCTCGAACGCGCACCGCATCCAGTCCATCCTGACCGTGGCGCACAAGTACGGCCGCAAGGTCGCCGTCACGGGGCGCAGCATGGAGAACATCATCAAGGTCTCCGTCGAGCTCGGCTATCTCGATGTGCCGGAGAACACGCTCGTGGAGCTGTCGGCCATCAAGAACCTGCCGAAAAACAAAGTCACCATCGTCTGCACCGGCTCGCAGGGCGAGAACATGTCCGCGCTCTACCGCATGGCCTTCTCCGGCCACAAGCAGGTCGAGATCCAGCCGGGCGACCGCATCATCATCTCCGCGTCCGCCATCCCGGGCAACGAGGTCTCCGTCGGCAACGTCATCAACGAGCTCTACCGCAAGGGCGCGGACGTCGTCTACAACAAAATGGCCGACCTGCACGTCTCCGGCCACGCCTGCCAGGAGGAGCTGAAGATCATCCACGCGCTCGTGCGCCCGAAGTTCTTCATCCCCATCCACGGCGAGCAGCGCCACCTGTGGACGCACGCGCGCCTTGCGCAGACCATGGGCATGGACCCGCGCAACATCGTCATTGCGGACGTCGGCCGCGTCATTGAGCTGACGAGCCGCACATGCAAAATGACGGGCACCGTCCCGGCCGGGAAAGTCCTCGTCGACGGCTCCGGCGTCGGCGACATCGGCTCCGTCGTCCTGCGCGACCGCAAGCATCTGGCCGAGGACGGCATGATCATCGTCGCCGTGAGCCTCTCGCGGGACAACGGTGGCATCGTCGCCGGCCCCGAGATCATCACGCGCGGCTTCGTGTACGTCAAGGAGTCGGAAAACCTCATGGAGGAGCTCCGCCGCGTCGCCCTCGAGGCGCTCGACGGCTGCCAGACCCGCCGCATCACCGACTGGGCCGCCATCAAGGCTGCCGTCAAGGGCGATCTGTCGGGGTATCTCTACAAAAAGACCAAGCGCAGCCCGATGATCCTGCCGGTCATTATGGAAGTGTGAGAAAAATCGCAGGCCGCCCGGACGCAGATGCGTCCGGGCGGCTTTTGCGCGCGGGATGAGATGCGGCGAAATAGCAGCGCGCGCCAAAGCCTCCCTTGTGTAAAGGGAGGTGGCACGGCGGAACGCCGTGGCGGAGGGATCGTAGGGTGGAGGGTTTGCTGTAGGGCATGTTCGGACGGTGCCTTTGTGCTTTGCCCAACCTTACAATCCCTCAGTCGGCTCCGCCGACAGCCCCCTTTGCACAAGGGGGCCTTTCTGGAAAGCGTGTGCCGCAATTGGCGCGCAGCAGACGCGGCGGCAGCTCCCCCAATCCTCCGCCTCTGTCAAACTGCCGATTCCATCCCCGCAAAATCTCCCGCAAATCGGGAAATCCGCCGATTGACGGGTGGGGGCGGATTCGCTATGATGTTGCTTGCTTTTGAAAGAGAAAGGCGAGTGACTTGCGTGGTGCAGGATCTGACGCACGGCTTCGGCATCTGCATGGGGCAGCGCCGCCGCACGGCCGAAGGTGCGCAGGCGAAGGAATAACGCGCGCGGCCGGAGCGAAATGCTCCGGCCGCGTTTTTCACGTCCGAAAATGATTTGCAAATGCAGGATGAACGTGATATACTTTCAAATTATCGAAGAAAAAACGGGGGAATGCGAGATGAAGAGCCGGTCGAAGGGCATTTTGTGCATCTTGTCCGCCGCGCTGTGCTTTGCGCTCATGGGGACGTTCATCCGCCTGGCCGGGGATGTGCCGTCCATGCAGAAGAGCTTTTTCCGCAACGTCGTCGCCGTCTTGTGCGCGGGAATCGTACTGCTGCGGCAGAAGCCGGAGTTTCACCCGACGAAGCAGTCTGTCCTCTGCCTGCTCGGCCGCTCCGCCTGCGGGACGGTCGGCCTTCTGTGCAATTTCTATGCCGTCGACCACCTCGTGCTGGCCGATGCGTCCATGCTCAATAAAATGTCGCCGTTTTTCGCGATCATTTTCTCGTGGTTCATGCTGAAAGAGCGCATCAGCCTGCGGCAGACGGTCGCGGTCATCGTCGCGTTCATCGGCTGCGTGCTCGTCGTCAAGCCGACGTTTTCCAATCTGGACCTCGGCCCGTCGCTCGTCGGTCTGCTCGGCGGGCTCGGCGCGGGCGTGGCGTATACGTTCGTGCGCATGATGAAGCGCTATGACGTGCCGGGCACGGTCATCGTGTTCGTGTTCTCGGCGTTTTCCACGCTTGTGACGCTGCCGTATCTCATCGCCATTCACGCGCCCATGACGTGGATGCAGGTGTTCTGGCTCGTTATGACGGGCGTCGCGGGTGCGGGCGGGCAGTTCTCCATCACGGCCGCCTACACGTTCGCGCCGGCCAGCGAGCTGTCTGTGTATGACTATACGCAGGTCATCTTCTCGGCCATTCTGGGCTTTTTCCTGTTCCGGCAGATCCCGGATGTGTACAGCTTCATCGGCTATGTGCTCATCATCGGCATGGCGGTATATATGTTTGTCCACAACCGCCGCGCCGATCACCTGACCGCGCAGCGATCATGAAAAGACACCGGATGCCGCGCGGCATCCGGTGCTTATTTTGCGTTCAGGATTCAGCCGGGGATTCGGCCGCTTTTGCCCGGAGGATGGAGAGCACCTGCTCGCAGGCGATCTTCGTCGCGCTCGAGACAATGGCAAGGTCGAGCGCGAAGTTGGCCAGCTCACTTTCGCCGATGCTGGGGTCGACGGAGCGGGCGACATCCTGAAAGCTGATGTCCACGCGCTCTAAAAAGCCGCGGAAGAACTCCGGCTCGCTGCCCGGCGTGATCTCGCTGCCGAGCAGCAGCTTCATGTCCTTGACGGACAGGACGTTCTTGAGCAGCGAGATGGCCGTGAGGTAGACAAGATGCTCGCGGCTGTAGCGCTTGCCGTTGGCGCGCGGGAGCAGCCCGTCTTTGATGTAGTTGTTGATCATGGCGCTCGTCATGGGCGCGTCGTCCTGCTCGCCGACGCCGATGGTCTGGCGGCGGAGGTATGAGACGACCTGATCCATGTAAAGCGCAATGTCCGGCAGCGCGTCCCAGCCGCTGGGGCGGCTCGTCTCGAGCATATGCTGCAGCTCGGTCAGCTCCTGCATCGCATGTTCCTTCTTTCACGTTTTGTTCTGCTATTATAGCACAGGGGCGGCGCAAAGTTCAAACAGAAATTCCGCCCGGCACTTCAGATGCCGGGCGGAATTATTTGCGGAGCTTACAGCTTCAGAACGGCGCCCTCGCTGGCGGGCGACACCATCTTGGCGTAGCGGGCGAGGTAGCCCGTCTTGACCTTCGGCTCCGGACAGACCCACGCGGCGCGGCGCGCGGCGATCTCGTCGTCGCCGACGAGCAGGTCGATGCGGCAGTTCGGAATGTCGATGGCAATGCGGTCGCCGTCGCGCACGAGGCCGATGAGGCCGCCCATGGCCGCCTCGGGGCAGACGTGGCCGATGGCCGCGCCGCGCGTTGCGCCGGAGAAGCGGCCGTCGGTGATGAGCGCGACGCTCTCTCCGAGGCCCATGCCGCAGATGGCGCTTGTCGGGTTGAGCATCTCGCGCATACCCGGGCCGCCCTTCGGGCCCTCGTAGCGGATGACAACGACGTCGCCGGGATGGATGCCGCCGGCGTAGATCGTCTCGATGGCCTCCTCCTCGGAGTCAAACACGCGGGCCGGGCCCTCGTGGACCATCATCTCCTGCGCGACGGCGCTGCGCTTGACGACGCAGCCGTCCGGCGCGAGGTTGCCGCGCAGCACGGCGATGCCGCCGTAGGGAGAGTACGGATTTTCGACCGGGCGGATGATCTCGGGGTCGAGATTTTCCACGCCCTCGAGATTTTCGGCGATGGTTCTGCCCGTGACGGTCAGAAGATCCGTGTGGAGAAGATCCTTCTTCGTCAGCTCCTTCATGACGGCCCAGACGCCGCCGGCGCGGTCTAAGTCCTCCATGTACGTCTCGCCGGCCGGCGCGAGGTGGCAGAGGTTCGGCGTGCGGGCGGAGATGGTGTTGGCGATGTCGAGGTCGATCGTGACGCCGGCCTCGTGCGCGATGGCGGGCAGGTGGAGCATGGAGTTCGTCGAGCAGCCGAGCGCCATGTCCATGGTCAGGGCGTTCTCAAACGCCTCCGCTGTCATGATGTCGCGCGGGCGGATGTCCTTTTTCACAAGCTCCATGATCTGCATCCCTGCGTGCTTGGCAAGGCGCAGGCGGGCGGAGTACGGCGCGGGGATCGTGCCGTTGCCGCGCAGACCCATGCCGAGCGCCTCGGTCAGGCAGTTCATGGAGTTGGCGGTGTACATGCCCGAGCAGCTGCCGCAGCTCGGGCAGCAGTTTTCCTCATACTCGCGCACGCCGGATTCGTCGAGCGTGCCGGCATGGTACGAGCCGACGGCCTCGAACATATGGCTCAGGCATGTGCGGCGGCCGTCTTTCAGGTGACCGGCGAGCATCGGGCCGCCGGAGCAGAAGATCGTCGGGACATTGACGCGCGCGGCGGCCATGAGAAGGCCGGGCACGTTCTTGTCACAGTTCGGGATCATGACAAGGCCGTCGAACTGGTGCGCGATGGCCATGGCCTCGGTCGAGTCGCAGATGAGGTCGCGCGTGACGAGACTGTATTTCATGCCGACATGGCCCATGGCGATGCCGTCGCACACGGCGATGGCCGGGAACATGATGGGCGTGCCGCCTGCGGCGCGCACGCCGGCCTTGACGGCCTCGCAGATGCGGTCTAAGTCCATGTGACCCGGAACGATCTCATTGTGCGAGGACACGACGCCGATGAGCGGGCGGGACAGCTCCTCCTCCGTCAGGCCGAGCGCGTAAAAAAGGCTGCGGTTCGGCGCGCGCTCCACGCCGCGCGTTGCGTTGTCAGAGAGCATAGTGGCTCCTCCTTATCGAAAGTATGGAAAAGGCGGGTCGGGCTGAGCCCGGCCCGTCTTTTTGCAGCGGAACTTTAGTTGCTCGCGTTATCGAGGTTGGCGTCGTTCTTCCAGAGCATGTTGTCGCGCAGCTGCTTGCCGACGACCTCCATCGGATGCTTTGCAAGCTGGGCGCGCTTGGAATTGAAGTAGGTGCGGCCGTTCTTGTTCTCGGCGATCCAGCGGCCGGCGAACGTGCCGTCCTGAATGTCGGACAGGACCGCGCGCATGCGCTCCTTCGTCTCCTCGTGCGGGATGACGCGCGGGCCGGAGACATACTCGCCGAACTCGGCCGTGTCGGAGATGGAGAAGTTCATGGCCGCGACGCCGCCCTTGTTGATGAGGTCGACGATGAGCTTCATCTCGTGGATGCACTCAAAGTACGCGTTCTCCGGGGCATAGCCGGCCTCGACGAGCACCTCGAAGCCGCAGCGCATCAGGTCGACCACGCCGCCGCACAGGACGGTCTGCTCGCCGAAGAGATCGGTCTCGGTCTCGTCGTGGAACGTCGTCTCCATGATGCCGGCGCGCGCGCCGCCGATGCCGGCGATGTACGCAAGCGCGATCTGGTAGGCGTTGCCCGTCGCGTCCTGCTCGACGGCGACAAGGCACGGGACGCCCTTGCCCGCGACATACTGGCTACGGACGGTGTGGCCCGGGCCCTTCGGCGCGGCCATGAACACGTCCACGCCGGCCGGCGGGTTGATGAGCTGATAGCGGATATTGAAGCCATGGGCAAAGGCGATGGCCTTGCCCTCGGTGAGGTAGGGCGCGATGGACTCGTTGTACAGCTCGGCCTGCCGCTCATCGTTGATGAGGATCATAATAATGTCGGCCTTCTGCGTCGCCTCGGCGACGGTATAGACCTCAAAGCCGTCTTTCTCGGCCGCGTTCCAGGACTTGCCGCGGCGCAGGCCGATGATGACCTTGCAGCCGGAGTCACGCAGGTTCAGCGCGTGCGCGTGACCCTGGGAGCCGTAGCCGACGATTGCGATCGTCTTGCCGCTCAGAACGGAGAGGTCGCAGTCTTTCTCGTAGTACATGGTTGCCATGTTGCATAACCTCCTGTGGAAATATCATAACTGGAATAGCAACACTATAACACTGCAATTCGGTAAATGCAATCATCATATCGTCACAAAACAGGCAAAGATTTTGTTTTCCGGTGTGGGGAAAATGCCGGAGTCTTCGGAAAAACAGAAAACCGCCCGCCGCACAGTGCGGCGGGCAGTCGGAAGGAGGGAGCCTTATGTACGCCGCCCGGGCGGGCGGCGTGCAGGGCAGACTCAGGGGCAGCAGTTTGCGCCGCAGCGGCAGGCGCAGGCGCACGGACAGCCCGTCGTCGTGCCGCCGACGGTGCCGGTGCAGCCGCAGGCGGGTCGGGTCGTCGTCGTGCCGCCGACAGTGCCGGTGCAGCCGCAGGCAGGGCGGGTCGTCGTCGTGCCGCCGACGGTGCCGGCGCAGCCGCAGGCGGGTCGGGTCGTCGTCGTGCCGCCGACGGTGCCGGTGCAGCTGCAGGCGGGGCGGGTCGTCGTCGTGCCGCCGACAGTGCCGGTGCAGCCGCCCGTCAGAAATGCCGGCACGCGGATGCTGTCCGTCCGGCCGCAGCCGAGGAGAGCGCGGAATTCATTGCACATGGATGATGCCTCCTTCCAAAATCAGAAGCGACTTGCTTCGCACCATCCTATGCCCGCCCGGCCGTGTCGGTTCCTGCCGGCATCGGGCGGGCGTGCGTTTTCGGCATTTTGCGCAGCGGGCGGGCGATGGCGCGCGAAAAAACGGGAAACGCGTCGTTGCGCAGCGGCGCACGCGGTGTTATAATGGGGAAAACTGCGGCAAAGGAGGTGCGCGCCATGGAGCAGGAGAGCAAAACGCTCTACCGGCGCATCGCGATCCGCTCGGCGGTCATCATCGGCGCCGTCGTGCTCGTGCTGACGCTCGGCGTGTGGCTTCTGGGGCTGCTGCTGCCGTTTCTCGCGGCATATTTCTGCGCGTGGGCGCTCAATCCGGTCGTGAAGGCCGTGTGCAAAAAAACGCACCTGCCGCGCCGGCCTGTGGCGATCGTGTTTGTCGTGGTGGGATTTCTGGCGGCGTTTGCGCTCGTGATCTATCTGGTCTACCTCGCGGTGACGGAGGCCGTCGGCCTTGCCACCGGCTGGCAGGAGCTGATGGGTCAGGCCGACCGCTTCATCGCGGGCGTGCGCGCGCGCATCGTGCTGCCGTTCGGCAGCGCCGTCATCCGGCAGAACATGGACGCGCTCATCGAGGCCGCCCGCTCGACAGCTCAGGGGCTGATCGGGCCGCTCTCGTCCTGGCTCATTTCGCTTGCGACGGCCGCGGCGAAGCTCGCGCCGACGGCGCTTTTGTTCGTGATCGCGCTCGTCATGGGCTGCTACTTTATCCTCGACGATTTTGACGGGATGCACATCAAGGTGCGCGCGGCGCTGCGCGACGAAAAGTTCCGCCCGCTGCTGCGGATCCTGACGGTGCTGCGGCACACGTTTGGCGGGTATCTGATGGCGTCGCTGGCGCTGTCGGTCATGGTGTCGCTCATCGATCTGGGCGGGCTGCTCCTGCTGCGGGTGCAGTATGCGGCGCTGCTCGCGCTGTTTATGGGCGTGCTCGACTTCCTGCCGTACGTCGGAAGCGGCGCGGTGCTCATCCCGTGGGCCGTCGCGTGCTGCTACGGCGGAGACTGGCTCAAGGGGCTTTATCTGACGCTTTTATATCTTGTGGTGTTCTTTGCGCGCAATGTGGCCGGGCGGAGGCTGCTCGGCGCGCGGTTCCACCGCAGCCCGTTCTTCGGCCTCGTGTGCGCCTTCCTCGGCTGGAAGCTCTGGGGCGTGGCCGGGCTGATCCTCGGGCCGGTGCTGTGCATGATCGCCGTGAACATCCGCTCGAGCGGCCTGCTTGACCGCACGGCGGCCGATTTCCGCGCGCTCTGCGCCGACATCCGCACGCGCCTCGGCGGCCGCACCCGGAAAGACGCCGGCGCGTGATCACTGTGCACAAAACGAAGCCGCGCGGCGCGCCGAATTTTGTCACGGTGAAGCGGAAAAGTTCTTGCATTCGGAAAGACGCGCTGATACAATACAAATCAGAAGGCAACGCCCCATATGGCGAAAGCATATAGGCAGCTCGCTGCCGGCCCGTGCAGCTTGCGCGGGCTCTTGTGCTATTCGGGGGTACTTCCCCGTTTCATAGAGTGAAAAGGCGATGACGGAGACAAATGGCGGGAGCGCAGCGCTCCAGAGACCGGGCGGTCGGTGCAAGTCCGGGGCTGACCCGCAGCAGATCACTCCTGAGCTGCAGGCTGAATCAAAAAAGTAGGCCGCGCCGGCACTCCGCCGTTATCCGGAGACCCGTGCGACGCGCGCGGGAATGAGCGCCCGGCATCCGGGAAATTAGGTGGTACCGCGGAGAGACCCTTCGTCCTAAACGTTTTACGTTTGGGGCGCTTTTTTATCCCCTTTTTCAGTCCATTTTAAGGAGGAATCCACATGAAACTCACTGGCGCGCAAATTCTGATGGAATGTCTGACCGAACAGGGCGTCGACACCATTTTCGGCTACCCCGGCGGCACGATCCTGAACGTATACAACGCCCTCTATGACTATCAGGGACGCATCCACCACTATCTGACGAGCCATGAGCAGGGCGCGTCGCACGCCGCGGACGGCTATTACCGCGCGACGGGCCGCCCCGGCGTGTGCATGGCCACGAGCGGCCCGGGCGCGACGAACCTCACGACCGGCATCGCCACGGCGTATTACGATTCGTCCGCCGTTGTGTTCATCACCTGCAACGTCTCAGAGCACCTGCTCGGCAAGGACGCGTTTCAGGAGGTCGACATCACGGGCATCGCCATGCCCATCACGAAGGCGACGTACCTCGTCGACGATGTGAATGAGCTGGCCGGCATCGTGCGCGAGGCGTTCTACATCGCGCAAAGCGGCCGCCCCGGCCCCGTGCTCATCGACATCCTCAAAAACGTCACGGCCGAGGAGGCGGAGTATACCTATCTTCCGAAGGAAGAGCATGTGAACTACGGCCACCTGCGTCAGGTCATCGAGCGCGCGGGCCGCGGCTTCAAGTCCACGCAGACAAAGCCGGAGTGCATCGAAAAGGCCGCGGAGATCCTGGCCGCGGCCGAGCGCCCCGTCATTCTGGTCGGCGGCGGCGTCATCCGCTCCGGCGCGGGCAAAGAGGTGCTCGAGCTGGCCGAAAAGCTGGACGCGCCCGTCTGCTCGACCATCATGGGTCTCGGTGCCGTGCCGGGCGACCATCCGCTGTTTTTAGGCTTTGCGGGGATGCACGGCCGCAAGGCGGCCAACGTCGCCATCAGCGAGTGCGACGTGCTCTTTGCCATCGGCACACGCTTTTCTGACCGCGTCGCGCTCGACCCGAAGAGCTTCGCGAAAAACGCGAAGATCATCCACCTTGACATCGACCGCGCCGAGATCGGCAAGAACGTCGCGGCCTACCGCCCGCTCATCGGCGACGCGAAACAGGTGCTCACGCGCCTTCTGCCGCAGCTTGCTCCGGCTGAGCACGCATCGTGGGTGCAGTCGCTCCGCGCCATCGTGACCGAGCCGGTCAACGAGACGGGGCGCTTTGAGCCGTTTGAGATTTTGCAGACCGTCGAGCGCGTGACGGACGGAGAGGCGACAATCGTCACGGACGTCGGCCAGCACCAGATGTGGTCGGCACAGTTTTACACATACCGCCGCCCGTGCCAGCTCATCACCTCCGGCGGCTTCGGCACGATGGGCTTCGGCTACGGCGCGGCCATGGGCGCAGCCGTCGGCGACCCGTCGAAGCTCGTCGTCCACATGACGGGCGACGGGTGCTTCCGCATGAACTGCCACGAGCTGGCCACGAGCCAGCACTACGGCATCCCCGTCATCACCGTCGTGTTCGACAACGGCACGCTCGGCATGGTGCGCCAGTGGCAGACGCTGCTCTACAACAGCCGCTACAGCGCCACGACGCTTGACCGCGGCCCCGATTTCGTCAAGCTCGCGGAGGCCTACGGCCTGCCGGGCTACCGCGCGACGAACAAGGAAGAATTCGAGCAGGCGCTGCGCGCGGCCATCGCCGGCGGGACGGCCGCCGTCATCGACTGTATGCTCTACATGGACGAGGTCGTCCGGCCGATGGTCCCGGGCGGCGCGCCGCTGACGGGCTTCATTCTCGAATAAGGAGAAGACGACAATGAACGAGAAATACCAGATCCTTTCCGCGCTCGTGGAAAACAGCGCCGGCGTTTTGAGCCAGGTCTCGCGCATGTTTTCCCGCAAGGGCTTCAACATCATGTCGCTCGCCGTCGGCGAGACGGATGACCCGGCCGTCTCCCGCATGACGATCATCGTCCATACGGACGAGGAGATGATCCAGCAGATCGCAAGCCAGCTGGCCAAGCTGCTGCCCGTCATCTCCGTGAAGGTCCTCAACGGCGCCGAATCGGTCCAGCGCGAGCTCATTCTGGTCAAGCTACGCGCCGAATCGCGCGAGACGCGCGACGAGATCATCCAGATCGTGTCCATCTTCCGTGCGAAGATCGTCGACGTCGGCGCCTCGACGCTGACCGTTGAGATCACGGGCGACCACGGAAAAGCCGCCGCGCTGCTCGACCTTCTGCGCGGCTTCGGCATTCTGGAGCTTGTCCGGACGGGGACGGTCGCGCTGGAGCGCGGCAGAAGCTGCATCGAGCAGTAACAGAAGGGAAGCGCAGAAAAGTGGACGAGAACTGCCATATCCGCCCGGTGCGAAGCGCCGATGCACCGGCGCTGCTGGAGATCTATCGGCCGTATGTGGAGCATACGGACGTCAGCTTTGAGTATGAGACGCCGGACGTCGTGGAGTTTGCCTCGCGCATCGCGGCCATTTCGAAGGAGTATCCGTACCTTGTGTGCGAGTGCGGCGGCCGCCCGGTCGGCTATGCATATGCGCACCGGCACATGGATCGGGCTGCCTACGGCTGGAACGTCGAGACGACGATCTATCTGGCGCAGGATCACCTCGGCCGCGGCATCGGCAAGGCGCTCTACGGCGCGCTCATCGAGCTGCTCAGGCGGCAGAACCTCAAGGCGGCCTATGCCTGCATCACGCAGCCGAACGACCGCAGCATGCGCCTGCACGAAGCGCTTGGGTTCCGGACGGTCGGCGTTTTTCCGGACGCCGGCTTCAAAGCCGGCGCATGGCGCGCCGTGGGCTGGCTTCGCCTGCCGCTCGGAAGCTACGACGGCGCGCCGCTGCCCGTCATCCCGTATGAGGAGCTGGGGAGCGAGCAGGTGGACGCCGTGCTCGCGGAGTATAGCGAAAAGCTGAACTAAGACATAAAAAGCCCCGGCGAAGCATTCACTTCGCCGGGGTGATTTGCATTTTACACGAATTCTTCGGGGCCGGGCCCGGGTCCTGCGGCCGGCGTGCGGTCGTAGGCCGTCGCCGATGCGGCCATGGCGTGCGCGGCGAACAGGCAGCAGGCCAGCACGCTCAGGCACGCGCCCGCGGCATACAGGGCGAGCATCTGCTCGTAAGAGAGCGCAGGAAGCGGGATGCCGTATGTCTCGAACAGCGTCGTGAGCGTGCCCGCGTTCATCAGAGTTTCGGCAAGGGCGAGCGGGACATAATAGTAGAGGAAGCTGAGGTCGAGCCGGAACAGGCCGGCCTTCTGCCCGCGCGTCATGCGGCACGACTCGCGCAGCGCCTGCGACGGCAGATAGTCCGGATGGTCGGCCAGCAGGAACGGCGCGAAGCGGTAGCGATAGGCCGCGACGATGCCCGGCACGACGAGCAGGCACGACCAGAGCACAATGTAGACGCCCGACAGGATCGCCAGCAGCAAAACGCGCCAGACAAGGCGGAGGCTCAGCCTCCGGTCGCGGCCGGAGACGGCCTGCGCGCGCGCGCGGCGCAGCAGGAGCGCCTTGAACAAAAACGCCAGCAGCACACTGCCGAGGCTCACGGCGGTGGACAGGATGTAGAGCGCCGCGTTCGCGGCATGGTAGGCCGTGCGCAGCGAGCTGGCGCCGATGCCGCCCGTGCGGCCGGCCACGGCGCGATCGAGCGCGAAATAGAGCAGGTTGACGCTCAGCGCG
Organism: uncultured Oscillospiraceae bacterium; assembly: GCA_934589675.1. Lineage (GTDB taxonomy): Bacteria > Bacillota > Clostridia > Oscillospirales > Oscillospiraceae > CAKTOF01. The sequence continues at coordinate 70,412 of CAKTOF010000011.1, forward strand.
GCCAGTGTCGGCAGGCAGCAGCACAGCAGCGTGTCCAGGAGCGCGCCGCGGCGGTCATTTCCCAGCGCCGCGCGCGCATCCGTGCGGATCTGGCGCACATTCACCGGCCGCCACCCCCTGCTTTGACGCCGGAGATGAACGCGGCCGTGTCGGATGCGCGGAAGAGCGCGCTGCCCGCGACGAGCACGTCTGCGCCCGCTTCGATGCACGTTTTTGCCGTCTCGAGGTTCACGCCGCCGTCGACCTCGAGCTCGCAGGCGGGGAAGTCCCGGTCAATGGCCGCGCGCAGCGCGCGCACCTTCGGCATCATGTCCGCCATGAACGACTGCCCGCCGAAGCCCGGCTCGACGGTCATGACGAGCACAAGGTCGCACAGCGGCAGAAGCGCCAGCGCCGTCTCCACCGGCGTGCCCGGCTTGATGGACACGGCGGCGCGCACGCCGTTTTCGCGGATGCGGCGCAGGGCGGATCTTGTGTTCTCCGGCGTGTCGGCCTCGGCGTGGACGGTCAGAATGTCTGCGCCCGCGCGGCAGAAGTCGTCGACGTAGCGGATGGGCCGGTCGATCATGAGGTGCACGTCGAGCGGCGCGTCCGCGACCTTTTTGATGGCTGCCGTGACCGGAATGCCGATGGTGATGTTCGGGACGAACAGACCGTCCATGACGTCGACATGGATGTAGTCCGCGCCGGAGGCGACGACGTGGCGGATGTCGCGCTCCAGATTGACAAAATCGGCGGAAAGGATCGAGGGGGCAACTTTGATGGCCATGGCGATTTCCTCCTGAAAAAATCGGTCGTTTTCTGCACACCGCCGGCGGGCGGGGCATAGGATTGGTTACGCGGCCGCAAACCGGCAGGACGGGAGCTCTCGTCCCACGCAGACCTGCCGATGGCCGCTTAAGGATATCCTGGGCAAAGGACAATGTCCTTTGCCCAGGGTGGGGTGCAGCCCGCTGCGTGCACTCGCTTACGCTCGCACACTTGCCGGGCTGAGCGGTGAAATTTCCGACGCACATGTCGCCGGAAATTTCGGATTCTGATTTTGTTTCGCGTCTGCGGACGCGAAATTCTGCGAAGCGGACGGCGGAAAAAACTCTTTACGCCCCGCAAGTGTGGGCTTTGCGTGCAGGCAAAGCCTGCGCGCAGCCGGGGTGCATTCTCATCGGATCGAAAGGCGTGCCTTTCGATCCGGCTTACCAGAGGTCGGACGCGCCGACGAGTCTGGGCGAGTAGCCCTCGTCGGAGAGCGCCTTCATGATGGCATCCTTGTGCGCGTGGCCGAACGCCTCGAGCGTGACCTTGAGCTCCACGGCGCTCTGGCGGTTGATGGAGACGAACTGGTTGTGGTCGAGCTTGATGATGTTGCCCTGCTGGCCCGCGACGATCTGCGCCACGCGGACAAGCTCGCCCGGACGGTCGGGCAGCAGAACGGAGAACGAGAACACGCGCCCGCGGTCAAAAAGACCCATCTGGACGAGCGAGCTCATCGTGATGACGTCCATGTTGCCGCCGGAGAGGACGGAGACGACGTTCTTGCCCTTGCAGCCCAGGTGGTTCAGGGCCGCGACGGTCAGAAGGCCGGAGTTTTCGACGATCATCTTGTGCTTTTCCATCATGTCGAGGAACGTCTCGACCAGCTCGTTATCGTCGATGGTGATGATGTCGTCGACGTTCTTTGCAACATACGGCAGGACTTTATCGCCGACCGTGCGGACGGCGACGCCGTCGGCGATCGTGTCGACCTTGTCGAGCGTCACGGGATGGCCGGCCGCGACGGCGGCCTTCATGGACGCCGCGCCCGTCGGCTCGACGCCGATGACCTTGACGCCGGGGTTCAAGAGCTTCGTCAGCGTGGACACGCCCGCGGCGAGGCCGCCGCCGCCGATGGGGACAAGGATGCAGTCCACGTCCGGCAGATCCTTGAAGATCTCGTAGGCGATCGTGCCCTGACCCGTTGCGACGGCAAGGTCGTTGAACGGGTGGACGTACGTCAGGCCGCGCTCCTCGCTGAGCTGCTGCGCGACGGCGGCCGCGTCGTCGAAGCAGCCGCCCTCAAGCACGACCGTAGCGCCGTAGTCGCGCGTGTTGTTCACCTTGACGAGCGGCGTCGTCGTCGGCATGACGACCGTGGCGGCGATGCCGGCGTTGCGCGCGGCAAACGCCACGCCCTGCGCGTGGTTGCCGGCCGAGGCCGTCACGAGGCCGCGCGCCTTTTCCTCATCGCTGAGCGTGCTGATCTTAAAGCAGGCACCGCGCACCTTGTACGCGCCGGTCAGCTGGAGATTTTCCGGCTTCAGGTAGACCTGATTGCCGGAGGACTTGGAAAAATAGGGACTGTAAACAAGGCTCGTGTTGAGCAGGATGCCGCTGAGCAGGTCGCGCGCAGCGCGGAAATCTTCAAGTGTCAGCATAAAAAACGCTCCTTTTGCAAAACGTGCGGTTTTCTATCTATAATAGTCCCGAACCGGTCTGCTTGTCAATTGAAAGGCCCGATATTCCTTGACTTGAAATGGTATCCGCGATACAATAGAATGCACAAAAAAAGCGCGAAGCGCTCGCGCGGAAAGGCGGCGGGGTGTGAAAAACTACCGCGAAACAAAAAAGCGCTCGGCCATCCCGGTCTGGGGCTTCGGCGCAGTGTGGCTTGTGTGGTGCCTGTTCGCGCCGATGTACAGGCCGTGGCACCTCGTGCTCTGCGCGGCGCTCTCGGCCGCGGCGTATGCGGCCTTGTCGCTGAAGTTCAGGCCAGAGACCGTCCGCATCGAGGAGAAGATCGACACCGGAAACCCCGAGCTCGACGAGACGATCCGCCAGGGCCGCGAGGCCGTGACGAGCATGCGAAGGCTCAACGACGCCATCCCCGACCACGCGCTCTCGCAGCAGATCGACGAGCTGGAAAACCTCACCGGCCGCATCTTCGCCGAGGTGGAAAACGACCCGAAAAAGCTGCCGCAGATCCGGCGCTTCCTGAACTATTACCTGCCGACGACCCTCACGCTGCTCGAGCGCTACGCGCACCTTCAGAGCGCGGGCGGCGGCGAGAATGTGGAGCAGGCGAAGGCGAAGATCCGCCGGATGGTCGATCTTGTCGTCGTGGCGTTCCGCAAGCAGCTCGACGCGCTCTTTGCCAGCGAGGTCATGGACATTACGGCCGACGTGGCCGTCATGGAGCAAATGCTCGCCTCGCAGGGCATGACGGATAAAAAAGATTTCTGAAGATACCATTTGTCATCACTGACGCAAAGGAGAATGGAACATGGATGAGAAAAACAAGATCCCGGAGCTGACGCTCACGCCCGACCTCGGCACGCCGCTTTCGGCAGAGATCAAGGAGGAGACGGCCGTCGCCGCCCCTGCGCCGCAGGCGGGGCCCGAGATGGAGCGCCTGACGCCCGAGGAGCAGGAGGCCGTCCGCGCCTTTGCCGAGAAGATCGACATCACGGACTCGAACATCGTTCTGCAGTACGGCGCCGGCGCGCAGAAGAACATCGCCGACTTCTCCGAGCACGCGCTCGAGTCTGTCCGCACGAAGGACATGGGGCAGATCGGCGACATGATCACGGGCCTTATCACCGAGCTCAAGGGCTTTGACGCGCAGGAGGAGCCCAAGGGCATCCGCGGATTGTTCCGCAAGGCGACGAACTCCGTCGAGGGGCTCAAGCTGCGCTACAATAAGGTCGAGACCAACGTCGACAAGATCGCGACCCAGCTCGAGGGCCATCAGATCACGCTCATGAAGGACGTGGCGCTGCTCGACCAGATGTATGACCGCAACCTCGACTACTACAAGCAGCTGACGATGTACATCCTCGCCGGCAAGCAGAAGCTCGAGCACGAGCGCGCCACGACGCTCGTCGAGCTGCGCAAGAAAGCGCAGGAGAGCGGCCTTGCCGAGGACGCGCAGGCGGCCAACGACTTTGAGAATCAGTGCGTCCGCTTTGAAAAGAAGCTGCACGACCTCGACCTCACGCGCGTCATCTCCATGCAGATGGCGCCGCAGATCCGCATGGTGCAGAACAACGACACGCTCATGAGCGAGAAGATCCAGACGTCGCTTGTCAACACCATCCCGCTCTGGAAGAGCCAGATGGTGCTTGCGCTCGGCATTCATCACTCGCAGCAGGCCATGGAGGCCCAGCGCGCCGTCACGGACATGACGAACGAGCTGCTCAAAAAGAACGCCGATATGCTCCACACCGCGACCGTCGAGACGGCCAAGGAGTCCGAGCGCGCCATCGTGGACATCGAGACGCTCCAGCACACGAACGAGCAGCTCATCGCCACGCTCGACGAGGTGCTCCAGATCCAGACCGAGGGCCGCCAGAAGCGCGCCGAGGCCGAGACGCAGCTGCGCAAGATCGAGGGCGAGCTGAAGCAGAAGCTGCTCGAAGTCCGTGGATAAGAGCCGGGAAAAAGAGCGCGTGCGCGTTGAGGTCGCGCCGGACGCGGCCGCGCCGGCGGCGAAAAAGACGCCGTTTTGGAAAAATCACCGCGCGGCCGTCGCCATCGTCGCGGCCGTGTGCGTCGTCATGACGGCCTTCGGCGCGCACCGGAGCGTGAGGGCGCAGCGAAACGCCGTCGAGCGCGCGTTTTATCAGGGAACGGACGGCACGGGCTACTCCATCTCGCGCCTTCTGGGCGACCGCGTGGAGTACGCGGGCTACCTCGTCAAGGTCGCATCGCAGTACCCGGAGCTCACCGACGCGGCCGACGCGGTCGCGCTTGCCGCGGGCGAGCTCCAGAGCGCGAAAGGCGCGGAGGCGGGCGGGGAGGCCAACCGCGCGCTGACGGACGCCGTGACGGCGCTCGACCTTGCCATGCAGTCGGCCGCGCTTGCGGAAAAAGATGAGCAGTACCGCTCGGAATACACGGCGAACCTGACCGGATGCAACCTGAAGATCTCACATATGACGCCGGAATACAACGATCTGGCGCAGCAGTTCAACGACGGGACGCTCGGCGCGTTCCCGCTCGGCACGCTCGCGCGCCTGACCGGCGTGAAACCTGCGGAGGAATATCACGGATGAAAAGAAAGCTTCCGGCGCTCATCGCGCTGGTGCTGCTGCTCGCGATGGCGCTTTGCGCCTGCTCGGGCGGCAGCGGAAAGACCGAACAGATCGACATCGTTCAGCCGTCTGCGAATCTGTATGTCACAGACAACGCGGACATCCTCTCCGCCGACACGGAGCGGTATATCGTCGACCGCGTGCAGCGGCTCAAGGCGGCCTGCGGCGGCGAGATCGCCGTCGTGACCATCGACTTTCTCTCGGGCGGGCTCGACTCGGAGCAGTATGCCTATGAGATCATGAACCAGTGGGGCGTCGGCGACGCGGAGAGAAACAACGGCGTCGTGCTGCTGCTCGTGCCCGGCGAGGGCAAGGGCTGGATCACGGCCGGCTCCGGCATCGAGGACGTCCTGACGGACGGCAAGCTCGATACGATCCTCAACACCTACCTCTGGGACGACTTTGACGCGGGCGAATATGACCGCGCGGCGGTCAATACCGTGAACGCCGTGCTCGATTGGTACGAGGGCTACTACAACATCGACCTTGACCGCGTGTCGGAAGGGGCGGCGCCGGACGTCAGCTTCGGCGGCGGGCAGTCGTCGCACGCGAGCGCGGCAGCCATCGTTGTGGGCGGCGTCGCCTTTACGATCGCGACGATCGCGCGGCTCATCATCGGCCTCGTCGTGGCCATCGTGGTCATCCGGCTGTTTTTCGGCATGATGCGCCGGCCCGGGCTGTTTTTCTGCTTCGGCCCGCCGAGAGGGCCGAGAGGCCCGCGCCCGCCGCGCGGCGGCGGCTTCGGGCCCGGACCGGGCGGTCATCGCCCGCCGAGAGGCGGCGGGTTCGGCGGCGGAGGCGGCGGCTTCGGCGGCGCAGGGC
>CAKTOF010000012.1 GCA_934589675.1 uncultured Oscillospiraceae bacterium
TGGCCCAGCGGAGCACGGAGCGACTTTCCTCCGTCCGGAAGACCTGCGGCGTCTGGACGGCAAACAGCGTGCTGCGGTCCGGCGTTTCAAGCACAAGGCCGCTTTCGGCGCGCTTGATGGTGTCGTGAACAGGGACGGCTGGCGCTGCAGCCCCGCAGGAGACGGCGGCGGCAATGGCCTGCGCGATCACCTCATTCGTGACGAGCGGACGCGCACCGTCATGAATGGCGGCATAGGGCATGGCTGCCGCAGAAAGACCGCACAGGACGGACTCCGCCCGCGTTTTCCCGCCTGGAACGACGGAAACGGGCTTGGAAAGTCCTTCGCACAGGGCCTGCACGGCCTCCAAGCGGTCTGCACGCGTAACAACGATCAGCTCTGTGATCTCGGGCGCAGATGCCAGCGCTTCGACCGTCCGGCGCAGGACGGGCACGCTGTCAAGAGGAGCCAGAAGCTTGTCGATGCCCTGCATGCGCTGCGCGCTGCCGGCTGCGACGATAACGGCCGAGCAGCGGATATCTCCCCCGCTCACAGCGCCATCACCGTTTTCTTGAATTCCGCGCCTCTGACCATAAAGTTCTTGAAGCGGTCAAAGGCGGCGCTTGCCGGGGACAGCAGCACGATATCACCGGGCTTTGCCTGCTGCGCAGCGGCGTGAACGGCCTCATAGAAATCCGGAATTTCGAGGATCTCCGGCGCATCCGGAACGGCGCGGGCCGCGGCTGCGATCTTCGGGCCGGTCGCGCCGGTGCAGACGAGGAGCCTGACGTGCGCTGCGATCTCCGGGCCGAGCACGTCATACGGGATGTGCTTGTCATAGCCGCCCGCGATAAGAATGACCTTCTCGGAGAAGCTGCGCAGGCCCGCGATGGTGCGGCTCGGGGACGAGGCGATGGAGTCGTTATAGAACTTTACGCCGTCCTTTTCGCGCACGAACTCGATGCGGTGCTCCACACCGCCGAAGTTCCGCGCGACATAGCGGATATCCTCATCCGAGGCCAGCCCTTCGACCGCGAGGATGGCTGCCATGTAGTTTTCCACATTGTGCAGGCCGGGGATTTTGATCTCCTCCTGCCGCACGACGGGTACGCCGTCGCGCCGGATCACGCCGTCCCGGAAGCTCGCACCGTGCGCGGGAACGGTCTGGCGCGAGAACATCCGGACCTCTCCGGCGGCCTCCGGCGCAAACCCGGCCGTGATGGTGTTGTCCGCGTTCAGAATGAGCACGTCCTGCGCGGTTTGGCGGGTGAAAATATGCTTTTTTGCGTCGATGTACTCCGCCATGTCGCGGTGTACGTCGAGATGGTTCGGCGCAAGGTTCGTCACGACGGCGATGTGGCAGCTGTGGCGAAGGTCCATAAGCTGGAACGAGCTCAGCTCCAGCACGACGAGGTCGTCCGGCGTCATGTGTTCCGCCTGATCGAGCAGCGGCGTACCGATATTGCCGCCGGTCCAGACGCGATAGCCTGCATGCTTCAGGATTTCGGAGATAAGCGTGCTTGTCGTCGTTTTTCCGTCTGAGCCGGTCACGCCGATGATCCTGCAGGGGCAGACCTCGAAAAAGGCCTCCATTTCCGAGGTAAACTGCGTCCCTGCGGCACGCAGCGCCTGCAGCTCCGGCTTTCCTGGGTGCAGTCCGGGTGTGCGGAAGGCCACATTGCCGGAGATGCCCGTCAGATAATCATCGCCGAGGTGCAGCTTCGCGCCGAGGCGCTCCAGCTCGAGCACCTCCGGGTCGAGCTTCTCCCGCGGCGTGCGGTCGCAGCCCGTGACGTCAATGCCAAACCGCAGCAGCAGGCGCACGAGCGGCCGGTTGCTCACACCGAGGCCGAGCACCAGAACGCGCTTCCCCTGCAGCCGGGTGAAATATTCCGTTACAGTCATGATCTATGTCCTTCTTTCCCCTGCGCCGCGCGGCGCAGGCGTTGAACTACTCCCATATTATATCCGCTCGGGATAAATTTTGCAATCCGTTTGACATTTCCGCCAAAATAAAGTAAAATAAACACGACTGGGACGGACAGCCGCGCATCTGCGCTGAAAAGCGCCCATGTGAGGAAAGTCCGGGCACCACAGGGCAAGGATAACGGGTAACGCCCGCCGAAGGCGACTTCAGGAAAAGTGCAACAGAGAAATACCGCCTCGTCGCCGCAAGCATCATATTCTTCCTCTACGATTGAGCAGCGATTAAGCAGCGAAATGAGTGCGCCGTGCCGCTTTGCGGCGCGGCGAAGGATCATGGAGCTTGCACACTCGAGGCTCCGCAGCGAACCCAGCGAAGCGGTTCGATGCGGAAGAGGAGGAGCAGCGAAATGAGTGAGCCGTGCCGCTTTGCGGCGCGGCGAAGGATATGGAGCTTGCGACGACGAGGTAAGGGTGGAAAGGCGAGGTAAGAGCTCACCCATCGGCTGGAAACTGTCCGATGCTGTAAACTCTATCCGGAGCAACATTGGGGACATACGGCTTGCCCGGCCGTCCCCTTGCATGGCTTGAGCGTGCCGACAACGGTACGCCTAGATAGATGGCTGTCGATTACAGAACCCGGCTTACAGGCCCGTGTCGCAAACCGAATGAAGCGAGGGAAGCATATGACACTCGATGCATATCTTCAGGCTCTGCAAAATAAAAAGATCGCCGTGCTTGGCCTCGGCGTGTCCAACCGCCCGCTCGTGCGGCTGCTGGCAAGTCACGGGCTGGACGTCACAGGCTGCGACAAAATGGCCGAGCCGGACGAGAATCTGCTCGAGCTGCAAAAGCTCGGCGCAAAGCTCCATCTGGGGGAAAAGTATCTTGAAAACATCGACGCCGACGTCGTCTTCCGCACGCCGGGCATGCGGCCGGATACCCCGGCGCTCACGGCGCTGCGGGAAAAGGGCGCGGTCGTGACGAGCGAGATGGAGGCGTTTTTCGAGGTCTGCCCGTGCACGATCATCGCCGTGACCGGCTCGGACGGCAAAACGACGACGACGACGCTCATCTCCGAGCTCCTCAAAAAAGCCGGCCGCACCGTCCACGTCGGCGGGAACATCGGAAAGCCGCTCCTGCCCGAGGCCGGGCAGATGGCGCCGGACGACATTGCTGTTCTGGAGCTGAGCTCCTTCCAGCTTATGGACATGCACCACTCGCCGCATGTGGCCGTCGTGACAAACCTCGCGCCGAACCACCTCGACGTCCACCGCGACATGGACGAGTACGTCGCGGCGAAGAAGAACATCTTCCTGCACCAGACGCCGGACGATGTGCTCGTTGTCAACATGGACAACGAGATCACCGACGGCTTCGCCGCCGAGGCGCGCGGCTCTGTGCTGCGCTTTTCGCGGCAGGACCGGCCGGACCGGGGCGTCTGTCTCTCCGGCGACACCATCTGCCGTGACGGCACGCCCATCCTGACCCGCAGCGACATTCTGCTGCCGGGTCTTCATAACGTGGAAAACTACATGGCCGCCATCTGCGCGACGGAGGGACTTGTCTCCGACGAGGACATCCGCGCCGTGGCGCGCAGCTTCGGCGGCGTGGAGCACCGCATCGAGCTCGTGCGCGTGAAGGACGGCGTGAAGTTCTACAATGACTCCATCGCCTCCAGCCCGAGCCGCACGATCGCGGGTCTGCGCAGCTTTGACCGGAAGGTCATCCTCATCGCGGGCGGCTACGACAAGCACATCCCCTATGACGTCCTCGGCCCCGAGATCACCGCGCACGTGCGCGCGCTCGTCTTAACGGGCGCGACGGCGCAGAAGATCAAGGATGCGACGCTTGCCGCGCGCGGCTACCGGCAGGGAGAACCCGAAATTCTGGAGGCGGACTCGTTTGAGCAGGCGGTGAAAACGGCCGCGGCCATCGCCCATGCGGGCGACATCGTCCTGCTCAGCCCGGCGAGCGCCTCGTTTGACTGCTTCCGCAATTTCATGGAGCGCGGCGACGCGTTCAAAAAGCTCGTGGCGGCACTCTGACCGCCCAAAGGAGGAAACCATGGATCTGAAAGAAGCGCTTTTTGCGCTCTCTGCCGCCGACGGACCGACCGGAAACGAAGCTGACGCAGTCTCGGCGGCGCGCGCACTCATTGAACCGTTCGTCTCGAGCGTGACGACCGACCAGATCGGCAATCTGTTCGCCATCCGCGCCTGCGGCAAGTTCGGCGCGCCCCGCGTGCTGCTCGACGCGCATCTTGACGAGGTGTGCCTGTACGTCTCCGGCGCGGAGGACGGATTTTTGACCTTTGTGAACGGCGGCGGCATCGACGATCGCATCCTGCCGGACGCCGAGGTTCGCATTTTGTGCGATCCGCCGCTGCGCGGCGTCATCACATGCCTGCCGCCGCACCTGCTCAAGGCGGACGAGCGGGGAAAGACCGTGCCGAAGGAGCAGCTGGCCATCGACGCAGCGCTCACGAGCGAGCAGGCCGCCGCCATTCCGGTCGGTACGCCCGTCGTCTGGGCGACGGAGCCGAATATGCTCCAGGGCGACCACGTCTGCGGAAAGGCGCTCGATGACCGTGCGGGCTTTGCCGTGCTGCTGCGCGCCATGGAGATCCTGCAGGGCGAGACGCTCGGCTGCGACGTCGTCGTGCTCGGCTCCGTCGGGGAAGAGCGCGGGATGCTCGGCGCCAGGACCGGCGCATTTTCCATGATGCCGCACGCAGCCGTCGTCGTGGACGTCACATTTGCCGCGCAGCCGGACTGCGACCCGGACGGGACGTTTGCGCTCGGCTGCGGGCCTGTGATCGGCATCTGCCCGATGCTCAGCCAGGGGCTGACGGGCAAGCTCCGCACGATCTGCGAGGAGCAGGAGATGCCGCACCGCATCGAGATCATGGCCGGCAACCCCGGAACGAACGCCGCCGCCACGCAAATATCGCGCGAGGGCGTTCCGACCGTCATGGTCTCCGTCCCGCTTCGCTATATGCACACGCCGCGCGAGGTCGTCCGCCTTTCGGACATCGAGCAGTCGGCGCAGCTCATCGCGCAGTTCCTGCGCGGGTTTGGTCAGGAGGCAGCGGAATGATCGAGACACTCAAAGCGCTCTGCAAGCTCAGCGGCCCGTCCGGATTTGAGTCGGACGTGCGCGAGTATCTCCGCGCGCAGGCGGAGCCCTGCGCCGACCATGTCGTCGAGGACGCGACGGGCAACCTCATCGTGTTCAAAAAAGGCCGCGTTCATGTGAAGAATCCGCCGCTTCTGTGCGCGCACATGGACGAGGTCGGCCTGCTCGTCCGCCGCGCAGACGACAACGGATTTTTGAAATTCTCCTTCATCGGCGGCGTGGACGCGCGCGTTGCGCCGGGCAAGGCCGTCGTGCTCGGCCCGTCAGCCGTTCCGGGCGTCATCGGGCTCAAACCCGTCCATCTGACGACGGACGACGAGGCCAAGCAGGCGCCGAAGGCGAAGGATCTCTACATCGACATCGGCGCCGCGTCGCGCGAGGAGGCCGAGCGCCTCGTCCCACCCGGCACGTGGGGCACGTTCGCCGGCGACGTGATCGTGCAGAATCACTATATCAAGGCCAAGGCGCTTGACGACCGCATCGGCTGCGCCATTTTGCTGTCGATCCTGCGGGAGGAGCTGCCCGTTGACACGTGGTTTGCCTTCACGGTGCAGGAGGAGGTCGGCTGCCGCGGCGCGTTCGGCGCGGCGTTCGCCATTCAGCCGCAGACCGCCATCGTCTTCGAGGGCACGACAGCGGCCGACATCCCCGGAAAATCGGGCGCAGAGCGCATCTGCCGCTGCGGCGCCGGCCCGGCCATCTCGCTGCTCGACAATTCCTCGCTGGCGGACCCGAAGCTCTTTGCCGAGCTTCGCACCGTCGCGGAGGAGGCGGGCATCCCGTGGCAGGTCAAGACGCGCTCGGCCGGCGGGAATGACGCCGGCCCCATCCAGCGCGCAGCCGGCGGCTGCCGCACCTGCGTCGTCTCCGTTCCTGTTCGTTATCTGCACAGCGCCTCGTCGCTGGCCTGCCTGTGGGATGCGGCCAACGCGCGCCTTCTGGCTCAGAAATATTTGCAATCTTTGGAGGTTTAACCATGTTTGATTTGCTGAAGCAGCTCACGCCTGTCCAGTCTCCGTCCGGCCATGAGCTTTCCGTCTCGGAGAAGATCGAGCAGCTCGCCCGCAAGTACGGCGAGGTCTCGCGCGACGCCATGGGCAACCTGATCGTCCACAAGCCGGGCAACGGAGAGCGCGTCATGCTCGCCGGCCATATGGATTCCATCGGCTTCATCGTCACATACATCGAAAAAGAGGGCTTTGCCCGCGTGTGCACGCTCGGCGGCGTCCGCTTGCCGTATGCCATCGGCCAGCGCGTGATCTTCAATAACGGCGTCGTCGGCGTCGTGTGCGTCGACGCGAACATCGAGCCGCAGAACGTCACCATTGAGCATGTGTACATCGACACGGCCGGCCAGACCGTCGGCATTGGCGACACGGCCACGTTCCTCGGGGAGTCCATCCTCTCCGGCGACCGCATCATCTCGCAGTACATCGACAACCGCGCCGGCTGCGCCATCCTGCTCAAGGCGCTGCAGGGGCTTCAGGACTCCGACATCGACCTGTACGTCGTCTTCACCGTGCAGGAGGAGGTTGGCTGCCGCGGCTCGGCTCCGGCGGCATTTGCCGTCATGCCGGACGTCGCCGTCACCGTCGATATCTGCGGCGCGGGCGACCAGCCGTGTGATCCGGGCAAAAACCCGCTCAAGATCGGCGAGGGCCCGGTCGTGACGCTGATGGACCGCATGCACATCTCGCACCCGGCCGTCGTCGGCCGCCTGATCGACGCGGCCGAGGAGGCCGGCGTGCCATACCAGCGCTTTGTCGAGGTCCGCGGCGGCACGGACACCGGCACGATCGCCCAGACCCGCGGCGGCGTCCCGGCGGCGTGCATGTCCATCTGCGCCCGTTATGTCCACACCCACAATGAGATGGCCAGCCTCTCCGACTGCGAGAACTGCGTGACGATTCTCGTCAAGGCGTTCTCGTAATGCTGCATATTTCAGAGAAAACGCGCCGCCTTGCAGAGGCGGCCGAGCAGGATTGCCGCGGCATCTTTGAGCAAATTGACCGCGTCGCGCAGGCCAACGCCGAGAAAGTCCTCGCCGCGTTTCAGGACAACCGCGTCTCCGACACGATGTTCTCCGGCACGACGGGCTACGGCTACGACGACATTGGGCGCGACACGCTTGATAAGATCTACGCGCAGGTCTTCGGCGCGGAGGACGCCATCGTGCGCGTGCAGTTTGTCAACGGCACGCACACGCTCACGGCCGCCCTGTTCGGGATGCTGCGTCCGGGCGATACGCTCGTGTCGGTCATCGGCGCGCCGTATGACACGCTGCAGGGCGTCATCGGCATGACGGGCGACGCGCCCGGCAACCTGCGCCAGTACGGCGTCACATACCGCCAGGTCGACACGACGCCGGACGGCAAGCCGGATCTTCCGGCCATCGCCGCGGGCGTACACGGCGCGAAGGTTGTGCTCATCCAGCGAAGCCGCGGCTACTCCGTGCGCGACTCCCTGACGATCCCGGTGCTGCGCGAGGTCATCGAAACGGTTCGCAAAGCCGAGCCGAACGCATATATTATGGTGGACAACTGCTACGGCGAGTTCGTCGACACCGTCGAGCCGCCCGAGCTCGGCGCGGACATCATCGCGGGCAGCCTCATCAAAAACCCCGGCGGCGGCCTTGCGGTCACCGGCGGGTATATCGCCGGCCGGCACGAGCTTGTCGAGGCGGCGGCCATGCGCCTGACGTGTCCCGGCATCGGCCGGGAGTGCGGCGCGACGATGGGGCAGAACCGCCTGCTCTATCAGGGCTTTTTCCTCGCCCCGCACGTCACGGCGCAGGCGCTCAAGACGGCCGTGTTCTGCGCGCGCATCATGGAAAGCCTCGGCTATCATGCGCTGCCGCGCTATGACGCGCCGCGCGCGGACATCGTGCAGATGATCGAATTCGGCAAGGGAGAGGCGCTTGAGCGCTTCTGCCGCGGCATCCAGCGCGGCGCGCCGGTCGACTCGTTCGTCACGCCCGTGCCGTGGGATATGCCAGGCTATGAGGACCCGGTCATCATGGCCGCGGGCTCGTTTGTGCAGGGCGCGTCCATCGAGCTTTCGGCCGACGGCCCCATGCGCGCGCCGTTCACCGCGTACCTGCAGGGCGGATTGACGTATGAATCCGGCAAGACGGGCATCCTACTTGCCGTGGAGGAGCTTTTGAAGGAGGACTGACCCGTGGGCCTGTTCCGAAAAAAAAGCGCGCCTGTGCGCGTGCCGTACACGGCCGCCGTTATCGTCGCGGCCGGCTCCGCCGCGCGCATGGGCGGCGTGGACAAGATCCTCGCGCCCATCGGGCTTGAACCCGCCATCGTGCGCGCCGTGCGGCCGTTCCAGAACTGCAGCTGCATCCGCGAGATCGTCGTCGTCACGCGAGAGGATCTGCTCGTCGACGTCAGCCGCGCCATGCATATGGCGCATTTTGACAAGGTGACCATGGTCGTCTGCGGCGGCGCGACGCGCGCCGAGTCCGTCTCGCGCGGGCTCGACACCGTCAGCAAAAAGACGAAGCTCGCCGCCATCCACGACGGCGCGCGCCCGTTTGTGACAGAGGACGTCATCGAACGCGCCGTGCGCGCCGCGGCCAAATTCGGCGCGGCCGCGCCCGCCATCCCGGTCAAGGACACCATCAAGCGCGCCGAAGGCGGCCTCGTCGCCGAGACGCCGGAGCGAAGCGCGCTCTTCGCCGTGCAGACGCCGCAGGTGTTCGACTTCGACCTCCTGCGCGGCGCCATCGTCAAGGCGGAGGCCGACGGCTTCACCGCGACGGACGACTGCTCGCTCGTCGAACACATGGGCATGTCCGTCCGCCTGACGGAGGGCAGCGAGCGCAACATCAAGCTCACAACGCCGCTCGACCTCGCCATCGCGCAGGTTCTCGCGGAGGAGGAGGAAACCTGATGCGCATCGGACACGGCTATGACGTCCACCGCCTCGTGCCCGGCCGGCGGCTCATCCTCGGCGGCGTCGACGTCCCGTTCGAGCTCGGTCTCGACGGCCACTCAGACGCCGACGTGCTCACGCACGCCGTCATGGACGCCCTGCTCGGCGCGGCCGCCCTCGGCGACATCGGGCAGCACTTTCCCGACACCGACCCCGCCTACGCCGGGGCGGACAGCTTAAAGCTGCTCGCCGCCGTGCGGGAGAAAATCGCGCCGTACACGCTCGGCAACCTCGACGCGACCATCGTCGCGCAGAAGCCGCGCCTGGCCGAGTTCATCCCGCTTATGCGCGAAAATTTGGCCCGCACGCTCGGCGTCGACGTCTCGCGCGTCAACGTCAAAGCCACGACGGAAGAGCGCCTCGGCTTCACCGGCGCGCTCAAAGGCATCAGCGCCCACGCCGTGGCGCTCATCGAGTAACCAGACCAAGGCCCATGTCCACCCGGACATGGGCCTTTTTTCGCCTGGATTCGCATGATTCCGCCTTCCTGCATAGAATGTGCGGGAGGGATTACCGTGAAATATGAGTGTTATCTGACATTTCGCTCGGTGACGGCGGCGCAGAGGGGGGCTTATGCGCTGGAGCGGTTTGGGTATGTTTGCCCAATGGTGCGCTCGCCGCGGGAGATCGCGGGAAATGGGTGCGGGTACAGCCTTTTGCTGCCCCGCGCGGACGCGCGGGCGGCGGCAGGGGAGCTTGACCGGCTCGGGTTGCCGCATTCGGGGCTTTTCTGCGCTTGCGGCGCGGGCAGATGGGAGGCGGCGACGTGATCTATTTTGACAACGCCGCCACGACGCTGCAAAAGCCGCGCGAGGTGCGCGAGGCGGTGGACTACGCCATGCGGCACTACGCCAGCCCCGGGCGGGGCGGGTATGCCGCGTCGCTCGCGGCGGCGAAAGCAGTGTACGACTGCCGCGAGACGGCCGCGCGGCTTTTCGGCTGCGACGGCGACCAGGTCGTGTTCACCTCAAGCGCGACGCACGGGCTGAACATTGCGATATACAGCCTCGTCCCGCCGGGCGGCCGGGCTGTGATCTCCGGATTTGAGCACAACTCCGTCACGCGCCCGCTCGCGGCACTCGGCGCGGAGGTCACGGTCGCCGGGCGGCGGCTGTTCGATCCGGAGGACACGCTCGCGGCGTTCGACGCGGCCATCGGGCCGGGTGTGGACGCCGTTATCTGCACGCACGTTTCAAACGTGTTCGGCTATGTGCTGCCCATAGAGGGCATCGCGCGGCTGTGCGCCGCGCGCGGCGTGCCGTTCGTGCTCGACGCGGCGCAGTCGGCAGGGTGCCTGCCGATCTCGGCGCGGGCGCTGCACGCGGCGTTCGTTGCAATGCCGGGGCACAAGGGACTGCTCGGCCCGCAGGGGACAGGGCTGCTCATTGTCCGGCATGAGGCTTCGCCGATCATGGCCGGCGGAACGGGCAGCGTGTCCGAGCTTGCGGACATGCCGGATTTTTTGCCCGACCGGCTCGAGGCCGGGACGTTGAACGTCCCCGGCATCTGCGGCCTGCACGCGGGGATGCGGCACATCATTGCGCGCTCGCAGGAAAGAGTCGGCGCGCATGAGCGTGCGCTCGCGCGATTGCTGGCGGAGGAGCTAGGCGGCGTGCCGGGCGTGCGCTGCTTTGCTGCGGAAAATGCGGCGCTTCAGACAGGCGTGATGTCGCTCGAGTTTGAGCACATCGACTGCGAGACGGCTGCGGCGAGCCTTGCCCGCTGCGGCTTCGCCGTGCGCGCGGGGCTGCACTGCGCGCCGACGGCGCACAGCAGCGCCGGGACGCTTGCGCGCGGCACCGTCCGCTTTTCCGCCGGCGAGCGGAACACGGAGCGGCAGACGCGCCGCTTTGCCGCGGCTGTGCGGCGCATCGCCGGGCAAAATTAACGAAAAAACCGCCCGGATACAGTTGCGCTTGACCGGAAATTCAGGTATAATCAAAAAGTTAAAGAGCATCAACTCGGCAAGGCAGGTGGAAGAGAATGCAGACGCTCAGAACATTCTGGAATGAGGTGCGCTATACGCTCCCGACCGTCGGGATCATGGACATTGTGGACATTCTGGTTGTGGCGTTCCTGCTCTATGAGGTTATCACGCTCATCCGCAACTCCAGCGGCGCGCGCGTGGCCAAGGCGATCGTCATGCTGCTCATCGTGCTGTGGTTTACAAGCCTGACGCATATGTACGCGCTGCACTTCATCCTGAACTACGTCATCGAGGTCGGCGCCATCGCGCTGATCATCGTGTTCCAGCCGGAGCTGCGCCGCTTCCTTGAGAAGATCGGCAAGAAATCCACCCTGCGCGAGCTGTTTTCCGATCGATCGCACGACGACGGCATGGAGCGCGTCATCGCCCAGACGGTGCGCGCGTGTGAGATCATGAGCCGCGAGAAGACGGGCGTTCTCATTGTGTTTGAGCGCTCTATCCCGCTTGACGAGTATTTCCGCACCGGTACGATCATCGACGCGCAGGTGTCGGTCGAGCTGCTGCGCAATCTGTTTTTTGTCAAGGCGGCGCTGCATGACGGCGCTGTCATCATCCGCAACGGGCGGGTCGCCGCGGCCGGCTGCGTGCTGCCGCTTTCGGACAATGTCAACCTCAGCCGCGACCTGGGCACCCGCCACCGCGCGGGCATCGGCATCAGCGAGGAGACCGATGCCGTCACCGTGATCGTCTCGGAGGAGACGGGCACGATCTCCGTCGCCATCGGCGGCATGCTCAAGCGCTATCTCGCGCCTGAGACGCTCAGCCGCCTGCTGATGAACGAGCTTATCACCGAGCCGGAGGATAAGCCCGCGCCGAAGGCGGTGCGCAAGGTTTTAAGCTGGCTGCCGAAGAGGAAAGAGGACAACGATGCGAGAAAAAAGTAAGATCGTCACCATGATCATCGCGCTGCTCGTCTCCATCGCGCTCTGGTTTTACGTTGTGACCGTCAAGAACCCGGAGACGGAGGCGACCATCACGAACATCCCCGTGACGTTTTCCGGCATGGAGGAGCTCAACGAGGATCGCGACCTCATCGTCACGTCCGGCCTCGACACGACCGTGACGCTCCGCCTGAGCGGCCGGCGCTCGGAGATCAGCAAGCTCAGCGAGGACAACATCACCCTTACGGTCGACCTGACGCGCGTTGCGCGCGCGCAGACATATTCCATGAACTACACCATCGACTATCCGCCCGAGGTGAGCGCCTCGTCCATTCAGGTCGACACGCGCTTCCCGTCGAGCGTCACGCTCACGGTCGAGAACATCGCGACCAAGTCGATCCAGGTGCGCGGCGAGCTCATCGGCGGTACGGCCGAGGGCTTCACGACGGAGTCGATGAGCTTTGACTACGACGAGATCACCATCCGCGGCCCGGAGGCGGTCGTCAACCAGGTCAGCTACGCGCTTGTGACGCTTGAGCGGACGAATCTGGAAAAGACGGTCACAACGACGCTGCCCTACACGCTGATGACGGCCGACGGCGAGGCGGTCGACGCGAGCGAGATCACGTCCGACGTGACGGAGATCGAGCTGACGCTGCCCGTCGTGCAGTTCAAGCAGGTCCCGCTCAGCGTGGACTTCATCGCCGGCGGCGGCGCGACGGACAAGGACGTCGTCTATAAGATCACGCCGGACGCCATCACCGTCTCCGGCGACGCGGCCGCGCTCGATATGGTCAACCAGATCAACCTCGGCAACATCGACCTCGGCAACGTCATCAGCAGCGGGACGTATGAATTCAACATTCTGCTGCCGAACAACGTCAAGAGCATCAGCGGCGAGGAGATCGCGAGCGTCAACGTCGAGGTCCGCGGGCTTGAGACGAAGATGCTGCGCATCTCAAACGTCGAATTCACGCAGGTGCCCGAGGGCTTCACGGCCACGGCCATCACGCAGATGCAGCAGATCACCATCCGCGCCTCGTCCGACGACATCAGCAAGATCACAGCCTCGAACGTCCACGCCGTGGCCGACCTTACCGGCATCAGCGCCAACGCCGGCACATATACCGTTCCGCTGACCATCGAGATCTACGGCTACCCGAACGCGGGCGTCATCGGAAGCTACAACGCCGTGGTCTCGCTGGAGGAGCCGAGCGTCAATGAGCCCCAGACAGGGGAGGGCGAATGATGCGGCAGGAAGTCACGGTCTCGCGCGTGCTCGAAGGCGGCATGGCTGAGGTCACGCTGCGCCGCAGGTCCGCCTGCGCAGGCGACTGCGGCCATTGCGGCGGCTGCGGCGAGCAGGCGCAGACCATCACGGTCCGCGCCTACAACCGCATCGGCGCGCATGAGGGCGACCGCGTCATCGTCGAGTCTGCGGGGAGAACGGTCCTCAGCGCGGCGCTGCTGGTCTATCTTGCACCGCTCGTGCTGTTTTTCGCCGGCTGGGCCGTCGGCAGCGCTGTCGGGCTGCCGGGCTGGGCGGCGGCATGCTGCTCGCTCGGGTTCCTGCTTGGCATCGTGCCTGCGGTGTGCTACAATCGCTATCTGACCAGAAGAAAGCCGGTGCAGTATACGATCACCGCGCTCTCACAGGCATAAGATGTTCGGTTATGTGCGCCCCATCCGGGGCAGCCTCCCGGACGAGGCATTTTCCCGCTATCAGGCGGCCTACTGCGGGCTGTGTACGCGCCTTGGCAGACGGCTCGGCTACCGCGCGCGGTTTACGGTCAATTACGACCTGACATTCTTGTCGCTGCTGCTCGGCGCCGCCGCGCCGGAGCACATCTGCCAAGCGTGCCCCTGCCCGGCGCGGCCGGGCAGAAAAAAGCGCTGCCGCATCGGCGGAGAAGAGCAGGATTTCTGCGCTGACCTCTGTGTCATTTTGTACGAACACAAGCTGCGCGACGCCATCGAGGACGAGCCGTTTTTCCGCGCGCTCGGCGCTCGGCTGGCCTCGCGGCTTCTTCACCGCGCCTACAAAAAGGCGGCGGCGAGCTGCCCGGACGAGGATGCGCTCGTGCGCGAGAAGCTCGCGGCGCTGCGTGCGCTCGAAAAAAGCGGGTCGGACAGCCTTGACCGCACGGCCGACGCATTTGCGTCCATCCTGCGCGCGGGCGCCGCGCGCGGCGGCGATGAAAAAACGCGCCGCGTGCTTGAGCAGCTGCTCTACCACGTCGGCCGCTACATCTACCTCGTCGACGCGCTCGACGACCTTCCGCGCGACTGCAAAACGGGCGCGTATAACGTGCTCGCGCGAAGATTTTCCGTGCAGGACGGCAAGCTCGCGGACGACGACCGCGCGGCGCTGCTTTCTACGATCAACGCATCCATCGGCCTTGCCTGCGCGGCGTTTGAGCTGCTGCCGGGCACACAGGACCGCGACATTTTAGACCATATTCTCTATTCCGGGCTGCCCGCAGCGGCGCTCAGCGTGGCCGCGGGGACATTTCACCCGGAAAAGAAACACAGGAGTACCACATGAGAGATCCTTATGAAGTGCTGGGCGTCTCGCCCTCGGCGAGCGACGATGAAGTCAAGCGCGCCTACCGCGACCTCGCCCGAAAATATCACCCCGACAACTATCAGGACAATCCGCTGGCCGATCTCGCGCAGGAGAAGATGAAGGAGATCAACGAGGCCTACGACGCCATTACGCGCGAGCGCGCGGGCGGCGCGCAGACGGGCTACTCGCAGCAGTCCCGCGCCTCCGGAAGCTCGCGCTCGTACCAGACGGGCTACAGCTCCGGCAACGCCACCTATGTTCAGGTGCGCCAGGCCATCAATCAGGGCAACATCGTCCTGGCGGACAGCCTCCTCAGCGGCATCGCCGTGCGCGACGCGGAGTGGTACTTCCTCTCCGGCTCCGTCGCCTACCGCAAGGGCTGGCTCGACGAAGCGCAGCGCAACTACCAGATCGCGTGCAATATGGCGCCGAACAACCCGGAGTATTCGCAGGCGCTGGCCATGCTCCAGCACGGCGCAAACCCGTACCGTCAGAACTATCGCGGCGGCACGCAGCAGTGCGACGGCTGCGACATGTGCTCGACGCTCATTGCGGCCGACTGCTGCTGTGAGTGCATGGGCGGCGACCTCATCCCGTGCTGCTGATGAAGGCGGGGAAGGCAAGACGCGCGGCGTTTGCCGCGGTGCTCGCGGCGCTGTCCGTCGCGCTTTTATATCTGGGGAGCCTGCTGCCGACCGGAAGGCTCGCGCTCGTGGCCATTGCGTCGCTGCTGCCTGCGGCGGCCGTGCTCTCGCGCGGCGTCGGGCTCGGCTTTCTCGTCTATGCGGCCAGCGCAGTCTTGTCGGTGCTGCTTCTGCCGGACAAGACGTGCGCCGTGGCTTATGCGCTTGTGCTCGGCTGGTACGGGCCGGTGAAGAGCCTCATTGAGCGCATCGGCCGGCTGTGGCTGGAGTGGATCGTGAAGCTCGCGCTTTTCTCCGCCGTCGCGGCCGTATTCTACTTTGCATTTTCCGCGATGTTTTCATCGCTGATCCCGGCGGCGAAGCTGCCGCATCCGGCGCTGATCATCCCGGTGCTGCTTGCGGCATTCGCGCTCTACGACGTTGCATTTACCGGGCTTATCGACTTTTACCGAAGCCGCATTGCAGGCCGCATCCGATTTTGAATTCTCACCGCCATGGCGCGCTCCCGCGTCATGATTTCGGCTAAAATGGGGGATAACATTGATTAAGAGCATGACAGGCTACGGCCGCGCGCAGCAGACGCTGCACGGCCGCGAGATCACGGTCGAGGTGCGCTCGGTCAACAACCGCTACCTCGACTGCACCGTGAAGCTGCCGCGCGCATACGCGTTCGCGGAGGACCCGGTGCGCCAGCGCGTCAAGGCGCGCATCACGCGCGGCAAGACGGACGTCTACGTTTCCGTGAACGCCGCCGAGGACGAGAACGTGAGCGTCACGCTCAACCGCCCCGCGCTGGAGGGGTATCTCGCCGCGCTGCGCGCCATTGCGGCAGAGTATGACGTGCGGGACGACGTCTCCGTCATGTCGCTCGCCCGCCTGCCGGACGTCCTGACGCTTGAAAAGCAGGAGGAGGACGCTGAGCAGCTCGGCGCGGACATCCTGTCCGTGCTGGATGAGGCGCTGGAGAAGTTTGACGAGATGCGCGAAAAAGAGGGCGCGGCCATGGAGGCCGACGTCCGCGGCCGCGCCGAAGCGATCGGCTCGCTCGTGTCCAGGGTCGAGGCGCGCTCGCCGGAGACGGTCGCGGAGTACCGCGCGCGCCTGACGGCGAAGATGCAGGAGATCCTTGCGGGCGCGACAGTCGACGAGGGCCGCCTTCTCACCGAGGCCGCCATCTACGCCGACAAGGTCGCCGTCGACGAGGAGACCGTCCGCCTGCGCAGCCATCTTTCGCAGATGGATCAGATGCTCACGGGCGGCGGCGCCGTCGGCCGCAAGCTCGACTTCCTCATGCAGGAAATGAACCGCGAGGCGAACACCATCGGCTCAAAGTGCTCCGACGTCGCGCTCGCCCGCGTCGTCGTCGAGATCAAGGCGGAGCTGGAGAAGATCCGCGAGCAGATCCAGAATATCGAGTAAGGAGGCCTCTGCGGTGAAACTCATCAACATCGGCTTCGGCAATATGGTCTCGGCCGGCCGGCTCCTCGCCATCGTCAGCCCGGACTCCGCGCCCATCAAGCGCATCGTTCAGGAGGCGCGCGACCGCGGGATGCTCATCGACGCGACTTACGGCCGCCGTACGCGCGCCGTGATCATTATGGACACCGACCACGTCATCCTCTCCGCCATCCTGCCCGAGACGGTCGCAGGGCGGCTTGAGGACAAAAATCTTCCGGACGATGTGGAGGAAGACGAATGAGCAAGGGAAAGCTGCTGATCCTCTCGGGCCCGTCGGGCGTGGGGAAAAGCTCGGTCGTTTCCGAACTGCTCACGCGCTGTCCCGATCTCTATTTTTCGATCTCCGCCACGACCCGGACGAAGCGCCCGGGCGAGGAGAACGGCGTGAACTACTGGTTCGTCTCGCGGGAGGAATTTGACGCTCTTCTCGCGCGCGACGCGCTTTTAGAGCACGCTGAATATGTTGGAAATTGCTACGGCACGCCGGCCGCGCCCATTGACGAGGCGCTGGACGCCGGGCGCGACGTCCTGCTCGACATCGAGGTGCAGGGCGCCATGCAGGTGAAGAAGAAGCGACCGGACGCCGTCATGGTGTTCCTCGCCGCGCCGAGCTTTGCCGAGCTCTCCCGCCGCCTGACCGGCCGGGGCGACACCGCGCCGGACAAGGTCCGCCGCCGCCTCGAGCAGGCCCGCTGGGAATACCGGCAGGCGGAGAATTATTCCTACATCGTCGTCAACAATGACATCAGCGCCGCCGCAGGCGAGCTGATGAGCATCATCCAAGCCGAAAAGTGCCGGACGAAAGACCGGCTGGACTTATTGAAGGAGGACTAACCCATGCTTTACCCGCCAATGTCTGAACTGCTCAAACACATCGACAGCCGCTATCTCCTCGTGAACGTCGTCGCGCGGCGCGCGCGCCAGATCGCCATCGAGGAAGAGGAATTCGGCGCCCAGAGCGACGAGAAGCCCGTCACCCAGGCCATCCGCGAGGTGTCCGAGGGCAAGCTGACGGCCACGCTCAAGCCGGAATACATCTGATCCCCGCCGCGGCGGGCCGCAGGGAGAAGCCTGCGGCCCGCTTCGGCGCCTAAACGGGAAGGAGGTCTCAGCCGCCATGATCGCCAAAATCGCCGTCTCGGCGGCCGTGCTCTCCATCGACAAGCCGTATGATTACCGCGTGCCGGACTCGCTCGCGGACGTGTGCCGCCCCGGCGTGCGCGTCATGGTCCCGTTCGGCCGCGGCAACCGCGCCAGCGAGGGCGTCGTCCTCGCGGCGGAGGACGGACGCGGAGAGGCGCTCAAGGCCGTCACGCAGGTGCTCGACGCCGAGCCTGTGCTGTCGGACGAGCTGCTGCGCCTTGCCGCGTTCGTGCGCGAGCGGTATTTCTGCACTTATTATGACGCCGTGCGCGCCATGCTCCCGGCGGGGCTGTGGTTTTCCTACAGCCAGACCTATACCATTGCCGACACGGCCGGTGACTGGCGGGAGCTGATGCGCCGCCAGCCGGAGGCGCTCGGCGTTATGGAGGCCATCGCGGCGCTCGGCGGCCGCGCGGAGCGCGAGGCGCTCAAAAAGCAGTTTCCCGAGCAAACGCTCGACAAGGCGCTTCGGAGCCTGCTGGGGAAAAAGCTTCTGACGGCAGACACGGACCTTCTGCGCCGCGCGCGTGACAAGACGGAGAAGATCGCGTCTCTTGCGGCGGACGCCGAGGATGCGCTTTCCTATGCGCGCAGCCGGAAAAAGAGCGCACCGCTCCAGACGGCCGTGCTCGAGCTGCTCGCGGCCATCGGCTCGGGCAGCGTCAAGGACATCGCCTATTTCACCGGCGCGTCCGGCGCGACGTTCCGCCGGCTTGAGACGCTCGGCTATCTGAAGCTGAGTGAGCAGGAGGTGCTCCGCCGCCCGGCCGCCGAGCCGGCGGGCGAGAAGCAGGCCATCGTCCTGAGCGAAGAGCAGCAGGCGGCCTACGACGGCCTGCTCGCACGCTCTCGCCGGCCGCAGCCCGGCGCTGCGCTTTTATACGGCGTGACGGGCTCGGGCAAGACGGCCGTGTACCTGCGGCTCATCGAGGACTGCCTCGCCGCGGGCAAAAGCGCGCTCGTGCTCGTGCCGGAGATCGCGCTGACGCCGCAGCTTCTGCGGCAGTTCACGGCGCAGTTCGGCGAGCTGGTCGGCGTGCTGCACTCGTCGCTTCGTGTCGGCGAGCGCTATGACGAGTGGAAGCGCATCCGGTCGGGGCAGGCCCGCGTCGTCGTGGGCACGCGCTCGGCCGTGTTTGCGCCGCTGCGAAATCCGGGGCTCTTCATCGTCGATGAGGAGCAGGAGCATACCTACAAATCCGAAAACAATCCCCGCTATCACGCGCGAGAGGTCGCCATCTGCCGCGGCGCGCGCTCCGGCGCGCTGACCGTGCTCGGCTCGGCCACGCCGTCGGTCGAGACGATGTACCGCGCCAAAACGGGCGCGTACAGCCTTTTTGAGATCCGCGGCCGCTACAACGGCCGTGCGCTGCCGCTTGTGACGATCACGGACATGAAGCAGGAATTAAGATCCGGCAACGCTTCGGCCATCGGCGCGGCCGTGCGGCAGGGCATCGCGGAGAATATGGCGCTCGGGCGGCAGACCATCCTGCTGCTCAACCGCCGCGGCGCGAGCCGGCTCGTGCTGTGCGTCGACTGCGGCGCTGTGCCGCAGTGCCCGCGGTGCAGCGTGAACCTGACGTACCATTCCGCCAACGGCCGGCTCATGTGCCATTATTGCGGCCACTCCGAGGCCATGCCGCCGCGCTGCCCCGTCTGCGGCGGGCACTTAAAGCCCGTCGGGACCGGAACGCAGCGCGCCGAGCTGGAATTATACGAGCAGATCCCGGAGGTGAAGGTGCTCCGCATGGACGCCGACACTGTCTCGGCCACAAATCCGCATGAGAAGATCCTGCGCAAATTCCGCGAGAAGAAGGCGGACGTGCTCATCGGCACGCAGATGGTCGCCAAGGGGCTTGACTTTGAAAATGTGACGCTGGTCGGCGTGCTCGACGCGGACGCGTCGCTGTACATGGACCATTACCGCGCGTCGGAGACGACGTTTTCCATGCTGACGCAGGTCGTCGGACGCGCCGGGCGCGGCGAGCTCTCAGGGCGCGCCGTCATCCAGACCATGACGCCGGACAACGCCGTCATCCAGCTCGCCGCGGCGCAGGATTACGACGGGTTTTACGACATGGAGATCGGCGTGCGGGAGCTGCGCGGCGCGCCGCCGTTTGCCGATCTTTTTACCGTTACGTTCACCGGCCGGACGGAGTCCCGCGTGGCCGAGGGCGCGCTCGCGTTTCGCTCCGCGCTCGTCGCGGCGCTCTCGCAGCCGGATTATGCGAAGATCGCCATGCAGGTGCTCGGCCCCGCGCCGGCCGCCGTGGCGAAGATCAACAATACCTACCGCTACCGCCTGACGCTCTCGTGCCGCAACAGCCGGCTCGTGCGCGATCTGCTGCGGCAGCTGCTTGCACGCTTTGCGCGCGACCCGAAAATGAGAGAAGTGTCGGCCTTTGCCGACGTCAACAGCTACGAATAGGAGGCTATCACCATGGCAATCCGCAACATCCTGACCGAGGGCGACGAGACCCTCTATAAAAAGTCCCGCCCCGTGACGGACTTCAATGACCGCCTGCACACGCTGCTCGACGATATGCGCCAGACGCTCGAGGAGGCCAACGGCGTGGGGCTTGCCGCGCCGCAGGTCGGCGTGCTGCGCCGCGCCGTGCTCGTCGACAACGGCGAGGAAGTGCTCGAGCTCATCAACCCCGAGATCCTCGAGACGCGCGGCGAGCAGACCGGCCCCGAGGGCTGCCTGAGCGTGCCGGGCAAGTACGGCATGGTCACGCGCCCGGACTTCGTGCGCGTGCGCGCGCAGGATCGCTTCGGCGCTTGGCACGAGTACGCAGGCACGGAGCTGACAGCCCGCTGCTTCTGCCACGAGATCGAGCATCTCGACGGCCACCTCTATACAGAGCACGTCACCCGCTTTATGACGGAGGAGGAGCTGGAAGATTACTACGGGGAGGACTGATCCCATGCGCATTGTCTTTATGGGCACGCCTCAGATCGCGGCCGCGTGCCTCGAGCGGCTCGTTGCAGACGGCTGCGACATCGTCGCCGTCTACACCAAGCCCGATACGCCGAAAAACCGCGGCATGAAGCTGCAGCCGAGCGAGGTCAAGGTGGCCGCGCTCGCGCACGGCATCCCGGTCTGCCAGCCGGTGAACTTCAAGGACGAGGCGACGGTCGCGGAGCTTGCGGCCTTAAAGCCCGACCTCATCGCCGTCGTGGCCTACGGCCGCATCCTGCCCGTCAGCGTCCTGAATATCCCGCCGAAGGGCTGCATCAACATCCACGCGAGCCTGCTGCCGCACCTTCGCGGCGCAGGGCCGATCCAGTGGTCCATCTTAAACGGCGACGACAAAACGGGCGTCACGGCCATGTACATGGCCGCCGGCATGGACACGGGCGACATGATCGCGTCCATCCAGACGCCCATCGGGGACACGGATACGGGCGTCACGCTGACCGAGCGCCTAGCGGTGCTCGGCGCGGAGCTGCTCAGCCGCGTTGTGCGCGGCGCGGAGGTCGGCACGCTCTCCCGCACGCCGCAGAACGAGGACGAGGCGACGTATGCCCCCATGCTCAGCCGCGAGCTTTGCCCCATTGACTGGGAAAAAGACTTTTTTGCCATCAGCTGTCAGGTGCGCGGGCTCATCCCGTGGCCGGTCGCGACGGCGCAGCTCGGCGGGACGCGGTTTAAGATCTTTGGCGTCGAGCCGGCGGAGAATCCGGACGGGAAAGCGCCGGGGACGCTGCTTGCGCTTGACAAGCGCGGCCTTGTTGTTGCCTGCGCGGGCGGCGCCGTACGCGTGACGGAGCTGCAGGCCGACGGCGGCAAGCGGATGAGGGCACCGGACTATTTCCGCGGTCATCCGATCGCGCTGGAGGCTTAAATGGGCGCGCGCGAAACGGCGCTTGCCGCGCTCATTGCAGGCAGAAAGCAAAACGCGTGGTCGGACGGCGTGCTCAAGGAGTACATCCACCGCGACCGGCTCGACCGGCGCGACGCGGCGCTGGCAAGCAGGCTGAGCTACGGCGTGCTGCAAAACCGGCTGCTGCTCGACTTTTACATCCAGTCGTTTCTCCGCGGCAAGCTGAAGGACCTTCAGCCGGTCGTGCTCGACATTCTGCGCCTTGGTGTGTACCAGCTTGCGCTGTGCGACCGCATTCCGGCCTCGGCCGCGGTCAATGCGGCCGTGGAGCAGACGAAAAAATATGCGAACGCCCGCGCGGCGAGCCTGGTCAACGGCGTGCTGCGCAGCGTTTCGCGCGCGCAGTCGCTGCCGGAGCCGCCTGACCTTGCAACGAAGTATTCCCACCCGCAGGCGCTGGTCGATCTGCTTTGCGACGCGGTGGGCGAGGCGGAGCTGGAGGCGCTGCTTGCAGCCGACAACGAGATCCCGGAGACGAGCGTGCAGGTCAACACGCTGCGCGTGCCCGTCGCCGAGGCGGAGGCCGCCATCACGGACGCGGGCGCGGTCTGCCGGCGCCACCCGCTTGAGCCGGAGTGCCTGCTCGTGTCCGGCACGGGCGCAGTCGACCAGCTTGCGCCGTTTTCACGCGGCTGGGTCTATGTGCAGGACGCGGGCGCACATCTGGCGGCGCTGGCCGGCTCGCCGATGCCCGGCATGCGCGTGCTCGACGCGTGCGCCGCGCCGGGCGGGAAGAGCTTTGCCGCGGCCGTTGCGATGAAAAACGAGGGCGAGATTCTCTCGTGCGACCTGCACGAGCACAAAATTCGCCTGATCACTGCGGGCGCGGAGCGGCTCGGGCTTTCGATCATCGCGCCGCGCGCGCAGGACGCGGGCGTGTTCGACCCGGAGCTCGAGGGGAAATTCGACCTTGTCATCGCCGACGTGCCGTGCTCCGGCCTCGGCGTCATCCGCAAAAAGCCGGACATCCGCTACAAGCCGCTGGGCGGCCTCGCGGGGCTCCCGGCTGTGCAAAGACGCATTTTAGACAACGTCAGCCGCTACGTCCGCCCCGGCGGCGTGCTGATCTACAGCACCTGCACGGTGCTCGCGCGCGAAAACGGCGGCGTCGTGCGTGCATTTTTGGACGATCACCCGGAGTTTTCCGCCGAGACGCTGCCCATCGGCATCCCGGAGGACGAGACCGGCATGGTCACGCTCTGGCCGCACCGGCACGGGACGGACGGCTTTTTCATCTGCCGGATGCGGAGGTGTGAGTGATGCAGCAGATCAAATGCCTGACGCTGCCCGAGCTGACGGAGGCCATGAAGAGCCTCGGCGAGCCGGCATTTCGCGCAAAGCAGGTCTATACATGGCTCCACCGCGGCGCGCGCAGCTTTGACGAGATGACGAACCTGTCCAAGGCGCTGCGCGAGAAGCTGGCAGAGCGCTATGCCGTCACCGTGCCCATCGTCGCGCGCAAGCAGGTCTCAAAAAAAGACGGAACGATCAAATACCTCTGGGAGCTGTCCGACGGAAACTGCGTTGAGACCGTTCTCATGCGCTATCACCACGGCAACACCGTGTGCATTTCCTCGCAGGTCGGCTGCCGCATGGGCTGCCGCTTCTGCGCGTCGACCATCGGCGGCAAGATCCGCGACCTCACGGCCGCGGAAATGCTCGATGAGGTGCTCTTCACGCAGCTTGATTCGGGGCTTCCCATCTCGAACATCGTCCTCATGGGCATCGGCGAGCCGCTGGACAATTTTGACACCGTGCTTCGCTTTTTAACGCTCGTCAACAGTGAAGAGGGCATGAACATCGGCATGCGCCACATCAGCCTATCCACCTGCGGCGTCGTCCCGCAAATTGACAAACTGGCTGAGTATCGGTTACAATTAACGCTGTCGGTCTCGCTGCACGCGCCGGACGATGAGACGCGGCGCGAGATCATGCCCATCGACCGGAAATACGACGTGGCGGAGCTGCTTGCCGCCTGCCGCCGGTATTATCAGGCGACAGGGCGGCGCATCTCGTTTGAGTATGCCATGATCCGCGGCGTGAACGACTCGCCCGAGCAGGCGAACCTCCTGTGCGAGCGCATCGCGGGCATGGGCGCGCACGTCAATCTCATCCCGCTCAACAACGTCGAGGAGAGCCCCTTAAAGCCCAGCTCGCGCGAGACGATCGCGGCGTTTCAGGCCATTTTAGAAAAGCGCGGCGTCACGGCGACGGTCCGCCGGAGCCTCGGCGGGGACATCGACGCATCGTGCGGCCAGCTGCGCCGCAAGCAGATGCAGCAGCAACAGCAGTAACTTTTAAGGAGGAGTGGTTCGATGCAGGCATGGTCGCTTTCCGACACCGGCCTTGTCCGGGAACAGAATCAGGATTACTGCGACATCGTCCGCTTTTCCGACGAGCAGCTGCTCACCATCGTGTGCGACGGTATGGGCGGCGCGCGCGCGGGCAATGTGGCAAGCAAGCTTGCCTGCGAGGTGTTCGCCGGCGAGATCCGACGGACGGTGCATCCGGACATGAGCGCCGCGGCCATCGCGGACATGATGATCGCCGGTGCGGAGCTTGCCAACCGGACGGTGTACGAGCAGTCGCACCTCGGAACGCAGTTTCAGGGCATGGGCACGACGCTCGTGGCCGCGTTTTTGCAGGGCCGCGACGCGACGGTCGCAAATATCGGCGACAGCCGGGCATACTATATGAACCGCAGCGGCATTTCCCGCATCACGGTCGACCACTCCGTCGTGGAGGACATGGTCCGCCGCGGCGAGCTGACGCCCGATCAGGCCCGGCGCCATCCGCGCCGGAACCTCATCACCCGCGCCGTCGGCACGGAGCCGGACGTGCTGTGCGACATCTTTACCAAGACGCTTGCGGCCGGCGACTTCCTGCTTCTGTGTACAGACGGCCTGTCGAGCGTCGTGACGGATCAGGAAATGCTCTTCGAGGTCGTCCACGGGGCCAATCCCGACAACTGCTGCCGGCGCCTGCTGGCCATTGCAATGGCGGCCGGAGCGCCGGACAATGTGACCATGGCGCTCATCCGGGCATAACGGCCCTGATACAAGAAATAACGGACGGCTTGTGCCGTTCGATCGGAAGGTTACGGAGCAAGTATGGACAAATACATAGGACGTCTGCTTGACAACCGATATGAGATCCTGGAGGAGATCGGCAGCGGCGGCATGGCCGTCGTCTACCGCGCGCGGTGCCACCGGTTAAACCGGCTTGTCGCCATCAAGATCCTCAAGGATGAATACTCCCGGGACGATGAATTCCGCCGCCGTTTTCAGGCGGAGTCCCAGGCGGTCGCCATGCTGTCCCATCCGAATATTGTCAGCGTCTACGACGTATCCCGATCGGATGACATTGACTACATCGTTATGGAGCTCATTGACGGGCTGACGCTCAAGCAGTATATGGAGCAGAAGGGTCAGCTCAGCTGGCGCGAGACGCTCCATTTTGCCGCGCAGATCGCCAAGGCGCTCGAGCACGCGCACAGCCGCGGCATCATCCACCGCGACATCAAGCCGCACAACATCATGGTGCTCAAGGACGGCAGCGTAAAGGTGGCCGATTTCGGCATCGCGCGCGTGAGCTCGTCGCAGAATACGCTCACGCGCGAGGCGCTCGGCTCCGTGCACTATATCTCTCCCGAGCAGGCCAAGGGCGGCCGCGTCGACGAGCGGACAGATCTCTATTCGCTCGGCGTCGTGATGTATGAGATGCTGACCGGCCGGCCGCCGTATGACGGCGAGACGCCTGTCTCCGTGGCCATTCAGCACATCAACTCCGCGCCCGTGCCGCCGTCGCTGCTCAATTCTGAGGTACCGAAGGGGCTTGAGCAGATCGTGCTGCACGCCATGGCGGCCGACCTCGACAAGCGGTATGCTTCTGCCACGGAGATGATCCGTGACATGGAGGAATTCCGCAAGAATCCCGCCGTCACATTCACGTTTGACGGCGCCGTCTCCCGCGTGGAGCTTCCGCCTGCGGCGCGTCAGCCTGCGCGTGCCGCCGCGCCGCGGCACGCAGAGCGCGCCGGCTCTGCCGAGCGGAAGAAGCGCTCTGCGCCCATGTTCGCGGCGACGGTCTGCATCGTGCTGGCTGTGCTCGGCATTTTATACTTTCTCTATGCCTATTTCCTGCGCGATCTCATCTCGAGCAGCGACGATGTGACGGTCCCGAGCCTTGTCGGGCTGGTGTATGACGATTTAAGCCGCGCCGATTATCCCGACTTTACCATCGTCTACGGCGGCGCGCAGACGAGCGACGACTACCCGACCGGCTATATCATCGACCAGAGCCCGCGCGCGAAGCGCACGGCCAAGGCCGGGTCGGAGATCACGGTTATCGTCTCAAGCGGCCCGCTGACGGCTGCGATGCCCGATCTCTACCGCGCCTCGCAGAGCGAGGCCGTCTCGACGCTCAACGGGCTTGATCTCGGGCTGAACCTGCGCGTGCACGAGGAGCCGACGACGGACGCGGCGCTGGTCGGCCGCATCATCCGCTATACGCCGGACTCCGGCACGAGGCTCTCAGACGGCGATACCGTTGAGATCTGGATCGGGACAGCTGCCGTCGGCGGGGTCGACGGCGCGGGCAATGCGGGCGGCGAAAGCTCGGATACGGCAGTCAAGCCGCCCGAGACGATGGATCAGCCGGACGACACGCCGGACGATCCCGATGCACCGAACGATCCGGCCCCGGAAGAGCCCGATACGCCCGTGCAGCCGCCGGAAACGGACGGCGACGGCGACACCGGCGGCGAGGAGGGCCCCGTTGCGCCGGTCCGCGCGACAAAGACCGTCTCCGTTACCATTCCGGCAGGCGAAGGCTCGGCCACCGTCACGATCAAGCTTGACGGCGCCACGACGGGCGAGTACGTTGTGGAGCTGCTGCCCGAGCAGACGGAGCGCCAGTTCCTCATTGAGGGCGCGGGAGAGCAGCAGCTTGACGTCTACATCGACGGCGTGCTGACGCAGACGCGCACGGTGACGTTCTCATGAGCAGGGAAGGCAGGATCGTCAAGGCTCTGAGCGGGTTTTACTATGTGCAGAGCGCAGGCGGAGAGATCACGCAGTGCCGCGCGCGCGGAAAATTCCGCAAGGACGGCCAGTCGCCGCTTGTCGGCGACATGGTCGAATTCTCGGCCGAGCACGGCTCTGGCACCGTCACGGCCATTTTACCGCGGAAGAACAGCTTCATCCGCCCGGCCGTTGCAAACATTGACGTGCTCGTCATGCTCGCGGCAAACGTCAACCCGGTCACGGAGCCGTTTTTAATCGACCGCGTGTCCGCCATCGCGGGCGATCAGGGCGTAGAGCTTGTGCTCTGCCTCAACAAGTGCGACCTCGACCCTGCCGACCGGCTGTTTGAAATCTACTCGCACGCGGGCTTTACCGTCATCCGCACGAGCGCGGAGACCGGCGAGGGCATCGAGGCGCTGCGCGCTGCCGTCTCCGGCAGACTGTGCGCGTTCACGGGCAACTCCGGCGTCGGAAAAAGCAGCGTGCTCAACTGCTTAGGCTCCGGCTTTGCCATTCCGACGGGCGAGGTGTCCGAGCGGCTCGGCCGCGGCAAGCACACAACGCGCCATGTGGAGCTCTATGCGCTGCCGGACGGAACGCTCATCGCCGACACGCCCGGGTTTTCCTCCTTTGAGACTGACCGTATGGAGCTTGTGCTCAAGGAGAATTTGCAGTTTGCATTTTCGGACTTCGCGCCGTACATCGGCCGCTGCCGCTATCCGGACTGCGCGCACATCGCCGAGCCGGGCTGCGCCGTGCGCGAGGCGCTTGCGCGCGGCGACATTGAGCCGACGCGCTATGACAGCTACCTGCGGCTCTATGAAAAAATGAAACAGATCCGGCCGTGGGAACTGGAGAAAAAATAGGAACCGACGGACCGCCTGCCGCGTAGGATACTACGGGGGAGGCGGTCAATTTGTTCTGCCGGGATCAGGCGCTGGGGCTTGCGCTGCTTGCGCTCGGCGCGGGGCTGATAGGCTCGCTGTTTTTTTCGTCCGGCGTGCTGCGCGCGCTGCTCGGCCTTGCGCTCGCGGCGCTCGGCGCGTGGCTGTCCTGCCGGAGATAGCATAATCTTGTCCTGCTTCGCGTAGAGATAGACTACCAATGCTACGAGGAGTGAGACTGCATGAAGCTGGAATTTGAGAACAGACAGACCGGGGGCCTTCGCGCCGTGTTCGACCGCGTGGTCGCGCAGGAGGAGACGGGCGAGGCCATTGTGCCGGATCAATGCCCGGACGCACGCAGCACGGCCGGGTGCTTCGGCACGGTCGTGCTGCGCAGCAAGGAGTGCCGCGACGGCAGCGTGCTGCTTTCGGGCGGCGTGTACGCCTATGCGCTCTGCGTGCCGGAGGACGGATCGCAGACGCGCGCCGTCTCGACGTATCTGCCGTTTACGCAGCGCGTGGACGCGCCGGAGGCAACGAGCGCATCGCGCGTGATCTACACGCCGCGCCTTCGCGCGCTCGATGCGCGGCTGGTCAACTCCCGCAAGGTGCTCATCCGCGCGGACGTGAGCGCGCGTGTGGAGGTGTACGAGCCGGATTGCACCGAGGTGTATGAGCCGCCGGAGGATCTGCCGGCGTGCGTGCAGCTGCGCCGCGTGACGATGCCGGTCACGCGGACGGAGCAGGTGGCGGAAAAGGCGTTTGAGCTCGGCGAGGAGCTGGAGCTGCCCGGCGGCGTTCCGGCATGCGCGGCGCTTTTGAAGTGGGACTGCGGCCTGAGCCTGACCGAATCGCGCACGATCGGCGCGCGAGTCGTGTTCAAGGGAACGGCCAATGTGCGGCTGCTTTGCACCGCGCCGGACGGGGCGCTGTTCCGCTATGAGTTCTCTCTGCCGTTTTCGCAGTATGCCGACCTCGACCGGGAGAGCGGCGAGGAAGCGCCGCGCGTGGAGCTGCTGCTCACGGGCGCGCAGCTTGTGCCGGACGGCCAGGAGCCGGCACGCCGCTTCCTGCTGACGCTGAATCTTCTGGCGCAGTGCGTCACGCAGACCCGGGAGGAGCTTTCGCTCGTGGATGACGCGTATACCACGCGCGGCGAGCTGACGGTGCAGACGGCAGAGCTTGCCGCGTCGGGGCAGCTCGACTGCGAACATTTTCATCAGGCAGTCCGCGTGAGCATCCCGGGCGCGTGCCGCGAGGTGCTCGATGTGACCGTGCTGCTCGGCTGGCCGGAGACGGCGCACGAGGACGAGGCAGTCAGCGTCCGCGTGCCTGCGACGGTGCGCGTGCTGTGTCTGGACGAGACGGGCGCGCCCGTCTGCCGGACGGCGCCGGCCGAGGCCGTATGCGGCAGCGTGCTTGCACCCGGGTGCGAGGCGGATGCCGCGGCGGCGCTGACGGGCGACGCCTTCGCCGTTCCGGGCGGAGAGGGCTGCGAGGCGCGCTTTGGCGTGGACATCACGCTCACGAGCCGCGCGCAGACCGCGTGCAGCATGGTCACGGGCGTGGAGCTGACGGAGCGGGAGGACGAACCCGAACGGCCGAGCGTTATCGTGCGGCCGGCGCACTGCGGCGAGACGCTCTGGTCCGCCGCCAAGGCCTGCCGCGCAGAGCTGGACGCGGTCCGCGCGGCCAACGATGTCGGCGATGAGATCGCGCCCGGCACGCTGCTGCTCATCCCGAGAGCATAAGAAACGCCCGTTTCCGCAGATGCGGAAACGGGCGTTATTGCTTGCGTTATGCGGCGTCAAATTGGGATTGGTAGAGATCGGCATAGAATCCGCCGCGCGCCAAAAGCTCGTCGTGCGTGCCCTGCTCGATGATGTCGCCGTCCTTGAGCACGAGGATGAGGTCGGCGTTTTTGATCGTGGACAGGCGGTGCGCAATGACGAAGCTCGTGCGCTGCTCGGTCAGCTTGTCCATCGCGCGCTGCGTGAGCAGCTCCGTGCGGGTGTCGACGGAGCTTGTCGCCTCGTCGAGAATGAGCATGGGGCTGTTCTGGATCATGGCGCGGGCGATGGTAAATAGCTGCTTCTGCCCGGCGGAGATGGCCGTGCTTTCGCTCAGTACGGTGTCGAAGCCGTCCGGCAGCGACTCGATGAAGCGGTAGATGCCGCAGGCGCGGCAGGCGCGCTCAAGGTCGTCATCGCTCACGCCCGACTTGTTGTAGACAAGGTTTTCGCGCACCGTGCCCTCGAACAGCCATGTGTCCTGCAGCACCATGCCGAACAGGCGGTGGACGTCCTCACGGCGGATGTCGGTCGTCGGGATGCCGTCGATGCGGATCTGTCCGCCGCCCACCTCGTAAAAGCGCATGAGCAGGTTGACGAGCGTCGTTTTTCCCGCGCCCGTCGGGCCGACGATGGCGACCTTCTGGCCGGGGGAAACGCGCGCGGAGAAGTCGCGGATGATGGTCTTGTCCGGATTGTCCGGATAGGCGAAGCGCACATGGTCAAACTCGACCTCGCCGCGCACAGGGTCGGGCGCGGACTGCTTGCCCGACTCGTCCGGCATCTCCGGCGCGTCGAGGAACGAAAACACGCGCGCGCCGCCCGCGGCGGCGGACTGGAGGTTCGTCATGCACTGCGCAAGCGTGGACAGCGGGGAGGTGAAAAGACGCACATAGAGGATGAACGCGACGATGACGCCGAACGAGATCTGCCCGCTGATGGCCAGCGCGGCGCCGGCGACGCAAACGGCGACATAGCCGAGATTGCCCACGACGTTCATGAGCGGCTGCATGATGCCGGAGAGGAACTGCGAGCGCCAGTTCGCGTCGTACACCTCGCGGTTCATGCCGTCAAATGTCTTGGTGATGCCGCCGACGGCGCGCGAGGTGCGCACGACGTCGTGACCGGTGTACATCTCTTCGATATAGCCATTGAGCCTGCCGAGGCTGATCTGCCGCGCGGCGAAGTACTTCTGCGAATGGCGCATGACGAGCGCCATGATGACAAACCCGAGCACCGTCACGCCGATGGCGCACAGCGCCATGCGCCATTCGGTGACAAACATCATGATGAGGCAGCCGACGAACTGCGCCGCGGCGCTGATGGCGCTCGGAAGGCTGTTTGAGAGCGTCTGCTGAAGGGTGCTGACGTCGTTTGTGATGCGGCTTAGGATGTCGCCCTTTGACGTTGCATTGTAATAGCTCACCGGAACGCGGTTGATCTTTTTCGACAGGTCGCCGCGCAGGCTGCGCGACAGCTTGAGCGTAACCGTGGCCATAATGAACTGCTGAATGTAGGTCAGAAGTGCGCCGGCGAGATAGATGGCCAGCAGCACGATGCCGATGCGGCCGACGGCGGCCAG
The DNA here is from genome assembly GCA_934589675.1 of uncultured Oscillospiraceae bacterium. GTDB lineage: Bacteria > Bacillota > Clostridia > Oscillospirales > Oscillospiraceae > CAKTOF01. Next base: position 30,829 of record CAKTOF010000012.1, read on the forward strand.
GTCGATGCCGGTGAACAGGCCGTCGGAAATGAGGTCGGTGATGCGGCTTAATTGGTTCGGGCCGATGATGGTCAGAACGGCGCCGCACGCGGCGAGAATGAGCGCGGCGATTGTCGGCGCGCGCAGCTTGTCCGAGTAGGCGCTCAGGCGGCGCAGCAGCTCGCGCACGCTGCCCTTTTCTGTGGTGTGATTATGAAAACGCGGTCCCATAGCGGCCTCCTTATGCTTCTTCCAGCTCTTCGCTTGAGAGCTGGCTCATGGCGATCTCACGGTAGACGCTGCACGACCTCAAAAGCTCCTTGTGCGTGCCGTCGCCGACGACGCCGCCGTCGTCGAGCACCAGAATGCGGTCAGCGTGGCGGATGGTGCCGATGCGCTGTGCGACGATGAGGCACGTTGTGCCGGCGAGCTCTTCATGCAGCGCGCGGCGCAGCGCGGCGTCCGTCTTATAGTCGAGCGCGGAAAATGAGTCGTCAAAAATGACGATCTCGGGCCTGCGCGCCAGCGCGCGGGCGATGGAAAGCCGCTGCTTCTGCCCGCCGGACAGGTTTGCGCCGCCCTGCGAGACAGGCGCGTTTACGCCGCCGGGCAGCCCGGAGACGAACTCCGACGCCTGCGCAAGATCGAGCGCGCGGGCGACGTCCTCGTCCGTGTCCGGCTCTTTCCGCTCGCCGAACAGAACGTTCGACTCCACGTCGCCGGAGAAGAGCGTGGCCTTCTGCGTCACATATGCAACGCGGTCATAGAGCGCGTCGAACGTGTAGTCGCGGATGTCGCGCCCGTCGATGAGGACGCTCCCTTCCGTCGCGTCATAAATGCGCGCGGCGAGACTGACGAGCGTCGTTTTTCCGCAGCCGGTCGCGCCGATGAAGGCGACGGTCTGCCCGCGCCCGGCGCGGAACGAGACATCGCGCAGCGCGTCGGCACTTGCGCCGGGATAGCGGAACGAGACGTTCCGGAACTCGACCGTTCCCACCTCAGGCGCGTCGGAGGCGTGCCCCTCGCGCAGACGGATGCCTGTTTCGAGCACCTCGTTGATGCGCTCGGCCGAGACCTGCGCGCTCGGCAGGAACATGAAGATCATGACCATCATCATCAGCGACATGACGACGTACGTTGCATATGTGCCGAACACGACAACGTTGCCGAACATGGTAAGCCGCGCCATGGCGTCCGTGACGGCGAGATTGTTCACAAGCGCCGCGCCGACCCAGTAGATGACGAGCGCAAGCGCGTTCATGCCGAGCGAGATGGTCGGCATGAGCGCGGCGAACGCGCGCTGATTAAAAAGCTGCGTGTTCATCAGCACGCCGTTGGCCTGCTCAAACTTGCTGTTCTGGTAGTCCTCGGCGTTGAATGCGTGGACGACGTTGATGCCGTTTAAGTTCTCGCGCGCGACGCGGCCGACGTTGTCGGTCAGCTTCTGCACGCGCTTGACGCGCGGCATGACAACGACGATGACCGTGATCATCACGGCGAGGATGGCGACGACGAAGCCGGCCGTGATGACAGAAAGCTGCCAGCTCTTGCCCACGATCTTGATGATGGCCCATACGGCCATGATGGGGGACTTGATGATGATCTGGAGCCCCATGGCCACGAGCATCTGGATCTGCGTGATGTCATTCGTCGTGCGGTTGATGAGGCTTGCAACGGAGAACGAGAGCATCTCCTCCTGCCCGAAGGCCGCGACCTTATGGAACAGCGCCTCGCGCACGCGGTAGCTTAAGCCCGCGGCCGTCTTCGCTGCGAGAAAGCCCGCCGCGACGGCGAGCACGGCCGAGGTGAGCGTGCAGCCGAGCATGGGAAGCCCCGTGCGGACGACGTCGCCGACCGTGCTGCCCTCGGTTTTGATCAGGACGGTCAGGTCGCTCATGTAGTCGGGCAGCTTCAGATCAAAATAGATCTGCCCGAGCACAAGCACGGCGCACAGCGCGGCCATGATCCATTCCCGGACGTCCATCTTTTTAAGCAGTTTAATCAATTCGGTTTCCTCCTGCGTCCATGGCGCTGACATGGGCGACGAGCTTCTGCGTCAGCGCGATGTAGGTTTCCAGCTCTTCTTTTGTCAGGCACGACGTCACGGCGCGGAAAAACGCGGCCTGCATTTCGCGCCCGGCGCTTACGATGGGGGCGGATGCGTCCGTTGGGATCAGCCGCGCAAGGCGGCGGTCGTCCGCGTCGGCCGTTCGGGTGATGAGGCCGCGGCGGAGCAGGCTGTCCACCGTGACGGAGACGAGGCCCTTTTTGATGCCGCGGATGCGGCAGGCGTCGCGCGCGGTGTTTTTCTCCGGATTGTTCGCAAGAAACAAAAGCAGATCGTACTCGGTCTGGTTGATCGAATATTGCTGAAGCAGCGGCGCGCACATGACGCCGTAAACCCGCGCGGCCTTGCGGCCGAACGACAGCAGCTCATAGGCGGGCATGGCCATCCTCCTTAAAAAAATAGTCTAAAATTGAACTGTATAAAATTATACCGTCCCGCACGCGGATTGCAAGGGGAGAATTGTAAAGCTTTTGTGAACGGGACGCGCAGTCATACAAAGAAGCCTGACCACATAAGAATGAGGTGAAGTTCAAATCATGCAAGGAGGAATCTGTATGGCCGAGCGCACCATTTATGAACAGATCGCGCAGCGGACCGACGGCAGCATTTATTTGAGCGTGGTCGGCCCGGTGCGCACGGGGAAGTCCACCTTCATCAAGCGGTTCATGGAAGAGCTCGTCATCCCGAACATCGACAATGTGTATCGCCGCGAGCGCGCCCGTGACGAGCTGCCGCAGAGCGGGGCGGGGAAGACCATTATGACGGCCGAGCCGAAGTTCATCCCCGAGGAGGCCGTTGAAATCAGCCCGGACGGCGTGACGCGCCTGTCCGTCCGGCTCGTTGACACCGTCGGCTATATGATCCCCGGCGCCATGGGTGCGACGGAGGACGGACACGAGCGCATGGTCACGACGCCGTGGTTCGACCATGAGCTGCCCATGAGCGAAGCGGCTGAGCTCGGGACAAAAAAAGTGATGGAAGATCATGCGACGCTCGGCCTTGTCGTCACAACCGACGGCACGGTCACCGACATCCCGGCCGCAGATTATATCGACGCGACTGCGCGCTCCATCCTCGATCTGCGCGCGACGGGCAAGCCGTTCGGCGTGATCGTAAACTCCACCGACCCCGCGGGCGAAGCCGCGCAGGCGCTTGCCGAGCAGCTGGCGCGCGAGTTCGGCGTGTGTCCGGTGACCGTCGACTGCCTGAAGATGCGGGAAAGCGAGATCACGGACATCCTGCGCGGGATCCTCGGGCAGTTCCCGCTCGGGCAGATGGAGTTTTACCTGCCCGGCTGGTTCGATTGCCTGCCGGCAGACCATCCGATGCGGCAGGAGCTCTACAGCGCGCTGCGCGCGTGCGCCGGACGTGCGGAGACCATCGCGGGCGCAGAGACGGCCGTCCGCGGGCTGACGGAGCTGGACGCCGTCTCGTCGTGCGCAGACTATCGGGCCGATCTCGGCACGGGGACGGTGTCGGTGCGGCTGCTGTTCCCGGAGGAGCTATTTTACAGCGTGCTCGGCGAGCAGTCCGGCTTTTCCATCACGTCCGACGGCGACCTGCTTGCGCTTCTGACGCAGCTGGCTGCGGTCAAGCGCGACTATGACGCGGTCTCCGACGCGCTTGAGCAGGTGCGCGCGACGGGCTACGGCATCGTCATGCCGCGGCAGGAGCAGATGCATCTGGAGACGCCGGAGATCATCCGCCGCGGCTCGTCGTATGGCATCAAGCTGCGCGCGAGCGCGCCGTCTATCCATATGCTGCGCGCGGACATTCAGACGGAGATCAGTCCCATGGTCGGCGACGAGAAGCAGTCGCAGGAGCTCGTCGACCGCCTGACGGCCGACTATGAGGACGACGCGGAGAAGCTCTGGAGCTCGAACATCTTCGGCAAGAGCGTATACGACCTGCTCAATGACGGCCTGACCGGGAAGCTCACCCGAGTCGCACCTGAGTCGCGCACAAAATTCTGCGGCGCGCTTACCCGCATCATCAATGAAGGCTCCGGCGGACTCATTTGCATTATTTTGTGATTTTTGAAAGTGAAATTGCAGGAATTGCAAATCAAAAAAACCAAAATGACGTGATAATTTCACATAATTTCGTTTACAAACGGATAAAACAAATGTAAATTGCAAAAATCAGCTGCAAGACTTGCGAAAATTCGGATTTCAACTTGCAAAACTGAATTCGGGATGATAGAATGCATTCAGAAACTGTCAGAAATCAACCTGTGAGATGAATTCACAAATACAAAGGAGAGTGTCCAAGTGGCGATCAATAACGCATATCTCTCGGAGGTTTATTCCGAGCTTGCCGCCCGCAATGCCGGGCAGAAGGAATTTCTTCAGGCCGTGGATGAGGTGCTTGCGAGCATCGAGCCCGTCGTGGCCGCGCATCCGGAGTTTGAAAAGGCCGGCCTCATCGAGCGCCTTGTCGAGCCGGAGCGCACGATCATGTTCCGCGTGCCGTGGGTCGACGACAGCGGCAAGGTGCGCGTGAACCGCGGCTACCGCGTCCAGTTCAACTCGGCCATCGGCCCGTACAAGGGCGGCCTGCGCTTCCACCCGAGCGTCAACCTGTCCATCATCAAATTCCTCGGCTTTGAGCAGATCTTCAAGAACTCCCTGACCGGCCTGCCCATGGGCGGCGGCAAGGGCGGCTCGGACTTTGACCCGCACGGCAAGTCCGACAATGAGGTCATGCGCTTCTGCCAGAGCTTCATGACCGAGCTCTACCGCCATGTCGGCGCGGACTGCGACGTCCCGGCCGGCGACATCGGCGTCGGCGGCCGCGAGGTCGGCTATCTCTTCGGCCAGTACAAGCGCATCCGCAACGAGTTCACCGGCGTTCTGACCGGCAAGGGCATCCCGTTCGGCGGCTCGCTCGCGCGCACGGAGGCCACGGGCTACGGCCTGTGCTACTTTACCGACGAGATGCTGCGCGACAACGGAAAGAGCTTTGAAGGCTGCCGCGTCGTCGTCTCCGGCTCCGGCAACGTCGCCACCTATGCCAACCAGAAGGCGACCGAGCTCGGCGGCACCGTCGTGGCCATGAGCGATTCCTCGGGCTATATCGTCGACGAAAACGGTATCGACTATAAGCTCATCAAAGAGATCAAGGAGGTCCGCCGCGCCCGCATCAGCGCGTACCTCGAGTATGTCCCCGGCGCGAAGTTCGTTCCGGGAAGCGACGGCATCTGGTCCGTCCCGTGCGACATCGCCCTGCCGTGCGCCACGCAGAACGAGCTTGGCCTTGCCGGCGCCGAGGCGCTCGTGGCAAACGGCTGCTTCGCCGTGGCCGAGGGCGCGAACATGCCCTCGACGCCGGAGGCGGTCGAGTATCTTCAGGGCAAGGGCCTGCTCTTTGCGCCGGCCAAAGCGTCCAACGCCGGCGGCGTGGCCACGAGCGGCCTTGAGATGAGCCAGAACTCGCTGCGCCTTTCCTGGTCGTTCGACGAGGTCGACGAGCGCCTGCACGGCATCATGCGCAGCATCTATGCAAATGCCGCCGCCGCGGCCGAGCAGTACGGCTGCAAGGGCAACCTCGTCGCCGGCGCAAACATCGCGGGCTTCACGAAGGTCGCAAACGCGATGCTCTCGCAGGGGATCGTCTGACAGGGAACATGAAGAGGCCGCGCATCCGGTTGGATGCGCGGCCTTTTTTGGCGCAAATAAAAAAAGCCATCGCAAGCGATGCTTGCGATGGCTGGTACGGCAGAAGGGACTCGAACCCCCGACCTACTGATTCGTAGTCAGTCACTCTATCCAACTGAGCTACTGCCGCATACGCACGATCAACGTGCCTAAGTATACTAGCACAGCTTTTTGAAAAATGCAAGTGCTTTTTTTCGAAATCTTTACACGGCGGCAGAGAAATGTGTTAGACTGTATGTAAAGCCGGTTTGACCCGGCTAGCCGCAGAGGCAGTCCATGGCGCGCTCGAACGAGCGCTCCAGCTCATGCGCGGCCTGCTTCGCCTTCCGGCGGATGCACTTCTGGTCGGGCATCATGCACCCGGCGGCCGCGCCCACGGCCATGCCGACGCCAAGCCCTGCGAAAAATGCGCCCAGCTTCATGAAAATCACCCCTTACGCATTCAGTATTCCCGCCGCAAGGCGGTATAAACGGAGGAAATTATGGGTCTTTTGATCAAAAACGCCGTGTCGGCGCTGACCGGCGCGCCGCTTTGTGTGCTGTGTGACGGCGGAAAAATCTGCGAAATTGCGGAAAAAATCGACGAAACGGGCCACGAGGTGCTCGACGCAGCGGGCCTGACGCTCGCGCCGGGACTTGTCGACCTGCATGTGCACTTCCGCGATCCCGGCTTTACGGAGAAGGAGGACATCCTGACCGGCGCGGCCGCGGCGGCCGCGGGCGGGTTCACGACCGTCGCGTGTATGCCGAACACGAAGCCCGTGTGCGACAGCCCGGAGACCGTGCAGTACATCCTTGCGCGCGCGGAGCGCGCCGCCTGCCGCGTTTTTCCCATCGGCGCGGTTACGCTTGGGGAAAAGGGCGAGACGCTGACGGACTTTGACGCGCTGCGCGCATCCGGCGCCTGCGCGTTTTCTGACGACGGCGTGCCCGTTATGTCCGACGAGATCATGCGCCGGGCCATGGAAGCGGCCACGCGCCTTGGCACGATGGTCATCTCGCACTGCGAGGACGCGGACATGGTGAAGAATTACGCCTGCAACGAGGGCAGGATCTCGCGCCTGCTCGGCATCCCCGGCCGCCCGGCCGAGGCGGAGGACAAAATGGTGCGGCGCGACTGCCGTCTCGCGCTTGAGACGGGCGCGCGCGTACACATTGCCCATGTGTCCACGGCCGGCGCCGTCGACGCCATCCGCAGGGCAAAGGCCGCCGGCGCGCGCGTGACGGCCGAGACGTGCCCGCAGTATTTTATCTACACGGAGGAGCTCGTCCCGGCCAAGGGCACGATGGCGCGCGTCAACCCGCCGCTTCGCACGGAGGCAGACCGGCAGGCGATCCTGGCCGCTGTGCTCGACGGCACGATCGACATCATCGTGACCGACCACGCCCCGCACACGGACGCGGAAAAATCGCGCCCGCTGACCGAAGCGCCGAGCGGCATGGTCGGCCTTGAGACGAGCTTTGCCGCGTGCATGACGCACCTTGTCCGGCCGGGGCTTCTGACGCTGCAGGAGCTTCTGGAGAGAATGTCCGCGCGGCCGTCACGCCTCATCGGCTGGGCAGGCGGGAGACTTGACGCCGGCGCACCGGCCGACCTTGTGCTCTTTGACCCGGACGAGGAGTGGACGGTCGACCCGGCCGCATTCCGGTCAAAGGCACACAACACGCCCTTTGCCGGGGAAAAATTGTTTGGCCGCGTAAAATCTACGATATGTGGTGGAAAAGTGACTTTTCAGGCCTGAGACTTTGTGCTATACTCATACTAAATATTGAATGGACAGGAGAGGATCACCTTGTCGATCGAACTGCTTCAGGAGAAGATCCGCAAAAAGAAAAACCCGACCGTGCTTGGCCTTGACCCGCGGCCGGAGTACATCCCGCAGGCGGTCATCGACCGCAATCTGGCCGAGTACGGCCAGACGCCCACGGGCATGGCGAACGCGTATATCGAGTTCTGCCATGGCCTCATCGACGCGCTCGAGCCCGTCGTTCCGGCCGTGAAGCCGCAGAGTGCCTGCTTTGAGGTGCTCGGCCACGAGGGCGTGCGCGCGCTCGAGGACGTGACGGCCTATGCAAAAAGCCGCGGCCTTTACGTCATCATGGACGCCAAGCGCGGCGACATCGGCGTGAGCGCGGAGTCGTACGCCCGCGCCTACCTCGGCAAGACCATGATCGGCGGCACGGCCTACGCGCCGTTTGACGCCGACGCCGTCACGGTGAACGGCTATCTCGGCTCGGACGGCATCACGCCGTTCACGGAGCTTTGCAAATCGGACGATAAAGCCATTTTCCTGCTCGTCAAGACGAGCAACAAGTCCTCGCGCGAGGTGCAGGATCTCCTCACGGGCGACCGGCTGATGTACACGGTCATGGCCGACCTTGCCATGCGCCTGTCCGGCGAGCTCATCGGCCAAAGCGGCTACAGCGCCATCGGCGCCGTCGTCGGCGCGACGCACCCGGACGTGCTGCGCGAGCTGCGCCGGAAATATGACCAGCTGTTTTTCCTCGTGCCCGGCTACGGCGCGCAGGGCGCCGGCGCGGCGGACGTGCAGTACGTGTTCGACCGCTTCGGCCACGGCGCGATCATCAACGCCTCGCGCTCACTCATGTGCGCGTGGAAAAAGACGGGTGCGGACGGTGCGGATTATCCCGAAGCCTCGCGCCGCGCGGCCGAAGAGATGAAAAACGAGCTGTCGGCCTTCGTGCAGGTGCTGTGATGGAGACGAATTTTCCGGTCGTAAGGGCCGAACGCTTCGGCGTTTACTGCGCGCTGACCATTGAGGCTGCCGCGCTGTGCGAGGCGGCGCTCCCGGGGCGCTTCCTGCATTTTCGCTGCGGAGAAAAAATGCTCCGCCGCCCCATCAGCATCTGTGACGTCCACGCGCCGAACATCACGGTCATCTTTGAAATCAAGGGCGAGGGAACCAAGTGGCTCGCCGCGCGAAAGCCGGGCGACGAGCTCGACGTGCTCGGCCCGCTCGGCCACGGATTCCCGGAAATCCCGGGCCGCGTCCTCGTCGCCGGCGGCGGCATCGGTGCGGCGCCCATGCTGCTCACCGCCCGCCGCGCGCAGGCGTGCGACGCCGTTATGGGCTTCCGCTCGCGCGACCGGGTGCTGCTGGCCGATGAATTTGAGGCCGTGTGCGATGCAGTCAAATGGATGAGCGACGACGGCTCGTTCGGCGAGAAGGGATTTGTCGCATCCGGCGTCGCGGAGATGCTTGCAAAGCGGGACTATGCCGCCGTGCTCGCCTGCGGGCCGCAGATCATGCTGCGCACCGTCGCCGAGGCTGCGGAAAAGGCGGGCGTCCCGTGCTATGTCAGCATGGAGCAGCGCATGGGCTGCGGCATCGGCGCGTGCCTCGTCTGCTCGTGCGCCACAAAGGACGGCTACCGCCGCGCCTGCAAGGACGGGCCGGTATTTGATGCGAAGGAGGTCGACTGGAATGCCTGATCTTTCCGTGAACCTCTGCGGCGTCACGCTGAAAAACCCCATCGTCGCCGCGTCCGGCACGTTTGGCTTCGGCCGCGAGTTTGAGGATTATTTTGACCTTTCCGAGATCGGCGCCATCTGCGTCAAGGGTCTGACCGTCGCTCCGCGGCAGGGCAACCCGCCCCCGCGCATCGCCGAGACGCCGTCCGGCATGCTCAACAGCGTCGGACTTCAAAACCCCGGCGTCGACGCGTTCTGCGAGCGCGAGATGCCGCATCTGAAAAACTGCGGCACGAAGATCATCGCCAACATTTCCGGCAACACGCCGGAGGAATTTCAGATTCTGGCCGAGAAGGTGACGGCGGCGGGCGTCGACCTCATCGAGGTCAACATCTCCTGCCCGAACATCCACTGCGGCGGCGCCGCATTCGGTATGCACACGGACACGACGGAGGCGGCCACGCGCGCGGCGAAGGCCGGCGCGGGCGTGCCGGTCATCGTGAAGCTCTCGCCGAACGTGACGGACATCTGCGAGATCGCCCGCGCGGCCGAGGCCGCCGGCGCCGACGGACTGAGCCTCATCAACACGCTGCTCGGCATGCGCATTGACCTTGACACGCGCCGGCCAATCCTGCGCAACAACACGGGCGGCCTGTCCGGCCCGGCCGTGCTGCCGGTCGCCGTGCGCATGATCTGGCAGGTGGCAAATGCCGTCAGGCTGCCGATCCTCGGCATGGGCGGCGTCAGCTCCGGGCGCGACGCAGCCGAGCTGATGCTCGCGGGCGCGGACGCTGTCGGCGTCGGCGCGGAGAACCTCGTCGATCCCATGGCCTGCGTCCGAATCCGGGACGAGCTGGAGCAGTATCTGACGGAGCACCGCGTGAGTGCCGCGCGCGACCTGACGGGCGGCGTCATCGCGTACTGACCGTAAGAAAAGAGAACCGATATGACAAAGATCTATCTCATCCGGCACGCGGAGGCGGAGGGGAACGTCTACCGACGCATCCACGGCCAATATGATTCGCTCGTGACCGAAAACGGCAAAAAGCAGATCGCAGCGCTGGCCAAACGGTTTGAAAACGTGCCCATCGCGGCGTGCTATTCCTCCGACCTCACGCGCACGAAGCTGACGGCGCAGGCCATCTGCGTGCCGCACCATCTCACGCTCCAGACAGATCCGCGCTTCCGTGAGGTCAATATGGGCATCTGGGAGGAGCACACGTTCGGCGAGATCGCGCACACGGAGCCAGAGGAATTGAGCCGCTTCAACAACGATCCGGAGCACTGGCTCGTGGAGGGAAGCGAGCCGTTCGACGTCTACACGGGCCGCTTCCTCGAGGCCATGACCGAAAAAGCGCAGGCGCATCCCGGCCAGACCATCGCCATCGTCGCACACGGCGCTGTCATCCGCGGCATTTTGCAGCGGCTGTTCTTCTACGGCGACAAGGAGCAGGCCGGCCACTGCGACAATACGGGCGTCGCGCTCCTCACCTATGAGGATGGCAAATACACGCTGGAATACTACAACGACAACTCGCATCTGACGGACAGCATCTCCACGCTCGCGCGCCAGCACTGGTGGCGCAAGGAGACGGGGCAGTCGTATGATACGAATGTCCGCTTTGAGCCGCTTTCGGACGAGCAGACCTACCTCGACGCCAGAAGCGACGCGTGGAGGACAGTCTACGGCGATCTGGACGGCTACAAGCCCGACGGCTTCTGGCGCGATGCGCGCGATGCCGCGCGGCGCGACCCGCAGACGCTTGCACAGGCGATTTTGTCCGGGGAGAACGTCGGCCTCATCCAGCTTGACCCGGATCGGTTCGCGTCACAGCAGATCGGCTACATCCCGTTTTTGTACGTCAGCCCGGCGTGGCGCGGGAAGGAGCTCGGCGTACAGCTGCTCGGCCATGCCGTCGGGTACTATCGCCCGCTGGGGCGGACGAAATTGCAGCTGAGCGTCGCAAAGCAGAACGCAGCCGCGCTGCATTTTTATGATAAGCACGGATTTCGCCCCATCGGCAAGACGCCCGGCGCGCACGGCGATCTGCTGCTGATGGAGAAGAACATCGACCTGAAGCAATACGGCATCTGAGTCCGCTTGAAAGCAAAGGAGAATGAGCACGATGAGCCTGGAGAACCCGCATACGATCTTCTGCCCCGCGCCGCCGCTGACCGACCCGGATTCCAACTTTAACGGCTTCCATCCCGGCACGAGCGTCCTGCCCATGGGCTACCGCAAGGACCCGAAGGCGCTGCCGCTGCCGTGCGACATCATCTACATGCGCGACGTCGGCGTTGTCCTCCGTGACGGCGTGAGAGTCTACTGCGACATTTTCCGCCCGAATACGGAGAAAAAGGTCCCGGTCATCTTCTGCTCGAGCGTCTTCGGCAAGAACGGCAGCTATGTCACGCTCGACTGGATCGCCGGAAAGTCCGGCAGCCCCGACCGCTACGGCATCCCGAAGGGCACGCTCTCCGAGCTTCAGATGTGGGAGGCGCCGGACCCCGCGTTCTGGTGCAATCACGGCTACGCCGTTGCGTTTTTAGACATCCGCGGCATCGGCATGAGCGAGGGAGACGCGCACTATTTCGGCAATCAGGACGCCGAGGACAACTATGACGTCATCGAGTTCCTCGGCACGCAGGACTGGTCGAACGGCTGCGTGTCCATGTCCGGCAACTCGTGGCTCGGCATCACGCAGTGGTACGTCGCGGCCAAGCGGCCGCCGCACCTGACGTGTATCGCCCCGTGGGAGGGTCACGGCAATATGTACGTCGACGAGTACATGCGCGGCGGCATCCCGAACTGGGCGGCTGTGCGCGAGAAAATGGGCTATGGCAACCAGCGCACGGAGGATCTTCCGGCCGAGATGGCGGCCTATCCGCTCATGAACGAGTTCTGGGAGGAGAAGATCGCCCCGTTTGAGGACATCGTCTGCCCGGCCTACGTCGTGGCCAGCTGGACATCCAACATCCACTGCCGCGGCACGTTCGAGGCGTGGCAGAAGATCTCGTCGAAGGAAAAGTGGCTGCGTGTGCACAACATTCAGGAGTGGCCCGACCTGTACGACGAGCGCAGCGAGCAGGATCTCCTGCGCTTCTTTGACCACTACATGAAGGGCAAAAACAACGGCTGGGAGAACACGCCGCAGGTGCGGCTCTCCGTGCTCGATCCCGGCGGACGGGACATCATTGACCGCATCGAGCCGGCGTTCCCCATCGAGCGCGCCGAGTACCGCAAGCTCTATCTTGCCGCGGACGGCACGCTGCAAAATGAGAACGCCGCTGCGCCCGCGACGGTGCGCTACTGCGCCGACGACGGCGTGGGCGTCGCGCGCTTTACGGTCACGTTCACCGAGGAGACGGAGATCATCGGCTACATCAAGCTCCGCGCGTGGCTCTCGGCCGACGGCGCGGACGACATGGACGTGTTCTGCTCGGTGAGCAAGAAGGACGCTGAGGGGAACTATCTTTACCACGACGCGCGCCTTCGCGTCTACAACGGGCCGGATCAGCGCCTTCGCGTCTCGCTGCGCGCTCTCGACCCTGAAAAGTCGACGCCCGAGCAGCCCGTGCAGACGTTCCGCCGCGAGCAGAAGCTCGCCCCGGGCGAGATCGTCCCCGTCGAGATCGGCCTCTGGCCGACGAGCCTGCGCTTCCACGCCGGCGAGCAGATGGAGGTCGCGCTGTCCGGCATGCCGTATGAGATGCACCTGTCCGACGTCCCGGGCAAGATCCTTCCGACCATCAACCACGGCGACCACATCATCCACATGGGCGGGGAGTACAACACCTATCTCTATGTCCCGTTCATCCCGCTGGACAAATAAGAAAATTGCAAAAGACGCGCTGTACGAAATCTGTACGGCGCGTCTTTTTTCTCAGCGGATGCCGGCCGTGCCGGACTGCGCGGCGCCAGTGCGGCCTGCGTTAGTCCGGGCGGTGTTCGTGCGGCCGGTGCGGCGGGGATCCGTGCGGCGGGCGCCGTTTGCCGGCGCCGTCGTGGCATAGCCGCCGCCGTTGACGCGGCCATTGTCCGTCGTCGAGATGTTGCCGGCCGGGCCGTACAGCCCTGTGTCCGCGCAGCCTGTCAGGGCGGCGAGCGAGAGCATCGCGGCAAAGATCAGAGCCAGAGTGCGTTTCATATCCGTTCCTCCTGAATGATGAGATTTGAGGCTTCTTTTCGTAGTATTCTCCGCGCCGCGCGTAAGTTGCGATGAAAATTCTGCCACTTTTTGCGTTGACAAGGCGCGGGAAACAGGCTACGATGGGATTGCTCCCCAAACCAAATCAGTCTTCAGGAGGATGAAAAAATGGAACTCAAGGGCAGCCGTACGGAGGCCAATCTGGCCTACGCGTTCTCGGGCGAATCCCAGGCGCGCAACAAATATACATATTTCGCCTCCACGGCGAAAAAAGAGGGCTATGAGCAGATCGCCGCGATCTTCACGGAGACGGCGGACAACGAAAAAGAGCACGCAAAAATGTGGCTCAAGCTGCTCGGCGGCATCGGCAGCACGCCGGAAAATCTCATTGCCGCCGCGGCCGGCGAGAACGAAGAGTGGACGCAGATGTACAGGGAGTTTGCCGAGGTCGCCCGCGAGGAGGGCTTTGACGCCATCGCAAAGATGTTCGAGGGCGTCGCCGCCATCGAAAAAACGCACGAGGAGCGCTACCTCAAGCTGCTGGAAAACCTGAAAAACGGCGCGGTCTTTGAGCGCGACGGCGAGTGCATCTGGGTCTGCCGCAACTGCGGCCACATCCACAAGGGCAAAACCGCCCCGGAGGTCTGCCCGGTCTGCGCGCATCCGCAGTCGTATTTTGAGCTTCGCGCGACGAATTATTAAAAAAATCCGGCGTCTGAACCTCAGACGCCGGATTTTGCTATGCAAAGGCGCAGCAAATGCAAGAAATTTTACGCCGCTTTATTCTTGCTGAGCGGCAGCTGCGCCAGCACGATGGCCGCGAACATCAGAAGGCAGCCGAAAAGCTCGCGGGCGCTGAGCGATTCGCGCAGCAAAAGCCAGCCGAACAGGGCTGCAAACACGGACTCCAGACTCATGAGCAGCGACGCGACCGTCGGGTTTGTGTATTTCTGCCCGATGATCTGGAACGTGTAGCCGATGCCGCACGAGCAGATGCCCGCATAGGCGATCGGAAGAGCGCACTCGGCCAGCGCAGCGGCGGAGGGCTGCTCGCACACGAGCGCGGCGATGCCCGAGAGCACCGCGCACACGGCAAACTGGATGCAGGAAAGCCGCACGCCGTCCACAAGCGGGCTGTAATGGTCAATGACGAGGATGTGCAGCGTAAAGGCGATGGCGCTGCAAAACACGAGAATGTCGCCGCGGCCGACGGAAAAGCCGCTTTTCACGCACAGAAGGTACAGCCCGCCGACGGCGAGCGCGACGCCCGTCCATGTGTTCCAGCCCGGGCGGCGGCGGAACAGCAGCCCCGCGATCGGCACGAGCACGATGTACATCGCCGTAATGAACCCGGCCTTGCCGGCCGTCGTGTAGCAGATGCCGATCTGCTGGATGTTGCCCGCGACCGTGAGCACGAGGCCGCAGATGAGCCCCGCGCGCCAGAGCGTTCTGCGCTCGGCCTTCGAGTGCGTCCTTCCGGGCGCGCCGTTTTTGCGGTCCATGATGAAAATAACAGGCAGCAGCACGAGCGCGCCGAGCGCCGAGCGCGCGGCCTGGAAGGTGAACGGCCCGATGTGATCCATGCTGACGCTCTGCGCGACGAACGCCGCGCCCCAGATCATGGCCGTGAGCAGAAGCAGCACATTTCCTTTGAATTCTCTTTTCAATCCAGACGCCTCCGAATGCCCCGGCGCGGGGCGGTGTAACGTGTCTACGATAGCGCACCGGGTGGGGAAAGTCAACGAGAATTTCGTCGATGTCGGTTGTATCGTGCCGGTAATTGTGCTATGATAAATGCACTTGTTTTTGCAGGAGGAGAGGTCATGGAGCTACTCAAGCAGCGCATCCGCGCCGAGGGCATCGTCCGCCCGGGCAACGTCCTGATGGTCAACAGCTTTCTCAATCACCAGATGGATATGCAGCTCATCGACGAGATCGCAAAGGAGTTCATCCGCCGCTTTGACGGCGTGGAGATCAACAAGGTGTTGACGATCGAGGCGTCCGGCATCGGCATCGCGGGCGTCGTCGCGCTGCGGCTCGGCTGCCCGATGGTCTTTGCGAAAAAGTCCAAAACGACGAACGTCGGCGACGACGTCTACTGCGCGAAGGTCGAGTCGTTCACACACGGAACGGTCTCGGACGTCATTGTGGACCGCCGGTTCCTCTCCAAGGACGACAAGCTGCTCATCATCGACGATTTTCTGGCCAACGGCAAGGCGCTCGAGGGCCTGTTCTCCATCGCCGAGCAGGCGGGCGCGCAGGTGCAGGGCGTCGGCATCGTCATCGAGAAGGGCTTTCAAGGCGCGGGCGACCGCATCCGCGCGGCGGGGTATGATCTCCAGTCGCTCGCCATCGTTGAGAGCATGGACGCCGAGCACGGCACGATCGTGTTTCGCGACTAAGAGGATTTTTGCGGCGCAGCTCCGGCTGCGCCGTTTGATTTCGGAGGTGACGGCATGAGCGTTGAATCGCTTTTGGATGCAGTCTCGCGCGCAGAGGCCGATGAGACCGACGTGCGCGGCGCGCAGTTTGTCGGAGAAGACGCCGCAGGCGCCTCGTGCTGCGGCGTGACGTTCGAGCGCTGTACGTTCACGGGCTGCCGGATGGCAGGGGCTGTGTTTTCCGGGTCGATGTTCTTTGGCTGCACCCTGACCGACTGCGACCTGTCCGGCGCGCGATTTTCCGGGTGCAGCTTCAAGCGCTGCACACTGGAAGGCTGCAAACTGAGCGGCGCGGATTTTTGTGAGGCTTACGGCAGCGACAGCAGGTTTGAAGGCTGCATCGGAGACTATTCCAATCACGCGTCGGCCGTATACAAAAAATGCGTGTTTTCCGGCGGCTCGTTCCGCGAAGCGGCCTTTTTCCGCACGGAATTGCGCGAGTGCAGGCTGGAAACCGACTTTACGCTCGCGGAGTTCCAGCGGACGGCGCTTTCCGGCGCGGATCTTCGCAAGTGCGAGCTCTACGGCGCGGTGTTCACGGCCGACGCGCTCCCGGGCGTGCGCGTCACGCGCGCGCAGGCGGCGGATCTGGCGGTGCTTTTGGGACTCATTGTGGAATAGGAGGAAATCATGGACGAAATCTATCTGCCGACGCTGCACGCATTTGAAAACGGCAATGCTTTTTCCGGCAGCTGCGGCCTGCTGCGCTTTATGCTCACACCGGCCGACGGTGCCATCCGCGGCGAGCTGTGGCACGGAAAGCTCTGCTACGAAAAAAGCACCATGGAAAAAACGGAGAACTTCGAAATGACCCGGGAGGGCATCGAAGAGATCCGGAAGTGGCTGATGGAGAACAAATAGACGCTGCGGGGAAAGAGCGGCCTGCGGTCACGCTGCGCTCGTGCGGCGCCGCGTGATCCTGCGACAGGAGGTGCAAGGAAATGCGTTGTCCACATTGCGGAAGTCCGGTCATGATCCGCGGATCCTACTGGGAATGCGGCTGGTGCGGGGACTGCGGCATGCTGCAAAGGGCGCAGCAGAAGAAAGCGGCAGCGGCGCCGGCTTCGCGCTACGAGTACACGCGGCTCCCCTTGATATGGGCGGAGCTGAAATCGGAGCTGGGCAAGCTGGCGCCGCGCAATGCCCGGCTTTCCGGTCTCCTTGGGAAAGCCCTGCTCCATTTCATATCGCTGGGCATCCATCATTCCAACACGGATGTTGGAGCGGAACAAATGCAGGAACTCGATTTGTTCCTGAACAGTGCGGCGGATCTGAAATTGGGAGAAAGCGTGTCGGAGATCAAGCGCGATCTTCAAAAAGGCGTTATTTTTGAGAAAGAGGCGGCGCTGTCCGAGCAGAGCTGCGGCGAGTTCTGGACGGAGCTGCTGTCGGTGCTGCCGCGGGAGCAGTATTATAACGCGCCACTTGAAAGCCTTGATTCCATCTTTACGGATTTATCCATAATCTGTGATCAATTCTACCAATACGAAGGGGACAGCGACAATACGTGGCGCTGCTCCTGGGTCAAGATGAAGGATGAGTTTTACGGCCGTTGGAAGGAGCTTGCTCTGCTGCATCCGAACGTGGAGCGGTCTCGGCTGCTGCTGTCCCGCGGAGAATTCCCGATGTTCGAGGATGTATGCCGCGACATCCTGATCACGGAGTATCCGGAAGAGATCCATTTTGCATCTGTCGACGAATTCGCCGGATGCAGCTGGCAGGGAATTTTGTGTGACAAATTCGAAGAGAATATGGAGCTCGGGATCAAAATGTGGCGCACGCTCCTCGACGCGGCGGAACCGGCCCTGTGGACGGATGCCGAGACGGCCAGCAAGATGCTTCCGGATTGGGAATGGCTGATCATCCCGAACAAAGAGATGATCCTGCCGCTTCTGGACGCGCTGCGGGATGAGCACTTTGCAAAGCAGGTGTTCCAGAGTGCGGATCCCTGCGGCAGCGTGCAGTATGATGTCCTGTCCGCGTGCTTCGACTACGACCGGTGGGATGTGGGGGTAACGTGCCTTGAGCTTGCAATGGCGAACCCGCACCTTGAAAAGCAATGGATAGAAAAGTTCCGGCGCCATTACCCGCCGAGAGACAAAAAACGTCTGGTCTGCGTCCCCAATCGGCCGGCGAATGACCCGCTTCCCGACGACGGGACGGTGTTCCATTACTGCTCGGTCCAGATCCCGGGAATTCACCGGACCTACGCATACCTCACCGGCGGCTTGCCGCTCAAGGCCGGCGACTGGGTGGAGCTACCGTTCGGTAAAGAGAACCGTGTGCGGCGGGCGTGGGTGTGCGATGTCATGGACTGCACGCGTCTGGCCGCTCCATGGCCGCCGGAGAAGACAAAGACCGTTTTGCGCATCGCAGAGCCTCCGGCGCCAAAGCCGAAAAAGAAAGCGCCGGAGCCGGAGCCTGAAGAGTGGGTGATCCGGATCGGGCCGGAGCCGGATGAGATCGAGGAAGCGCCGGAGCCGGCGGAGATCGGGAAAGAACCGGAACCGGCGGAAGAGGCTGAAAACAAGGCCGATCAGGCGCAGCCCGAGCCGCCCGCGGCGGCAGAGGAGAAGGAACCGGAGCCGCCGCGCGAGCGCAGCCAATTTGCAATATCATATGAAGCATACTTGATTCGTAATCCGTGGAAGAAACGCGAGATAGAGTATGAAAAGCACCCCGGACGGAAGTGGATCATCAAAAGGGTGCTGGCGCTGGCGGCGGTCTGCGCTGTTGTGGTTTTTCTGGTCGTCCGTAAAGAGCAGCGGGCGCGGATTTACGACACCGCGCTGGAACACCTTTCGGAGCAGGAGTTTTTGAAAGCAGAACTGGAGTTTTCCAAGCTGCCGCGCTATCGAGACGCGGCGCAGCTTGCGGTTTACTGCAAGTATGCCTCCGCGTACAGAACCAACACGAACTATACCGGCGGCGCGGAGGAGCTGTCTTATATCCATCTTCAGTTTGAGACCGGATGGCAGCAGGACGTGGACGCGCTTGAAAAACGCGTCGAAGGCTATAAAAAGCAGAAGGAGTCAGAGGAAGCGGCGGCGCTTCGAGCGCAGGAAGCCGCTGCGGCGGCCTCATGGGATGAGGAGCTCAAAAGAATATACACCGGGAAGCAGCCCGTGGATGGTATGCCGGCGAACGGTCTGAAGTACACAACGCTCGGCGCACCCTCGCAAACCAAAAATTGCAGGGATTATAACAGCTTGGTCTACAACAGACGATATAAAACCCTGTATTGGTATAACAGTCAGGGGCAGACCATCGCATCCTGCAAGTCTCATCAGCTCAGCGAGAATGGGGAAGAGGTCATTTACGATTTCAAAACCTTCAACCCGCCGCTCGGAAGCAGCAAACCCACGTCTTCCATCGGCGGAAGCAGCTCCTTTGGCGGCAGCTCCGGCAGCTCGGGCAGTTCTTCCGGCAGCTCAGGTAGTTCCGGCAGCTCTTCCGGCAGCTCCGGCAGCAGCCATTCCGGCAGCATCCGGGACGACTATGACACCCCAGAGGATCTCTGGGAGGACAATCAGGACTGGTATGAGGACGAGGACGAAGCGTGGGATGAGTGGTACGACGGATAAGCGCACAAAAAACCGGCGGCATGACGTTGCTCATGCCGCCGGAGCTTTTTATCCGCCCAGCTGGGCGCTTAGACCGAGGGAGAGGAAGCGGTTAAGGAGCGCCTGCTTGCTCGCCTCGTCCATGGGCGGGGTATCGGCGAGGGGATAGGCGCGGCCGAGCTCGTCGTACTTGCCCGAGCCGTAATTATGGTAGCCGATGAGATCGACGCGGCGGACGCTTCTGAGCGTGGAGAGAAGCTCCGCGACGGCCTCAGATTCCATGTCGTTGCAGCCGGGGATGACAGGGCAGCGGACGATGATGTCCTTACCCGCGCGGTCGGCGCGGCGGAGATTGTCCAAAATGACGTCGTTCGGCAGGCCGGTGTTCTGCTCGTGGCGCTTCGGGTCGAGCCCCTTGACGTCAAAGAGCAGCAGGTCGGCCTGACGGAGCACCTCGCGCCCGGCATCCGTCGTCACATAGCCGCACGTGTCGACGGCGACGGGGATGCCCGCGGCGCGGCAGCGGTCGATCATCTCAAGGCAGAACTCCGGCTGCATCGTCGGCTCGCCGCCGGAGAGCGTCACGCCGCCGCCGGAGCGGTCATAGAACGCGCGGTCGCGCGCACACTCGGAAAAAACGTCCTCTGCCGTGCGCACCTGTCCCCAGATGCTCAGCGCGCCGGGCCAGCAGGCGTCTGCGCACGCGCCGCAGGCGGTGCATTTTTCGCGATTGATCGTCAGCGCGCCGGATTTTAGCGACAACGCGCCGGCGGGGCAGGCGGGGACGCATTTGCCGCAGGATGTGCAGTGCTCGGAGATGAATTGCAGTTCCGGCGCGGCGCGCTGGCTCTCGGGATTGCAGCACCAGCGGCAGCGCAGCGGGCAGCCCTTGAGCAGCACGGTCGTGCGGATGCCCCAGCCGTCGACAAACGAGCCGTGGACGACGTTGAAGACCCGGCCGGTCGCACCCGTCAGCATTCGGAGAACTCCAGCCGGCGGATGATGTCGTTCTGAAGCTCCGGGCCAAGCTCGATGAAGTACGCGGCATACGTCGCGACGCGGACGACAAGGTCGCGGTGATTTTCCGGGTGGAGCTGCGCGTCGCGCAGCGTCTCGGTCGAGACGATGTTGAACTGGACGAGGTAGCCGCCCGCGTCGACGTAGGCGCGGATGAGCGATTCAAATTTCCTGAGCTTTTCCTCACCCGCGACGGCGTCGGGGTTCATGCGCAGGTTGAGCACCTCGCCGTGGAGCAGCTTGTCGTGGTCAAGATGCGCGACGGAGAGCATGGATGCCGTCGCGCCGGACGTGTTGCGCCCCTGCGCGGGCGAGATGCCGCCCTCAGAGATCGGCTCGCCCGCGAGGCGGCCGTCCGGCGTCGCGCCGAGCACCATGCCGAGGCCGACGTTCGCCGTGACGGCCGCAGCCGCGACGGTCGACTTCGCGCCGGAAAAGCCGGGCTCAGCCGCGACGGTGTCTGAGACATAGGAAAGGACGTCGTTCACAATGGCGTCGACGTAAGGATCGTTGTTGCCGAACTTCGGCTGGCGCAGCAGGAGGGCGCGGAGCTCTTCATAGCCTTCAAAATTGTGGTCGAGCGCGTCTATAATGTCAGCCATTGTGACGCGCTTCTGCTCAAAGACGACGCGGCGGATGGCGGCAAGGCTGTCGCCGACGTTCGGCGCGCCGGCCAGAGACATGGCAAAGCCGAAATACGGCTTCGTGCCGCCGTCGATGACGTCTGTGCCGCGCTCGATGCATACAGGCAGGAGGGACGACTCAAGCGGACTCGGCGCATAGGCGGAGAACACGGCCTTGTCGGCGTTTTTGATCTCGTGGCAGAGCGGGATAATGTGGCGCACCTGCGCGCAGAACGCGTCCCAGAGCTCGTCATACGTCGAAAATCCCGCCGCATCGGGCGTGACGGCGCCGAGCTGAAGGCCGGTCAGGCGATGGACGCCGCGGCGGAGCGCCAGCTCTAAAATGCCCGGCAGCGAGATGATGCCGCCCGGAACATGATAGCTCACACCCGCGACGATGGGCGACGTGCAGCCCGCGACGGCGTAGTCGCGCGCCAGCTCTGCGGGCATCCCGAAGAGCTCAAGATCGCGGACGGCCGTGCGGTCACCTAAAAATTTCAGCTTGCCGCCGACGTCGCGCGCGACGCCGCAGGCAAACAGCAGAAATTCGTCCGGCGTGTTGTCGGCAATGCGCACGACGATGTCGTCCGAGCCCATGTTCACGGCGCGCTCCGCCTCCAGAATGAGATAGGACAGGCGATTGACGGCGCACGAGCCGTCCGGCTTCACGCCGCCGATGGTGAACGAGCAGCCGGAGTTGTTGCCCGCAAAGCCGTGGCTGCGCGATTCGCTGTAGACGACGCAGTCGCTGTTGCAGTTGATGAGCAGCATGGCCAGAAGCTCATAGGCCTCCGCGTCCGTCAGGCCGCTTCGAATGCCGGATTCGTAGAACGGCTCGAGGTACTGGTCGATGCGCAAAAATGTGTTGCCCGTGCCCCAGTTTTCCAGCATGATGCAGTAATAGCCAAACCAGAGCGACTGCACCGCCTCGCGGAACGAGCCGGCCGGGCGGCGCGGGACGGCGCGGCAGGTGCGTGCGATCTCCAGAAGCTCCGCGCGGCGCGCTTGATCGGATTCTTCTGCGGCCAGACGCTCGGCCTCTGCGGCATAGCGGCCGCCAAGAGAGCCGAGGGCTTCAAGACAAAGGCGCATGCCGGTCAGCTCGCTGCGCTGGGCATCTGTGACCGGGCGGGACAGGCGCTCGTCGATTCTGGCGATGAGGCCGTCCGTGCCGAGGCAGAGCAGCTGGGAAAAGTCCGGCGAGGCGTGGCCGGGGAACTGATTGTTGCCGCAGAACGCGCCGCCGCCGATGATCAGATCGTCGATGGCAAGCGCCTTTTCGCCGACAAGATCCTTCCAGTGATGGCGCAGCGAACGCGTCTGCCAGTATGGCACGACGTCGCGCAGGACGTCCTTTTCCCAGTCGGTCAGCGGCTCAAACGGGTCGGTCTCGCGCGTGGAGAGCAGGTCGAGCTCGTCTAAGATCCAGTCGCACTGCAGCTCCGGGCTGATGGAGCCACCACGCACCTTCGACGTCGGGCGGCCGACAATGCGCTCGTCCGGGTAGATGCGGACGGTCATGTTTTCCAGCAGATGCGAAAACGCCTTGCCGCGGCGGATGGCGGCGGGCTCGCACTCGGTCTGGCGGAACGACTCGGTGATGAGCTTCGCCCGCTCAACGCACACGGACGGGCGCACGAGCATGTCGCTGCGCAGCTTTTTGATCAAAGTGTTGTCAAACTCCATACGAAAGGCCTCCCTTTTTGGTCAGTATAGCATGGTGTTTTCCGGAAATCCAATGCGCATTGCGAAAATTTGTTATAACATTTTGCGTATGACTATGCTATAATCGGCACAAAGAGGTGAGGCGCATGACGGATCTTCAGATCCAGTACTTTCTCAAGGTGGCCGACTGCATGAGCTTTTCGGGCGCGGCGCGGGATCTTTTTGTTTCGCAGCCGAGCGTTTCGCGGCAGATCCGACAGCTTGAGCAGGAGCTTGGGTGCGAGCTTTTTGACCGCAGCTGCAAAAATGCGGTGTCGCTCACGCCGGCCGGCGCCATTTTTCGCGACAGCTTTCAGCGCCTGCTGCGCGAGCATCAGGCGGCGCTGAGCGCGGCGTGGGAGGTCTCGCGCGGCCCGGCTGAGCGGCTGCGCATCGGCATCGGCGAGAACTGGGATCTGGCTGCGCCGCTCATGCGCTTTCGCGAGCGGGCGCTCGCGCGTGACCCGCATACGGAGCTCCTGTTTGAGCAGGCGCCGTTTCTCGCCCTGCGTGACCTGCTCGCGGCAGGGCGGCTGGACGCCATCGTCTGCACGCGGACGAGTGTGCAGTCGTTTGAGGGCGTGGAGCTGATCCCCGTCGGCGAGATGCGCACGTCGCTCTTCGTCCGCCGCGGCCTTCTTTGTCCGCCGGACAAGACGCCGCGCCTTTCTGACTTTGACAGGCAGACGCTGCTGATGCTGCCGGACGATGAGGCGCCCATGGCCATGCAGATCGTGCTGCTGCAATTTCTCGCCGAGCAGGTCAAGCCGAAGGTGCGCCGCATGACGAACCGCGCGTCCATCTGGCAGGCCATCCGCATGGGCGAGGGCTTCTGCGCGTTCGATGACCGCGTGCTCATGCGCCACGATCCGCTTATCTGCCGGGTCGATCTCGACGAGACGATCCCCATCTGCGTCGTCTGGAAGCGGCAGAATCAGAGCCCGCTGTTCCCGGTGCTGGCCGAGGAGCTGCAAAAGACGCTGGCCGTGCCGGTAGAAGATTAAAAAAATCCCGGAAGCTCAGCTTCCGGGATCCTTTTTACTTCGCGGACGAGCCGCGGCGGGCTTTTTTCTTTTTCTTTTTCTGGTTCATCAGCACGATGGCCAGCACGATGATCACAACGGCGGCGGCGCCGATGACGATATAGATCGTCGTATTCGACGAGCTCGTCTTGACGTTCAGCCAGAGCTCGTCCATTTCCTGCGTGGCCTCCGGGGTGAGGTAGAGGAACATCTCACCGTGCGAGAACGCATCAGCCGACGGATAGACGACCTCGCTGCCGGCGATCTCGGGGTCGAGATACTCGCGCGCAGCGCTTGTCGGCGAGCCGTAGCCGACCCATTCCATGTTCGCAGCGGAAATCTCCGGCGAGGTCAGGAAGTTGATGAACGTCTCGGCCTCGGCCTTGTGCTCGGCGCACGTCGGGATGCACAGAGCGTCGACGAAGAAGTTGAAGCCGTCGTCCACCGGGAGGTAGAAGGCGAGGTCCTCATTGTCGCCGCTCATCTGAACGAAGTCACCGGCGTAGTACGGGGCGACCCAGGCTTCCTCGTTGATCATTTTGTCATAGATCTGATCCATGACGTAGCTCTGCACGAGCGGCTTCTGCTGCACGAGCAGGTCGCCGGAGGCCTGAAGCTCGGCAGAATCCTCTGTGTTCAGGCTGTAGCCCAGCTCGAGCTCCGCAAGGGCGAAGGCGTCGCGCGGATTGTCAAACATGAGGATCTTCCCTTTGTATTTCTCGTTCCAGAGAACCTCCCAGCCCGTGACGTCGGACGCATCGACATACTTCGTGTTGTAGATGATGCCGACGGTGCCCCAGGTGTAGGGGACGGAGTATTTGTTCTCCGGATCGTAGTTCGGATTTTTCAATGTGTCATCGACATAGTCGGTGAAGTTCGGGATGTTGGAGTAGTCCAGCTCCATCAGATAGCCCTCGTCGATGAGACGCGCGATCATATAGTCCGACGGAATGATGACGTCATACGACACGCCGCCGGTCTTGAGCTTGGAGTAGAGCGTCTCGTTGCTGTCAAAGGTCGTGTAGTTGACCTTGATGTTCGGATAGGCTTCCTCAAACGCGGCGATGATGTCGAGGCAGTCGTCCGAGCCGTCGGAAATATACTGACCCCAGTTGTAGACGTTGATGGTCACGGTGTCATCTGCGGCGAGCGCGCTGCCGGGCAGCACGCCGAGCACCAGCATAACGGACAGGATGATGGAACAAACTCTTTTTTTCAACTTATCTCTCAGTCTCCTTCGGATTGAAACTTTCGCCCGAGCCGCTTTTTCTCGTCTCTGACCTGAAGCAGATTCATGATGACCATCAGCACAAGGATGGCCAGGAACAGCAGGGTAAACAGCGCGTAGATCTTCGGCTGTAAGGGCTTCTTGGTGTAGTTGTAGATCTCGACCGGCAGCGTGACATACGACGGGCCATAGACAAAGTAGCTGATGACGAAGTCATCTAAGCTCATCGTGAACGCCATGATGGCGCCGGAGAGAATGCCGGGCATGATCTCGTGGATCACGACCTTGAAAAATGCCTGCGTCGGCGTGCAGCCGAGATCAAGCGCGGCCTCGCGCAGGTCGGGGTCCATCTGGCTGAGCTTTGGCATGACGGACAAGATGACATAGGGCAGATTGAACGTCACATGCGCGATGAGCAGCGTGCCGAAGCCGAGGACGTTGTTGAATTTCATCAGCGCCCCGATGAACACGAAAAGAAGCGACATGGAGACGCCTGTGACGATCTCAGGGTTCGTCAGCGGGATGTTCGTCAGCCCCATGACAAAGCTGCGCATTTTTCCGCTCATGGCGTGCATCCCCATGGCGGCAGCCGTGCCGAGCACGGTGGCGATGAGGCTCGAAAGCAGCGCGAGCAGGATGGAACGGCCGAGCAGGGGAAGCAGGACAGAGTCCCGGAACAGCTCGCCGTAGTGCGAGAACGTGAAGCCGGCAAAGCGCGAGACGGACTTGTCCGTATTGAACGACGCCACGAGCAGCACGATCATCGGCACATACAAAAAGAGGTAGATGATGAACGTATAGATGCGGCTTGCGCGCTTCATACCGTGATGACACCTCCCTCGTCGTCCGTGTCGGCAAAGCGGTTCATAATGCCGACGCACACAAAGATCAGGATCATCAGCACGAGCGACATGGCCGCGCCGAGGTTCGGGTTGTAGGCGGACTTGAACTGGCTTTCAATGACGTCGCCGATCATGGTCGTGCTCGTCGAGCCGAGCTTCTGGGAGATATAGAACGTGGACACGGCCGGGACGAACACCATTGTGATGCCGGAAATGATGCCCGGCACCGACAGCGGAAGCGTCACGCGCGAAAAGACCTGACGGCCGCTGCAGCCGAGATCCTGCGCCGCCTCAATGAGGCGGCGGTCGATCTTCATGATGACCGTGTAGAGCGGCATGATCATATACGGCAGATAGTTATACACCATGCCGAGGATGACGGCCGCGTTCGTACGGATGAGCGGAAGCGGGCCGATGCCGAGGTGGCCGAGGGCGCGGTTGATGATGCCCGTGTCCTCGAGCAAGCCGACCCACGCGAGTGTGCGCAGCAGAAAGCTCATGCACATGGGCAGCATGATAAGCATATAGAGAAAGCGCTGCGTCGTCGGCTTCGTCTGGGCGATGCACCACGCGACGGGGTAGCCAATGAGCAGACACAGCGCCGTCGCGACGACGCTCAGCCAGATGGAGCGGATAAAAATCGGAAGATACGTCGCCATGGTCGAGAGGTTTTCGGTCGAAAACTGCCCGGTGCGGGTTGTGAACGCGTAATAGACGACGATGGCCAGCGGCACGACCGTGAAGATGAGCATCCACACAAGGTACGGCGCCGCGAGCAGCCGCTGCTTACTCTTCATCGCTTTCTTCCGCCTCCGCATCGGGCTGGTCGAGCTCGTCATACGCCTCGGAATACGAGCTGTAGTCGCCGAACATATCCGAGTATGCGCTCTTGTGCATAATGTGGATGTCCTCAGGGTTGAGACGGATGCCGATCGTCGAGCCGACCGGGTGCAGATCCGTCGTCTGGATGAGCCATTTGAAGCCCTTGAAGTCGACGATGATGTCGTACTGCATCCCCTTGAACGTGACGTTCGTGACCGTGCCTGTCAGGCTGCCCTCGCTTGTGGGGACGATGTCGATGTCCTCCGGGCGGATGACGACGTCGACGGGCTCATGCGGGGCAAAGCCGGCGTCGACGCAGCGGAACTTCCGGCCGAAGAACTCGACGAGATAGTCCTCGTGCATGATGCCGTCTAAGATGTTCGACTCGCCGATGAAGTCCGCGACGAACGCGTTTTTCGGCTCGTTATAAATGTCCTCGGGCTTTCCGATCTGCTGGATGCGGCCGCGGTCCATGACGACGACGGTGTCGCTCATGGCAAGCGCTTCTTCCTGATCGTGCGTGACATAGATGAACGTGATGCCCATGGCCTGCTGGATGCGCTTTAATTCGTTCTGCATATCCTTGCGCAGACGAAGATCGAGCGCGCCGAGCGGCTCGTCAAGCAGCAGCACCTTCGGTTGATTGACAAGCGCGCGCGCGATGGCTACGCGCTGCTGCTGCCCGCCGGAGAGCGAGGCGGTCTTGCGGTTTTCAAAGCCGTTCAGGCTGACGATGGAGAGCATTTCCGTCACGCGCCGGTCAACCTCGTCCTCCGGCGTTTTGGAAACGCGCAGGCCAAAGGCGATGTTGTCGTAGACGTCGAGGTGCGGGAAGAGCGCGTAGCGCTGGAAGACCGTGTTGATCTGGCGCTTGTGCGGCGGCAGATCGTTGATGCGCGCACCGTCAAAAAAAACATCGCCGGCCGTCGGCGTCTGAAATCCGCCGATGATGCGCAGCGTTGTTGTCTTGCCGCAGCCCGACGGGCCGAGCAGAGTCAGGAACTCCTGATCGTTGATATAGAGATTCAGATTGTCGAGAATCGTCTCGCCGTCAAATGTCATGGTCAGGTCCGCAAGGCGGATCAGCTCTTTGGACATTTATCCTCCCCCGTTTCACAACCGATTTCGGCAAAAAAGCCAATGATTGAACTATATAATGAGCGCAGGGCTTTGTCAATGATAATCCGCAAAATTCTCCGTCAAATTTCGGACGGGAAAAGGTCTGCACCTTATGCAAAATATTCATGGACGAATGGCACGTCCTGCACGGCAAATTCCCGGCCGTTCAGATAGGCGAGCGCGCCGGCGTCTGAGGTGAATGCAAAGCGCAGGCGATAGGAGTAAAGCGCCTGATAGGTGCGGTCGTAGCGGCGGTCGAGCTTGCCGTATTTTCCGTCGCCGAGCAGGGGATGGCCTGCGTGGGCCATCTGCGCGCGGATCTGGTGCGTGCGGCCCGTGCCGAGCTCACACTCGACGAGGGACAGGCCGCCGCTAAATTGCAGCGTCTTATAGTATGTCACGGCCGTCTTCGAGCCCTTCTGCGGCTTCTCCGTGATGAAAACGCGGTTTTTGGCCGCGTCCTTGAACAGCTGCCCCTCGAGCTTTCCGCTTGGCGGGGTGAGCTTGCCGTGGACGATGCACAGGTAGTATTTTTCGATCTCGCGGTCGCGGATCTTCTGGTTCATGACGCGCAGCGCCTCGGCTGTCTTGGCGCAGATGACGATGCCGCCCGTGTTGCGGTCGATGCGGTTGCACAGCGCGGGCGCGAACGCATTTTCCAAGCGCGGGTTCCACTCGCGCTTGGCGTAGAGGTAGGCCTGCACATGGTCGATGAGCGTCTTGCCGTACTCCGCGCCGTCGTGCGGGTGGACGGCCTGGCCGGGCTTTTTGTCGGCGAGCAGGATGTTCTCGTCCTCGTAGACGATGGAGATTTTCGGCGTCGAGACGGTCAGATATGCGTTCTCGGCCTTCGGCGCGTCGAAAAACTCGTCGTTGATGTAGAGCTGCAGCACGTCGCCCGCGGCGACGCGGGCGTCGCGCGCGGACTTTTTGGCATTCACCTTGATGCGGCCGAGGCGGATGTATTTTTGCAGCAGCGACGCCGGAAGCAGCGGAACGGCCTTGGCCACAAAGCGGTCAAGACGCTGCCCGGCGTCGTTTTTTCCGATGGTAAGCTCTTTCATGTGCCCTCCGGCGCGCAAGGCGCGGTGAATTTTCCTTATCGTACCACAGCGGCCGCGGTTTTGCAAGAACGCCCGAATGGAGCGAATTCTCGTCTTGCATTGGGGAAAAATCGTGGTATAATATCTAGCTGAAATTTATTTGTATCGAGGGTGTTTACCATGACAAAGATCGACGTATTTTCCGGCTTCCTCGGCGCCGGAAAGACGACGCTTATCAAAAAGCTCATTGCGGAGGCCTATTGCGGCGAGCAGGTTGTGCTCATTGAAAATGAGTTCGGCGAGATCGCCGTGGACGGCGGATTTCTGAAGGAGGCGGGCGTGCAGATTACGGAGATGAACTCCGGCTGCATCTGCTGCTCGCTCGTGGGCGACTTCGGCCGCGCGCTCCGTCAGGTCATTGAAGAGTACCATCCCGACCGCATCCTCATCGAGCCGTCGGGCGTCGGCAAGCTGTCCGACGTCGTCGCGGCCGTGGAGAAGGTCACGGACGGCGATGTCGTCATCGGCAGCCGCACGACGGTCGCCGACGCGCAGCGCTGCAAAATGTATATGAAGAACTTCGGCGAATTCTACGACAACCAGATCGAAAATGCCGGGACGATCGTCCTCTCGCGCACGCAGAACATGACCGACGAGAAGGTCGCGGCCGTCGTGGCACAGCTTCGCGAGAAGAACCCGGACGCCGTCATCGTCACGACGCCGTGGGACGAGCTGACCGGCAAGCAGATCCTTGCCGCCATGGAGCAGGGGCGCACGCTCGGCGCGGAACTCAAACAGCTCGAGGACGAGACGTGCCCCGTCTGCGGCCATGTGCATCACCATGACGACGAGGACGAGCATGAGCACGAGCACCATCATGACCACCATCACGATCATGACGAGGATGAGGACGAGCACGAGTGCGGCTGCGGCTGCCATCACCATCATGATGACGACGACGACGAGCACGAGCACGAGCATCACCATCATCACCACGACCACGACGACGATGACCATGATGACGAGTGCGGCTGCGGCTGCCACGACCACGAGCATCACCACCATCACCACGCCGACGAGGTCTTTACGAGCTGGGGCGTCGAGACGGCGAAGAGGTTCACGAAGGCCGAGCTCGAAGCGGCGCTCGCCGCGCTCGACGATGCGAACCGGTACGGCGTCGTGCTGCGCGCCAAGGGCATCGTCGCGGGCGAGGGCGAGTGGCTGCACTTTGACCATGTCCCGGGCGAGCTCAGCGTCCGCACCGGCCCTGCCGATGTGACGGGCCGCCTGTGCGTCATTGGCTCGAAGCTCAAGGAAGACGCGCTTGCCGCGCTGTTCGGGGTCTGAATTATGGGCATTCCCGTTTATATTTTTACCGGATTTCTGGAGTCCGGCAAGACGAAGTTCATCCAGGAGACGCTTGAGGACGAGCGCTTCAACGCCGGCGAGCGCACGCTGCTGCTCGTGTGCGAGGAGGGCATCGAGGAATATGACATCTCCGCGTACCCGCACCAGAACGTCTACATTGAGACGGTCGACGACCAGAGCGCGCTCACGCCGGATCTGCTCGACACGCTCGCCGCGCGGCACAAGGCCGAGCGCGTCGTGGCCGAGCTGAACGGCATGCAGCTCGTCGCGGACTTCTACCGCATCATCCCGGACGACTGGGAAGTCGCGCAGGAGGTCATGTTTGCCGACGGCACAACGATCCTCAGCTACAACCAGAATATGCGCCAGCTCGTCGTGGACAAGCTCTCCGGCTGCGAGATGGTCGTCTTCAACCGCCTTGAAAAGGGCGCGGACATCATGCCGCTGCACAAGCTCGCGCGTGCGCTCAGCCGCCGCGTGGACATTGTCTACGACTACACCGACGGCACGTCGGAGTTTGACACGATCGAGGATCCGCTGCCGTTTGACTTAAACGCGCCCGTTGTGGAGATCGGCGACGACGACTACGCGCTTTTCTACCGCGACATCAGCGAGGAGCCGAAAAAATATAACGGCAAGACCGTTCGCTTCCTCGCTCAGGTCGCGCACCTGCGCCACGACAAGGACAAGCAGTTCGCGCCCGGCCGCTTCGTCATGACCTGCTGCGCCGAGGACATTACGTTCATGGGGCTGCCGTGCCGCTACGATAAAAGCGGCTCGCTCGAGCAGCGAAGCTGGGTGCGCCTGACGGCGAAGATCGAGGTCAAGCGCCACATCCTCTATAAGGGCGGCACCGGCCCGGTCCTGACCGCGCTCAGCGTCGAGCCCGCCGAGGCCCCGGAGCAGGAAGTCTGCACGTTCTGAAATGCAAAATCCCCGAAGCGGCCGCTTCGGGGATTTTTTTATGGATTGTTCAAAACCGCTTCCGCGCAGCGCAGACCGTCGACGGCGGCGGAGATGATGCCGCCGGCGTAGCCGGCGCCTTCGCCGCAGGGGTAGAGGCCGGAGATGGCGGACTGGAGGTCTTCTCCGCGCGTGATGCGCACGGGCGAGGAGCTTCGCGTCTCCGGGCCTGTCAGGACGGCGGCGGGGTCGTCGAAGCCGGGAAGCTTTTTGCCGAGGGCGGGGATGGCGGCTTCAAGCGTTTTGGTGATGCGCGCGGGCAGAATGCCGTGCAGGTCGCACGGGAAGACGCCGGGGCGGTACGTCGGCTGGACAGATGTGAATGCTCCGCCGCTTGAGCCCGAGAGAAAGTCCGCGACCGTCTGCGCGGGCGCGCGGTACGAGCCGCTGGCGGCAAAGGCGCGCTGCTCGATCTCGCGCTGCCAGAGCATGCCGCCGAGCGGGCCGGGGTAGGGGAAATCGTCCGGCGTGAGCGTGACGAGCAGGGCGCTATTTGCATTTTCGCCGGCGCGGGCGGCATAGCTCATGCCGTTCGTGACGACGCCGCCCTCCTCTGACGCGGCTGCGACGACGTAGCCGCCGGGACACATGCAGAACGTGTAGGCCGAGCTGCCGTCCGGCAGGCGGCAGTTTAGCTTATAGCTCGCCGGCGGAAGCTGCGAGGCGAAGCGGCCGTACTGCGCGCGGCTCACGGCCGGCTGCGCGTGCTCGATGCGAACGCCCATGGAAAACGGCTTCGGCTCCATGGGCACGCCGAGGGAAAGCAGCATGGAAAACGTGTCGCGCGCGCTGTGGCCCGTCGCTAAAATGAGCGCGGAGCAGGGGACGACGCCGCCCGGCGTGATGGCGCCCGTTACGCGGCCGCCTTCAATTCTCACGGCGTCTAGCCGTGTGTCGTAGCGGATCTCGCCGCCGAGCGCGCGGATGCGCGCGTCCATGGCTTCCACAACGCCCGCGAGCACGTCCGTGCCGATGTGCGGCATGGCGTCGACCAAAATATCCTCGCCTGCGCCGAGCCTGCATAGCTGCGTCAGGACGAAGCGGATGCGCTCATCGTGCGTGCCGGTGTTGAGCTTTCCGTCGGAAAACGTGCCCGCGCCGCCCGCGCCGAACTGGACGTTGCACTCCGGGTCGAGCGCGCCGCCGTTCCAGAACGCGGCGACCTTTTCCTGCCGCGCTCTGACGTCGCTGCCGCGCTCGAGCACGATGGGCTTTGCGCCCGCCATGGCCAGCGCGAGCGCGGCGAACATCCCGGCCGGGCCGAAGCCGACGACGACGGGGCGGGGAAGGCCGATCGGCGCTTCCGGGACGCGGTAGCGCGGAAACTCCGCACGCGAGATCTGATTGCCGCGCGCGCGGCGCAAGATCGCGGCCTCGCCCGCGCAGGCGACGTCGACGGTGTAGACGACGCGGACGTCGTCTTTTTTGCGCGCGTCAATGGAGCGGCGGAATACGGTCAGCGAGCGGATGGCCGACGCATTGACGTGCAGCGCGCGGGCGGCAAGAGCAAAAAGCGCGCTCTCGTCCGCGCCGGGCGCGAGGGATAAGCTTCGGATGCGGATCATAGCGCGCCCTCCCGCCGCTTTAATTGCCCGGCCAGGCGGCCGGACGACCAGGCCCACTGGAGATTGTACCCGCCGCAGTCACCGTCGACGTCGAGCACCTCGCCGCAGGCGTAGAGGCCGGGCGCGAGGCGGCTCTCTAACGTCTCGGGGTCAAACTGGGAAAGATCGGCGCCGCCGCAGGTGACCTGCGCGCCGTCAAAGCCCATCGTGCCCGTGACGGGCAGGGGGAAGTTCTTCACAGCTGCGGCGACAGCGCGGATGTCTGCATCGCCGAGCGAAGAAAGCGGCGCTTCAAAGGGCAGCCCCGCACAGCGCACCATCGTCCGCCCGAGCCGGTTGTGCAGCACGCCGGTCAGAAGATCCTCGCCCGTCAAGGCCGGGAAGCGGCGCGCGCGCTCAAAGAGCAGCGCCTCGAGCGCGGGGAGCTCCAGGAGCGGCATAAGGTCGAGCACGAGCTCGCAATTTCCCGCGCATCGCGCGGCCTCGCGCGAGAGGTCGAACACGGCCGGGCCGCTCACGCCGTAGTCGGTAAACTGCACCTCACCGCCGGACGCGGCGACGAGCTCGCCGCCCGTGAAGAGCGCGAGATCGGCCTCGGCGCGCACGCCCTTGAGCGAGCGCACCCACGTCGTGTCGGTCTTGAGCTGGACGAGAGAGGGCGTGAGCGCCGTCACGCTGTGGCCGAGCGAGCGCAGGAGGTCAAGCCCGCTCCTCGTCCCGCCGAGCTTGGAGCCGGCCGGGCCGCCGCAGGCGATGATGACGCGGTCGGCGTGGCGCTCCGCGTCCGCAGTCACGACCGTGAAGCCGCTTTTGACGCGGCGGATGGCAGCGACCTCCTGCGCGCACTGCACGTCGACGCCGGCGGCTGCGAGCGCGAAGCGCAGCACGTCGGCGACGCTGTTGGCGCTGTCGGAAAACGGGTAGACGCGGCCGGTGTCCTCCGCGACGGTCACGAGGCCGAGTCGGGAGAAAAAGGCGAGCGCCGCGTGGGCGTCAAACGCACGCAGCGCGAAGAGCGCGGCCGGGTCGCCCGCGTGATAATGGCGCTCGTCCTGATCGAGATTGGTCAGATTGCAGCGGCCGTTGCCCGTGGCGAGCAGCTTGCGCGCCGGACGGGACTGCCGCTCAAGCAGATGGACGCGGCAGCGCGGCTTCTCCGCCGCCGTCAGCGCCGCCATCATGCCGGACGCGCCGCCGCCGATGACATAGACCTCCATGGCTTCACCTCAGAAAAGTTTTTTATATTGTATCATACGGACAGAAAAAAGCCAAGGGCAGAGGCTCTGCCCTTGGCCGTGTCAGGCGGTTTATTTGTGCGCGCCGAGCTTTTCAGCAATGGCCTTCGCGGCGCGCTTGCCGGCGCCCATGGCCTGGATGACCGTGGCCGCGCCCGTGACGGCGTCGCCGCCGGCGTAGACATTCTCTTCGCTTGTCTGCATGGTTTCTTCGTCGACGATGAAGCAGCCGTGCGCGTTGACCTTGAGCGTCGGGTCGGCCATCCGGATGAGCGGGTTCGGGCTTGTGCCGAGGGCCATGATAACGGTGTCGACCTCGATGGAGAACGTGGAGTCCGGCACCTCGACCGGGCGGCGGCGTCCTTTCTCGTCCGGCTCGCCAAGCTCCATGCGCACGCACGCAAGGCCCGTGGCGTGCCCCATGCCCGCGCCGTCGATGACGGCGGTCGGGTTCGTGAGGAAGTGGAACTGCACGCCCTCTTCCATGGCGTGATGCACCTCTTCGGCGCGCGCGGGCATCTCCTCCTGCGAGCGGCGGTAGATGAGGTGCACCTCCGCGCCCATGCGGCGGGCGCAGCGCGCCGCGTCCATGGCGACGTTGCCGCCGCCGACGACGGCGACAGATGTGCTGCGGATGAGCGGCGTGTCGTATTCAGGCTTCCATGCGTGCATGAGGTTGACGCGCGTCAAGTACTCGTTGGCCGAGGACACGCCCGCAAGGCCCTCGCCCGGGATGTTCATAAACTTCGGCAGGCCGGCGCCTGTCGCAACGAAAACGGCCTTGTAGCCGGCCTCGAACAGCTCGGCGATCGTCATGGCGCGGCCGACGACCATGTTCGTGCGGATGTCCGCGCCGAGCGAGCGCAGATCGGCCTCCGTCCGGCGGACGATGGCCTTCGGCAGGCGGAACTCCGGAATGCCGTAGACGAGCACGCCGCCGATGGTGTGGAACGCCTCGAAGATCGTGACGGCGTAGCCGAGCTGCGAAAGATCATATGCGCACGTCAGGCCGGCAGGGCCAGAGCCGATGACGGCCACATGCGTATAGTTGGCCGGGAGCGCCGGGAGCGCCGGCTCCGGGTGGTGCTCTAAATGCCAGTCGGCCACAAAGCGCTCGAGCCGGCCGATGGCGACAGGCTCGCTCTTGATGCCGCGGACGCAGCGCGACTCGCACTGCGTCTCCTGCGGGCAGACGCGGCCGGAGATGGCCGGAAGGCCGTTCGTGGAGGTGATGACCTGATAGGCGGCCTCAAAGTCGCCCTCTGCGACCTTGGCGATAAACTCCGGAATGCGGACGTTCACGGGGCAGCCCTGCACGCAGGCGGGATTTTTGCATTGCAGGCAGCGGCCAGCCTCTTTTTTTGCCTGCTCCTCGGAGTAGCCGAGGGCGACCTCGTCAAAGCAGCGCGAGCGGATGACGGGATCGCGCTCAGGCATGGGCGTGCGCGGGGATTTGAGATCAGGCATTGACGTGGCCTCCTTTCGCAAGCTCTTCGGTCATTTTATCCATGCGGCACTTGTGCGCGTGCATGGCGCGGGCGACGCCCTCCTGCTCGCGATAGACGCCGTTGCGGACGATGAGCTCGTCATAGTCAACGAGATGGCCGTCAAAGTCCGGGCCGTCGACGCAGGCAAACTTCGTCTGGCCGCCGACGTTGACGCGGCAGCCGCCGCACATGCCCGTCCCGTCGACCATGATGGGGTTGAGCGAGACGATGGTTTTGAGCTTGTAGGGGAGCGTCACGTTCGAGATGGCGCGCATCATCGGCACGGGGCCGATGGCGATGGCAAGGTCGTAGTCGTTGCCGGCCTCGAGCAGCTCGGTGAGCTTGTTGGACACAAAGCCCTTTTCGCCGTATGTGCCGTCGTCTGTTGTGATGTAGAGATTGTCACAGTTTCGGCGGAAGCTGCTCTCAAGGAATACCAGCTCCTTTGTGCGGAAGCCGACGATGACGTCGACGGGCACGCCTGCGTTGTGCAGCGCCTTGGCCTGCGGGAAGGCGATGGCGCAGCCGACGCCGCCGCCGATGACGATGACGCGCTTTGCGCCCTCCGTCTCCGTCGGGTTGCCGAGCGGGCCGACAAGATCCAGAATGTTGTCGCCGGACTCGAGCGCGTCGAGCTTCTGCGTCGTCAGGCCGACGCGCTGGTACATGATGGTCACGGTGCCGCGCACGGTGTCGTAGTCGGCGATGGTCAGCGGGATGCGCTCGCCGAACTCGTCGACGCGCAGGATGACGAACTGCCCCGGCTGCGCCTTGCGCGCGACCGCGGGACAGCTGATTTCCATGAGCGAGACCGTCGGGTTGAGCACGCGTTTTGTCACGATCGTTGGCATACTTTCTCCTCCACGTATTCCGAAATGCCCGGCTCGGGCATCTACATTATGCAGTCCATTTTACCAGATTATTTCGTGATGTCCAGTGCACTTGCAAAGAATCGTTGCGGAAGTTTGTGCAAAATGACAATCAAAGCCAACGAAAAATGGTCAGATGGACAAAAAACCTACACGAATCAGATGTGCGGGAGAAAACGGTTGCAATTCCCTGCGCATTCTGCTATGCTGTTTATATTCTAACTTCCAATTTGGGAGGCTGTACGGCATGAAAAGAAAGCTCACTGCCCGGGAAGTCATCTCGGTGGCCAGCATGCTCTTTGGAATGTTCTTCGGAGCGGGGAACCTCATTTTCCCGGTCTATATGGGCCAGATGGCCGGACGGAATGTCTTGCCGGCGCTCATCGGCTTCCTTATTACGGGCGTCGGGCTTCCGCTGCTGGCCGTGGCCGCGCTCGGCGTGAGCCGGTCGGACGGGCTCTACAGCCTCAGCGCGAAGGTCGGGCGGCCGTATGGCTATTTCTTTACCTGCCTGCTCTACCTGACCATCGGGCCGTTCTTCGCCATCCCGCGCTGCGCGAGCGTCTCGTACACCGTCGGGCTGCATCCGCTGCTTGGCGGCGAAGCGGCCGCCGCGCGGTGGCCGCTGTTCCTGTTCTCGCTTGTATTTTTCGTCGCGGTGCTGCTGTTCTCACTCTATCCGGGCAAGATACTCACATGGATCGGCAAGATCCTCAATCCGTTTTTCCTGCTGTTCCTCGGCATCCTGATCGTTGTTGCCCTCACGCATTCAACGGCCGTCATCTCTGACGCGGCTGCGGTGGGGGAGTACGGCACACAGCCGCTCGCGCGCGGTTTCCTGGACGGATACAATACGATGGATACGCTCGCGGGTCTTGCGTTCGGCATCGTTGTCATTCAGGTCATCCGCGGCCTCGGCGTTCAGGAGCCCGGCGCGGTCGCGGGCGCGACGGTGCGCTCGGGCGCCATCAGCTGCGCGGCCATGGCCGTCATCTATGCGGCCGTCACGCTCGCGGGTGCGCAGAGCCAGGCGCGGTTTGCTGACTCCGGCAACGGCGGAATACTTCTGGCGCAGTTGGCGGATCATTATCTGGGGAAGGCCGGCCTTGTCATTCTGGCCATCACGGTGACGCTTGCGTGCCTGAAAACCGCGGTCGGACTGGTAACGAGCTGCGGCGAGACGTTTGTCGCGATGTTCCCGAAGGGGCCGGGCTACCGTGCGTGGGCGGTCATTTTCTCCGCGGTGTCGCTCCTGTTTGCAAACCTCGGGCTGGATGCCATCATCGGATACTCCGTGCCCGTGCTCATGTTCCTGTATCCGCTGGCCATCACGCTCATTGTGCTCGCGCTCGGCGGGCGGCTGTTCGGGCATGACCGGGCGGTGTATGTCAGCGTCACAGCGTTTACGCTCATCGGCGCGCTCTACGATCTGCTGCGCACGCTGCCGGATGGGCTGCGCGCTTTGCTCCGGCTTGACGGCGCGCTCGATGCGGTCGGCGGCGTGCTGCCGCTGTCCGGCTACGGCCTCGGCTGGGTCTGCCCGGCAGCAGCCGGCCTTGCGGTCGGACTGATCGCCCATTTTGCGCGCAAAAAAGCGGCCTGAAAACAGAAAGAAGCCTCGCGGGACGCCGCGAGGCTTCTTTGTTGTTTGAAGCTGGAATTGCAGAAAAAAAGAGCAAGCCCAAAAGGGCTTGCCCATGGTCGGAGTGTAATTATAGGATCTGGAAAAATCCAGTCATATCAATGGTTTTAGCGCATCAAGTAAGAGGTTTTTATCCTAATTTCTTTTCAATGCGGCTGGAGAGTTATGATAAAAGGTTTTTCCAAATGATGTAACAATTATATCGTTCTGTTTTTCTGGATCATCTACAAAATCGAGCCAGACATTACCGCCAAGTCGATTTTGATTTTGTAATAGTCCTAATGAGATTAACCGATCCACTTGATATAATTCTCTATTTTGAATTTTCAGGCCGTCATTGATGGCGGCTTCAAATAAAATTTGATAGTCACTAATAAACATACGACGATTGGCTTCTGATAGCTCACAAAATTTTTCCCAAGAAATAGCACCCTTAACATAGGCGGCATAGAAGCTGCCCAAAACCTGAGATTGGATTTGTTCGACCTGGTTACCTAAAATAATTAGAACTCGCCCAAGCTCCTTTTCTGCTTCTTTTGGATTTGATTCAAGTTTTTCTCGATGCTCATTCAACTTTCCTTGTGATATGCTACCCGAATTAAATTCTGTGATAAAGGCAAGGGTCTGTTTTATGAGGTTGCGCTCATGCAGATTATACCCGATTTTACAAATAGACGAAAGTGTGCTAACAACGGGTATTCCTTTTAGAACTTCATTATCCAAAAGGGCATCAATTCCAATCTCGGCATATTCAGCAACTATTTCATAGGTTGGAGAAAATAAAGTGTCTTTAAGGGCGGGGACTAACTCGCTCATATTTGCACCATCTTTCAGTCAAATTATAAATATATAATTATCACAAAGTCATTCGTTAAAAACAAAGCCAACTTTTTCCCAATCAAAAATGTATCTTCCAGTTTTTATCGTTTTTAAGCAACGGCTGCAAGTACATTTGTTGCTAATAAATTTCAACATCTTTTTATCGGTCATTTTCATCTTCAGACCGCATCGTGGACAGACTATTGGCACATTGCCACTTGAATAAAGCTTTTTTGCATCGTCAAAAGAAATTGTTTCAAGCATTTCAAATGAACGCAGTGTACGGTTTAGCTTATTCATAAGAACGGTGTACTTATTGAGCGGTGCAATTTCTTCAAACATTTCACAAATCAAATTTACTGCATACGACATAATAGCCGGAACAGTAATATAGTAATAATCCGAAAAACTTCTAAGAATGGCTTCATCCGCAAAAACAAAGTTAAGATTACCCGGCTCGGTTTTGGAGAGTTTATATTTAGTGGTTATCAAATGATTGGCGTTGTTCCATATATGCTCTAAACTTGTTTCACTCGCCTTGTTGTAGCGAAAATCGAAAAAACTGCTCATCTTGCAGTTTTCTTCAATCAGTGAAGTGTGTTCACGGGCTTTCTCTTTTGTGATAACCAAGTCCTCTGGTTTTCCGCTTGCAAGCAAATCAAGCATACCATTTCTATCAACACGCAGCCATTCAATATAGCCGAGTGTATCTTTGAGGGGCTTTCGTAATAACGCATAGGAAACAGCAACTTTCATTTTTGCGGCACAGTTTATCGACTCAAGCATATAGCTACAAAAATCCGCAACAAGTGAAAAGAAAGTGTGCCTATAATATACTTCGTACATTTCTTCACGATGCCCATGTGTTATGAGCCACTCTTGCCATTTTTCATCTTGTTCAAATTCTATATTTTCATCATTACCAAGATCAATACTGACGCTTGCCATTTTTTCTTCATCTGTATATTTTAACATGCTTACCAAAACATCATTACAGTATGTCAAATAGTTGTGCTTAAAATAATGCTTGGGTTCAATTTGAAAAGTAAATTCCGAATGAAGCTCTTTATTTTTCATACGGTTAGCTCCCCAATTCAGTTTTGCATATTTTGCATCCACAAGGTCGTTTGGAGAAAATCCACAAAATATCGACTGAGTATATCAAAATACTACAATATAATTGTAGCAATCATTAAGGAAAAATCAAGCAATCTTTTCGTATTACGCTGCCCAACAGGACTATGGGTGGCGTTTTCATATACCACAATCTGAAAGGAGGAGTCCCTTATCTGCTGCCAGCCATCGGGCTGGCTTTTTTCATTTCACAACAAAGGAGGTTTTTAAGTGGCAGACGATAAAAAGACCATCGGCCCCGATGTGGGTACTCCCACCGAGGCCCCGGAGCAGCCCAGCCCTGCTCCCAATCTGTCCGACACCACCTCTCCCGCCCCGCTGGGGCCGGAGGAGCTGACCGTAGAGGAACAACTCATTTTGGAGCATGAGGGACAGGCCGCACTCTTTGAAATGGGCAAGGCTATCCCGGATGCACTTGAGTCTCCCAGCGTGACCATCCCGGAACAGCCCGTGCCGGACAAGGACGATAAGCAGACCGCCAGCCCCGGCAAGGACGATCCCGACCCCGCCCCTACTGGTAAGGTGGTGGATTTCGCCGCCGTTCGTGAGGAGGCGGGTAAGACAAAGCTCCCGGTAAAGGAGGCTGCCCCGCCCAACAAGGAGGGCAAAAAGCCGGAGCAGCACCGCCGTGGCCGCCCGTCCAAGGGTGACAAGGCGGCCCCCAGCAAGACTGACCCGGCCAAGAAAGACAAGACCGCTCCCGATAAGGCCAAGTCGCCCAAACCTCGGGACAAAAAGTCCCAAAGCAAGCCCGCCCCGGAGAAGCCTGCCGTGGATAAGGGCGGCGCTCCC
>CAKTOF010000013.1 GCA_934589675.1 uncultured Oscillospiraceae bacterium
GGAGAGCCGGTTATTTCTTGACTACTCCTACACCTATGGCCTAAAAGTGGCGTGGGGACTGGATTGGATGCTTCTACCATACAAATTGCAAACCCGGTTTGACCGCGGAGGGATATACAAATGGCAAGAACAGAGAAGCCGATCCTCAGCACAGATGCGCAGATCGCGCATCTGCAATCAAAGGGCGTAAAATTTGAAAAGATCTCAATCGACGAGGCCCGCCAGTATCTGCGGGAAAACAACAACTATTTCAAGTTAAGAGCTTATCGCAAAAACTTTCCCAAGCATCCCGGCGGGAAGCTGGCCGGGCAGTACATCGACCTCGACTTTGCCATGCTCAAAGACCTCGCGATCATCGACATGCGGCTGCGCTATGTTCTGATCCACATGGCGCTTGATATTGAACATTTCGCCAAAGTCAAACTTCTTACCCAAGTCGAAGAAGGCGGAAATGACGGATATTCTATCGTTACGGATTACATTGCACAGCTGGAAGCCGATGATGCCAAGTACGAAACGCGCCGAAAAGACACATTGTTAAAAGAGCTGGAACGAAACCGCGGCAACTCTTATTGCGGCGGCATCATCGAAAAATACGGCAGCGGCTATCCGGTCTGGGCATTCGTCGAGATCATTCCATTGGGAACATTCATCCACTTTTACGGCTTCTGCGCAAGGCAACTCGGCAGCAAGGACTTGACGGACGACTACTACCTGCTGCAAAAAATCAAGCCTCTGCGCAACGCCGCCGCGCATAATAACTGCATTCTCCACAACCTGCGCGAAAAGGACGGAAACAGCAAACCCAACTATTCTGTCCTACGCGCGTTAAAGGGAATCTCCAGGTCAACAAAAGACATCAAAATGAAAAATCCGCAAATGCAGCAGATGATCACACTTCTGTACACGCACACCCGTATTGTGACAAGCGTCGGCGTTCACAATGCAGAACGGGACGCATTGGCCGATCTGTGTGGCAGAATGTATCATCATATTGATTTCTACTCACAAAACGCCACCATCACGACCGGCTTTGATTTTTTCAAGAAATCCGTTGACATTTTGTTTCCGCCCGGATATACTACTAATACATCGAAAAAATGAGTTAACTTTTCTCATTTTTGCGGAGCGGAATTGCATTTGCGATTTCGCTCTATTTTTTATATCTGATGACACAAACCCCGCGCTCCTTCCGGAGCGCGGGGTTTTGATTTTTCACCCGACCCGCTTCCCGCATCCCGGGCAGAAGGCGGCGGACTCGCCCAGCTGCGTGCCGCAATAGGGGCAGAAGTGGGGAGTTGGGCGGGGTTCCGGGGCGGGAGCTTCGGATTTTTTCTGTTTTTTCGGCTTGGCCGGGCGGGACGCATGGCGGTGGGAGATGCCGAGCCAGATGTAATAGCTCGCGGTCAGGGCGGCGGAGATCACAAGCGCGATGAGCGCGGCGCGGCGGTATTGCGTCCACGCGTCGACGCGGTCCAAAAGCGCGGCGGCCTCGTCGACGGAGCGGACGGCCGTGTCGAGGAAGTCCGCGCCGGAGACGGCGGCGCGGGCGCGGCGCAGGGCGACGGACGCCCAGACGAGCG
This sequence comes from uncultured Oscillospiraceae bacterium, assembly GCA_934589675.1. GTDB lineage: Bacteria > Bacillota > Clostridia > Oscillospirales > Oscillospiraceae > CAKTOF01. Next base: position 1,584 of record CAKTOF010000013.1, read on the forward strand.
CGCCGCCCGACAGCGCGGTCAGCAGCCACAAAAAGCACTGCTGGCAGATGCGTTTTGCCTTCATTGCGCGTCCTCCTTCTTCCTGTGCCAGAACACGAGCGCGTAAGCCACAAGCATCAGCCCGAGCGCGGCGCACACGAGCATGGGCAGATAATGCAAAACCGAGCCGCCCGAACCGGTGCTTCCGGCGTCCGGACCGGAATCCGCATCCGGAGCCGCCGGGCCGCCGGTGCGCGTGATGACGGCCGTGTAGACGGCCTCGTTGCCGAGCGCGTCGGCGGCCGTGACGGTGACGGCGTTCTCGCCGAACGCAAGCGGAATGTCGACGGAGAAGCCGCCGGACGCGCCGAGCTCGGCCGCCGCGCCGCCGACCGTGACGCTTGCCGCGTCCGGTGCAGCGCCGACAAGGGTGAGCGTGTCGAGCGCCGTCGTCATGCCGTCGTAGGCCTCGGCCATCGTGAGCATCGGGGCGGTGCGGTCGACGAAGACGCTGCGCGCGTAGCGCCAGATGACGCCGTCTGCGTCTGTATACCACGCGGAAATGTCGTTCCACCCGTCGGCCAGAACGACGGACACCGTGCCGCTGCCCGAAAGCGACAGCTCCGTCTCGTTTTCGCCGACGCGCACCGTGGCGAGCGTGCCGTCCATGTTTGCATAGTCCATGCCGAGCCGCAGGCGATTGATCGCCTCGACGTCCTCGATCTCGAGCCCGGACGCGGCGAGATCGACCGTTTTCGCGGCCGTCCGGCCGTACACGCCGCCGGACTGCACGGTAACTTCAACGCGGATGGAGCCGGCGGCGGGGTCAAATCCGAGCGTTGCCTCCCCGTCTCCCGGGTCGAACGTGTCAAAATACGCAGGCTCCTCCGCGCCGTCTTCAAAGAGCGCCACGAGCACCTGCTCGGCGCTCCACGGCAGCCCCTCCCACGCGGCGTAGGCAAGGTATTCCTCCGGCTCGACCGTCAGCGTGAACTCCGGCGCGTCCTCCGCGCCGTCCGGCGCCCATGCAAATGGCGAAGAATACGCCACGTCCTCGCAGTCCGTGCCGCTGACCGTCCGCGTGACGGTCAGCTTGAGCATCCACGCGTCATACGCGCGGAGGTCGTCCAGATAGACCGTCCGGCTGACGGCGCTGTTTGCGCTGGCCGAGCCAGTCGTAAGCGGGATCTCATCGCCGCCGGGCGAAATGACCGCGCCGATGCGGTAGTCATACGAGTAATCCTCGTCCATCGTGACGGTAAAGTCCGCCTGCATGCGGCCTTCTTCGGCCGCGGAGGCCGTAAACGCCGTGATCTCCGGCACAGGCAGATAGTCGAACATTGAGATGGCGACCTGCTCCGTGCCGCGCTTTTCAAGGTCGACGGACCACTGCCCCGCCGGCGCGTCGAAAATGACGTAGAGCATCGCGCCGTCGCTCACAGTCGTGCGCGTGCGGTCGGACTGCTCGAGCGGGTCAAAGACCGTGCCGTCCGGCGCGATGAATTTTATGGGCGGCTGCGCGTCCGTCCATGTGACGGAGATGACGACGTCGCGCTGCGACTCCAAATAGTGAAATTCCTGCTGCGCGGCCAGCGCCGTCAGGCCGAGCAGCGCGATCGTGAAGGCGAGCAGGATGAGCCGATAGATTTTTTTCATGTTCTGCGCGCCTCCTTTAATAGAAATACGTGTCGAGCCCGGTGCTCGGCGTGATGTACAGATGGACGCCGGAGTACTTGCCCTTTTCGTTCGTGCCGCGGACGATGAGCGAGAACTGCATCTCGCCGCGCGAATTTTCATAGATGCCGATGAGCGCGTCGCCCGCGACGTTCCAGTCCGCGCGCAGGATCCACCAGCCGATGTCGTAGCCGACCTGCCCGTTCAACCACAGGCTCGCGCAGACGGGATAGCCGAGCACAATCTCGCCCGAGCCCTGAAGCTGGACGTAGCAGCTCTTCGACTCCCACTTCGACCCCAGCGTCAGCTTGACGCGGGCGCCGGCCTGATCGTTTTTGTAAAATCCGAGCAGCTCGTTCGTGTAGTCGAATTTGCCCAGCTCGATCTCGCACTTGCCGCAATCCAGGACGTTCAGAAGATTCAGGTCGGCCTCGAACGCCAGCTGCAGCTCCTTGAGCGTACACGTCAGCTTGCAGTCCTTGAGCGACGCGAGCGCGAGCGCCTTGCCCCGCTCGCCGGTCAGAAATTCCGCAAGCTTCGGGAATTTCGGCTGGATGTCGCCGGCCGTGACCTCGAAGTTCACCTCGATCGGAGAAAGCAGCAGGTTGGCAAGCAGCGCCTTTTCGTCGTCATACTCCGAAAAGCCGGACAGCTTGAAGCCGAAGTCGCGCATGGCGATCGGCACGGGCGTCTTGACAAGGTCGACGGACGTCCCGCCGGTCGAGAGCGAAATGGCGTCGAACTTTCCGTCCTTCCACTCCAGCCCCGCGCCGAGGCTGTCGCACTCGCCCAGCGCCTTGAACGAGATCTCCATCTCGATCGAGTAGTCGTTCGCGATCGTGTCGATGTCGGCGTCAAAGCTCGTGAGCACGGCCGGCAGCGTCACAAAGTTGAACGCGTCGTCGTCATAGTCCGTGAAGTCCGAGAAGCTGACGGTGGCGATAAGGCCGACGTCCGTCGCGCTCAGCATCATGCTCGCCGCCGCGTCGTAGCTCTTCTGGAACTCCTGCGGCAGGCCGCGCGCGAGCTGCTTTTGCAGCGGGAAGTGGAACCCGAGGTCGAACACGTCGAGCTGCACGCCGTCCGGGTAGACGGACACGCGCTGGTCGCCCGAGATGAAGAACATGAAGTTGATGTCCCCGTTCAGGCTGACGGCGTCCACGGGGAAGTCCTCGTAATCGCCCGCGTCATACGGGTCGTTGTAAATCGCAAAGCTACCGAGCGCGGGGAGCACAACGTCGACGCCCTTTCTCGCCATATACGCGGCGAGGCCGCGGCTGTTGTCCGCCGCGTAGGCGACATACGAGCCGGCGTTGTCCGTGACGGTCACATAGTCCGTGTCGCGCTGCGCGCCGGTGATGGTCACGTCGCCGCGGAAGTGCAGATAGCCGTTCATCGTGACGCCGCCTGAGAGCGTGACGGCCCCGTCCGGCGCGGTGTAGAGCTGAAGCGCCGTGAATTCATACGCGCCGTAGCGGTACGACTTCTCCGTCCCCGGCACGGCGAGCGTCAGCTCATGCTCGAGTGTCACCGACTCGCCGCGCAAGGAGATCTCCAGGTCATAAACGCCCATGGCGACGTTTGCCGGGACGGTCAATGCGTATGTATTTTTGTCGCGGAACACGGCCGAAAGCTCGTATTCCACCGCGCCGGAGAGCTGCACGGTGATCTCGTCGCCCGCGTCAAAGCCCTTGCCGCGAAGCAAGACCGTCTGCGCGCACGAGGCGCGGTAGAGCAGCTTCGTCGAAAGGCCGTAGACCGTCAGGTCGTCGTCGACGACGGTGTAGGCGGTGAAATTGTCCTTCCCGGCGTTCGAGTACTCCGGCTCCTGCAGATAATACGTCTTTTCGGCGCGGCCGAGCTCGTCCGTGACGGAAAGCGCGAGCGTGCGCTCGTTGAGGGTCGTATTCTTGGCCGTGTAGGTCAGGACGTACTGGCTCGTGAGCTGGCGATGGATGAAGTCGTAGAACACGGCGAGGCTCTCGTCGCTGTCGACGTAGAGGAAGCTGCCGTTGCCCGCGTCTGCAAGAAGCGTCAGGTACTCCGTGTCGACGCTCGCGCCGAGGCCGAGGGTGTAGACCGTCGCGGCGTTTCGCGCGGCGAGCGCGCCGATCGTGTCGCGGATGTCCTTTTCGCCGCGCGGATCGTTGTCCTCGCCGTCGGTGAGCAGGATGGCAATGTTGTTGGCGCGGACGTCCTCCGGGAACGAGCCGAGGCTGTCCTCCAGCGCGGAGAACATATTCGTGCCGCCGTAGGCGCCGATCTGCCCGGCCGCCGCCGCGACCGTATCCGGGTCGGACGTAAAGCCGCTGTCATAGGTGATGTTGTCGTCGAAGCAGACGACGCGCACCTCCTCGCCGGGGTCCATATTCTCGGCGAAGCGGATGACGGCGTTTTTCAGGCTGTCCACGCTGCCGCTCATGCTGCCGGAGACGTCGCACAGCAGCGTCACGCGCGAGACGGCGTATTCAAGGTGCTCGATCTCGAACTCCCCGATGGCCGAGCCGCAGTCGCGCACCTGCAGGATCTGCTTCACGCTGTTCTCGTCCACCGCGCCGGAGGCGCTGACCTGAATGCGCGCGCGCACGCGGGGAAACTCCGTCTTGTCGATGGCGCCGATGTTCAGCACGGCCGTCCTGCGGCTGACCGAGCCGGTCATAAAGCCCGCGAAGCTCTCCTGCTCCGCGTCCGCGGCGGGATCGGCCTGCGCGGCCGGAACAGGGACGGGCGTCGCGCTGTCCAGGGCTTCGTCCACGAGCGCGGCGACCTTTTTGAGATCCTCCGTCCCGCCTTCGCTGCTGCCGGAGATGATGCCGAGCAGCTCGCTCATGGGGACGGTGTACTGCGCGTCGTCGCTCGTCGAGACCGTGCCGAACGCCGCGTCGAGGTAGGCGTCCGCGGCCGTCTCGTTGCCGCCGTACTGCTCGAGCCGGGCGAGCGACAGGTACGCCTTGCTCTCGAGCGTGCCCGCGTTCGGGACGGCGCGGCCGATGGCGCGGCGCAGCGCGGCCGGAGCCGTGTGCTCCGTCAGGCTTTTCAGGCTGTCCAGCTTCTCCTCATAGCTGCGCCGCACGGCTCTGGGGCTGTCCGAGAGCGCCGCGTCGAAAACGCGCTCGCACTGCGCCACGACGCGCTCGGCCCGCTCGTCGCGGCGGCCGGTGAAGTCCTCTGTAAAATCGCTCCCGCGCACGAGGCCGGAGGTGTAGAGGTCAGATGCGACCATAAGCTCCGGCAGGCTCGCGCCGTCATCAAGGCCGGCGGCCACGTCGTCGTACCGCCCGAGCAGGATGCAGCCCTTGAGCCGCGCGAGGCGAAGGCCGGCGTTTTGGCTCAGCGCCGGGTCGGCGTCCATCCGCTCGCCGAGGTCGGAGACGGCGCGGCGGACGCGCGTCTCGTCAAATTCGCCCGTTTTGCGCAGCGCGGAAAATTCGGACGTGATGCGCGCGGCAAGCTCCGCGGCCTCGGCTGCGCCGCTGTTTTGTTCATCGAGCAAATCGCGCAGCGCGTTTTCCACGCGCGCGGCGGCCGTTTCCGCGTCCGGCGCAGAATTTGCCGCCGTGATCCCGTAGGCCGCCGGATCTGCGCCCTGCGCGGACAAAAACGCCGCCATGGATCCGCCGCCGCCCGCAGACGCGAGCGCGCCGGCCGCGCCGAGCTCATCGTCCGGGACGTTTTCTCCCAGCGCGGCGGCTTTTTCGTACAAAAGCGCCGCCTGCGCCCAGCGCCCGCGAAGCGCAAAAAGCCGCGCGCGGGCGAGCACCGACGCGCCGTCCGTGCCGCTGGCGAGCAGCGCGTCGGCCTCGTCATAGCAGCCGTCCAAAGCGTAGCGCTGCGCGAGCAGCAGGTCGTTTTCCGTCTGGTCGTATGAAATTGCCGCCTCCTGCGCCGCAGGATCCTCCGCGCGGTGTGAAAGCGCCGACCGCACGCCGAGCGTGCCGGTCACGGCCGCGAGCGCGAGCACGGCGGCGCACACGATCCACGCATCCGCCCCGCGGTAGCGCCGCAGCGCCGCGATGACCACGAGCAGCGCGCCCGTGACCGCGAGCGGGATGGCAAATTGCAGACAGAGGTTCATCTCTCCGCCTCCTTCCGGTCTCTCTTCTGAAAAAATGCCGCTCCGGCGCGCGGAGCGGCATAAAATCGGCTCTCAGCCGACAAGTCCGATGACAAAGATCGCGAGGATCATCACCGGCAGCACGATGCGGAACACCCACTTCATCCACGGCGCGATCTTCGGGCCTTTTCCCTCGTTGGCCTCGGCGCGGTAGCGGTCGAAGCCCCAGCCCCAGCGCGTGACGCAGAAGAGCAGGTACACAAGCGAGCCGAGCGGCAGCAGGATATTGCTGACGAGGAAGTCCTCCGTGTCGAGCACGTCGCGGCCGCCGATGAGGTGGACATTGCTCCAGAGGTTGTAGCCCAGCACGCACGGGACGCTCAGGATCAGGATCGCAGCGCCCGAGATGAGCGCGGCTTTTTTGCGGCTCCAGCCGAACAGATCCATGCACGAGGCCATGATGTTCTCAATGACGGCGATGACCGTCGAGAACGACGCGAACGTCATGAACAGGAAGAACAGCGCGCCCCAGACGCGGCCGCCCGCCATGTTGACGAACACGTTCGGCAGCGTCTCGAAAATGAGGCTCGGGCCGCTCGTGACCTCGACGCCGTAGCTGAAGCACGCCGGGAAGATGATCAGCCCCGCCATGATGGCCACGAACGTGTCAAGCCCGCAGATGCGCGCGCCCTCGCCGAGCAGCGTGTGCTCGCGGCTCATGTAGCTGCCGAAGATCTCCATGGCGGCGATGCCGAGGCTCAGCGTGAAAAACGCCTGATTCATCGCCGCGGCGACGACGCTGCCGATGCTCTTCACATTCTTCAGGCTCGGCACGAGATAAAACCGGATGCCCTCCGCCGCGCCCGAGAGCGTGAGGCTGTGCACCGCGAGCACGACGATGAGCGCGAACAGCGCGGCCATCATGACCTTGCTCACGCGCTCAAGCCCCTTCTGCACGCCGATGCTGCAAATAAGCGTGCCCGCGACGACCGTCACGGCCATCCACAATCCCATCTCGCCGGGGCTTGCCAGCATGTCGAAAAACACCTGCCCGCTGGCCTCGGCGCTCATGCCGGACGGGAACGCGCCGGACGCGAACTTCACAAAATAGTTCAGCATCCAGCCGGACACGGTCGTGTAGTACATCATGAGCAGCACGCAGCCGGCGATGGCGAACCACCCGTGGATGTGCCACTTCGCGCCCGGCTTCTCGAGCGCCTTGTACGCCAGGACGGCGCTCTTGCGGCTGGCGCGGCCGACGGCCAGCTCCATCGTCAGCACCGGAAGCCCCAGCACGACGAGCATGACGAGATAGACAAGCACAAAAAGCCCGCCGCCGTTCTGACCGGCGACAAACGGAAAGCGCCAGACGTTGCCGATGCCGATGGCGCAGCCCGCGCTCACGAGCAGAAAGCCGATGCGCGAGCCAAATGATTCTCTTCCCACATTCATTCTCCTTCAATTCCGGATATATTCCCAATTTGCAGTATACGAAAAACCGCACGTCCTGTCAAGGTGCGCAAAAAAAGCGCCGCCCGGGTTTTCCGGGCGGCGCGGGGTCTCAGACGGGAACTGTTTCTTTCTTGGCAATGTAATTTTCGAGGCAGTATTGGACGATCGCCTTTCGCGGGATGATGCCGATGAACGCGTTTTTGTCGTCGATGACGGGGACGAAGTTCTGATCCGTCGCCTTGGCGAACAGATCCTCGATGTTCGTGTCGATGGATACGGGTGCGTTGTCGCAGCGGTGGCTGATGTCCATGATGCAGATCTGTTCGGCGCGCTTCATGTCGCCGCCGCAGACGTTTTTGAGCGCCCAGAGAAGGTCTCCCTCCGTCAGCGTCCCGCAGTATTCGCCCTGCCGGTTCAAGATGGCAAGGGAGGTATAGCTGTTGTGCTCCATGCGCTCAATGGCCTGCCGGACGGTGTCGTCGTCGTCGAGGTAAATACAGTCTGTCTTGGGCGTCAGGAAAAAAAGAATGTTCAACTCCAGTTCCTCCTCTCCCGAACATTATAGCACAGCCGGCGCGCGGAATGGTGAAGATTTTGTGAAGCGAAGAAAAACCCCGCGCCGCGGGGCAGCGGGATTTTGGCACGGCGAAACGACGCACCGCGCCAGTGCCGATTGCGCGCCAGCGCCAAATACCTCCCCTGTGCAAGGGGAGGTGGCACGGCCGTAGGCGTGACGGAGGGGTTGGCGGGGCGCGGCGGCGTATTTCGGACGCGCTCTGCGAGCTTTCAACCTCCAACCCCTCAGTCGGCTTCGCCGATAGCTCCCCTTACACAGGGGAGCTATCGGCGCGGTGCGGGATTTGGGCGCGGTGGATATGGCGCACCGCAGCAAAGCCTCCCTTGTGCAAAGGGAGGTGGCACGCCGTCAGGCGTGACGGAGGGATTGTAGGCTGCAAGGTCTGCCGCAGGGTTCGTTTTAACGCGGTCTTTCCGCGAATTCCAACCCTACAATCCCCCAGTCGGCTCCGCCGACAGCCCCCTTTGCACAAGGGGGCCTTTTTGTGGGCGCGCGCCAATACCTCCCCTGTGCAAGGGGAGGTGGCACGCCGTTAGGCGTGACGGAGGGGTTGGCGGGGCGTGGCGGCGTATTTTCGCGGCGCTCTGCAAGCTTTCAGCTCCAACCCCTCAGTCAGCTTCGCTGACAGCTCCCCTTACACAGGGGAGCTATGAGCACGGCGCGTTATTGCGGCGCTCCGCGCCCGAACTTCTTAAATGCTGAAAAACGCGCTCTTGCCCGGGTACTTTGCGGCGGTGTCCAGCTCCTCCTCGATGCGCAGCAGCTGGTTGTACTTGGCGACGCGGTCGGTGCGGGACGGGGCGCCGGTCTTGATCTGGCCGGCGTTGAGGGCGACGGACAGGTCGGCGATCGTCGTGTCCTCGGTCTCGCCGGATCGGTGGGAGATGACGGCGGTGTAGCCGGCGCGGTGCGCCGTCTCGATGGCGTCGAGCGTCTCGGTCAGGGTGCCGATCTGGTTGACCTTGATGAGGATGGAGTTTGCAACGCGAAGCTCGATGCCCTTTTTCAGGCGGGCGGTGTTCGTGACGAACAGGTCGTCGCCGACGAGCTGGACGCGGGAGCCGAGCGCGCGGGTCAGCATGGCCCAGCCCTCCCAGTCCTCCTCGCCCATGCCGTCCTCAATGGAGATGATGGGATAGTGGTCGACGAATTTTTTCCACATGGCGACCATCTGCGCGCGCGTCATAGTCTTTTTCGCCTTGGGCAGGTAGTATGTGCCGTCTTCCTGATACCACTCGGACACCGCGCCGTCCATGGCGATCATAAAATCCGCACCCGGCTGATAGCCGGCCTTCTCGATGGCCTGCACGATGACCTTGAGCGCGTCCTCGTCCTTCTTCAGGTTCGGGGCGTAGCCGCCCTCGTCGCCGACGCCGGGCGCGGGCGTGCCGTTTTCCTTCAGGACGGTCTTGAGCGTGTGGAACACCTCGGCGCACATGCGGAGGCCCTCGGCGAACGTCGGCGCGCCGACGGGCATGATCATGAACTCCTGGATGTCGACGTTGTTGTTCGCGTGCGCGCCGCCGTTTAAGATGTTCATCATCGGCACGGGCAGCGTCTTGGCGTTCACGCCGCCAAGGTAGGTGTAGAGCGGCATCCCGAGCGACTCGGCGGCCGCGCGGGCGCAGGCGAGCGAGACGGCCAGGATGGCGTTCGCGCCGAGGCGGGATTTATTCTCCGTGCCGTCGAGCTCGATGAGCATCTGGTCGATGGCGGGCTGGTCGAGCGCGTTCATGCCGAGCAGCTCCTCGGCGATCTCGGTGTTGATGTTTGCGACGGCGCGGAGCGTGCCCTTTCCGAGGTAGGCTTCCTCGCCGTCACGGAGCTCACAGGCCTCGTAGATGCCCGTGGACGCGCCGGACGGGACGGCGGCGCGGCCGACCGTGCCGTCGTCGAGCGTGACCTCGCACTCGACGGTCGGGTTGCCGCGGGAGTCTAAGATCTGGCGGCCGAGAATGTCGACGATTTCAAGATACTGTTTCATTGGATGCTTCCTCCTCATATGCGTCCTGCTCCAGCGCGTCGTCGGGCTTTTCAGGCTCTTGGCGCTTGGGCTGGTTGGCTGCCTGGATGATGCGGACGAACTTCTCCGGCACGAGCGACGCGCCGCCGATCAGTCCGCCGTCGATGTCCGGGCAGGCGAGCAGGTCGAACGCATTTTCTTCGTTCATGGAGCCGCCGTAGAGAATGCTGACGGCGCGGGCGACCTTGGCGTCGGCCATGCGGCGGATGGCCGCGCGGATGCCGCGGCAGACGTCCTCCGCCTGCTCGGGCGTGGCCGTATGACCCGTGCCGATGGCCCAGAGCGGCTCATAGGCGATGATGCATTTTTTGATCTTCGGCCCCGTGAGGCCGGACAGCGCCGAGCGGACCTGATAGGTGACGGCCTCGGCCGTCAGGCCGGCCTCGCGCTGGGCAAGGCTCTCGCCGACGCAGATGATCGGCCGCAGCGAATGGGCCAGCGCGGCGCGCACCTTCGCGCGCACCTGCTCGTCCGTCTCGCCGAGCGCGCGGCGCTCGGAGTGGCCGAGGATCACATATTCGCAGCCGGCGCCGGAGAGCATGACGGGGCTTACCTCGCCGGTGTAGGCGCCGGTGTCGTTTTCGTTCATATTCTGCGCGCCGATGGCGACGCGCGTCTCGCGGAACGCTTTTTCCGCGGCGGGAATGCAGAGCGCGGGCGGGCAGAGCACGATCGAGCACCAGCGGCCCTTCGGCAGGATCTTCTTCAGCTCCCGGGCGTAGGCGGTCGTCTCGGCGATGGTCTTGTTCATCTTCCAGTTGCCCGCGATGATGGTCTTGCGATAGGTGCGGTTCATAATTAGCTCCTTCTGTTGCGTCGTGGGCGGGTGGGGGCGCCGTTCCTTTTGCGCCCGGCGGGTGAGCGGTATTTTGGCGCCAGCGCGCCCATAGCTCCCCTGTGTAAGGGGAGCTGTCAGCGACAGCTGACTGAGGGGTTGGAGCCGGGAAGCTCGCAGAGCGCCGCGAAAATACGCCGCCGCATCCCGCCAACCCCTCCGTCACGGCCTGCGGCCGTGCCACCTCCCCTTGCACAGGGGAGGTATTGGGGCGAGCTTCTAATCTTACGCGTCGAGCAAGCAGCTCACGCCGGGGAGCTCGTGCCCGGCGAAGAACTCGAGCGACGCGCCGCCGCCGGTGGAGACGTGGGTGATGCGGTCGGCGTAGCCGAACTGCTCGCAGGCAGAGGCGCTGTCGCCGCCGCCGATGACGGTCAGGGCGTCGGACTCGGCCATGGCCTTGGCGATCTGCTGCGTGCCGAAGGCAAAGCGCGGCCACTCGAACACGCCCATCGGGCCGTTCCAGACGACGGTGCCGGCGGCTTTGATGACGCCGACATACTCCTCGATCGTCTCCGGGCCGATGTCGAGCCCCATCCAGCCGGCCGGGATCTGGCCGTCGGGGCAGACAGCCTTCTTGGCCTCGGGGTCGTAGCGGTCGGCGATGACGTTGTCCTTCGGCAGGTGGATCTGCACGCCCTTGGCCTTGGCCTTTTCCAGCAGCTTGCGGCAGTAGTCAAAGCTCTCGGCCTCGCACAGCGAGTTGCCGATCTGGCCGCCGAGCGCCTTGGTGAACGTGTAGCTCATGCCGCCGCCGATCAGGATGTGGTCGGCCTTTTCCAGCAGATAGTCGATGACGCCGATCTTGTCGGAGACCTTGCTGCCGCCGACGATGAGCACGAACGGATGGCGCGGAGCCTCCATGACCTGCCCCATGACCTCAAGCTCCTTCTTGACGAGCAGGCCGCTGACGGCGGGCAGGAAGTTGGCCACGCCCGCCGTGGACGCGTGCGCGCGGTGCGACGAGCCGAAGGCGTCGTTGACGAAGATGTCGGCAAGGGACGCGTAGGCCTTGGCGACGGCCTTCTTGTTTTCCGTCTCGCCAAAGACGAAGCGGACGTTCTCGAGCAGCATGATCTCGCCCGGGCGCAGGCGCGAGGCGACGATCTGCGCGCGCGAGCCGACGGCCTCGCTCAGGAAGTAGATGTTGTGGTTGAGCAGCTCTTCAAGCCGCAGCCAGACGGCCTTGAGCGAGTATTTCTCCTCATAGCCGAACTTCGGGCGGCCGATGTGGCTGCACAGGATCACGGACGCGCCGTGGTCGAGCAGGTAGCGGATGGTCGGCAGCGTCTTGACGATGCGCGAATCGTCCTCGATGTTGCCGCGCTCGTCCGTGGGCACGTTGAAGTCGCAGCGCACAAGGCAGCGCTTGCCGGCGACGTCGATGTCGCAGATGGTCTTTTTTCTGAAGTTCATAGCGTCCTCCCGCGTTGATTTTTCCAGATTCAAAGGGCCGTGTCGTGCATTTTTCCGAAGCCGAGCAGACCCGGGAAGCCCTGCTGGCGCAGCGCCTCATAGGTGACAATGGCGACGGAGTTGGCAAGATTGAGGCTCCGCGCCTCCGAGATCATCGGGATGCGCACGGCGCGCTCGCGGTGCTTTTCCAGAAGCGATTCGGGCAGCCCGCGCGTCTCTTTTCCGAACATGAGATAGCAGCCGTCGGAAAATTTTGCTTCCGTGTACGCGCGCGGAGCCTTCGTGCTCATGAGGTAGAGCTCCTGCGCCCCGGTTTTCTCGAAAAAATCGTCCAGACATTCATACACCCGCACGTCCACGAGGTGCCAGTAGTCGAGCCCCGCGCGCTTGACGGCCTTGTCGGAGATGTCGAATCCGAGCGGCTTTACAAGGTGCAGGACGCTGCCGGTCGCGGCGCAGGTGCGGGCGATGTTGCCTGTATTCATGGGAATTTCCGGCTCGACGAGTACGATGTTGAGCAAAAAAATCCCTCCTTTGCACATAGCGTTTTTATTGTATTGCACTTACCCTGAAATTTCAAGGGTATCTTGCATTTTTGCCCGTTTTGTGGGAAGATAGATGGAAACGTAGAAAAAGGGGCACGAAACCATGAAAAAACGGATCGTTGTGAAGGTCGGCACCAGCACGCTCACGCACGCGGGCGGCGGCATGAACTTCCGGAATTTAGACCGCTTCGCGCGCGTCCTGACGGACGTGAAGAACGCGGGCAACGACGTCGTGCTCGTCACCTCGGCCGCCATCGCCACGGGCGTCGGCAAGCTGAAATTGGCCGAGCGGCCGAAGGAGCTGCGCTTCAAGCAGGCCGCCGCCGCCGTCGGCCAGTGTGAGCTGATGCATCTGTACGACAAATTCTTCGGCGAGTACGGCGCGACCGTCGCGCAGATCCTGCTCTCGCGCGACGACGTCGACCGGCCGAGCGGCAAGCTGAATCTCCACAACACATTCGAGGCGCTGCTCGAGCTCGGCGTCATCCCGGTCGTCAACGAGAACGACTCCGTCTGCTTTGAGGAGATCGAGACCGAGCACAAGGTCTTCGGCGACAACGATACGCTCTCTGCCGTCGTCGCCGCGCTCGTGGACGCCGACCTGCTCGTGCTGTTCTCCGACATCGACGGCCTCTACACGGCCGACCCGCACCACGACCCGGACGCCGCGCTCATCAGCGACGTCCCCGAGATCACGGACGAGATCTGGGCCAGAGCCGGCGGCGCGGGCTCGAAGTTCGGCACGGGCGGCATGGCCACGAAGCTGCTCGCCGCCGAGATCGCGACGAGCGCGGGCGTCGATATGGTCATCACGAACGGCGCCCGGCCGGAAAATCTCTACTTTTTAGCCGACGGCGGCTCCATCGGCACCCGCTTCCACGGCCGCCGCAGGGCTTGAGCCGTCCGGCCGCAATCGCGCCCTCCCCGCACCCATGCCCTCCGGCATGGGTGCTTTTTTGCGCCGCGGCAAAAAACCCCGCGCCATGCGGCGCGGGGCGCGGTCTGCTGTCGGCCGCCGGACTTCCGGCGCGCCCTCCTACCCTCCGAAGAACCGCTCGCAGTCGGTATATTCCAGAATGCTCACCGAGTGCATGAGCCGGTAGACGTCGCGCGCGTCCGACCAGTCGAGCCCCAGCGCGTCGGCGATCTTGCCGAGGCGGAACGAGACGGTGTTCTTGTGGACGCCGAGCGCGCTCGCCGCCTGCTGGACGCTGCGGCCGCACGCCAGATAGGTGTGCAGCGTCGCCATCAGGCCGCCGCCCGTGCGGCTGTCGTCCGCGGCAAGGCGCAGCAGCGCGGGCTGGACGTAGGGCAGCACGTCCTCGCTCTGGCTGATGCGGTCGATGAGGGCATAGGGCAGGCAGGCGTCATATTCGTGCAGGAAGCTCCCCGGCCGCACACGCGCGCCGATGCGGCAGGCCGCGAGCGCCTGCTCATAGCCCGTGTGCAGCTCGCGCAGCGACGAAAGCGGGCGCGACAGGCCGCTCTCGGCGCGGATCTGCTCGAGGCACGCGCGCAGCGCGGCGCAGTCGTCCGCCGCAAGCGGGCGCGTGCGCGACAAGATCACGACCGCGTGGCGTTCATACGTCGTGTACCGGTCGTTCGGGCCGCACAGAAGCTCGCTTGCCAGCGCGCGCAGGTCGCCGCCGGCGAAGCGGTCGAGGCACAGGACGTACAGCACGCTGCCCGGCTGCCAGCCGAGCAGCGAGAGCTTGACGCTGATCGTCTCCGGTGTGAACGGCTGGCCGGAGAGCAGGCTCTGCAGGAATACGTCGGCCGACGAGCGCTGCGCGGCGTCGACGCTCAGGCGCTGGTAGATCTCAAGCGCCAGACGCGGGGCGATGAGGTCGGCCATGGCGAGGTCGCCCTCCGTAAACGGCCGGAAATACGCCGTCGCGTGCAGGTGCCCGACGGGCACGCCGCCAACGATGAGGCCGCGCGCGAGCATGCTCAGGCCGTTGTGCTCCACGAGCGCGGCGCGCGGATCGGTGTACATCGTGCGCAGCGCGCGGGCCCATTCGAGGTTTTTCGACTGCTCGCGCGGCACGGTGCGGTTTTTCTGAAGCTCCGTGAAATAGTCGTCGTCCACGGCCGTATCCGTGATGGCGAGGATGCGCTCGTTCATATCAAAGAGGATGATGGGGTTGCCGATGAGCTCCATGGCGCAGTCGGCCAGCTCCTGAAAGCTGCGCGCGCGGTCAAAGCGGATGAGCGCGGAAAGCGCGGATGCATCCATGCGGTTCCCTCCCTTAAAAACGATGCGCGCCGGTCCGCCAGAGGCGGACCGGCGCAAGGCCATCGTAGCATAAAAACAGGGGCTTGTCGAGCGGTCAGGCGAAGTGGATATACGTCACGACCGGACGGCCGGGGTTCGTAAAGTAAACCGACGAAATTTTCGCGCTGTTCCACGCCGTGCAGCGCGTGGACTCGCAGATCGGGATGATGCGGCAGTTTTCAAAGTTCCACTGCTGCATCTTCTTGTAAGCCTCGGCGCGCACGTCCGGGTCGACGGAGTACAGGCCCTCGTAGAAGTACTCGTTGAACTCCGGGTCGTTGATGCGCGCGGCGGTGAGCGTCGAGCCTTCGTAGTAGAAGCTCGTCGAGGCAAACGGGTCGCCCGTGGCGTTCGACTCGCCGCCGGAGTCGACGGTGATGTCCGTCTCGCCCGCGATCCACATCGGGATCTGCGTGCCGAGGTCGTAGGACTCGACGTTCATCGTGATGCCGATCTGCGCAAGGCAGGCCTGCACGGCAGTGGCGAGGTCGACGGAGCCGAGGTTGATGATGGCGCGGATCTCAAAGCCGTCGGCATAGCCGGCCTCGGCCATGAGAGAGCGGGCCTTTTCAATGTCCTGCTGGCGCTGGCCGACGGAGTAGTAATAGCTCACCGAGCTCGGCAGCATCGAGTCGGCCGGCTGCCAGAGAACGCCGAGCGCGGCCTGCGCGATGGCGCTCGTGTCGAGCGAGAGCGCGACGGCCTGACGGACGCGGATGTCCTCCCAGTACGGGCAGTACTCGCACAGGCCGAGGCCCATGTTGATGCGCATGCCCTGAAGCTGATAGGCCAGGTCCTTGTTGTCCTCGGTGCCGTTCATCAGGCGCTCGGCGTCGACGGAGGCGATGTTGTAGGCAAGGTCGAGCGCGCCCTGCTCCAGGTCGATGTACATCGTGCTCGTCTCGGCGTAGTATTTATACGTGACGGACTCGCACTCGGGCAGCTCGCCCCAGTAGTCGGCTGCGTCCTTGCGGACGAAGCTCGTCTGCTGGCCGTCTAAGTTCTCGGTGCAGACGTAAGCACCCGTGCCGTTCGGGTTTGCAAACCAGTCGTCGCCCGTGGCGTTTTTCGCCCAGTCCTCGCTGAACATGGAAAACTGCGTCAGCGCCGAGACGGCCGGGCCATAGATCTCCGTGAATTTCAGCACGACGGTGTGGTCGTCCGGCGCGGTGCAGGCGGCAAGGTCATACGCCGAGAACGACTCGGCCATCGTCGTCTCCGTCGCCCAGTAGTTCAGGCTGTAGAGGACGTCCGACGCGACGAAGTCCTGCCCGCCGGTGAACCTCACGCCCTCGCGGAGCTTTAATTCAAGCGTGTAGTCGTCCGTGTAGCTCCACTTAGCGGCAAGGCCGGGAATGAGCTCGCCCGCCTCGTTGTACATGACGAGCGTGTCAAAGACCATGGACATAAACGGGTTCGACGCGCCCATGGACGACAAAAACGACGCCGGGGCGATCGTCGTGCCGATCATGAGCGAGCGGTCGGCCGGGGCGGCGCCGCTGCCGTCGGGCTCGCCGCCGGAGGGCGCGGGGTCGGATGTGCCGGACGGGGCGGGCGCGGACTGGTCATTTCCGCCGCTGGGAGCGCCCTCATCCTTCGATGCGCACGCGGCCAGCCCCATCACAAGGCACAGCGCGAGCAGCAGCGCGGTGAATCTTCTGAGCTTTTTCATTTCGTTTCTCCTTTCATATCTGGATGCTTTTTTCACGCGTCAAGGTCGAGCGTGTCGTTGACAAAGTCCGTGATCTCGCGCATGGCGTTCGTCGCCTCGGGGAACTGGCCGAACATCATGGCGTAGGTGTGTTCCATTCCCTTCCCAAAGCGGAACTTCACGTCGACGTCCGCGCGGCAGAGCGCCGTCACGAGGCGGACGCAGCCGGCCGAGAGGCTCTCGTGGCTTCCGGCCTGCACGAGCGTGGGCGGGAAGCCCGTAAACTCGGCGTACACGGGCGAGAGCAGCGGGTCGCGGATGTCCTGGCCGGGACTTGTGTAGATCCTGAACACGTCGTCACCGACGGCGGAGAACGCGTCCTCCACAAACAGCTCCTCGTGCGCGTAGTTGGCGTCGACGGCCGGGGACGAGCACCACAGCGCCGCCGGAAGCGGCAGCCCCGCCTCGCGCAGGGCGAGCGTCAGCGTCAGCGTCAGCGTGCCGCCGGCCGACTCGCCGCCGACGACGATGCGCTCATAGCCGAGCTCGAGCAGGCCGCGGTAGAACTCGACGCAGTCGTCCAGCATGGCCGGATGGCGGTACTTCGGGGCGAGGCGGTAGTCCACGGAGTAGCACGCAAGGCCGGTTTTCTGCGAAAAATGCCGCAGGAGCGGCACGGTGTCCATGGCCGAGCCGATCGTGAACCCGCCGCCGTGGATGTGCATCAGGCAGCACTTTTCGCGCACGCCCGGGCGCGTCATAAAAAGCCCGCGCACGCCGCGCAGCGTGACCTCGCCGCCCGTGTAGCCCGCAGGCAGCTCGGGCATCGGCGCGCGGAAATCGTCCGGCAGCGTAGGCGGGCCGGCCGACAGGTCCGGCATATTGGCGACCATGCGCTCCTCCATCGCTTTTTTCGTAAAGGCTTCGTAGGCTTTGCTTGGCATCGTGCATTCCTCCTGCTGGCGGTAAGTCTAACCTGAGTATACGCGCCCCGGATTGGGCTGTCACTGGTATATCGCCCCGTTTTTCCGCATTTTCATGTGCCGCGGCACAATCTCTTTGTGTGAAATGTGCATAGCGTCTAAATTACAGCGCCGAAATTTGTGAAAAAAGCGCCGCTGCCGGGCGGCAGCGGCGATGAATGCCTCGCAGAGTTCCGCCGCCCGCAGGCGGCGGAATAAATTCAGAATTCGTTTTTTCCGGGGGCGTGTACCTCGGATAAAACTCTTTACAGCCCAGCAAGTGTGCGGGCCGTGCCCGTGCACGCAGCGGGCTGCATCCCCTCGCTCAGAAATGCAAGCATTTCTGAGCGGAGCGAAGCTCAAAAAAGCGCCGCTGCCGGAGCGGCAGCGGCGCGGGGTATTTCGTTTTAATCGGGCATCTCGTCTCTTGTTAATTCGCGCACCCAGCGGTAGCGGTTGCAGACGATGGCGTTCGGGATGCACTTGAGGATCTGGTCGGCCTTCAGGAAGCAGAATGTGACAAGCGGCGGCCAGCGGAACACAAACGCGCTCAGCGCGGCCGTCGGGATGGTGAACAGCCACATGAACAGGTTGTCGACGATGGCGGGGTATTTCGTGTGCCCGCCGCCGGCGATGATGCCACCCTCGACCGGCCACTCGTAGCACGAGCCGAGCGTCGCGACGCTCAAAACGGTCAGAAATTGCAGCGCCAGCTCCCGCGTCTCGTCCGAAACGGTGTAAAAGCCGATGATCCAGTGCCGCAGCAGAAACAGCAGCGTGGCCGAGGCGATGCCGAGCAGCACGAAGATGCCCTGAAGCGTCCGCGCATAGGGGCGGATCCTGTCGAGCTGCCGCGCGCCGATCGTGCGGCCGATCGTGACGGACGCGGCGCTGCCCGCCGCCATGCCGAACACGGCGCAGATCTGGAACACGACGCTCGCGATGGCGTTGGCCGCGATGGCCGGCGCGCTGATGTGGCCGAGAATGGCCGTCTGCGCCGCCTGCGCCACGCCCCAGAGCGCGCCGGAGATCATGACCGGCGCGGCGACGCGGAGATAGTCGCCGAGGTAGCCGAGATCGACGCGCACAAGGTCGCGCGCCTTCATTTTGAGCTTTTTGTCGATGCACAGCACATAGACGAGGATGATGGCAAGCTCCACGCAGCGGCTGACGAGCGTGGCGATGGCCGCGCCCTGGACGCCGAGCTCCGGGAAGCCGAGGTTGCCGTAGATGAGCAGGTAATTGAGGCACAGGTTGATGGCGATCGTCGAGCAGGACATGACCGTCCCGATGAACGCGGTCTCCACGGCCTGAAGCGAGTACATCAGGGAGTTACTCAGTGAGAAAATGAGGTACGTCCAGCACATGATGCGAAGAT
The DNA here is from genome assembly GCA_934589675.1 of uncultured Oscillospiraceae bacterium. Taxonomy (GTDB): domain Bacteria; phylum Bacillota; class Clostridia; order Oscillospirales; family Oscillospiraceae; genus CAKTOF01. The sequence continues at coordinate 20,405 of CAKTOF010000013.1, forward strand.
ATTTCATGCCCTCGGCGATGACAGCCTCGTCCGACGTGAAAAGCCGCAGGATGGGATGCGGGGCAAGCAGCGTCGCAAGGAAGAACACCGCGCCGATGGACATGCTGATCTTGACGGCCAGCGAGATGATGCGGCGGATGGGCTCGGTCTGGCCGCGGCCCCAGTACTGCGAGGCGAGCACGACGATGCCCGTGCCCGTGCCGGCCGCGATCTGCTGAAGCATGAACTGCAGCTGGTTGACGAGCGTCGCGCCGGAGAGCGCGATCTCCGTATACCGGCCGAGCATGAGGTTGTCGACCATGTTGACCATGAGCGCGGCAAGGCTCTGCAGCGCGATGACGAGCAGGAGCGGGAAAAACCGCTTGTAAAACGACTTCTCCCGGACGAAAATCTGCATAACAAAATTTCCTTTCTTCTCTGCCGAAAGAAAACACCCGTAGAGCTACGGGTGTTTCTTCCGGAAAAATTCAGGCGCAGTGGTAAGCTGCTGTGAGGATGTCCACGGCGTGGTCCAGGCCGAAGCGGCCGCTGTCGAGCATCAGGTCGTAATTGTCCGGGTTCTGCCAGTCGCGCCCGGTGTTGATCTTGTAGTACGTCCCGCGCTCTTTTTCGATGCGGCGGAGCATCCTGCGCGCCTCGCCCTCCGTCTTGCCGAAGCGCTCCATCAGCGTCTTTTCGCGCATTTCGCGCGAGGCGAAGATGAACACGTCCAGAACGCTCGGATGGTCGCGCAGAATATAGTTCGCGCAGCGGCCGACGATGATGCACGGCCCCTGCTCGGCCAGCTCCAGGATGGTCCTGCGCTGCGCCTGACCGAGCTGCTCCTGCGTCGTGGCCATCGTCTCGGCCGTGGAGTAGAAAAACGAGGCCATCGCCACGGACTGCTCAAACGGCGAGGCGGGCTTTTCGTCGTACTGCTCGGCGTAGACCACGGGGATGCCGTGATCCGCGGCGGCCTTCTCCAGAATAAAATCATCATAATACGGAATGCCGAGCCGGACGGACAGCGCCTGACCGATCTCGTTTCCCTTGCTGCAGAACTGGCGGCCGATGGTGACGATCGTATTGCTTCCCATGGCGAAACCTCCTTTGCACATGCTCTGCCATTATGATAGCAGACCAAGCAATCCGTGTCAACGAGGCGTTGGAAAAAACCGGTCAGCGCGCGGCGAGATGGGCGAGCGCCTCGCGGTAGCCCTCGAAGTGGCGCCCGGCGATCGTCTTTTCGGCGTAGAGCGAGACGTAGGAATGCTGCCGGAACGCCTCGCGCTGCGAGATGTCGGACAGGTGGACCTCGACCGTCGGCAGCGCGACGGCTTTGAGCGCGTCCAAAATGGCGACGGACGTGTGCGTGTAGCCGCCGGGGTTGATGACGATGCCGTCATAGACGCCCCAGGCGGCCTGGATGGCGTCGATGAGGTCGCCCTCGTGGTTGGACTGGTAGAGCGCGACCTCAAGCCCCAGCTCGTCCGCGCTTTTGCGGATAAAATCGCACAGCGCGGCAAAATCCTGCCTGCCGTAGATGTCCGGCTCGCGCAGGCCGAGCAGGTTGATGTTCGGGCCGTTGAGAACGAGTATTTTCTTCATGCTTCCAGCACCTCCAGAATGCGCGATGCGTTTTTCTCCGGGCTGACGCAGTCGATGATGTGGTCGGCCCAGGATAAGTAGAGCGGCTCGCGCTCGCGCGCGATGGCCTCGATGCCCTTGGCCTGACTGACGGGCCGGCCGGCGGAGGACAGGCCGGAGATGTCCCGCCGGAGCAGGAAGATGCGGCTGTTCTGATGCAAAAGCGCATAGTTTTCCGGCCGGGTGACGACGCCGCCGCCCGTGGCGAGGATCAGGCCGCTCTTTTTGCCCCACTCGGCGAGGACCTTGGTCTCAAGCTGACGGAAGGCCGCCTCGCCGTGCGCGGCGAAATACGCCGGAATGCCGCACCCGGCCGCGCGGGATACTTCCTCGTCGAGGTCGACGAGCTGCCGCCCCGTCTTTTCCGCGAGCGCGCGGCCGCAGCTCGACTTGCCGACGCCGGGCATCCCGATGAGCGCGATGTTCTCCATCCCGGCGGCCATCTGCCGCGTGATGCGGCCGTTTTCGCTGTCCGCGATGGCGCGCCGCTGGAAGCGCTCCTCCGCGCGCTTGGCCTGCGCGACGAGCATGTAAAGGCCGTTCGCGTGCGGAATTCCGAGCTGCTCGGCCTGCAAAAGCAGCGCCGTGCGCGCGGGGTTGTAGACAAGGTCGACGACACCGAGAAGCTTCGGAAGCTGCGCAAGGTCGACGAGCGAGCCGCCGTTTTCCGGGTACATGCCGACGGGCGTCGCGTTCACGAGGATCTCCGCGTCGGCGTGGCGGGAAATATTCTCAAAATTCTCCGTCCCGCGCCGCGAGATCGTGACGATCTCCCGCGCGCCGCGATGGGAAAGCACCGCGCGCACCGTCGGGGCGACGCCGCCGTCGCCGAGGACGAGGGCCTTTTTGCCCGCGGGGTCGATGGAGGCCACGCGGAAGGTCTCGTCCAGCCCGTAAAAGTCCGTATTGTCGCCGAGCAGGCCGCCGCCGGGGCACGGAACGATCGTGTTCACGCTGCCGATGGCGCGCGCGGCGTCCGTCAGCTCGGCCATGTAAGGAATGACGGCGAGCTTATACGGGATCGTGACGTTGATGCCGTCAAACGCCGGATGCCGGAGGAACGGCTCCAGCTCCTCCGGCTCCTTTTCAAAGAGGTGATACTCCTCAGGCGGGCAGCCGAGCGCGATGTGGATCTGCGGCGAGTAGCTGTGGGCGAGCTTTCGCCCGAGAAGGCCGTAGGTGCCCATCAGACGATCTCCGTGTAGCTGCCGAGGTACTCAAAATGCTCGCAGAGCGTGTCGAGCTCGTTCATGAGCTGGATGAACTGCGGCGAGTAGACGCTCGTGTCGAGGTCGAAGTAGAACATGAACTCAAAGTCGCGCTCCGGGATCGGGCGGCTTTCGAGCTTGTTGAGGTTGAGCCCGAGCGCGTTGATGCGCGCGAGCACGCGGTAGAGCGAGCCCGGCTTGTGCGGCACGGTCAGCATGATGCTCGTGCGGTCGGCGCCCGGGTAAATTTCGAGGTTTTTCGCGATGCAGATGAAGCGCGTGTAGTTGTTGCCCTGATCCTGCACGCCGGATGCGAGCGTAGACAGGCCGTAGAGCTCCGCGCACGAGCGCGACGAGAGCGCCGCGGCGTCCGCGCGGTCGGACTCGGCGACCAGCTTGGCCGCGACGGCCGTGTTCTCGCAGACCGTGACCTTCACGCCGGGCAGGGTCTTTAAGAATTCCTGGCACTGGTTGATGGCCTGCTCGTGGGAGTAAATTTCTTTGATATCAGCCAGCTTCGTGCCCTTTTTGGCCAGCAGGTTGTGGTCGACCTTCAGCCGGACGGAGCGGACGATGGAGAAGTTGTGCTCCATCATGAGGTCGTAGATGCTCGTGACCGAGCCGGCCGTGCTGTTTTCCAACGGCAGCACGCCGTACTGGCAAAGGCCCGACTCGATGGCCGAGAACACGGCCTTGAAGTGGTTGCAGTACATGATGTCCGGCATGGCGAAGAGCTTTTCCGCCGCGATCTGCGAGTAGGCGCCCTCCACGCCCTGACACGCGACGAGCGCCGACTGCGGAAAGAGCTTCGGCGTCGTCTCAAGGGCCTTTTCGATCTTCCCGGCTAATTCGCTCGGGCCGAGGAGCAGGCCGTCCTGATAGGCGCGCGAGAGGTCGAAGATCGTGCCGTAGAGCACGCTGGCCGGCTGGGCGAACTGCTCGCCCGCGGCGGCGCGGACGGCCGCGAGCTTCTGCCGCTCGCGCGAGGCGTCGAGCGCGGGGAGGTTGTGCTCTTTTTTGTACTCGGCGACCTGCCCGCTGAGCGCCATGCGCTCGGTGAAGAGTCTCACAAGGTCGGCGTCGATCCTGTCAATGCGTTCACGAAGCTCCGTCAGTTCCATTTTGTTTGTCTCCTTTATGTTTTACAGCGAGAGTGATTCCGTTTCCAAAAGCGCGTCGAGCAGCGCGACGGCGCACGCGGCCTCGACGACCGGCACGGCGCGCGGGACGACGCAGGGGTCGTGCCGCCCGGAGATTTTCAGCTCCGTAGGCTCCATGCGGGTCAGTGAGACGCTCCGCTGCGCCCGCCCGATGGACGGCGTCGGCTTGAAGGCCGCGCGCAGCAGAAGCGGCATTCCGGTGGAGATGCCGCCGAGCACGCCGCCGTGGCGGTTCGTCTCGGTGACGATCCTGCCGCCAGACAGGATGTACGGGTCGTTGTGCGCGCTGCCGCGCATCGCGGCGGCGGCAAAGCCCGCGCCGAATTCGACGCCGCGGACGGCCGGGATGCCGAACACGATGGCCGCGACGCGGCTCTCCAGCCCGTCCGTCATCGGCCCGCCGAGCCCGGCGGGCAGCCCGAGCGCGCAGCACTCAATTACGCCGCCGACGGAGTCCTCCTCCGCCCGCGCGCTTGCAATTTCTGCCTGCATGGCGTTTGATGCGGCCTCGTCCTCGCACGGAAATTCGAGCGCGCCGGCTGCGGCGATGCCCTCCGGCGTGGCGCTGACCGGATCAAAGCCCGGCGCGGTGACGCTGCCGATTCTCACAAGGTGCGCGCCGATCGTGATGCCGCGGCGCGCCAAGATCTGCTTGCAGATGCCGCCGAGGACGCACAGCGGGGCCGTCATCCGGCCGGAAAACGGGCCGCCGCCGGCCATATTGACCGAATTTCCGTACTTCACATGCGCGGGATAGTCCGCGTGCGACGGGCGCGGGACGTCGAGCGCGTAGTCGCCCGAGCGGGTGTTCGTATTGTAGATGACGGCGCGTAAAATCCCGCCCGTCAGGCGGCCGGATTCGTCAAGCCCGGAGGTAAATTCCGGCGCGTCCGCCTCCTTTCTCGGCGTCGACCAGGCGTTTTGCCCCGGCGCGCGGCGGCGCAGGAAGGCAGAAAGCTCGCCGGGGTCGACCGCCTCGCCCGCGGGCAGCCCCTCGGCTTCCACGCCGATGCACATCTCGTGTGACCCGCCGAAAATGCCGTATCGGAGCGCCGCGCCGGTGAATGTCGTTGTCATGGCGATGCCTCCGTTTCTCCGCCGAGGGCGGCAAAGTCTTCAAAAAACGCGGGGTAGGATTTGTTCACGGCCTGCGCGCCCGTGATCGTGACGGGGCCGGAGGCGATGAGCGACGCGGCCGCGGCCGTCATGGCGATGCGGTGGTCGTTCCACGCGTCAACGGTTCCGCCCGAAAGGGGCTTGCCGCCGCCGATGACAAGGCCGTCCGGCGTCTCGGAGATGGCGGCTCCGAGCCGGCCGAGCACGTCGGATGTCGCCGCGAGCCGGTCGCTCTCCTTGATGCGAAGGCGCGATGCGCCGCGGATGACCGTCCGGCCGGAAGCCCTGCACGCCACGGCCGAGAGGACGGGCACGAGGTCGGGGATGTCGGACGCGTCAAATTCAATGCCGGAAAGGTCACCGGGCGAAACGGTGACGGCATCGCCCGCCCAGAAAACGCGCGCGCCGAAGCGCGATAGAATATCCAGCACCGCGCGGTCGCCCTGCGAAGAATCGCGCCGCAGCCCCGTGACCGTCACGGGCGCGGGGCCGATCGCCCCGGCGCACAGCCACACGCTCGCGTTCGACCAGTCGCCCTCGACCGTCTCGCCCGCGCGCGCGCGGTAGTCGCCCGAAACGGTGAATTTCATCCCGTCGCGGCTGACCGATACGCCGTAGCGCCGCAGCGCGTCGACCGTCAGGTCGAGGTACGAGCCGGACTCGACGCGGCCGGTCATGGTGAGCGTCCCGCCGCCGAGCAGCGGCAGCGCGAAGAGAAGCCCGCTCAAAAACTGCGACGAGACGTCGGCCGGGAGCGAGAAAGCATGCCCCGAAAGCCGCCCGGAGACGGCGAGCGGGTTCGACCCCGGCGCGCTCAGCGTCACACCGCCCCGCTCTAAAAGCTCGCGCAGCGGCGAGAGCGGCCGCTCGGGCAGCCGCCCGTGCATGAAAAATTCGCATTTTGCCCCCAGCGCGGCGGCCACGGGCACCAGAAACCGCAGCGTCGACCCCGACTCCCCCGCGTCCGGGCGGGCGTTTTCCGGGAGCGCAGAACGGTCGATGGGCGTGACGGCGAAGCCGTCCGGCGTCTTTTCGACGGCAGCGCCGAGCGCGCGCAGGCACGCGGCCGTGGCGAGAATATCGTCCGAGACCGTTTTGCAGACGATGCTTCCCGGCGCATCGCTCAGCGCGGCGCAGATGAGCATCCGGTGCGCGCAGGATTTCGACGCGATGGCGGGGATGACCCCGCCGAAGTGCCCGGCGCGGACGGTCATGTCCATGAAAAAGCCTCCTTACAGCCCGGCGGCGATGTAGTCCTTGAGGTCGCCGAGCGGCAGCCTGCGGAGCTCGACCTCGCCGATTTTCTTCGGGATGACGAGCGTGATCGTGTCGCCCGCGCGCTTTTTGTCCGCGGCCATGGCGCTCACGAGATCGTCCAGCCCAAACTCCGTCTCGACCGGCAGCTCCGCGCGCATGAGGGCGGCCATGACATTCAGGGCAGTCCCCGGCGGGCAGTCGCCCTTTTTTTCGGCGGCGCAGCAGATCGTGGCAAGGCCGATGGCGACGGCGCTGCCGTGGCTGACGGTGTAGCCGCTGAGCGTTTCAATGGCGTGCGCGACGGTGTGGCCGAGGTTCAGGCTCTGCCGCGCGCCGGTGTCGCGCTCGTCCTCCTCGACCGTGTCGCGCTTGATGGCGACGCAGCGGGAGATCAGCTCCTCGAGGTTTTCCTGCGGCCGGACGAGCAGGCTTAAGATCTCCGGGTCGCGCAGAACGGCGTACTTGATGACCTCGGCGCAGCCGTCGGCAAAAATTTCTTTTGGAAGAGTATTTAATGTATCGAGGTCGCACAGCACGGCCGACGGCTGGTAGAACGCGCCGGCGAGGTTTTTGCCCGCCGTCAGGTCGATGGCCGTCTTGCCGCCGACGGACGAGTCGACCATGGCCAGCAGCGTCGTCGGGATCTGCACGAGCGTCACGCCGCGCAGGTACGTCGCCGCCGCAAAGCCGGCAAGGTCGCCCACGACGCCGCCGCCGAGCGCGACGACCGCGTCCGCGCGCGTGAGCTGGTGCTCGGCGAGAAACTCCAAAAGCCCGACATACGTCTTCGCGTTTTTCGACTGCTCGCCGTGCGGGAACGTGAAGCAGCAGACCGAAAGCCCCGCGTCCTCGAGCGACTTTTTCACCGCGCCGCCCCAGAGCGGCCCGACCGTGTCGTCCGTCACGAGCGCGCAGGCGCTTCCCGCCGTTACGGCCTTCACGCGCGCGCCGGCCTCCGCGAGCAGGCCGCGGGAGATCGTAACGTCATACGTTTTCGACGCGTGGACTGTAACGGTTTTCACCGGCCGTCCACCTCCTCCTTGCACATCCGGCCCTCGGCCAGAAGCGTTTTCAGGCGCGCCGCGTCGTGCGCCGCGATCGCGTCGCGGTAGAGCTTGAGATTTTCAATGATCGTGTCAAGCTCCCGGCCGAGGCAGTCGGCGTTCTCCAGAAAGAGATCCGTCCACATCGTCTCGTTGAGCCACGCCACGCGCGTTAAATCCTTATAGCTGCCGGCGGAGAAGCCCTTGTGCTTCTGCGCCGTCGGGCTTTTGACGTAGGCGTTCGAGACGACGTGCGCAAGCTGGGACGTAAAGGCGATCATCTCGTCGTGGTGCAGCGCGTCCGTGACGGTGATGCGCCCGAACTGGCACGGCGCGAGCGCGTCGGAAACGCGCTGGAGAAGCTGCCCGTCCGCGCCCTCGGGCGGGACGATGACCATGGGCGCGCCCTTGAACATGGCGGCTTTGCTGTACTTGAAGCCCGAGTACTGCGTGCCCGCCATCGGGTGGCCGCCGCAGTAGGTGTAGCCGTATTTCTTCGCAAGCGCAAAGCCCGCCTGACAGACGACGCGCTTCGTGCCGCAGCAGTCGATGACGAGCGCGTCCTTAGAGAGGAGCGGCGCGATGTGCTCCATGTATTTGATGGCGTCCGTCGGGTAGAGCGCGATGAGCACAAGCTCGCACTGCCCCACGTTTTCGTCCATCAGCGCGCCGTCCGACACGCCGGCAAGCTCCGAAAACGAGACGATGGACTCGTCGCGGTCGTGGACGAGAACGGTGTGCCCCGCGGCCTTGTACGCCCGCGCGAGCGAGCCGCCGATCAGGCCGATGCCTGCAATTCCGACGATCATGGCTGCCGCCCCCTTACAGCGCCGCGCGGATTGCCGCAACGCGCCTGCACACGCGGTCGAACTGCTCCGGCGTGAGCGACTGCGCGCCGTCGCACAGCGCGTGCTGCGGGTCGTTGTGGACCTCGATCATGAGGCCGTCCGCGCCCGCGGCCGCCGCGGCCATGGCCATCGGCTCAACGAGGCGGGCGTGACCCGTCGCGTGGCTCGGGTCGACGACGACGGGCAGGTGCGTCAGCTCATGGAGCACCGGCACGGCCGACAGGTCGAGCGTGTTGCGCGTGTACGTCTCGAACGTGCGCACGCCGCGCTCGCACAAGATGACGTTCTCGTTGCCCTCGCTCATGATGTACTCGGCGCTCATGAGGAATTCCTTGATGGTGTTTGCCAGGCCGCGCTTGAGCAGGACCGGCTTGTCGAGACGGCCGACGGCCTTGAGAAGGTCGAAGTTCTGCATATTGCGCGCGCCGATCTGGATGACGTCGACGCCCTTCTCCAGAAACAGGTCGATCTGGTCGGCGCTCATCAGCTCCGTGACGATGGGCATCCCCGTCTTATCCTTCGCCTCGGCGAGCAGGTCGAGCCCCTGCGCGTGCAGCCCCTGGAAGTCATACGGCGACGTGCGCGGCTTGAACGCGCCGCCGCGCAGCAGGTTCGCGCCGGATTTTTTGACCTCGCCCGCGACATAGGTGATCTGCTCCTCGCTCTCGACGGAGCACGGCCCCGCGATGATCTGGAAGTTGCCGCCGCCGATCTTATAGCCGCACACGTCGACGACCGTGTCGTCCGGGTGGAATTTGCGGTTGGCGGCCTTGAACGGCTCGGAGATGCGGGTGACGGACTCGATGATGTCCAGCCCCTCGAGCAGGTCCGGGTCGATGCGGCTGACGTCGCCGACAAGGCCGATGATCGTCTGATAGCGGCCCTCGGAAATATGCACGTCGACGCCGCGGCTGAGCAGCCACGATCTGAGATTGTCGATCTGCTTTTCGTTTACGCCCTGTTTGAGTACTGCGATCATGGTATTGACCCTCCTGAAATAGTAAATTGCAAAAGAAAAAGGCCGCGCAGTGATTTTCACTGCGCGGCCCTGAAAAAACATCCTCGGACAGCCGGTTTTATGCAGCAGAAATCACTTTTACTTCATTTTCGGTAAAGTAAAAGTAAAAGTAATATGCAACTGCGAAATTGCGGCTCGTCATGGCGTTTTGTGCTCCCTTGCCTGTTTGCGGCCATTGTAGTACGGTAAAGTGGCATTGTCAAGTGTTTTTTTATTCATTCGCAGAAAATCGTTTTCCTTGACAAACCGGCGGATTTATACTGTAATAAGCCATGGGCGCCGCCGCGCGGCGGCGCGCTGAGAATTCTCACTTGGAGGGACCGCAATCATGGCAAACGGCAGCTTTTTGGGGCAGAAAACGAAGATCACCGTCGTGCGCAAGCTGAAGCTCGACGACGTCGCGCGCGAATACGGCCAGATCCGGCCGGGCGCGGAGTCCGGCGACTTCATTCCGGACTGCCCGTTCTTTGAAGAGGGACAGGAATTCATCGTCGAGACCGGCGGCAGCGACGACTGCAAGCCGAAGGGCTTCTGCGACTGGGCGTGGGCGGACATCTGGAAGGACGTGCTCATGATGGCCAGCAAGGCCGGCGTGACGCCGGACGGCGAAAAGCATCTGCTCGATCCGCAGTTCACCTGCTGCACGGACGGGCTGCGCCCGGTCGTGTTCAAGGTGCAGCCCATGGAGACGACCGACGAGGCGTAACGGGCGGGCTGTTTCGTAATTGTAATACAAGTTTCGCGCGCCCGTTTTCCGCAAAACGCACAAATCGCAAAAAAGCGAGGAAAATCAGTTGACACCGGCAGCCGGAATCGGTATAACAGGAGTAGAGATTCTGTTCGATCCCGACTGCCGGCGTTTTTTGCCCACCGGTTGTAATACAAGAAAGGAGGCGCGCCATGGACGCCCGCCCGAAGAAAAAATCCGTCGCAGACACCGTGGCCGACAAGCTCCAGCGCGCCATCTCCGCCGGGAAATACCGCCCGGGCGACCGGCTGCCGTCGGAAAATCAGCTCTGCGCGCAGCTCGGCGTCAGCCGGGTCAGCGTGCGCGCCGCGCTCGCGCGGCTGCAAAGTCTTGGTCTTGTCGAAAGCCGTCAGGGCGAGGGCACGTTCGTCTGCCGCGCCTCCGGCGCCGCACCGCTGCGGCAGATGGTGCCGTTCGCGGCGCTCACAAAGCTCGACCGCGTGAACGTCATGGAGTTCCGCCGCATCGTCGAGGTCGAAAGCGCCGCCCTCGCGGCCGACCGCGCGGACGCAGCCATGGTGCGCAGCATGTTTTCCGCGTGCGAGGCCATGGCGCGCGCCGAGACGACGGCCGACATCGCCGCGTGGGACATGGAGTTCCACCGCCTCGTGGCCGAGGCCACGCGCAACGAGATCATCATCAAGGTCTTTGACGTGCTGCGGCCGACATACCAGGCGCTGCTCGAGGGCAACGTCCGCCAGCTCGGCGCGCTCGGCGCGGCCGCACACCGCCGCATCACCGAGGCCATCGAGCTCCGCCGCCCGGACAAAGCGCGGCAGGCCATGCTCGGCCACCTCAACGACACCGCGCTGCATATGCACGACACGCCGGAGGAGCAGCCATGAACCTTCTCATCGCGCCCGACTCGTTCAAGGGCAGCCTGACCTCCCGCGAGGCGGGCGAGGCCATCGCGCGCGGCTTTGCGCGCGTATTTCCCGATGCTGATCTGACCGTCCTGCCCCTTGCCGACGGCGGCGAGGGCACGGTCGACGCGCTCGTCTCGGCCGTCGGCGGCGAAATTTTATCCGCCGACGCGCCCGACCCGCTGCTCCGGCCGCGGAAAGCGCGCTTTGCGCTGCTGCCGGATGGCACGGCGGCGCTCGAGATGGCCGAGGCGTCCGGCCTTGCATTGCTCGCAGACGGCGAGCGCGACCCGGCCGTCACGAGCACGTTCGGCACCGGCGCGCTCCTCCGCGCGGCGCTCGATTCCGGCGCCAGGCGCATATTTTTAGGCATCGGCGGCTCCGCCACGAACGACGGCGGCGCCGGCATGGCCCGCGCGCTCGGCGCGCGATTTCTGGATAAAAACGGCCGCGATTTGCCCGAGGGCGGCCTCGCGCTGCGGGACTTAGACACGATCGACGTCTCGAAGCTCGACCCGCGCCTTGCGCATACCCCCGTCCTCGTCGCGTGCGACGTGACGAACCCGCTCTGCGGCGAGCTCGGCGCGAGCTTCGTCTACGGCCCGCAGAAGGGCGCGGACGCGGCGCTCTGCCGCGCGCTCGACGCGGCGCTTTCGCACTACGGCAAAAAGCTGGCCGAGCTGCTCGGCCGCGACATTGCGGAAAACCCCGGCGCCGGCGCGGCCGGCGGGCTCGGCGCGGGGCTGATGGCCTTTTGCGGCGGCATTTTGCAGCCGGGCTTTGACGAAATTTCGCGCCTTGTCTCGCTGGAGAGCCATATCCGGGAGGCCGACCTCGTCGTCACGGGCGAGGGCCGCATCGACCGCACGTCCGCCATGGGCAAGGTGCTCTCCGGCGTCGGCGCATTATGCAAACGGCTCGGCCGCCCGGCCGTCGCGCTCTGCGGCGGCATCGGCCCCGGCGCAGACGACGTGCTCAGCTGCGGCATCTTAGCCTACTGCGCCATCGCCGACGGGCCGATGAGCTCAGAGCGCGCCATCGCGGACGCCGCGGCGCTTTTGGAGTCCGCCAGCGCGCGGCAGGCGCGGTTTGTGAAGGCAGGAACCATCCTGAACGATGTCTGACATACAATCTTGATATAAAGGAGCGCACGATCATGAACGAGTCCATTCACAAGTATTTTCAGGTCGGCACCATCCAGTGGATGAGCTACCCGAACCGCGATCCGATGGAGTCCCTCAAGGCCATCTGCCGCGACGATTTCTTCGACGCCATCGAGCTCAAGGGCTACGGCGAGAAAAACGCCGAGGCCAAGGCCCTGCTGGGTCAGAGCCACCTGAAGGTCTGCTACGGCGCGCAGCCGCGCCTGCTCGGCCCGAAGCTCAACCCGAACGCGATCGATGAAGCCGAGCGCCTCAAGGCCGAAAAAACGCTCCTCGAGGCCATCGACGAGGCCGAATATCTCGGCGCGAAGGGCATCGCCTTCCTCGCCGGCAAGTGGGAGCAGGAAACGAAGGAGCAAGCCTACCGGCAGCTCCTCAAGACGACGCGCGCGCTCTGCGACTACGCCGCATCGAAGGACATGAACGTCGAGCTGGAGGTCTTTGACTACGACATGGACAAGGCCGCCCTCATCGGCCCGGCGCCGTATGCGGCGCAGTTTGCCGCCGATATGCGCACGACGCACAACAACTTCGGCCTGCTCGTCGACCTGAGCCATTTCCCGACGACGTATGAGACAAGCCGCTTCGTCGTGCGCACGCTGCGCCCGTATATCACGCATTTCCACTTCGGCAACGCCGTTGTGAAGCCCGGCTGCGACGGCTACGGCGACCTCCACCCGCGCATGGGCTACCCGAACAGCGCCAACGACACCGCCGAGCTCGTCGACTTCCTCCGCGTCCTGCGCGACGAGGGCTTCTTCGACGCCGAAAACCCCTATGTCCTGTCCATGGAGGTCACCCTCCGCCCCGGCGAGGACGAGGACATCGTGCTGGCCAACACCAAGCGCGTCCTCAATCGCGCATGGGCGCTGGCGTAAGGCTGAAATAGAACGCCGCGCCAAAGCCTCCCCTTTTAAGGGGAGGTGGCACGGCGTTAGCCGTGACGGAGAGGTGAGGCCGAAGGGTTTTGCGTGCAGTATCGTGGGCGCGCTGCTATCGCGATACCCCACCTCTCAGTCGGCTCCGCCGACAGCTCCCCTTTCAGGGGAGCCATTCGGAAGCCGCGTTCCGAAAATTACCGCTGCGCAAACGACGTGCGCCGCGCCAAAGCCTCCCTTGTGTAAAGGGAGGTGGCACGGCGAAGCCGTGACGGAGGGATTGTAGACTGAAGGGTTTGCTGCAGGGTTTGTTCTGACGCTGCCCTTGCACTTCGACCAACCCTACAATCCCCCAGTCGGCTCCGCCGACAGCCCCCTTTGCACAAGGGGGCCTTTTGCGGAAGGCGCGCCATAACCGGCGCAGCGCAGACGCGGCGGCCATTGCGGAACAAACCAAAACAGACCTGTCACCCTGAGCTTGTCGAAGAGTCGTCGGGCCGAAAAGGAAAGCGGCCCGATCCGCCCCGCCTAAAGATGCGGGGTCCGCCGATTGCGGTAGTCTCCCGCGCGCACCAGCGCGAGCGGCCGAAGCGGCCAGACCCTTTGACTCCGCTTCGCTCCGCTCAGGGTGACGCAAGTAACCCAAGGAGGTACCCCTATGAAAATCGTCATTCTCGACGGCTACACGGAAAACCCCGGCGATCTGAGCTGGGCGGGGCTGGAGGCGCTGGGCTCTGTCACGGTCTACGACCGGACGAGCCTGACCGACGAGGCCGAGATCTTATCCCGCATCGGCGACGCCGACGCGGTCTACACGAACAAGACGCCGCTTTCCGCGGCCGTCATCAGCGCCGCGCCGAATCTGAAGTTCATCGGCGTGCTTGCAACGGGCTATAATATTGTGGACGTCGCGGCGGCCAAGGCGCGCGGCATCCCCGTGTGCAACGTGCCCGGCTACAGCACGCCGAGCGTCGCGCAGCACACGTTCGCGCTGCTGCTCGAGGCGTGCAGCCACGTCGGCGCGCATTCAGACTCCGTCCACGCCGGCGCATGGGCGAGAAGCCGCGATTTCTGCTTCTGGAACTACCCGCTCATCGAGCTGTCCGGCAAGACGCTCGGCATCATCGGCTACGGCGCGATCGGCAAGGCCGTCGCAAAAATCGCCGCCGCGTTCGGAATGAATGTACTTGTTTGCGCAAGACATGTTGACCCGGCGGAGGAAAACGAGTATATTCATTATGCAAGCCGCGAGGACATCTTCGCAAGCTCCGACGTGATCACGCTCCACTGCCCGCTCTTCCCCGAGACGCAGGGCATGGTGAACGCGGACTCCATTGCGAAGATGAAAGACGGCGTCATCCTCATCAACACGGCCCGCGGCCCGCTCGTCAATGACGGCGACATCGTCGCGGCCGTGCGCTCGGGCAAGGTCGCATGGTACTGCGCGGACGTCGTGTCCGCCGAGCCCATCGCGAAGGACAATCCGCTGCAATTCGAGGAGCACATCCTCCTCACGCCGCACATTGCCTGGGCGCCGAAGGAGGCGCGGCAGCGCCTGATGGACATCGCGGTCGGCAACCTCCGCGCGTTCATCCAGGGCGCGCCCTGCAACGTCGTCAACCCGTAAGCAAAAACAAATGAAAGAAGGAACAACCTGCATGACTGACGCACGCATTCAGGAACTCAATGCCCTGTGCAACACGTTCCGCAAAGAAGTGCTCCAGGCCATCCACGCCATCCAGTCCGGCCATCCGGGCGGCTCGCTGTCCGTGTGCGAGATCCTCACCGTGCTCTATTTTGAGCACATGACCGTCCGCCCGGACGCGCCTGAGGACCCCGACCAGGACCGCCTCGTCCTCACGAAGGGCCACGCCGCGCCGATGCTCTACCGCGTCCTCGCCGAGAAGGGCTACTTCCCCGTCTCCGAGATGGGCACGCTGCGCCGCATCGACTCCAACCTCCAGGGCCACCCGTCCACGCACACGCGCGGCATCGACATGCCGTCCGGCCCGCTCGGCATCGGCCTCGGCGCCGCGCAGGGCATGGCGCTCGGCATGAAGCTCAAGGGGCTTGACCGCTATGCCTACGCCGTCATGGGCGACGGCGAGCTCAACGAGGGCGCCGTCTGGGAGACGGCCATGAGCGCGCCGAAGTTTAAGCTCAACAACCTCATCGCCATCGTCGACCGCAACCATGTCCAGCTCGACGGCACCGTCGACGACATCATGCCGACCGACCCGCTGCCGGAGAAATGGAAGTCCTTCGGCTGGAACGTCATCGAGTGCGACGGCCACAACGTCGCGGCGCTCTCCGCCGCCATTTCGCTTGCCAAGACTGAGCGTACCCGCCCGAGCGTCATCATCGCCGACACCGTCAAGGGCAAGGGCGTCTCGTTCATGGAGGGCAAGAACACATGGCACGGCAAGGCCATCTCCGATGAGGACCTTGCAAAAGCGCTTGAGGAACTGGGAGGTGCGAACTGATGGCAAAGTCGATTCGAGTGGTCTACGGCGAGAAGCTCGCCGAGATGGGAAACACGCACAACGATCTCGTCGTGCTCGACGCGGACGTCTCCTCGTCCACGCAGACGAAGTTCTTCGCCGCGGCGCACCCTGACCGCTTCTTCAACATGGGCATCGCGGAGTCGAACATGGTCTCGACGGCCGCGGGTCTTGCCCAGCAGGGTCTTGTTCCGTTCGTCAACACGTTCGCCGTGTTCGTCTCGACGCTCGGCCTCATCGCAACGCGCGGCCTTGCGTGCTACGCGAACCTCAACGTGAAGCTCGCCGGCGCGTACTGCGGACTGTCCGACGCGTTTGACGGCGCGAGCCACCACGCGCTTGAGGATATGGCCACGCTGCGCGCGCTGCCGAATATGCGCGTGCTCGTCCCGTGCGACGCACAGGCCTCCGGCGCGCTGACGGAGCTTGCGTATGAGACGCCCGGCCCCGTGTATCTGCGCCTTTCGCGCGACGTCTACCCCGACCTCTACCCGGCCGACCAGAAATTCGAGCTTGGAAAAGGCAACATCGTCCGGGACGGCACCGACGTGACCGTCATCGCCTGCGGCATCCTTGTCCACAAGGCGCTCGCCGCGGCCGAGGCGCTCGAGAAAAAGGGCGTGAGCGTCCGCGTCGTCGATATGTACTCCGTCAAGCCGATCGACGCCGCGCTCATTGAAAAGTGCGCCTGCGAGACCGGCGCCATCGTCACAGCCGAGGAGCACTCGGTCATGGGCGGCCTCGGCTCGGCCGTTGCCGAGGCGCTCGTGCGCTCGTCCCGCCCCGTGCCGGTCGAGATGGTCGGCGTACACGACACGTTCACCGAGTCCGGTCCGTATGCGCAGCTCCTGCCGAAGTACGGCCTCGACGAGGCGGCCGTCGCCGCCGCGATCGAGAAGGTCCTCGCGCGCAAACAGTAAAAATATCAGCCCATTTTTCGCGGCGCAGGCGCTCTTGCGCCTGCGCCTCGCCGCTTTCGAGAGGAGAAAGACACCATGCTTGCAGCCAGAATGCCCGAAGCCTGCAAAGTCGAATACCTCGACCTGCCCGTGCCGGAGTGCGGCGACGATCAGGTCCTGCTCAAGAACCTCTATCTCGGCGTGTGCGCGTCCGACCAGCAGATCTACCACGGCCGCCACAAGTACATGAAATTCCCGCTCGTCATGGGGCACGAGGTGGCCTCCGTCGTCGAGCAGGTCGGCAAAAACGTCACGGGCTTTGCCAAGGGCGACCGCGTCGTGCTCCAGCCGCAGGTCGTGTGCGGGGCGTGCTACCCCTGCAAGATCGGCCGGTTCAACGTCTGCGAGCATCTGAAGGTCATCGGCGTCCACATGGACGGCTGCGCGTGCGAGTACATCGCCGTCTCGCCGTGGAACCTTCACAAGCTGCCCGGCAGCGTCGACGACCTGTCCGCGGCGCTCATCGAGCCGCTGGCCGTCGGCATGGGCGCGGCGCACCGCGCGGGCGACCTGACGGGCGCAAACGTCGCCGTCATCGGCGCGGGCATCATCGGCAACTTCGCCGCGCAGGCGTGCGCGGCGCTCGGCGCGGAGAAGGTCATCATCTCCGACGTCATCGAGAAAAAGCTCAAGGTCGCCGAGCAGTGCGGCCTCGTCCCGGTCGACGCGTCGAAAACGAGCCTGAAGGACGCCATCTCGAAGGAATTCGGCGACTTCCGCAAGGCCGACGTCATCATCGACTGCGCCGCATCGCGCGGCAGCTTTGCCTCCGCGCTCGAGGCCGCGCGCAGAAGCTCGAAGGTCATCTTCACCGGCAACTACAAAGACACCGTCGACTTCGACGTCCCCGTCATCCAGCGCAGCGAGATTTCGCTCATCGGCCACATGATGTACGTCAAGGAGGACTTCGCCGAGTCCATCCGCTGCCTGTCCGAGCGCAGCATCCGCACAGACGGCCTCGTCACGCAGCACTTCCCGCTTTCTGAGTACCAGAAGGCGTTCGAGTACGCCGACGATCACCCGGCCGACGTCATCAAGATGATGATCGACATCGCATGAAGACCGTCACCGACTTGATCCGCAACGTCCCGCTGCCGCCCATGTACCGCGTCCGCGAAAAATTTGACGGCGCGCGCATCCCGGATGCGGAGCTGCTGGACGTCCTGCGCGCGGAGTTAAGCCGCCCCGCGCTGAAAAGCCGTATCAGGCCCGGAATGCGCGTCGCGCTCACCTGCGGCAGCCGCGGGATCTACCGCTACCGCGACCTCGCGCGCACGATCGTCGAGTTCCTGAAGGACTGCGGCGCGGAGCCGTTCATCGTCGCGGCCATGGGCAGCCACGGCGGCGCGACGAGCGAGGGGCAGCGCGATATTCTGACCGGCTACGGCATCACGGAGGAAGCCATGGGCTGCCCGGTGCTCTGCGGCATGGACACGGTCGAGATCGGGAAAAGCCCCGTGCGCGGCCGCCCTGTCCGCATCGACCGCAACGCGGCGTCCGCCGACGGCATCTTCCTCTTCAACCGTGTCAAGCCGCACACGTCCTACCGCGGGCGATATGAGAGCGGCCTGATGAAAATGATGGCCATCGGCCTCGGCAAGCAGCACGGCGCGGACGACATCCACGGCCAGAGCCCGGCCATCATGCACGAGCTCATCGAGGAATACGGCCGCACGATCCTCGCAAACTGCCCCGTCCTCGGCGGCATCGCGCTGCTCGAGAACGCCTACGACCAGACCTGCCGCATCCGCGGCCTGACGCCGGAGGAAATCATCTCCGACGAGCCGCAGCTTCGCGACGAGTCCTACACGACGATCGCGCAGCTGCTGTTCGACCGCACGGACGTCCTCGTCGTCGACCGCATCGGCAAAAATATCTCCGGCGACGGCATGGACCCGAACGTCACCGGCCGCTTCTGCACGAAGTACGCCTCCGGCGGCATCGACGCAGAGAAGGTCGTCGTGCTCGACCTGACGGACGAGACGCACGGCAACGCGCAGGGCGTCGGCCTCGCCGACGTCACGACGCGGCGGCTCGTTTCCAAAATGAAGCTCGAAATGACCTATCCCACGGGCGTCACGAATACATTTTTGCATCTGATGAAGATCCCGATGATCATGGACAACGACCGCGAGGCCATCCAGCTGGCGCTCCGCTCGTGCCCCGAGGCGGAGGATCCCGAGCACAAAAAGCTCATCCGCATCCCGGACACGGCGCATCTGGAGACGATCGAGATCTCCGAGGGGCTGCTTGCCGCCGCGCGGGAAAATCCGGACATTGAGATCGTCGAGGGCCCGTATTTCTGGGACTTCGACGCGGAGGGAAATCTATTTTAAGGAGGAGTCCGAAATGGACGTACTGGAGCGATTTCTGACCTATGTGAAATTCGGCACGAATTCGAGCGAGACGAGCGGCGAGCACCCGTCGACGTCCTCGCAGCTCGTGCTGGCAAAGCACCTGAATGAAGAGATGCAGGCCGCCGGCTTTGCAGACGTTGATACCGACGAGGCCGGCAACACGATCGGCACGCTGCCGGGAAACGCCGACGCGCCGGCCATCGCGCTCATCGCGCACATCGACACGTCGCCCGACGCGCCGGGCGACAACGTGTCGCCCCGCGTCGTCCATTACACGGGCGGCGACATCGAGCTCTCGCCGGGGCATATCCTCTCGGCGAAGCAGTATCCGTACTTAAAAGACTGCGAGGGACTCGACCTCGTCGTCACGGACGGCACGACGCTGCTCGGCGCGGACGACAAAGCCGGCGTCGCCGAAGTTTTCACTGCGTGTGAGGCGCTGCTGCACTCTGATCGCCCGCATGGCCCCGTCCGCCTCGTCTTTACGACGGACGAGGAGATCGGCGACGGCGTCTACGGCCTCGACGTTGAAAAGCTCGGCTGTCAATACGGCTACACCGTCGACGGCGGCCCGCTCGGCGAGCTGGAGTACGAGAACTTCAACGCCGCCTCGGCCGTCGTGACCGTCCACGGCCTGTCCATCCACCCCGGCTCGGCCAAGGGCTTTATGGTCAATGCGTCCACCGTCGCCATGAGGCTGCACTCCCTGCTCCCGGCCGATCAGGTGCCGGAGAAAACGGAGGGCTACGAGGGCTTCATCCACCTGCACGGCATGGACGGCGACGTCACGACCGCGACGCTCCGCTACATCATCCGCGACCACGACCGCCGCAAGTTTGAGCGCAAAAAGCACGAGCTTGAGTCCGCCTGCGCCATCATCAACGCCAAATACGGCGCCGGCACGGCCGAGTGCGAGATCGAAGACAGCTACTACAACATGCGCGAAAAAATAGAGCCGCACATGGTGCTCATCGACCGCGCGAAGGCGGCCTTTGAGAAAAACGGCGTCACGCCCATCACCCAGCCCATCCGCGGCGGCACGGACGGTGCGAGGCTCAGCTACATGGGCCTGCCGTGCCCGAACCTCTCCACCGGCGGCTACAACTTCCACGGCGTCCACGAATTTATCCCCGTGCAGAGCCTGAGAAAAATGCCTGACGTGCTCATTGACCTCATCTGCTCGTTCGCCGAGTGAGCAAATGAAACGAGAGCCTTCCCGGGGCGCAGCTCCGGGAAGGCTCTTTATGCACAGGGCATCTGCACCGCGCCGCTTAGGCCGGGGCTGCGGCGCGCGAAAACGAACAACCTGTCATCCTGAGCGGAGCGTCAGCGGAGTCGAAGGATCTTGCCGATTGCGGTAGTCTTGCGTATACCGCCAGCGCCGGAAACCGACGGCACCATACCGCAATCGGGCAGACCCTTCGGCTTCGCTCAGGGTGACAGCTCTCTTTAGGTGCTGGCACGCAATCGGCCTTTGCGGGCGGATGCGATCCGCCCCTACGGCTGCGCATTTTTTGCGTAGATTTTCCGTTTCTCCCTTGACGAACCCGATGATCTGTGCTATACTTCCACTAACATACCGGATAGATAGGTAGGTACAGGCTATGAAGCTTCTCTTTGAGCGCCTTCTGCGCGCGAACTTCCGCTTCGGGCGAATGTGACGGACGCCGTCCGCCCGTCCGCTTTGCCGTAAAACCGAAAGGAAGTTTTTTCATGTCTGCACACAACTACAAATTTGAAACGCTCCAGCTCCACGTCGGCCAGGAGACGGCCGACCCCGCAACCGACGCGCGCGCCGTGCCGATCTACGCGACGACGAGCTATGTTTTTAAGGACTCCGCGCAGGCCGCGGGCCGCTTCGGCCTGACCGAGGGCGGCAACATCTACACGCGCCTGATGAACCCGACGAGCGACGTCTTTGAAAAGCGCATCGCCGCGCTCGAGGGCGGCGCGGCCGCGCTGGCCACCGCCTCCGGCTCGGCGGCCATCACCTACGCCATCCAGAACATCGCCGTCGCAGGCGACCACATCGTCTCGTCGACGAACCTCTACGGCGGCACATACAACCTCTTCGCCAACACGCTCGTCGACCAGGGGCTTTCGACGACGTTCGTCGACCCGTCCGACCCGGAGAATTTTGAAAAGGCCATCCAGCCGAACACGAAGCTCCTCTACGCCGAGACGCTCGGCAATCCGAACTCCGACGTCATCGACCTCGAGGCCATCGCTGCCGTCGCGCACCGCCACGGCATCCCCTTCATCGTCGACAGCACGTTCGCAACGCCGTACCTCCTCCGCCCGATCGAGCACGGCGCAGACGTCGTCGTCCACTCGGCCACGAAGTTCATCGGCGGCCACGGCACGGTCATGGGCGGCGTCGTCATCGACTCCGGCAAGTTCGACTGGGCGCAGAACGACAAGTTCCCCGGCCTGTCCAAGCCGAACCCGAGCTACCACGGCGTCGTGTTCACCGAGGCCTGCGGCAGCATTGCCTACATCATGAAGCTCCGCACGACGCTTATGCGCGATCAGGGCGCGACGATCTCGCCGTTTAACTCGTTTTTGCTCCTTCAGGGGCTTGAGACGCTGTCGCTGCGCGTCGAGCGCCATGTCGAAAACGCGCTCAAGGTCGTCGACTTCCTCAAAAATCACCCGCAGGTCGAGCGCGTGAACCATCCCTCGCTCGCAGCCGGCCGCCAGAAGGAGCTCTACGAGCGCTACTTCCCGCGCGGCGCGGCGTCCATCTTCACGTTTGAAATCAAAGGCGACGCCAGAACGGCGCAGAAGTTCACGGAGAGCCTCGAGCTGTTCTCGCTTCTGGCCAACGTCGCGGACGTCAAGTCGCTCGTCATCCACCCGGCCAGCACGACGCACTCGCAGATGAACGAAGAGGAGCTGCTCGCCGCGGGCATCCGCCCGAACACCATCCGCCTGTCCATCGGCACGGAGCACATCGACGACATCCTCGCCGACCTCCAGCACGGCTTCGACGCCGTCAAATAAAGCCCCATCGCGGCGGGCGCGGGCTTGTCCCGCGCCCGCCGCCGCGCCGAAAATACAAGCGCCCGCCCATCCTTGCCGGATGGGCGGGCGTTTTTCCTGTGCCAAGCGCCTTGTCAGGACAAAATGAGCTTGTCGTCGAGATCCGCCTCGTCGCCCGCGTCCTTGAAGCGGGCGAGCAGATCCTCCACGGTCAGGCGCTTTTTCTCCTCGCCGGAGATGTCGAGGATGATCTTGCCGTCCTTCATCATGATGAGGCGGTTGCCGTGGACGATGGCGTCTTTCATGTTGTGCGTGATCATCAGCGTCGTCAGGTGGTCGCGCTCGACGATGCGGTCGGTCGCGGCGAGCACCTTGGCGGCCGTCTTCGGGTCGAGCGCGGCGGTGTGCTCGTCGAGCAGCAGCAGCTTCGGGCGGATGAGCGTCGCCATGAGCAGCGTGAGCGCCTGCCGCTGGCCGCCGGAGAGCAGGCCGACCTTGCTCGTCAGGCGATCCTCCAGCCCGAGGTCGAGGATCTTCAGCCGCTCGATGAACTCCTCCCGCTCGGCCTTCGTGATGCCGGGGCGCAGCGTGCGGCGCTTGCCGCGGCGCGCGGCGAGGGCGAGGTTCTCCTCGATCTGCATCGTTGCGGCCGTGCCGGTCATGGGGTCCTGAAACACGCGGCCCAAATATTTTGCGCGCTTGTGCTCGGGCAGGCGCGTGACGTCCTCCCCGTCGATGCGGATGGTGCCCTCGTCGACGAGCCATGTGCCCGCGACGGCGTTGAGCATCGTGCTCTTGCCCGCGCCGTTGCCGCCGATGACGGTGCAGAAGTCGCCTTCATTGAGGCGGAGCGTCAGGCCCGCGAGCGCGGTCTTTTCGTTGACCGTGCCGGGGTTGAAGGTCTTGTAGATGTGGTCGAGCTCAAGCATGGTTCGCGCCTCCCTTCCCGGCCTTGACCGGCTTTGCGAAATAGCGGCTCTTCCAGTACGGGATGGAAAGGAAGATGGCCACGACGAGCGCGGAGAGCGCCTTGAGGTAGTTCGGCTTGAGACCCATGGCGAGCACGGCCTGCATGACGATATAATAGATGATCGCGCCGATGGACACGGCCAGCAGCTTGAGCGCGAAGTTGCGGAACACGCGGCTGAGCAGCACCTCGCCGATGATGACGGCGGCCAGGCCGATGACGATCGCGCCGCGGCCGACGTTGATCTCATTGGCGCCGTTGTACTGCGCGAGCAGCGCGCCCGAGAGGGCGACGAGGCCGTTGGAGACGACGAGGCCGAGCACCTTCGTGAAGTTCGTGTTGATGCCCTGCGCGCGGGCCATGGCGCCGTTTGCGCCGGTGGCGCGCAGCGAGCTGCCCATCTCCGTGCCGAAGAACCAGTACAGCGCCGCGATGATCACGGCCGTGAACAGCCCGACGACGAAGATGGGGTGCCGGTAAAACGGCCGCGTGCCGGAGGCGACGTCCGAGACAAAGCGCAGCGAGACGAGCAGCTTGTCCAAAACGGACGGGTTCGTGACGCTGATGGCAACGCTGGCCTTCATGCCCATGATGGCCATGTTGACAGACCACAGCGCCAGCTGCGTCAGGATGCCGGACAAGATGGCCGGGATGCCGCAGAACGTGTGCAGGATGCCCGTCACGAGCCCGGCGAGCATCCCGGCCGCGAGCGCCGCGAGCAGCGCCAGCCAGAGGTTGACGCCCGCGCCGAAGAGCACGGCAAACACCGCGCCGCCCGTGCAGAACGAGCCGTCGACCGTCAGGTCGGCAATGTCGAGGATTTTGTAGGTGATGTACACGCCGATGGCCATAATGCCCCAGATCAGGCCCTGGGATATGGCGCCGGGCAGTGCGCTGATGAAGCTCATCATTGGCATGGTCCTCCCGATTTGAAGCGCCGCGCGGCGGCGTCTGAATTGTAGCGGAAAACAGCGGAAAAGGGAACGCCCCTTTTTCCGCTGCTGATTCCGCAGATCTCACTGTGTATTTTGGCGGGGAATTATTCCGCGCTGATCGCCTCGTAGCCGTCCGGCGCGGTCAGGCCGAGCGCCTCGCACGTCGTCGGGTTATACTTCTTCGTGACCTCCGGGGCGTACTCGATGGGCATCTGGCTCACATCCGCCTCGCCCTTGAGGATCTTCACGGCCATCTTGCCGGTCGTGACGCCGAGGTCGTAGTAGCTGATGGAGAGCGTCGCCACGCCGCAGCCGCCGCAGATGCCTTCCTCACCGGCAAAGACCGGAACCTTGCCGTTGCAGATGTTGTCGACGATGCCGGTGTTGTTGGCGATGGTGTTGTCCGTCGGGACGTAGAGCACGTCGCACGCGTCGGCAGCCGACTGCGTGACGGAGGCCATGTCGTTCGTGTCGGAGAACGGATACTGCGTGCAGGTAAAGCCGAGCTCCTCAAGATAGGTCTGGATCGTGTCGACCTGGTACTGGCTGTTCGGCTCGGCCGAGCAGTAGAGAAGGCCGGCGGTCTTCGCGTCCGGGCACCAGTCGCGGATCATCTGCGCCTGCTGGTCAAGCGGGGCAAGATCGCTCGTGCCGGAGACGTTCGTGCCGACGAGGCCGTCAAAGCCCGAGATGCCGAGCGCGACGCCGTACTCCGTGACGGCCGTGCCGAGCACCGGGATGTCGCCCGTCGCGGACGCGGCGGCCTGCAGGGCCGGCGTGGCGTTGGCGAGCATGAGGTCGACGCCCTCGGAGACGAAGCCGTTGACGATCGTGGCGCAGGTGGCGCTGTCGCCGGCGGCGTTCTGCTCGTCAAACTCGACGGCGTCGCCGAATTCCTCGGTCAGGGCATCCTTGAAGCCCTGCGTCGCCGCGTCGAGCGCGACGTGCGGCGCGAGCTGGCAGATGCCGACGAGGTACGTCTGGCCGTCGGCCGGCGCAGGCTCGGCGTCGTCATCGCCGGTGTCCGCGGGCGCAGCGCCGCCGTCGGCGGGCTCGGATGCGTCATTCGTGTTGTCGGATGCGTCGGACGCGGACTTGTCGGTGTCCGACGTTTTGCCGTCGCTGCCGCCGCAGGCGGCAAGGCTCAGCAGCATGGCCAGCGCCAGCAGCAGAGCAAGCAGTTTGCTGATCTTTTTCATGTTTGGTTCCTCCATTAAAACGCCGCCCGATCGCTTTTGCGATTTTAACGGCTAAAGTGAAACGCCGGAAAAAATTACGCCCGGCGTTTCTTTAGAGCGTGGTTTTATTATAGCGCGCTGTTTCGCGATGTCAACCGCGAAAGTGCTGTACTTTGCCGATATACATCGCAAAATTTTGTGTTTTTTGCCGAGCCGCCGGTATTTTTGCCCGCACGGCGCAAAAAAGCCGCGCCCGGCTGGGCGCGGCTGGCGCCTTCCGGCGCTGATCAGGCGGGGATGGACTGCTTTTCGCCGCCGGCGGCGGGGTCGCTCAGCTCGCGGCCGGTGCCGCGATAGAACAGGGCGACGGTGCCGGGGCCGACGTGGGCGCCGGTGCACAGGTCATAGTACTCCGTGAGTACGCCGCCGACGTTCACGCGCGCGCGGATGCACTGCTCAAGGTACGCCGCGCCGTCGGGATTGTCGCAGTGGGCGATGCCGATCGTCTGGTGCTCCGGGTCGACGATCTGGCGGGCGAGACGGTCGGCCAGCGCCTCGAGGGCCTTTTTCGCGCCGCGCTCCTTGCCGAGCATGGCGATGGTGCCCTCGCGGCTGGCCGCGAGCAGCGGCTTGATGTTGAGCAGCGAGCCCGCCAGCGCGACGAGCGGCGAGATGCGGCCGCCGCGGCGCAGATATTTGAGATCCGCGACCGTGAATTCGTTGATCATCGTCAGGCGCGTGCCGCGCAGGTGCGCCGCCGCCTGCGCCAGCGAAACGCCCGCCGCGCGCTGCTTTGCAGCCTCGACCACGACGAGCCCCTCGCCGAGCGAGGCGCTCAGGGCGTCGACGACCTCGACGGTGCGGTCGGGGTAGTGCGCACGCAGCTCGCCGGCCGCCAGAAGCGCGGCGTGGAAGGTGCCGCTCAGGGCGGACGAGATGCTGATGAAGAGCACGTCGCGGCCCGCCTCCAGCTCCGGCTCGAACGCGTCGAGGAGCGTCTGCACGTTGACCATCGTCGTCCTGACCTCCGCGCCGGCGCGCATGGCGGCGTAGAACTCGCGGCTGGCGTGCGCATGGTCGCGCCCGCGGACATAGCACGCAAAGTCCTTCCCGTCGATCGTCGAGCGGTATGAGACGGCGCGGATGCCGTACTGGTCCATGGTCGCGTCGGACAGATTCGACGCCGAGTCGGTGATGATCGCGTAAGCGTTCATGAGGATGCCTCCCGTGCCGCAGCGCGGCTGTAATCTAATCTTGAAGATTATATTACCAGATGGAGCCGATTATATCAAGTCCCATTTCTCTCCAAAGCGCAAAGTTTACAATCCGTCCACAACTCCGGCTCCGTTTTCCGCCGGTTTTTCCCGCCGGCGCGCGGAAAAACCTTTACAGACGCGGCCAAAACTTGTATGATATGCTCAGAAATCAAGCTTTGCGCTGCGATCGGAGGCATCAGTATGACGAAAAAAGAGCAATTCCTCGCATTTTTGCGGCGGCAGCCCGGCGTGGAGGCGCCGGAGAGCTTCCCGTTCCTCGACCTCGGCCCGTGGCCGGAGGGGCTTCGGAAGATCGGCTCGTCCATGGAGCTGATGATGTGCCCGGACGTGCAGATGCTCGACGCGCCGACGTGCGAGCGGCCGATGGTCGGCGCGGGCTACGACGTCTTCGGCGTCCACTGGTCGGCCACGGCCGAGATCAGCCACTACACGCCCGGTCAGGCGCCCATCTACACGGACATCACAAGCTGGCGCGAGCAGGTGCGCATCCCGAACGTCGACCGGCTCGACTGGGACACGTTCCGCCGCCTTGCAGACGCGCTCGACCCGGAGAAGGTCGTCAGCGTGACGCTGTTCTCCGGCCTTTTCGAGCGCGCGACCGTCCTGACGAGTATGCAGGAGTGCCTGATGGACGCCATCTCCGAGCCGGAGGACTTCGCCGACATGATCGGCGCCATCGCCGACTACAAGATCGCGCTCATCCATAAAATGTGCGACTATGCGCCCATCGACCTTCTCACCTATCACGACGACTGGGGCACGAGCAGCTCCACGTTTTTAAGCCCCGCGCTCTGGCGCGAGGTCATCCGCCCGCACACGCAGCGCGTGTATGATGCGGCGCACGCCCGCGGCATCTATCTGTGCCAGCACAGCTGCGGCTGCGCATCACCGCTGCTGCCGGACATGATCGAGATGGGCGCGGACGCGTGGGACGCGCAGAAATCGTGCAACGACCTGCTCGCCCTGCAAAAAGAGTACGGCGACAGAATTTTCATCATGGCAAACGACATCACAAACGCCGGCGCCCCGAAGGGCGACGACTTGCCGCCCATCACGACGCCCTACCCCGCCTGGCCGGAGAAGCCGGAATTCCTCTTTACTTAAATTTGACCGATCATTTCTGAAAAGGAGACGCTTTCTATGGATATGAGAGCCTGGCAGCGCGAGCAGATCGCCGCGCCGAAGAAAAAAGCCATCCCCGTTCTGACCTTCCCGTCCGTCCAGCTGCTCGGGATCACCGTGCGCGAGCTGATTTCCGACGCCGACACGCAGGCCGAGGGCATGGCGCGCGTCGCAGAGCGCTGCGACACGGCCGCGGCGCTGTCCATGATGGACCTGTCCGTCGAGGCCGAGGCCTTCGGCAGCGAGATCCGCGTCGGCGACCATGAGGTCCCGACCGTCGTCGGCCACATTGTGGACGAGCCGGAGGACGCGGACCGTCTGGCCGTGCCGAGCGTCGGCGCCGGCCGCACGGGGCTCTACCTCGACGCGATCGTCAAGGCGAAAACGCGGATCACGGATCGCCCCGTCCTCGCGGGCGTCATCGGCCCGTTCTCGCTCGCCGCGCGATTGATGGGCGTGAGCGAGGCGATGATGAACTGCTACGAAGAGCCCGAAATGGTCGAGGCCGTCATGGAAAAGGCGACGGAATTCGCCATCGCCTATGCCAAAGCCTACCGCGAGGCGGGCGCAGACGGCATGGTCATGGCCGAACCGGCCAGCGGCCTTCTCTCGCCTGCGCTCATGGAGGAATTCTCCACGCCCTACGTCCGCCGCGTCATCGAGGCCGTGCAGGACGACTCGTTCGCCGTCATCTTCCACAACTGCGGCGGCTCCGTCGTCAAGGCGCCCGACCAGATCGCCTCGCTCGGCGCCATGGGCTATCACTTCGGCAACTCCATCCGCCTGCGCGAGATGCTCACGGCCATGCCGGCCGACGTCCTGGTCTGCGGCAACGTCGACCCCGCCGGGGCGTTCTGCAACGGCACGCCGGAGAAGGTGCGCTCCGACACGCTCGCGGTCTTAAATGACTGCTGCGAGTTTCCGAACTTCATCCCCTCGTCCGGCTGCGACATCCCGCCGACGACCCCGTGGGAGAACATCGACGAATTCTTCCGCACCGTCGCGCAATTCTATCAGGATCGCTGAGTCCGAAGCCCCGCGGCGCAAGGCCGCGGGGCTTCCCGCGCCCGCCCGCCGCGCTCCCAAAAAAACAGTTGATTTTCCGATGGAAATCGGATATAATCTCTTTGTTCTTTGGACAGGTATCGAAGTGGTCATAACGAGCCGCACTCGAAATGCGGTTGTCCGCAAGGGCACGTGGGTTCGAATCCCACCCTGTCCGCCAATAAAGCCTTGAAAACTCTATGTTTTCAAGGCTTTTTCTTTTTTCTTGAATTGTTCTGAGATTTGTCTGAAACTCAAAATGGTGCCAATGGCGCCGGGCTTTGTGGTGCCAAGGCAATTCGCGGCCTATGCACAAAAAATGAATGCCGTGGTGCCAAAATGGTGCCGAGAGAGATGGCGAGAAGATATGGAATTCAATATCGTGGCATGAGAAAATATGTTGTTTTGGCAGTACTAAAGGGCGGCATGTACTAAGAGGAAGCCGCCAACACTTGAAGTTGTTGGATTATTTGTAAGTGGTGTAGCTGATTGATACCAATTTTACACCAATTCAGTGCTCAATAGGCAAAAAAGATCTCCGCCCACGAATGTGAGTGGAGATCTTTTAATTTGTTTTCGAGCAAAGGAAATTTCCAAACGCCTTTTTGTCCTTGGTCATCCGCTTCACCTCCTGTTAGTATGTATGTAACCATACATACATACTTTTTGTGCAAAATCAAGTAGTTCACTTTGAAAAGGACGGAAAAAAGCCCCTCACAATGGATGTGAGGGGCTGGCGGAGTATCAAAGCACTTCTCTTGTTTTACTGGCAAAGTTACAGCAGAAGACTGGTAATAGTCCCATCCTTTCGGTAACCCCGCTTGGAGTAGTGCAGGGCGTGCTCTGGATGACGGTCGGCAATATATTTCCGGAACAAACGGCTGCTATGAGGAAAAACATTTTGCCCAACAGCAGCGAACGACCTCTTACACGAAGCGCGGGTCCTGACCGGTGACGAACTGGGAATAGGTGTTGTTGTTGTCCATCTTTTTGTACGGCTCCGGCCACGGGACCGTGTCCTGCGGCGGCTGCAGCAGCGAGTAGTCGTGGTGCAGCGGGCCGAGATCGGTCAGCGGCGGCAGACCGGCCGCATACGGATCGTTCGGATCGGGCGGCTCCGGCGTGATCAGGCCAAGCTCTTTTTTGTAGGCATCCATACCCCAGTTTGTGTGGTCAAGCTCGCCGCCGATATCGGGGCAGACCTGCTCGTGCAGATATTTCCACTCACCATCTTCATTGACGAAATCGGAGCCATAACGCTCCCACAGAACCATGCAGTACGGCGCGCCGTAATAGGTCATGTGGCTGGAAATAAGGCCCGGAGTGACGAAGCTGGCGCGCGCGCTCATGCCGTCTTCGGCAACTTCAATGACATCGGTGACCAGCGTATGGACTGAGTTCTCAAGGATCGGACGCGGATCCTTTCCCGTGACTTCTGGGTATTTTTTCCAAATCGCAAGGTAGTTACGATAGGCTTTGGCATCGTACTCCGAGACGTTACCTGCCCATACCTGCTCAAAGGTTCTCATTCTGCCAAAAGCATGTGCCCAAGTAGCTTCCGGGCTTCTCGACCAGAACTTGCCCCACTCGCCGATATTGTCGGTTCTGCCGTGGGTATACGCATGATGTGCCTTTACATTCTCAACCTGCTGAGAACCGTATGCGTTTTCCAGGCGCTTACGCAGCGAAAGTTCACTCATTGCTTAGCCCTCCTTTTCTACTTCAGGGGTCGGTGCAAATTTGCCTTCGCCGCCCTTCCAGGCAAAGAATTCATGCGGACGATAGCCTTCCGGACCGTAGCTGATATCATCGCTCCACGTCGTATACGGAACCGGTCTCGGCGGGTAGTCATCCCACCAGTTGAAGGTTGCGTCGTGGGTCAGGCACTTGACGGTCGGCTCACCGAATTCGATCATAATCGGATCCTTGGTGTAGTCGACAACCGGGTCATTGTTTTCGTAGTTTTCACCGGCCGGGCAAACGCTGTCGACAGCCTGCACCACGTGCCAGATCTTCCACTCGCCGTCTTCTTTCACGAAGTCGTACGCCTGCTTCTCCGGAACCCACATGCCAGCGGCAGTGCCATCGGTTTTCGGGGTGGTCTCCTGCGCAATGGCATAAAACAGGCCCTTTGCAGTCTTGCCGTCCTCGGCAACTTCGACCAGACCGGTCGTCGCTGGGCGGTTGGTCAGCCAACCGGTGCCCAGGTTCTCCGGAACGTTCTCAATCTCGGGCATGGCGAGACTCAGTTCCTTCAGGCTTGCCTCGAGATCGGCCTGATGCTTGTCGACATAGTATGCCTTGATATTGTCCATACCGACATACCAGCCGATATTCTTGCCCATCGCAGCTGACGCCTTATGGGCTTCATCGGCAACCCAGAGTTCTTCGAGTTCTTTCTCGCGCCAGTCATTGGCGATGTAAATGCCGCGCTTGTAGACGAGCGTCTTGACAGCTTCCACATCCATAATGCGGGTAATCAGTTCCGCATCCGTGTATTCGGCAATCTTTTTCACGGTCAGGCCTCCTTTACTGCATAGCTGAAGGTTTCTGCAAAGGTATCGTACGGCTCGGGAATTCTCGGCGCCTTGTCCGGAACCTTAACAGGAGAATACTTGTTTCTGAGAGTCTGCTTCTCGGTGAACTCCGGATAAACGAAGTCCTTCAGCGGAGCAAACTCGGGCAGTTCCGGATACTCCGGATCAGGCTGGCCCCAGTTCTGGCCGACAACGCCGTCAAGATCGTGGACAAACTGCATATGCCAGATCTTCCAGCCGTTCTCCGTGTTCACAAAGTCAACTGCATAGTAACCCCAGAGATAGCGGGCAAGCGGGCCGACAGGATCGACATCACAATGCGAGCCCATGCAAGACCAAAGGCCCTTGGCCGTCTTCTCGTCAGAGGCAACTTCAATAATCGGGCTGTAGAGCGGATAGATCTTCATGGTGCCGATGCCGTAGATCTCATCATCAGTCTTATCGGCCAGCTTCTCCGGGAAGTGCTGCTGCAAAACCTTTGCAACAAGCATATTGCGGTCGCGGCAGGCGGCAAAGTACCCCTTGACGGCCTCCGGGCCGCGGTACCAGCCGTCGTTGAAGCCAAGGCAGACATCGTCCTCGGCCGCCCAGAACAGCTCGAATACGTCCTGATCGCGATTCAGGAGAACCGCATTGACATACTTGCCCATGAGATTTTTGATCGCACGCTGTGCTTCCCACTTGGCAATGAGCTGCTCTGTGGTGAATTTTTCGTTTTTCATTCAGATCGCTCCCTTCGGTTTATATGTAGATTAATTTCAATCTGTTGCGACAGATTTCTACAACGAATCCTGTTTGATTATTCTTCGATCGCCTCAGCCACAACCGGGCTGGACGGGCTTTCTTCAGCAGGCACATCAACACGGTAGCACTTGCCAAGCAGAACATTGCCCGGGAAGATTTCCATATCATACTCGAACAGCTCGGTGCCGGGCGTGCCGCCAAACTGACGCCACGAAATACGGCGGTCTCCAAGCTTGATGTTCCTGGCCTGTTGCGGTCCGTGCTCGGTCACAACCTCAGCCTGATAGATGCCGTTTTCCTGTTTGAACGTAATGGTATGCTGCGGCGTGCCCTTCGGGGCAAGCAGACGCATTGCGTATGTCCCCTGCGGCAAAAAACACGCAGTCATAATGTCTTGAATTATCATGTGTTTTGATCCCCTTTCACGCAAAGACCTATCAGCACAAACCCATTGTGACAACAGCATTGACGCCGTCGCGGGTCGCCTGACCAATCTGACGCGCGCGCTGTGCATCGCCGATGATATAGCTCTCGGTCACAAGCTTGCGCAGGCGTTCGATCTCGGCGCTGTCCGGACGCATACCAGCTGCCATCACGACCGTATCGGCCGGGAATGCAACCTCACTGCCGTCCGGAGCGGCTGCAGTAACGCTGTCGCGCAGTATGCCGGTGCAACGATAGCCGGTCGCAACGGTGATATTCTCCTCGGTTTCGATTTGATGCAGCAGATTCAGCCGGTGCATCCGGCCGCAGTCAGGCGCAAGCTCCTCCTGCATCTCAAGGATCGTGACGGAATGACCCTCACGGGCAAGCGCGACCGCCTCCTCCGAGCCGATCAGGCCGCCGCCAACGATAACAACATGCTTGCCCACTTTCGTCTCTTTCCTCAAATCAGCGCCAAAGACAATGCGGGAAGCTGAATCACACGGCACAGGCAGCATCCAGGGCTGTGCGCCGATCGCAATGAGAAGAACATCGGGCTTGATTTCTTCGACAATTTCTTCCGTCACGACGGTATTGAGACGAATGTCTATGTCAAGCATAGCAGTCTGCGCGGCAAGATAGTCACGGTAACGCGCAATATTCACCTTAAAGTCTGCATTGTCGGCATATTTCAGCCCGCCAAGACGGTCAGACTTCTCGCACAGGATCACCCGATGGCCGCGGGCAGTCGCCTCAAGGGCAGCCTGACAGCCTGCGGGGCCGCCGCCTGCGATCAGCACGGTACGCTGATTTCTGGTCGGAATTGGATTGAAGAACGCGCCTTCGCTGCCAATCACCGGGTTGACAGCGCAATGAAGCACGCGGTTCTTCATCAGACCCGACTGGCATTCGCCGCAGCGCAGGCACGGGCGGATCTGGTCAGCCTTGCCGTGCAGCAGCTTGCGCGGCAGGAACGGATCGGCGATCAGCGCACGGCCCATAGCGATACAGTCCACATCCGTCTCGGCGAGGAATGCTTCCATTTTATCCGGCTCGGAAAACGCACCAACCGTACAAACATGGGTTTTTACATGCTTTTTGATTTCTGCGGCTAAGCCTGCGTTTTCGCCGTGGCGCTGGAACGCGCCCGGATGCATCAGGACAGCGGAATACTCATCCTGCTGAGAGCCGGCCGAAACATGGATGAGGTCGACCTTCCCGTCGAGCGCCTTTGCAATCTCAATACCGGTCTGCAGGTCATAGCCGCCTTCCATGCGTTCGGAGCCGGAAATACGTACATCGATCGGGAACGTGCGCCCGACAGCCGCACGCACTTTTTCGACAACGAGCAGCGGGAACCGCATGCGATTCTCTATGCTGCCGCCGTACTGGTCAGTGCGGTGGTTGGTGAGCGGCGAGATGAACTGATGCAGAAGCCAGCCGTGACCCATGTGGATCATGACCATATCGAAGCCGCAGGCCTTCGCCGTCGCGGCAGCCTCGCCGAACCGACTCGCGATATACTCGATCTGCTCTTCGGACATCTCCTCGACTTCATCGCCCCACTCATCCACATAGCCGGACGGGCCGATGGCGTTTTTGCCGCCGATGAATTCCGGCGAGCACAGCGCGCCGCCGTGATCGATCTCCACCGAAGCCGCTGCACCGCCCGCATGAATGGCCTCTGCCAGTTGAACCAGATAAGGGATCGCACCCGGATCATCCAGGCCGACCTGCTGCGGGTGGCTCCGTCCTGTGTCGAGATCGACGATTACGTCGCCCACGGTAACAACCGAGCACCCGCCTGCCGCTTTCAGGCGATAGTAATCAATATTGGCTTGTGAATAATGCTCCCCGGGACCAAGCTCGGCAAGCGAAGTCGGCGCCGAGAGCATTCGGTTTTTCAGCGTCAGCCCGGCAAGCTGAAGCGGCTGAAGTAAATGTGAATATGATTTCATAACTGGTTTCTCTCATTCTCAGGTATTTCAGAATTCGTCTCTTCGCTCGTACCGTCCGACTTTATACTGCACGGCGCCGATGACGGCGACGGCCGGGAACAGAATCCACGCCGGGATATACTCGCTGTAGATCGTTTGCTCCGTCGAGCCGCGGATGCGGATGCGGCCGTCATCCGGTTCACTGACGGGGTCCTCCGCCTCCATCCACGCGGCCAGGCAATCCCGCGCTGTCACACCGGTAAATCTGGTGTCAACTGCGTCACCGCCGTAAACGCCCCGCGCGACCTCTGCCGGCATCGCCACGCAAAGTACGGTTTGTTCATCCAGAAGCGCGCCGTCAATGTCGCGGATATCATCGACCCTGTCTCCCACGAAACCGGTCGCGTCATAGCGGAAGGACACACCGGAGACATGCAAAAAACCATCAAACGGAGACTTTTCCCGGTCGATCCGCTCGCGTTCATCGAGGACGATGCGGCTAACGCCGTTTTCCAGCAGCGATTTGAGCTGTTCAACCGCGATATCGGCAAGCACAATTTCGCTGTCAGCCGGCAATACCCGCTCAATGGAAGCTGCCGTCTGTGCACCGGGCAGGATATCGTCACCGAGCAGACCACCGGGGAATACCGCAGCGTCTGCGCCCGTCGCAAAAACGAGCGCATCCGCGAGCGCATTCCCGAGCGCGGACTCGTCCACCAGCGAACCTTCCGCGCTGATGGTTTCGTCCGCGTGGCCGCAGACGGGCTCTGCCGCGTGAACCGGCAGCGTCAGCAGGGCACACATCAGAACGACAGCCAACGCGGCCGCCCACCGGGAGCGCCAGCTGCGGCGGTTTTCAGAGGCCGTTGATCTCCCTGACGTAATGGCAGGAAACATAGTGGTTTTCCAAAACCTCCTCATACTGCGGCTGCTCGTTGAAGCAACGATCCTTTGCATGCGGACAGCGTGCGGCAAAGCGACAGCCCGGTTTCGGATCAATCGGGGTGCTGATCTCGCCCTGCATGATCACGCGGGCATGGTTTCTGCGCACCGTCGGAACCGGGATAGCCGACAGCAGGCCCTTGGTGTACGGGTGCAGCGGGTTTTTGAACATCTCTCTGGACGTGCACTTCTCGACCATGCAGCCGACGTACATCACCATGATCTCGTCAGAGATGTGCTTGACGACCGACAGGTCGTGCGTGACGAAGATATACGTCAGATTCTTCTGATCCTGCAGATCCTGCAGCAGATTCAGAATCTGCGCCTGAATGGAAACGTCCAGTGCGGAGACCGGCTCATCGCAGACGATAAATTCCGGATCAAGCGCTAGCGCGCGTGCCACGCCGATTCTCTGGCGGCGGCCGCCGTCGAGTTCGTGCGGGTACGAATACATCAGGCGCTGCGCCAGGCCGACCGTATCCATCAGTTCGACAATGCGCGCGTTCATCTCTTCCTTCGACGCACAGGTTTTGTTGATCCGCAGGGGGTCCGCAATCAGTTCATAGACCGACATGCGCGGATTGAGCGAGGAATACGGATCCTGGAAGATGATCTGCATCTTTTTCCGGAGCTCTACGAACTCGGCTTTGGTCGGATTGGTAATGTCCTTGCCGTCATAGAAGATCTTGCCGTCGGTCGACGGCAGAAGATTCAGGATCGTTCGGCCAAGCGTGGACTTGCCGCAGCCGGATTCGCCGACTACACCGAGCGTTTTGCCGCGGTCGAGCGAGAAGTTGATGTCATCAACGGCGTGGAGTGTTCCGCGCTTGGTGTTAAAGTACTTTTTCAGGTGCTCAACGCGAAGCAGCTCACTCATTGGCATTTCCCTCCTTAAACTCCAGGAAGCAGCGCACCATGTGCCCGGCCTCAGCTTCGATCACAGGCGGGACCTCGACCGTGCATCTCTTCGTGGCACGCGGGCATCTCGGATGGAACTTGCATCCCTCCGGCAGGTTGGTCGGATCGGGCATCAGGCCTTGAATGGGCTTCAGGCGCTCTGTTTCAACGTCCAGGCTCGGCAGAGAGTCGAACAGCCCCTGCGTATACGGGTGCTGCACATTTTCAAAGACCTGCTCAATGGCGCCGGACTCAATGATCTCACCGGCGTACATAATCGCCACGTTGTCACAGGTTTCGGCGACAACGCCAAGGTCATGCGTAATCAGGATCATCGACGTGCCGAGCTGCTTCTTCAAATCACTCATCATTTCAAGTACCTGCGCCTGAATCGTGACATCAAGCGCCGTTGTTGGCTCATCGGCGATGATAATCTGCGGATTGCAGGCAAGCGCCATGGCGATAACGACACGCTGCTTCATGCCGCCGGAGAACTGGTGCGGATATTCGCTGCCGCGTTCGGCCTGAATGCCAACCATCTCCAGCATTTCTCTGGCACGAGTGATGCTCTCCGCCTTTGAAATTTTATTGTGCGCAAAGACATTTTCCGCGATCTGTTTTTCCACCGTATGAACCGGGTTGAGCGCAGTCATCGGGTCCTGGAAGATCATTGCGATCACGCCGCCGCGCAGCTCGCGCATTTCCGCGTTGGACATCTTCAGGATCGACTTGCCTTCGTAGAGAATGTCTCCGCCGTCGATTTTTGCGGGCGGCGACTGCAGCAGGCGGAGGATCGCAAGTGCGGTTGTCGTCTTGCCGGCGCCGGTTTCACCGACCAGCCCCAGCGTTTCGCCCTTGTCGAGCGCGAAGCTGACGCCGTTGACGGCGTTGACCGTACCATCCTGCGTGACATATTTGACAACGAGATCTTTCACTTCAAGCTGTTTCATGATCTCTCCTCCTTACTGCTTCATCTTCGGGTCGAGCGCATCACGCAAACCGTCTCCAAAGACGTTGAAGCCGAACATTGTCAGCATGATCGCAACACCCGGGAACACGACCAGCGGATAGAAATCACGGATGTACTGACGGCCGGCGTTGAGCATCGCGCCCCACTCCGGAGTCGGCGGCTGGACGCCGAGGCCGATAAACGAAAGGCCGGAGATCATCAGGATGGTTCCGCCGAGGCGCATGGTGGTGTCGACGATCATCGGCGCCAGGCAGTTCGGTACGATGTGACGCCAGATCATGCGGCTGTCACTCGAGCCGGCTGCACGCGTCGCCTCGATATACTCCTGGTCACGCACAGACAGCACGCTCGCGCGCAGCATTCGCGTCGATGACGGAATGCCTGTAACAGCGGCCGCCAACGCTGTTTGCCAGACGCCGGTACCCAACGCAGCCGAAATACAAACCGCAAGCAGGTTGCCGGGGATCGACATCAGGATATCCATCAGGCGCATGACGATAAACTCGAGTTTGCCGCCGTAGAAGCCGGCAACGGCACCGAGCAGGCTGCCAACCGTCAGCGAGATGGTAACGCCCATAACGGAGACAAGCAGCGAGATCCGGCCGCCGTAGATGACGCGGCTGAGAATATCACGGCCCTGATTGTCGGTGCCGAAGGGATGCGCGGCGCACGGAAAGAGCATGCGGTTGCGGAAATCTTCTTCATTGTAGGCATACGGCGCGATCTGATCGGCAAAAATCGCGACCAGAACAAGAATAATAACGATGAACATTCCAACCATAGCCAGTTTGTTGCGGCGCAGGCGGCGCCAGACATCGCCCCACTGGCTGTGCGGCTTGAGCGCTTCTCCCTGCGAAGTCCCGACAGTCTTCTCCTTTTTCTTCACGATGTTGCCGCCTCCTTTACTGCCGGTGCCGGCTCTTTTTCTTTCTTCTTTTTCTTCACGCCAAAAATCTGCGCCTTCATGCGCGGGTCAACGACGGTGTAGAGAATATCGACCACCATATTGATTACGCAGACGAAAATCGAGATCAGGAAAGTGATGCCCATGATGCACGGATAGTCGCGGTTGCCGATGGCGTTGACGAGCGCACTGCCCATGCCCGGGATCGAGAAGATGTTTTCCACAATGACCGAGCCGCCAATAATATGCGAGAACTGCACGCTGGCGACCGTGATAATCGGGATCATCGCGTTTTTCAGCGCGTGCTTGAAGATAATGGCCGATTCTTTGATGCCTTTTGAACGCGCGGTTCGGATATAGTCCTGGCGGATGACCTCGAGCATGGAAGAACGCGTCATACGGGTGATCTGAGCCAGCGGCGCGAGCGCGTTGCACACGACCGGGAGAATGTAGTGTTTCCAGGAGTGCAGGCCGGATGCCGGCAGAATCTGCAGCATCTGCGAAAACAGAATAATCAGCATCAACGCGAGCCAGAATCCCGGCATCGCCGCCAGAAAAATCGCGCAGGTGGTGGCGATATAGTCCAGAGCAGAGTATTGCCGTACTGCTGAGATAATACCTACAGGCAAGGCGATCAGCAAAGTGACAAAACAACTCAGAAGGCCAATCTTGAATGTGACCCAGATGCGGCCGCCGATAAAGGCATTGACGCTCTGGCCGGAGTTGTAGGATGTGCCGAGGTCAAAATGAAACACAATGTTATAAAGGTAATTGCCAAGCTGAACGATATACGGCTTATCAAGGCCCAGCTGGGCCTCTTTCGCGTCGTACTGCTCCTGCGTAAAGTTGCTTGGCATCTGCATCAAAACCGGGTCGCCAGGCATGAAATAGCTGATCGTAAAAACAAGGATCAGGATTGCCAAAAGGATCGGGATCATCAGCAGCACACGTTTGACAATGTATTGCAGCATTCGTTCTATCCCCCTTATGTGACAGGATTATTTCTCTTTTAATACTGTTTACGGGGGAGGCAAAGCTCTCCCCCGTAAACGAACTCGATTCAACTGATACCGAATTATGCCGGGTCGATGAAGCGGAGGTTGACCTTGTTGGCCGAGAGGATGGTGATATCCTCGATGGTTTCAACATTGTACGCGAAGCCGGTCTTCCACTCGTAGAGCGGGATGTGACGGAAGGACTCGTACAGCAGGCGCTGGACTTCTCCATAGGCGGCGTTGCGAATGCTCTCATCGACGTTGCTGTAGCCGATCCGGAGCTGCTCGTTAATCTCGGCATCCGGGATACCGACAGCCTGGAAGACAGAGTCCTCCGGCAGGGCGGAGTAGCATTCGTAAACCTCAAGCTGCGGCGTGCCGTCGGAGGTGGTCTGACGCTGGAAGTCGGACAGGCCCTGCATCAGCATCGGCAGCATGGTGCCCATGTCGTAAGTCTCGATATTCACTGTGATGCCAATGTCATCGAGGTAGCTCTGAACAAGCTCGGCAAGGTTGGTCTGCTCGGTGGAAGCAGAAGTGGTGATGTAGGTCAGCACGATCTCGCCCTCGGCATAGCCGGCGTCGGCCATAATCTGGCGGGAGTAATCCGGATCATAGTCATAGGAGTAGCCGTCCACGAACGCCGGCATATTCTGAGACAGGGTGGACTTCGCCGGAGTGCCGTAAATGCCCATGCAGACATCGGTAATAACCTCAGTGTCGAGCGCGTGGGCAATGGCCTCACGGACGACCGGATCGGCGAGGTACTCGTTTTTGCGCTCGTTCATGCAGAGCATAACGACGGCGTTGGACTCAATAAGGCCGAGTGCACCGTGCTCCGGGCCATTGTCCTGCAGGCGGACGGCATCCTCAGAGGCGATGCCGATGGCAACGTCGATGACCTTGTTCTCAAAGTCGATGTACATGGTGGTCGCATCGGTGTAGCGGAACAGGTTAAAGGTGTCGACCTCATACTGGGAGATATCGCCCCAGTAGTTGTCGCGCAGAACCAGCGTGGCGTTGTTGTCCTGGGTATAGGACTTGATGACGTACGGGCCGGTGCCGTCGACGCAGGAGGCATCGTACCAGTTGACGGCAGAATAGTCACCGTCCGGAGCGAGGGACTCGTAGAAGGATTTGTTGGCGATCGTGAAGTCAAGATACTTGATGCCCGGGCCGAAAACGAAGTCATACACGAAAGTGATGGTCAGACCGTCATCGTGAATGTAGCTCTTCTCAACATTGATCGGAGTATAGTAAGCCGGACGGGCACTTGTCTGTTTGCAGGCCAGAGAGAAGAGAATGTCCTCTGCGGTCAGGGTATCGCCGCTGGCAAAAGTGACATCGTCACGGATGGTGAAAGTGAACTCAAGGTTGTCCTCGGAGTAGCTGTACTCGGTGACAATATCAGAGACCATCGTGCCGGTCTCATCGGGATAGAACAGGGTATCATACACGAGGCCCTGCACGCCGGAGGCGTTGGTGGAGACAATGGAGTCCTTGCCGGTCGCCTCGAGACCGTTCAGGAACATCGCGTTGGTGGAACCGACATTCAGAACGACTTCTCCGCCATCAGAGGCTGCGTCGGAGCTGCTGCCGGAGCTGCTGCTGTCGGAGCCGCCGCCGGAGCCGCTGCCGGAGCCGGAGCTGTCGCCGGCCGGCGCGCTGCCGCCCTCGGCATCGTCGGAGCTGCAGGCGGCCAGGACGGAGAACGCCATTACGAGCACAAGAAGCAATGCGAGCAGTTTGCGAAGTTTCATGATGTTTCCTCCTTATTTTTATCAATCAGAGCATGGTCGGCTCGTGATCACAAGCTGTCAGCCAATCTTTTTGCCGTAGACAACCATGTACCCGCGGAAGAACGGAGCCATACCGAACGAAACGCCGGCAATATCGTCGCTGACATCGTTGTAGGCCAGGCAGTACTGCCACTGGTCAACGCCCTCGGAGCCGGAGAACGACTTCCATGCAATGCAGTTGTCGCCGATGATCAGATCGTCAACCAGCTGCTTGCTCAGTTCGGTCTGGTGGATTGCCTTGACAACGCCCTTATCCTCAAAAACCTCAAGATAATGGGTAACCGGCTTCATCTTCGGCATTTCAGCCACTGCCTCTCTTGTAGGCAGTTCAACATTGTCAGCGCCCTCGATTACGGTAACTGCAGGGTATGCGGAGACACCCAGCGCAATAGTCAGCTCATATTTACCTCGAATCATGATAGCTCTCTCCCTTTCTTTGCTCTTCGCCTGCGGCCGGTGCTGTTGGACAGATTCACCAAATACGCCGCCCGTATACACGCGAATTTTGAGAATATTATAAAATAGGACTGCATCAATGACAACCAACTAAAATCGAACAGGTGTCAACGAAACGCAATGTCTGACATTGCAAATATGCCGAATTCTACAGAAATGTGAAAGATTAAACCCCTCTGACACCGATATGTCAGAGGGGTTTGTCAACAATTTAAGCACTCTTTCATGCACTGGACGAAATCCGGGATCAGCGGGTTGTCGTTTGTCTTGTCCCAGACGCAGGCCAGATGCAGTCTGTATGGTGGAGGCGGAAGCTCGAATGTCTGCAGCCCGGGCTCCTGGGCCAGCAGACTGAAGCGCTTGCCCGCTACCGCGACAACGGATGAGACGTGGAACGTGTCGATCACCGAGCCGGGGTCGGGCAGCAAGACGATCTCCGCCGGGTGGAGGTCGAGCTGCGCAAGGC
Source organism: uncultured Oscillospiraceae bacterium (assembly GCA_934589675.1). Taxonomy (GTDB): domain Bacteria; phylum Bacillota; class Clostridia; order Oscillospirales; family Oscillospiraceae; genus CAKTOF01. The sequence continues at coordinate 61,725 of CAKTOF010000013.1, forward strand.
GCTGCCGGAGCGTTTCCATCGCATCGATGCTGGTATTGAAGCTGGGATAATCCTCAATAAGACACGCGCCCCGGCAGTTGCGGTCATAAATACCGCTCTCATCCAAACCGCGAACCCCATCCGAAACGAACAGCATCTCCTGTTCCTCCGCGATATTCTCCGTGTAATAGCGCACCTTATCTATCGGCCCGCGCGTATATATCATGCCGACGTCGGCCTCGTTCAGCTGAAGGCTGTTTGTGGTGTTGCCAATCAGCACAGAGAGCCTGACGGACGGCTGCCTCATCTGGTAGACCTGTATGGCGCGCAGCAGCTCTCCGCTAAACTGCAGCCGCTCAGAGATTGCGACTGTCAGAATATAGCGCTGCCTCTGACGCTGCTGCCTCAGATTGTAGACTGTCTCGAGATACTCATGCTGCAATTTCCGAAAATGCGCGGCATAATACACGCCGGCGCCCGTCAGCTCCAGACTGTTCCGACCGCGCCTGAAGAAAGTAGCGCCCATCTCAGTTTCCAGTGCGCGGACGTTCTTGCTGACGGTTTGCGGAAGGAAGTGGAGCCGCTCCGCCGCCGCTGTAAAGCTGAGCGTCTCTGCCGACTCCAGGAAACACCGGATTTGATAATCTGTCACGCTTCAGCCCCTCCAACCGTCTTTTTGAGATATGTCTCCAAATTCGCCGTTTCCGGGGAAACCGTCTTTTTTAATGACGCGAATACAACAGATACCGTCCTGAGCAGCGGAACCTGGAGTATCTCGTCGCTCACCACGCGCTCCGGCAGGATGGAAAAGCCGTTGCGCAGCAGAATCTCGGCATACACCTCCGCAAGACCCTGCTTGATCTGAATCTGCGGCGGGGTATAGCCCAACTCGGAGAACAACCGATTGACACGGCCATAGACCACCTCCTGGGAGTGTTCTCCGGAATACACCGCAAAAAAGGGAAGTGTCTCCAGCGCCTGCGTCTCCATTTGCATAGACAGGGGATGGTTCGCCGCGATGTCCACGCACATGCCGCGCTCTTCAAGGGCTGTTATTCTGCACAGCGACGCAACCGGAGCGGCGCAGTAATTGGATGTGATGGCGCCGTCCACATTATCGGCCAGCAGCATGCCCATCGCTTTTCCGTTGCAGACCCGCCGGATGCGGATCGGGCAGCCGGTCATTTTTTCGTACGCGTTGAGTGCGCGCGTGATCTCCGGAGACAGCCCGACCCATTCTTCCACCGCAAGCCAGATGTCCCGCCGGTCAGAATATCTGCGGAGGCTGCTGCTCGCGGCGAAATACCGCCGGTCATAGTCGGTCAGAAGCTCTGCCAGCTGCTTGCCCTCTGCCGTTAGCGCAACGGAGTGGCTGCCGCGCAGAAACAGCGGGAACCCCAATTCACTCTCCATCGTCTTGATCGTTTTGCTGATGACCTGCTTTGCTGTAAACATCTGCTCCGCCGTGGCGGTATAGCTCTTCGAACGAACTAACGAGAGGAAATAAGCAATCATCACATCATTCACGGAAGTCCCCCGTTCCTTTCAAATATCAGCGGCGTGTTTTTCACATCCGGTCACGGAAAATCGACCTTGTTTTTCCGGGCTGCCCATATGCTGTGTGAACACAGCCGCAAAAAAGCCTTCGCTCCCGCGGAGGCCTTGTTGTGAAACGGCGCCCAAAAAAGTGCCGGCAGCGCCCTGTGCGCGGATTGCTTCTTGTTTTTACATTATATTTTAATCAGGGTTTCCATGTCAAGCGTCACAAAGGGGAGGTTATCGAAGCTTCTGCCATCTGGATGAAAGCCCAGGCGCTCTTTACTTTTCCACAGTCAGGTTTCGTCCATAATTCTCCGTGCTGCCACAAGGAAGCGTCCGTTTTCAGTATGATAGCTGCATGTAGCAAGCAGCAAAAGCTGTTCGCCGCAGGCAGGGGTGATGTCGGTATCATACAGGGCGTTGTCCTTCAGCCAGTTTACCAGCTCGAGATAATCGGCATTGGTTAATGTCCCCGCTTTGAAGAAAGGGCGATAACCGCTTTCTTCCTGATAGAATATGCGGGTTTCGATGGCGGCAAAAACCTCATAAGTCCGCTGCTCGGTAATGGTAGTCAGCGTGAACGACGGATTTTCCTTTTGGAAATCCGAATGCGCGTACCTGTCCAGCGTGCCGAACATGGTATCGTTTTTCATATTGTGTCCGTAGATGATGAAAAAGTCGCTGTCCGGC
>CAKTOF010000014.1 GCA_934589675.1 uncultured Oscillospiraceae bacterium
ACATCAGTGACGCTTTGAATATGCTGAACGATGATATTATCGAGGAAACCAACAATGTCCGCACCAATGCGAAGCCAAAGCGCAGGTGGGTCAGATGGGGAGCTGTTGCAGCTTGTCTGTGTTGTGCCATTGCTGTGATTTGGAGCGCCACCAAGTTTTCTATTACAACCACAACTCCTATGCCAGACGATGAGGCGGTTGAGGAAGCTCATGGATTCACATTGGATACGGATAAAAATGTAATGTACTTCCCGATTCCTTTTGCTGATCGGATTCGTTATGGTATTATCGAAGCGGATGAGATCGGGCTAACCCCGGAAAACACTTATCGGATTACAAGGAGCGATATCGGCGAATATATGGGTGTGGTAGGAACTTGTGAAGAAGCAAATTTGATTGGGTGTCCAGTATATCATTTTACAAAGTTCCCGAATTATGATTCGATTTGCATTGTAGAAACGGAAACTGGATATGCATTCTATACAGCGGAAAGTCTTAATACTCCAGATGAGATCGGGCAACTTTCCGATGTAGTGTTAGGTACCTACGGCATTCCTGATTCCGTTGAAAAAGTTGAGGTGTCGAATGGAGATAATCTCCTTCTTTTTGAAGTGGAAGACAAAACAACAATATCGAGAATCATTGAAATTCTTTCTGGGAAGGAAAATATCGGACATGAGGCAAATGAGTGTCGTTTAGCAAAAGCATGGTATGATGCTTACGGCAATAAAGATGTTTATTTTAGCGAGGAAGATGGGCATTGTGTATTCAAAAGAACTAATGTTAAGAAGGACATCAGCACTTGTGTAGATGACGAAGGAAATACTATTACGATTGATGGGAGCGCTTCCAATGATTGGACGATTCAAGACAAAGCCTATAGCCTTTGGAATAAAGGGGAGCGCTTAATTCGGATCACAACTAACAAGGGATTTGTTCTGACCGTTGATTATTTTCCAGCAATCAAAACCCTCATTTTCGGAAATGGATATTATGTACTGCCCGAAAATGAAACACAGGAGTTGAATATCCTGCTCAGTATTAACGAATAGAGCTATGTTGAAGTAGGGAGACACAAGAATGAGAAAACCGGCATAGCCGAAGCTATGCCGGTTCTCTCTTGCCCCACGATGCTTTCTTATCGGGAGGCGCCTTCGGTCGTGTCTTTTTTATTGCCGCTCCAGTCGCAGAATCGTTCCGTCGCCGACCGCGAGGGAGAAAAACAGCGGCGCGGAGACCGCGGCAAAATAGCCGCTGCGGCTCCACTCGGCGGCGCAGCGATCCCCGAGGCACTCGCGCAGCTGCGCGAGCTGCAAAAGCACCGCAGCCTCGTGCTTGCAGGGATAGCCGCACGGGCAGGTGCAGGACAGCCTTGCGGCGACGCCGTCTTTGTACCGGAATTCGACCTCATACGGGCGCGATCCGTCCACAACGGCCTGGCCCCGGCCGCCGGACAGGCTCAGATACCGGACACGGCCGTCCCGGAAGTAGCCGGCGCCGCGCTCCAGGACGCCGGCGTCGAACGGCCATGTGCCGCGGTCGTCCAGGTCGACGTGCTCGTCCCCGTAGCCGGTCAGATACTCGTCGTCAGGCTCCGGCGGCAGCACCCAGGTACGGAACCGGCCGTATGGAAGCGCGCAGCGGTCAAACGTGACCAGATGCGAACCGACCCGGAAGAACCGCCCGCTGACGCGGGTGTCGGCAAGGCCGATCACGCGCTTGTAATCCTCCGGCCGGATCTTAAAATGCCGGCTGACGGAGACCACGCGGCCCAGCTGCCCCGCAAACCGGCCGTCCACAAAAACCGCATCTCCGGGCTTCAGATCGAACCTGTCGTTGAAGTAATCCAGCTCGCGCCCACCGCCAAACCGGACGCGCACGACCGACCGGGCGGCAGGCTTCCTGACCCGCACCGCCTTTCCCTGCGGCTTTTCCGGGCCGCACCCTGTCATGCGCATTTTTGCAAAAATAATTGGCTCCATTTTCAAAACCTCCTCAGGATCGCCTCGATCATTGCCCGCTTATCCGGCCGCGGGCTGCGCTGCCGCCCGCTTCGCCGTCTATGTTCCAGATGGACCGGGCGAAGCTCCATGTCGATCCGCCATTTGCCGGCCATCGTCTGCATCCCCTTGATCGGATGGCTCTATCATACCGCAGCAGGTGTCCAATAGAACGGTCAGTTCCGCGCGCCCTGCGGCCGGCTCGCCCCCTGCGCGCTCTCCCTCCCTGTCCCGTTTGGCCCGGTTCCTTGACAGGGACGCGTTTTGGGCGTAGGATGGTCAGTGGAAACCCAATGCAGGAGGACCGATCATGAGCCTTTCCGCGGCCGCACCCTGGCTGAACTTTTACGGGGACACCCCCGCGACCATCGCCTATCCGCACCGCACGATGACCCAGCTTGTGCTGGAGACGTGCCGGAAGTATCCGAAATCCTACGCCTATGAGTTCATGGGCAAAAAGACGACGTATGCGCAGTTCGCTGCGCGCATCGACCGCACGGCGCGCGCCTATCAGGCGCTCGGCATCCGCCGGGGCGACCGCGTGACGATCTGTATGCCGAACTGCCCGCAGGCCATCGACTCGTTCTACGCCCTCGGCCGCATCGGCGCCATCCCGACGATGATCCACCCGCTCTCCGCCGCGGGCGAGATCGCGTTTTACCTGAATGCCAGCCGCAGCCGCGCCATTTTGACGCTCGACCAGTTCTATGCGAAGGTCGCCTCGACGATCGCGCACGCCGACCACCCCGTGACGATCCTGCTCGCGCGCGTGAAGGACGAGCTGCCGCAGCCGCTCAAAACAGGCTACGCCCTCACGCAGGGCCGCAGGATCCCGGCGCTGCCGCGCGGCGGGGACTTTGTCCTGTGGAACGACTTTCTCGCCGCCGGCCGCCGCGAAAAGCTCGGCCCGGACACGGGAAAATACGACGACGGCGCCGTCATCCTCTTCTCCGGCGGCACGACGGGCACGACGAAGGGCATTCTGCTCTCGCACATCAACTTCAACGCGCTCGCGCTCCAGACGATCGCGGCGTCCGGCTTTGCGCCGATCGCGGGGCTGAGGATGCTCTCGGTCATGCCGCTGTTCCACGGCTTCGGCCTCGGCATCGGCATCCACACGATGCTCGTCGGCGGCGCGACGTGCATTTTGGTCCCGCAGTTTACCGTGCAGAGCTACGCCGACCTGCTGCGAAAGAAAAGGCCGAACATCATCGCCGGCGTGCCGACGCTCTTTGAGGCGCTGCTGCGCGCAGACAGGCTCGACGGCGTCGACCTGTCGTGCCTCGTCGGCATGTTCTCCGGCGGCGACTCGCTGTCCATCGAGCTCAAGCGCAAGGTGGACGCGTTCTTAAAAGCGCACAACGCCTCCATCCAGGTGCGCGAGGGCTACGGCACGACCGAGTGCGTCACGGCCTCGTGCCTGACGCCGCCTGACTATAGCCGCGAGGGCTCCATCGGCATCCCGTTCCCGGACACCTACTACAAGATCGTCCGCCCGGGCACGACGGAGGAGGTCGAGCCGAACGCCGAGGGCGAGATCTGCATCTCCGGCCCGTCGGTCATGCTCGGCTACATCGACAACGAAAAAGAGACGGCCGACACGCTCCGCCGCCACGCGGACAGCCGCATCTGGCTGCACACCGGCGACCTCGGCTGCATGGACAGCGACGGCTTTGTCTACTTCCGCCAGCGCATCAAGCGCATGATCATCTCGTCCGGCTACAACGTCTACCCCAGCCAGCTCGAGAACATCATCGACGGGCACGAGAAGGTCCTGCTCTCGTGCGTCGTCGGCGTGAAGGACGACTATAAGATCCAGAAGGTCAAGGCCTTCGTCGTGCTCCGGCCGGGCGTCGAGCCGTCGGACAGCGTGAAGCGCGAGCTTTTCGCCTACTGCCGCGAGCGCATCGCCAAATACGCCATGCCGTATGACATCGAGTTTCGCGCGGAGCTTCCCAAGACGCTCGTCGGGAAGGTCGCCTACCGCGTGCTGGAGGAGCAGGCCAATGCCGGGCTCTGAGGGCGCGCGCGCCGCGCGCATCTGGGAGCTGGACGCGCTGCGCGGACTGTGCATCGTGTGCATGGTCGCCATCCACTTTGTTTTCGACCTGACGTACTTCGGCGGGCTGAAATTGCAGCTTCCGGCGTTTTATCTTCTCATCAAGGAATACGGCGGCATCCTTTTCATCCTGATTTCCGGCATCTGCGTCACGCTCGGGCGCCGCAGCGCGCGGCGCGGACTGATCGTCCTTGCCGCGGGCATGGTCATCACGGCCGTGACGGCCGCGATGTGGCGCCTCGGCATGGCCGGGCGCTCCATCCTCATCCTGTTCGGCGTGCTGCATCTGCTCGGCTGCTGTATGCTGCTCTACCCGCTCTTCAAGCGGCTGCCGCTGCCGGCGACGGCGGCGCTCGGCATCCTGCTCGTCGTGCTGGGGTATTCTGTTCAGACGCTGCGCGTCGGGACACCGCTGCTCTACCCGCTCGGCCTGCGCATGGACGGCATGGCCTCGAGCGACTATTTCCCGCTCCTGCCGCACATGGGCTTTTTCATGCTCGGCACCGTCCTCGGCCGAACGGTCTACCGCGAGAAAAAAACGCGCCTGCCGCGCGTGAACGCCTCCGCCGCGCCCATCCGCTTTTTCTCCTTCTGCGGCCGCCAGTCGCTGTGGATCTACCTGCTCCACCAGCCGATCCTGTACGGCATCGTGATGCTTCTGACCTGATAAAAAGCGCCCCGTCCGGATGGACGGGGCGCTTGGTTTTACGCGGGAAGGTGCGCTTTTCTGTGTCTTTTTACAAAATACCGCCCGTACACCGGCAGGGCAAAGACGGCGGCGACGAGAATTCCCGCGAGGGTGTCCAGAATCGAGTGCTGCTTGATGAAGACCGTCGAGGCGCAGATGAGCACGCACACAATCACAGCCGCGGCGCGAAGCCATTTTTTCCGCGTGAGGTCGAACACGCACAGCATCGCGCCGGCGGCGCCGACGACGTGCATGCTCGGCAGACTGTTCGTATTGGTGTCCGCGGCGTACAAAAGGGCGATAAGGCGCGTGAAGACGCCGCTCCGGCCTGCAAGCTCCGGGCGCAGATCCTGCCCGTTCGGGAAGATCGTGCAGATGAAAAGGCACACCGACAGCGAGCCGATCGTATAGGCCATATACCGCCGGAACGCCGGCACGTCGCGCGCCATGGCATAAAGCCCCGTCCCGAACAAAAACGGGTACCACATCACATACGCCAGCACGAACGCGGGCACGAACGGGATCTTATCATCAAGCGGCACATAGCTGGCCCAGTAGTGCGCCGTCACATGCCTTTCCAGCAGCACGAACCACACGGCATAGACCGGGATATAGAGCAGCAGCAGGCAGTGCCGGTACTTTTTCCACTTGGCGTCCACAGCGCACCTCCGGGAGCTTTTTCCATTATTTTATCATTGGTACACGTCGGATGCAACTGCAGATTTTTGCCGCCGCACTTGTGATTTTATCCGTTTGCCGCTATACTGTCTTTTATGGGAGGCGTTGCTCATGACCTATTCACTTTACGATCTGACCCTGCTGTTCTTTGTCTACGCGTTTCTCGGCTGGTGCTGCGAGGTCGCCTTCGCGGCGGTCAAGACCGGGAAATTCGTCAACCGCGGCTTTCTCAACGGCCCGGTCTGCCCGATCTACGGCTTCGGCGTCGTGTGCTGCATCGTCGCGCTCACGCCGCTCTCCGGCTCGCTCGCCGCGCTGTTTTTCGGCTCGATGATCTTAACAAGCGCGCTGGAATTTATGACCGGCTGGGTGCTGGAAAAAGCGTTTCACACGAAATGGTGGGACTATTCCGACGTGAAATTCAACCTAAAGGGCTACATCTGCCTCGAGTTTTCCATCATCTGGGGCTTCGCCGCGACATTCATCATGAAGCTCGTCCACCCGGCGATCTACCACCTCGTGCGCCTGCTGCCGCATATGGCGGGGCTCGTGCTCATCGGCGTGCTCAGCGCGCTCATCGTGGCCGACCTCATCGCCTCCGTCGCCGTCGTGCGCAACTTCCAGAAGCGCCTCGGCCTGCTCACGAAGCTCGGCCGCGAGATCCACGGCGTGTCCGACACCATCGGCGACACCATCTCCGACGCGACGCTCGCCATCAAGGCGCGGACGGACCAGACGCAGGCGCGCTACAGCGACTATGCCGACATGGTCCGCGCCCACCGCGCCGAGGAGAAGCAGCTTGCCGAGCATCACCGCGCCGAGGAGCAGATCCTGCTCGACGCCGCCCGCGCCAGCGGCCGCGCCGTGCGCGACAGCCGCTATGAGGAGCTGCGCGCGAAGCTCTCCGAGTCCATCCATCTGCACAACCGCATCCTCAAGGCCTTCCCCGGCATGAAGTCCGAGCGCAATCAGGAGGCCCTGACGGAGCTGCGCGAGTATCAGCTGCATGAGCACAAGGACAACGAGCACGACGATCCGCTCGTCTGATCCCATTGCTTCGCTTCGCAGAATTCCGACGCCCGCAGGCGTCGGAACAAAATAAGATCAAAAAATCCGGGGGCGTGTACCTCGGATTTTTTATGCTACAGACCGCAAACGTGCAGGCCTCCCGTTCTTTCTGAACGGGAGGCCTGTGCGCTGCAGCGGGCTGCATTCTCTTCCGTCCGGAGCCTGCTCCGGACGGGGCTTTAGCCGATAGAGGCAGTCTTGTAGATGAAGCGCACCGTGCCGGTGACGCCGTCCGCGCTGCCGGAGAAGTTCGTGTAGCCCTTCGCGGCGTCGGCCACGGCCTGCAGGCCGTCAATGACGTCCTGATCGGCCAGCGCCATGATCTTCTCGATGCCCTCCTCGTTAAACTGCTTCAGGCCGTCGGACAGCTGCATCGCGCCGCTCTTCAGCTGGCCAACGCCGTCGACGAGGGCGGCCGTGCCGGCCTTGAGCGTACCGGCGCCCGACGCCAGCTGGGACGCGCCGGCGGCGAGCTGGTCGGCGCCCGCGCTCACCTGCGCGCTGCCGGAGACGAGCTGCTTTGCGCCCGTCGCCGCGCTGGCCACGCCGCCGGTGTAGGAAACAAGCCCCTGATAGAACGCGTTGTAGCTGTCAAGCTGCGCCTTGGCCGCCGTGAGCTGCTGCACGCCGGCAGCGGCGCTGGACGCGGCGGCCCGGATCTGGCTCTGGACCTCGTCGGAGGCCATCGCCTGCGCCACGGCCGCGTCGATCTTCGCCTGAACCTCGTTCGAGGCCATCTGCTGCTCGACCGCCGCATCGATGGCGGACTTCTGCGCCGCAGGCAGGGCGTTGTACGTCTGCTCGTCGATGCCCTGCGAGGCGAGCACTGCCGCAAGCACCTGCGGGCGGACGGTCGAGACGACCTGCTCGGTGACCTTCGCCTTCGCCGCGGCCGTCACGCCGGACGAATCGAGCGAGGAGATGAGCGTGTCGAGCGTCTTTGCGTAGTTGTCGATCGTCAGCGCCGGGACGGAGAGCCCGGACGCGGTAATCTGCTGCTGCACGGTTGCAAGCAGCGTGTCAAAGACCTGCTTTGCGCCCGCGGTGAGCGTGTCGTTGTTCGCGGCGAGCTGGTCGAGGCCGGAGCTTAAGGAGGATGCGCCGGACTTCAGCTGACCTGCCCCGGTCGACAGGCTCTTCGCGCCCGTCTCGATCTGACCCGCGGCGTCCACGATGGCCTGCGCGCCGGAGTCGAGCTCGCCGCACTTTTCAAGCAGCGTGGCAAGGCCGTCGTAGAGCTCGGACGAGCCGTCCATGAGCTGCTCCATGGCGTCGGTGAGCGCCGTGAGCGAATCGGTCAGCTCGCTCGTGTCGAGCGCGCCGTCGGCGCTGTCGGCCGCGGCAAACACCTCGCTCGTGGCGAGCGTCAGGGTCGTCTCAATGGAAAAGTCGGTGCAGTCGGCGGAAATTTCAACATACTCCGGAAGCTCGATGTCCTCCGGGTCGAGCGCGAGGTCGGACTGGAGGCCCGGCAGCGCGAAGCCGATGACGACGGAGCGCGAGCCGTCATTGAGAACCTTGCCGTTCGTGACGGTGATGTTGCGGAAATTGTCGTTGTCCAGCATCAGGCCGGTCAGGACGGCGAACGGGACGTGGACCTCGCGGCCGTCGACCGTCGCCGTTTCGTTGTTCGTGTAGTCAAAGCGGATGGTCACATGGCCGGACTGCCCGGCCAGCGCGTCGGGCGAAATGTCCTTGCCGTCCAGCTGATAGGTGATCTTGACGGAGACGGGCGGGGCTTTGTCCGTCGTGCCCTGATAGTAAACATCCTCGCCCTGCGCCGTCCAGGTGACGTCGCTTCCGGACTGCGAGGCCGCCGCGTCGCCGCGGACGGTCTTGATGTCGGAGAGGGTCGAGACGTCGGAGAGCGTCGCGGCCGAATCCGGATTGCTCAGAAAGTCGCTGACGATGACGGACTCCACGCTGCCGTCCGCGCCGGAGATGACGTAGACGGTCTCGTTTTTCTCCGCGGCCGCGGAGCCGCCGCCCGCGGCGGCCGTGACGACCGGCTCAGTCTGCGCCGGCGCCGCGTCGTCCGACGGCGTCTCGGCCGAGGCGAGCAGCGCGCCGCCGCTCGCAAGAACTGCGCAGGCAAGCACCAGCGCAAGGATACGGTTTGCCTTTTTCATAATTCAAGACTCCTCGCCGATTTCGTATTTTTGATCTTTCCCATTCCGAGCGTCGTCTTGCGGATGACCGCGTCAAAGAGCAGGAGCATCGCCGGAAGGATGAGGATAACGGAGAACATGCTCACGATCGCGCCGCGCGCCATCAGGTTGCACAGCGAGCTGATGATGTCGATGTCCGAGTAGACGGCCACGCCGAACGTCGCGGCGAACAGGCCGAGCGCGCTGACGATGATGCTGGGCATGGACGTGCGCAGCGCGTTCGTGACGGCCGTTTTCTTGTCCGCGCCGCCGATGCGCTCACTCTTGTAGCGCGTCGTCATGAGGATCGCGTAGTCGACCGTCGCGCCGAGCTGGATCGTGCTGATGCAGATGGGCGCGATGAACGGCAGCGACGTTCCGAGGTAATGCGGCAGGCCAAGGTTGATGAAAATTGCGAACTCAATGAGCGCCACGAGCAGGATCGGCAGCGAAATGGACTTCAGCACGAGCGCAATGATGATGAAGATCGCGGCGATGGAGACCGCGTTGACGACCTTGAAGTCCGTATCCGTGATCTCGATCATGTCCTTCGTGCACGGCGCCTCGCCGATGAGCATCCCGTTCGGGTCATGGGCTTTGACGATGGCGTTGAGGCTGTCGATCTGCGCGTTGACCGCGTCGCTTGCGACCTTGTACTCCGAGCCGATGAGCAGCAGCTCCCAGCGGTCGCTCTTGAGGATCTCCTTCATCGAATCGGGCAGGATCTCCTCCGGGACGAGCGAGCCGACGACGCTCTCGAGGCCGAGCGCGTATTTCACGCCGTCCACCTGCTCCATTTCAGAGAGCATCCCGCGCACGTCCTTCGCCGGGAGCGACGCGTCGACGAGCAGCATGTGCGTCGAGCCGACGTCGAACGTCTCCTGCAGCTTCGAGTTTGCGATGACGTACTCCATGTCCTCCGGCAGGCACTCGCCGAGGTCGTAGTAGACCTCTTCGTTCGTCTTCTGATAGCCGTAGAGCGCCGGGCCGACGAGGATGAGGAACACAAGCAGGAAGATCCACGGCCGCTTCGTGATGGCGGCCGAGACGCGCTTCATCTGCGGGATGAGCGCGCGGTGCTTCGTCTTCTCCAGCGGCTTGTCGAGCAGCAGGATGAGCGACGGCAGGACCGTCACGCAGCTGATGACGCCGAGCACGACGCCCTTGGCCATGACGATGCCGAGGTCGCGGCCGAGCGTGAAGCTCATAAAGCACAGGGCGGCAAAGCCCGCGACCGTCGTGATGGAGCTGCCGGTGACGGACGTGATCGTCGCGGCGATGGCCGCGGCCATCGCGTCCTTCTTGTCGCCATGCAGCGTGCGCTGCTCCTCGTAGGCGTGCCACAGGAAGATGGAGTAGTCCATCGTGACGGCCAGCTGCAGCACCGCCGACAGCGCCTTCGTAATGTACGAAATTTCGCCGAGGAAGTAGTTGCTGCCGAGGTTGATGACGATGGCGATGCCGATGCTCGCAAGGAACACGAGCGGGATAAGATAGCTGTCCATGCACAGCATCATGGCCGCCACGGCCAGCAGCACGGCCAGGCCGACGTAGATGGGCTCCTCGCGCTCGCACAGATCCTTCAGATCCGTGACCATCGCGCTCATGCCCGTCACGAAGCACTGCTCGCCCGCGATGGAACGGATGGCGCGGATGGCGTCCATCGTCTCGTCGGCCGACGTCGACGTGTCGAAGAAGATGGCGAGCATCGTGGACTCGCCGCTGTTGAACGCGTCGTAGACCTTGTCTGGCAGGACCTCGAGCGGCACGCTCAGATCCATGATGCTGTCGTACCACAGCACGGTCTCAACGTGGTCGACCTGCTCGAACTTCTGCCGCAGGGCCGAGACGTCCTTCGGCTCCATCCCGTCGACGATGACGAGGGAGAACGCGCCCTTTCCGAAATCGTCGAGCAGGATGTCCTGACCCTTGACCGTGTCCATCTCTTCGGGCAGGTAGGTCAGCATATCGTAGTTGATCCGGGTGTTCACCATGCCGAGGACCGACGGGATCAGCAGGATGAGCGCCAGGATCACAATGGGAATGCGCAGCCGGACGACTGCTCTTCCAAATTTCTGCATTGTGGTTCGCTCCTTTTTTGCTTCCGGCGTGCCGTGCCGGTGTTAGCACTCCTCTCGCCGGAGTGCCATCGTGGGTATTCTAGCATACGACCCCGCCGCTTCAACATACAAAACGGCCGCTTTGTGCAGGATTTGCACAAAGCGGCCGGAGTGTCACAAAGATTCAGCTTTGCTCGCTGACGGTGATGGCGTGCATGAGCCCGCCCTCAAACAGCTCGCCGATGCGGCGGACGATGCGCTCGGGGTCGTCCTGCATCCCGCGCCCGAGCCACTCCATGACGAGGCCGTACAGCGCGCTTTTGTAGAACTGGCAGATCATCTCAAAGTCGTCCGGCTTTACGTCGCGGCCCTTTGACAGCTCGGCCAGATACCGGCGCATGACCTCCATGGACAGGCGGCTTATATAGCGCTCAAGCTCGTCGCGGTGCGCCGAGCGGTAGAGATGGTACACCGCCCGCCGGTTGTCGAGCACGAAGCGGCTGGCGCGGATGAAGCACTCCTGCCAGCTCGCGCCGAACCGGAACTCGCGGATGGCGACGTCGATCTCGATCTGGAACAGCCGCTCGACGACGTCGAGCAGGTCGCGGAAGTGATAGTAGAACGTGCGCCGGGTGATCTGGCACTCGGCCGCAAGATCCGTGACGGTGATCTTGTCAAACGGCTGCTCAGACAGCTGGCGGACGAAGGCCTCAAGGATGGCCTGCTCGGTCAGATTCGCCATGGTATTGCTCCTTCCCGCATTTTATTCCGTGCGCAGCGCCTCGACCGGGTCCTTCCGCGCGGCGATGCGCGACGGGATGAGCCCCGCGACGACCGTCAGCAGCACGCTGATGGTCACCAGAACGGCCGCAGCCGCGGCCGGCAGCGCCGCGCCGATGTTCTCAATGCCCGAAAGGCGCCGGATGACGATGTTCATGGGCACGATGAGCACGAGCGTCAGCCCAATGCCGAGAAGACCCGACACAAGCCCCTCCAGAAACGTCTCGGCGTTGAACACGCGCGCGATGTCCTTCTTCGACGCGCCGATGGCGCGCAGGATGCCGATCTCCTTCGTGCGCTCGAGCACGGAAATATAGGTGATGATGCCGATCATGATCGACGAGACGACGAGCGAAATGGCCACAAACGCGATGAGCACATAGGAAATGGCGTTGATGATCGTCGTGACGGAGCTCATGAGCAGCGCGACATAGTCCGTGTAGCTGATCTGGTCGGCCTCGGCCGCCGTTTCGTTGTAGGCGTCGATGACGGCGGCGATGACGTCCTTGTCCTCGAACCTCGCGGCGTAGAGCCGGATGGAATCCGGGCTGTCCGGGTCGGCGTAGCCGAGCGTGGTCAGAACGTCGTCATAGGTGCTCGTCGACTCCGTCGCGGGCATGTACGTTTCGTACAGCGCGGCCATCTGCGCGTCCGTCATGGGCTGCGCGGGCGTCTGCGCCGTCGGCGCGGCGTTTCCCACGGCCACGTCGAAGAGCGCGGCGAGCGTGTCGGTCGTCTGAGCGCCGAGCTGCGCGGCCATCTGCTCGGCGTACTGCGCCCGCGCCATTTCGGCCACGGCGGCCTCGGCGTAGCGCATGATTGTCTCGTCGTCCATCTGGGCAAAGTAGCTCTCGAGCGACGCTGCGTCCGCGCCCGTCTGCGCGGCGTAGGCCTGCCGGAGCATCTGCTCGGCCGCGGCACGGTCAAGCCCCGCCGTCTGCGCGGCGACTGCCTGCGTCAGGTACTCCTCGCTCGGCTCCGAGGCGACGGCCGTGTAGATGGCGGCCTTGTCGGCCGCGCCGAGCGCGGCGAAATGCGCCCGCAGCTCTGCGGCCTTCTCCGCGTCCGTCTTTTCCGGCGCGCTCTCGTCGTGGAACGGCAGGCCGGACAGGACGTCCGTCTTCGGGTCGGCCAGCTGCGCCCTGACAACGTCCGTCTCGGCCGTTTTCTCCATGACATACTCCGTCAGCGCGTGCGTGTAGCCGATGGCGCCGGTCATCATCGTGGCCGTCGCGTCCTCGTTCGGGCGGATGATGCCGACGATGCGGATCGGCGTGCCGGCTTCATAGAGGAGCTCCAGCCCCGTCTGGCTTTCGCCGATGTCGACATAGGCGCCCGTCGCGCTGTCGAGCTGATAGCGTCCGGCCGGCAGGATAAGGCGGAACGTCTTGGAAAGGAGCTCGTCAAAGCTCCACTGCGTTTTGCTCAGCGCCGCGACCTCGCCGCCCGTCATGGACGCCATGAGCGTCTGATAAAGCTCCTCGGACGAGGCAAGGCCGAGCGTGTAGAGCGCCATGTCGCTGAGCTCGTTTCGCTCGTTCACGACAAGCACGACCTCGTCAAAGCGCTCCGGCCAGCGGCCGGCCACGACGTCGTACTGCCCCGTGAGCAGGCTGTTCACGCCCGTGCCGTCGCCCTCGGGCAGCAGCTCCTCCCAGACCTTCATCTGATCCATGGACGAGTACATCGGCGAGTCGAGCAGCGCCGCGATGGACGAGGCCGACTCCGCGCCCGTCATGCTCGTGCCGAGGTCGGCCATCATGGCCTTGAGGTCGGAGCGCTCGATCTTCCCATCCGGATCCTCCGTGTAGATGCCGAGGTCGAAGTCATAGCCGTACTGCACGGCCGAAACGGCCGCGGCCAGCTCCGTTGTCGCCGTGTCCGGATTCATTTCCCGCTCTAAAAATTCGCGGAACGCCGCGAGGTTGTTGTGCGTCGTCTCCGCGGCATTGACGGAGTTGAGCATCTGGAAGAGCACGGCGTTGGCGTAGACCGTGTCGCGCTCGCGCTCCGGCGCGTCCGCGTCCGGGACGCTCATCAGGCTCGTGAGCATGCTCGTCATGTCGACGCTCTCGGCCTCAAGCGCGATGGGATACGACGAGAGCGTGTCCTCCTGCACCTGGTCGATGTACGTCTGGATGCCGTTGGAAAGCGACAGGATGAGCGCGATGCCGATGATGCCGATGGAGCCGGCGAACGCCGTTAAGATCGTGCGCGCCTTTTTCGTCATCAGGTTGTTGAGCGACAGCCCGGCCGCCGTGCGGACGGACATGGGCTTTTTGCGGATGCGCGCGGGCGCGGTCTGCGTCTCGGCCTCGCCGCCGTAGGGCGCCGTGTCGTCGACGACGCGGCCGTCGAGCAGGCGCACGATGCGCGTGGAGTAGCGCTCGGCCAGATCCGGGTTGTGCGTGACCATGATGACGAGCCGGTCGCGCGCGACCTCCTTTAAGATCTCCATGACCTGCACGCTCGTCTCCGTGTCGAGCGCGCCGGTCGGCTCGTCGGCTAAAATGATGTCGGGGTTGTTGACGAGCGCGCGCGCAATGGCCACGCGCTGCATCTGGCCGCCGGACATCTGGTTCGGCTTCTTCCTCAGCTGATCGCCGAGCCCGACGCGCTCGAGCGCCTCGACGGCGCGCCGCCGCCGCTCAGCCCGGCTGACGCCCGAGAGCGTCATGGCAAGCTCGACGTTGCGCAGCACCGTCTGGTGCGGGATGAGGTTGTAGCTCTGGAACACAAAGCCGATGGCGCGGTTGCGGTAGACGTCCCAGTCGCCGTCGCGGAAGTCCTTCGTCGATCTTCCGTTGATGACAAGGTCGCCCGACGTGTACTGGTCGAGCCCGCCGATGATGTTCAGAAGCGTCGTCTTGCCGCAGCCGGACGGGCCGAGGATGGATACAAATTCGCTCCTGCGGAAGCTCAGGCTCACGCCCGAGAGCGCATGGACGGCGCTCTCGCCCGAGCCGTAGTCCTTTCGGATGTCTTTGAGGGTCAGCATTGCAGGTTCCTTTCCGGGCATATATGAATGCATTGTACCCTTTATCATACCGCCCCGCCGCCCCAAAATCAACCGCCCCGCCGCCCCGATCGCCCGCCGGGCGCAGAGTTTACAAATTGTTCATTTCGCCGCGCACATGGACGCAGGAGGGAAAATGTGGTATGCTGGGCGCGGTGATGGAAATGAACCAGCCAAAGCGGAAGCACCCGCGGCTCAAAGAATATGATTACAGCCAGAACGGCAGCTATTTTGCAACGATCTGCGTCAAAGACCGCCGCACGATCCTTGGCGCGATCGACCGGCGCGCCGCCGACTGCGCCGTAGGGCGGGATGACCCCATCCCGCCGGCAGGATTGGTTCCCGGCATCCGCATCGCCGGCGGCGAAGAGGTGCCGGCCATTTCTCTGTCGCGGGTCGGCGCGATCTGCGACCGGTACATCCGCGGCATCGACAGCGCCTATCCCGGCGTTCATGTGGACAGCTACGTCATTATGCCCAATCACGTTCACCTGCTCCTGTGCTTCGACGGCGGCGGGATGGGGTCATCCCGCCCTACGCTCCCGATGGTCATCCGTGCGTTCAAGCGGATGACCATGCGCGAGATCGGGCATCCCATCTGGCAGGATTCCTTTTACGAGCACACGCTCCGCTGCAACGAAGACCTCGATGGCGTCCGCCGCTACATCCTCGAAAACCCCGCCCGGTGGGACTTAGACGAGTACTTCGCGTAAAAAACAACCCCCGCGGCGTATGCCGCGGGGGTTGCTCATCATATTTACGCCTTCTTCGGGCGGTACGGATCGGTCGGCTTGGGCTCGTGCGGGTTGACGGCCTCGCCGGCTTCGACTTTCTTGAACCACTCGATGGGCTCGGTGCGGAAGACCTCCCAGGTGTAGCGCGTGGGCGGCTGCTGCATCCACGGGTGGGTGTAGCGCCAGTCGTTCGTGCGGGAGATGTACTTCTCGTCCTGCTGGCCGGAGTTCTGGTCGCCGAGCGTACCGTCGGCGACGCGGAGCAGCGAGCCGTACTGCTCGGAGGTGGTGTGCAGCTTCAGGTCCTGCATGAACAGCTTCATAAGCGGGCGCTTGGCCAGGTTGGACATGATGCAGCGGTTCTCATACGGCATACGCTTCCACATGCGGGCGATCTCCCAGGCGCGCTCCATGACCTTGCCCTTCGGCACGACCTCGGAGACCATGCCCCAGTCGAGCATCTGCTTGGCCGTCCACTGGCGGGCGGTCATCATGTAGTAGTTGCCGCGCTTCGTGCCGAAGTAGTGCTGGGTCATAAGGCCCATGCCGTCGCCCGGGACGAGGCCGCCGTGCGCGTGCGGAACCTCCATCCACGTGTCCTCCGACGCGATCGTCACGTCGCAGAGCATGGCAGAATCCCAGTGGAAGCCGGGGCCGGGGATGGCGCCGATCGTCGGGACCTGCAGGTCGAAGACCATGTTCTTGATGAGGTTCGTGTCGTCGAAATACTGGTGCTCAAAGCGCTGACGCGGCAGCTCGGAGTACGTCTCCCAGCCGTTCGGGTCAGACTCGGTCATCCAGCTGTCGCCGAGGTGCGTGTAGATGATGATCTCATTCTTCGTGTCCATGGAGATGACACGCGTGAGCTGGCTGCACGCGCGGTGCGACATGCCGCTGTGGTGCATGGGCATGTTCTTCGTTCTCCAGGTGACCTGAAGGATGCCGTCCTCACGGTAGAGATCCGCGAAGTCCTTGAACCATTCCTTGTACTCGTCAAGCTCCGGCAGCTTGACATAATCCGCTAAGGGCTGTGCCATAGTCGTTACGACCTCCTGTTTTGTGCAGAGTGGGTAATTGGTACAATGTACATGAGAATTGTAACATCATTTCGGTTACGAAGCAACAGGTTTTCACCATCGTTCGTAAAAAAAGTTGGAAAAGCCGCTGGAGCGGCGCTTTTTCATCCGGCCGCCCGAAAAAAAAGCGCCCGCGGACGCATCCGTCCGCGGGCGGGTCTGTCAGCGGTATTCCACGTCGAGCCCCTTGACAAGCAGCGGGCCGATCTCGAGGCGGACGGTCTGGCCGGGCGTGAGATCGGGGACTTTTGTGACGTCGATGCAGGTGTGGAGCATCCCGATATGGCCGAGAACGCGGCAGCGTCTGCCGCCGACGGTCACATAGACGGCCTTGCGCGTGAGCATGGCCTTGAGATTGGACAGGCAGCCGCGCAGGCAGTCGCGCACGCGGAAAAGGTCGCGTCCCTTCTCAGCGCCGAAGCCGTGGAAATAGCCGACGCTCACGATGGCCTCGCGCGTCGGGCGCTTTGCCTTCCACGCGGCGCCGTAGCCGCACGTAAAGCCCTTTTGCAGCCAGCGCAGCTCGTCGATCGTTGCCTCGCAGTAGCCCACAGGCCGGAAGCCCAGGCGGTTTTTGAAGCTCAGCCGGCCCAAAAACGCCGAGCCGACGCGCACGGCGTCCAGATTCATCTCCGGGTAGCGCAAAAGCGCCGAGGAATTCGAGCAGTGTACCTCGCCCGTCTCGCAGCCGGCCGTGTGCAGGCGCGAGAGCAGGCTTTGAAACGCCGCAAACTGCGCGCGCGTGGCCTTTTCGTCGCAGAAGGCGGAGTGGAAATGCGTAAAAACGCCGGAGACGGCCAGCGAGTTCATCGTCCTGTACAGCTCGACGATCTGCCGCGTCTGCGTCGGCAGAAAGCCGTAGCGGCCCATGCCGGTGTCGATCTCGAGGTGTACCTCGGCGATCTCGCCGCGGCGGCCGGCGATGCCGTTGAGCACGCCCGCCTGCTCGACGGAGCCGACGGCGATGACGGCGTGCAGATCCAAAAGCTGCTCGAGCTCTTGCGCCTCGCCCGTCGGGCGGAGCATGAGGATGCGCTCGTCCGCAAATCCCGCCTCGCGCAGCGCGCGCACGTCGGATACCTCCGTGACCGCGAAGCGGTCGATGCCGCCCGCGCGCAGCTCCCGCGCAAATTCGACGAGCCCGAGCCCGTAGCCGTCGCCCTTCACGACGCCCCAGACGGCCGCCGCGCCCGCCTTTTCGCGGACGAGGCGGATGTTGCTCTGCAGCGCGTCTTTTTCCACAATGTAGGCCTTCATGCGGCCGCCTCCTTATTTCCCGCGGTTTTTGATGAGGTAGACCTTCTTGCGCAGCTCCTTGAACACGCTCGTCCCGTGCTCGACCGCGAAGTAGACCGGGCGGTTGAGCACAAGATCCATCTCGCCGATGAACTCGACAAAGTCACCCGAGAAGCCCTTTTTGAACTTGTACAGGCCGTAGAGCGGGTTGTCCTCGGACAGGTCGCCCGAGACGCCGCGGAAGTCGTAGATGCGGCAGCCGCACTCGACCGCCCACTGGATCATGCTCCACTGGAGCAGATAGTTCGGCATGAGGTTGCGGTCCTCGTTCGACGACGCGCCGTAGAGGTACCAGACCTTGTCTCCGTAGTGGATGGCCAGCGTGCCCGCGATGGCGCGACCGTCGTGATAGGCCATGTAGAGCCGCGCGTGCTCGCCGAGGTTGTCGAGCATATCGGCAAAATACTGCGGCTGGCGCGTGACGAAGCCGTCGCGCACGCCGGTCGTCAGCATGAGCTCGGCAAAGGCCGGGACGGCCTCCTTGCCCTCGATCTTCACCTCGACGCCCTTTTTGACGGCGACGCGGATGTTGTAGCGCGTTTTCTGGTGGAAGGCGGCCAGGAGCTCGTCGCACGTCTTGCCCTCGACGTTCAGGCGGAAGACGTACTTCGGCTGGATGGCCTCAAAGTTCTTGCCGCCGTCCTTGAGCCGGAAGTCCAGCGAGCGCATGATGGCGCCGAATTCGGCGTCCGTGCCCGGCACGTCCGGGTCGAGCTTGATGACGTAGGAGTGATATTCCTTCGCCAGATCCTTCAGGCCGCCCAGAAGCTCGGCGATGAGCGCGCGGTCGTGCACGTCGCACACGGGCGCGCGGCAGCCGTACATGAGCGTGAACGGCGTGCCCGGCACCTTGCGGATGAGCACGGCCATCGTCCCGCGGATGGCGCCGTCGTCGCCGCGGACGGCGACGGCCTCCCACTTCCAGCTCGGCTTCTGCCTGGCCCACAGAACGCTCTGCGCAAAGTGGCCCTTCGGGTGGCTCTGAACAAACGCCTCGTATTCGGCGAGCGTCTTTTCCGTGATTCTCTCGTACATGGGTCAGTCTCCCATTCTGATTAAAGTTCTTGTCCTGATAGCTTACCATATCCGGCGGCGTTTTGCAATGCAGGGAAATCAAGATGCAGGCGGGAAATGGAAGAAAATAACAACTTCTTGTGTCCGGGCGGCGCATTTCGCGCACTTTTGCGCCGCGGCGGTGGTACGATCATCGGCGGGAGGGCGAATACCATGCCGAAAAATCGAAACAAAAGCTATCTGGAGTCGGGGCGGGTGTGCTATGTGCCCGTCGGGGACATCCGGCCGAACCCGTCGCAGCCGCGGCGCGTGTTCGAGCCGGAGGCGCTTTCCGAGCTGGCCGAGAGCATTCGCGTCTACGGCGTCATCCAGCCGCTGTCCGTCCGGCGGCGGATGGACGGCTACGAGCTCGTCGCGGGCGAGCGCCGCCTGCGCGCGGCGAAGCTGGCGGGGCTAACCGAGGTGCCGTGCATCGTGCTCTCCGTCGACGGCGAGCAGTCAGGGCTCATCGCGCTTGTGGAGAATCTGCAGCGGCGCGACCTCGACTTCATCGAGGAGGCCGAGGGCATCGCGCGGCTCATGCGCATCTACGGCCTGTCGCAGGAGCAGGCGGCCGCGCGCATCGGCAAGAGCCAATCGGCCGTGGCGAACAAGCTGCGCCTGCTGCGCCACTCGCCGGCCGTGCTGGCCGTCATCCGAGAGAACCACCTGTCCGAGCGCCACGCGCGCGCGCTGCTGCGCCTGCCGGACGAGGCGCAGCGGCTGTCCGCGCTCAGCGTCATCGTCCGCCGCGGGCTGAACGTGGCAAAGACGGAGCAGTACATACAGTCGCTTCTGCTCTCGCAGCCCGCGGCGCCGGCGCGGCGCGTCATGCCGGGCTTCCGCCTGCGCGACGTGCGGCTGTTTCTCAACACGATCGACCACAACCTGCGCCTCATCCGCGGCGCGGGCATCGACGCAGGGCTCAGCCGGCAGGAGGACGAGCGGGAGATCGTGCTGACCATCCGCATCCCGAAGCCGGAGGCGCAGCGCGAAAAAGAAGCCGCCGCCCCCTGAGTTTCGACGGCTTTTTCACGCCGCGCGTGCTATTGTAGCATTACAGCTTTTTCCAGTCAACGAGTCAGCCCCTGTCCCGCCCGCGGCCGCCCTGCGCGTCCGCGGGCAATTTTTTGCTTGTGCTTTTGCGAAAAACGGCGTATAATGGTCGCCGTCCACCCAAAAAGCAACAAATCACTAAAATCTGTACCGAAAGGAAGCATCACATGAATCCTTTGATCCTGACTGATACCGCGTCGGACATCCCCGTCTCGACGGAAAACGAAAATCTGCGCGTGCTGCCGATGAAGATCTTTTTCGGCGACACGGAATATCTCGACACCGTGAATCTCAGTCATGAGGAGTTCTACCACAAGCTCATCGAGTC
Source organism: uncultured Oscillospiraceae bacterium (assembly GCA_934589675.1). Taxonomy (GTDB): domain Bacteria; phylum Bacillota; class Clostridia; order Oscillospirales; family Oscillospiraceae; genus CAKTOF01. Next base: position 20,040 of record CAKTOF010000014.1, read on the forward strand.
GGCCGCGCTGCCGACGACGAGCCAGATCCCGCCGTATGAATTTGACCGCGCGTTTGCTGAGGCCGTCGAGGCCGGGCGGCAGGTCGTCGTCATCACGCTCTCGCAGAAGCTCTCGGGCACATACCAGTCCGCGGCCATCGCGGCGGAGAATTATCCCGGTCAGGTGTTCCTCGTCGACAGCGAGTGCGTCGCCGTCGGCGAGCGGGCGCTCGTCGAGTACGCGCTGCAGCTCGTCGAGCGAAAATTCGACGCCGCGACGATCGCCGCGGAGCTTGCGCGCATGAAGCGCCGCCTGTGCGTCATCGCCCTGCTCGACACGCTCGAGTATCTCAAGGCCGGCGGCCGCATCTCGCGCACGGCGGCCATCGCGGGCGGCCTGCTGAACATCAAGCCCGTCGTGTCCATCGTAAACGGCGAGGTCGCGCTCATCGGCAAGGCGCGCGGCTCGAAAAACGGCAGCAACCTCCTGCGCGAGCTCATCGCCGCCCGCGGCGGCGTCGATTTCCGCTACCCGTTCCGCCTCGGCTACACGGGTCTTGACGACACGATGCTGCAAAAATACATCGCCGACAGCGCCGACCTCTGGCACACCGAGGCCGCCCCGCTCCCCGTCGCCACCATCGGCGGCACCATCGGCACCCACGCCGGCCCCGGCGCCATCGCCGTGGCGTTTTTTGCAAAGGAGGCATGACGGGAGGGCGGGGAATGTGATAAAATACCCCCGGTGATGGAAATGGATCAGCCAAAGCGGAAGCAGGTCCGTCTGGAGCATTACGACTACAGCCAGCCGGGCGCGTATTTTATAACAATCTGTGCAGACAGACGCGCGCAGATTTTCGGAAGCGTTTGTAGGGGCGACCCTTGCGGTCGCCCGGAGGTTCGATTGGCGCCGCTGGGCCGGATCGCCGAACAAACGCTCTCGGAAATGGAGGCCCGGTTCGGAATCACGATCCTGCAATCGGTCATCATGCCGAATCACGTTCATTTTGTGTATTCGGTAGAACGGGCGACCGCAAGGGTCGCCCCTACGGTCGGCCGCGTTGTCGGAGCCTATAAATCTCTGGTCGTTAACCGATGGCGGACAGAATGCAATCGGTCGAATCTCTCCATGGGCAGAGTCTGGCAACGGAATTTCTATGAACATGTGATCCGCAACGAGCGCGAACTGCAAGCCTGCCTTGAATACATCCAAGCCAACCCCGCCCGGTGGGACTTGGACGAATACTTCGCGTAAAAAAACTACCCCTCGCGGCCGCGTTGGCCGCGAGGGGATTTGCATACCCGTTATAAAAACTGCGCGAACACGGACGCGCCGACGACGGTGAGCAGGCCGGAGACGGCGATGGACAGGCTGCTCATGGCGCCCTCGACGTCGCCGAGCTCCATGGCGCGGGCGGTGCCGATGGCGTGGGAGCTTGTGCCGATGGCGATGCCGACGGCGATGCGGTCGGTGATGCGGCAGAGCTTGCAGAACGCGGAGGCGAAGACGTTGCCGATGACGCCCGTGATGAGAATGATGGCGACCGTCAGCGTCACATAGCCGCCGAGCTCGTCGCTCAGGCCCATGCCGATGGCCGTTGTGATGGACTTCGGCAGGAACGTGACATACTCCTCGTGCGTCAGTGAGAACAGCGCCGCCATGGCCAGCACGCACACAAGCGACGTCAGCACGCCCGAGCCGATGCCGAGCAGGATGGCCTTTTTGTTCTTCTTCAGAAGGTCGAGCTTCTCATAGAGCGGCACGGCCAGGCACACCGTCGCAGGTGTGAGCAGATAGCTCAAATATTTCGCGCCGGCGTAGTAGGCGTCGTACCGGATGCCCGTCGCGGCCAGAAGCGCGATGACGAGCACGACGGAGATGAGCAGCGGGTTTAACAGCGCGGACTTGAACTTCTTCTGCAGCGCCATGCCGATGCCGTAGGCGATCAGGCTGACCGTCACGCCGAAAAAAACGGAGTTTTCGAAAAATTCCATCACTCGGCCTCCTCCTTCTTCCGGTCATGGCGCTCGACGGCCTGCGTGACGCGGCCGGAGACGAGCATGACGAGAAACGTCGACACGACCGTGATGGCGACATAGGCCAGCAGATTGCTGCGCAGCAGATCGGTCGACTCGATGAGCCCGACGGCCGAGGGGATGAACATGAGCGGCATGATCTCGATGAGAAAGACCGACGTCTCCTTCACGCTCTCCACCGGGATGATCTTCAGCCCGAGGGCAAGCAGCATGAGCACAAGGCCGTAGATGCTCGCCGGGATGGGCAGCGGGATGAGAAAGTTGAGTCCCTCGCCGAGCAGCGAGACGACGAGGATGATGCCAAATTGTTTGATGTATTTCATGGTTCGCCTTCTTCTGACGTGATACTCCCCAAATTGTACCGGCCGCGTTTTGGAATGTCAATCGTCCAAACGACGGCGTTTTGCCGCGCAAACGCGCGGCAGCTTGTGCAAAAAATCGCCGGAGCCATCAAAGCTCCGGCGATTTTTCGCAGATCATGCCTCTTCCGGCGCTTCCGGCGCGCCGGTAGCCGGGGCGCTCCCGCGCGCGGGCGGGCCGAGCAGCTGCCAGGCGTTGGCCAGCTGCCACAGCGCCAGCCCGCCGAAGCGCAGGCACGCGCCGACGCCGCCGTCGGCCAGCGAGACGATGCAGAAGTACGCGCCCGTCAGGCACCAGAACGCCGTCCGCCCGCGGCGGCCGCGGTCATAGCAGAAGCCCGCGAGGTGGTACGCCGCCGTCATGGCCGCCAGCATGGCGAACAGGTCGAAGCAGTAGTCGAGGATCGTCGGATCCGAGCTCCAGCCGCCCTTGAAGTCCACGATGAGGCGGATGACGAGGAAGAAAAACGGGACGAGATAGAGCGCGCTCTGGGGCTTTGCGCCCTTCAGCCGCCCCGCGGCGGCCAGAAGCATGGCCAGCGCGCCGAAAATGCCGGCAAAGCCCGGCAGGATGGCCGGGACGGACAGCGCCTCGCCCGGGCCGGGGATGGCGCGGACGACGTCGGCCGCCGAGCCGGCCAGCAGCAGCGCCGCGCCGGCCAGAAGGACGCCGATGCACAGCCGCCGCTGCGGAAAGCAGCGCGCAAATTCCTGCCGCTTCGGAAGCCCGCCGCAGAACAGAAGCGCCCACAGCGCCGCGAGCACCGAGCACACGCACAGCAGCACCGTCCAGATGCTGCCGCCCGTGGGCAGCCCCGTCTCGTCATACGCCCGGCGCAGCTGCACGAGCCGCAGCGCAAACCCCGCCGCGGCAAACACAAGCGTCCCGGCGAAAATGGCGGTGCGCCCGCTCCGTCCGCTCTTTTTTGAACTCAATGCCATCCCATCCTTCACCATGCCCGCATCCGCGCGCACCTTATTATTAAATGTGATTCCATCCGCGGCCGAGCGTTATGCGCATTTTGAATAACGCGCTTTGCATAGCCCGATCCGCCCCGCCGCGCGCCGGCCGACACGGGCAGCGCGGCGGCGCAAACCGGCATAAAACCTGATGTAACGCCTATTATAGCACATCCGCCCGACAAGTGGAACCGCAAGTTTCGCGCCGGCCGCATCCGCCCGCCCGCGCCGGCGGACGCGGCCGCGGCGGCGGGCGCGAAGCGGAAAAATCCTTGTCAGAGCGGAGCAAAACATGCTATACTCACTGCGACAGGAATCCGCCCCGGGGCAGGGGCGAGTTGAAAGAAGGAGTCGCAAAAAAATGGGCAACGTTACTTTGAGCGTCAACGGAGTGCAGATCACGGCCGAGGCCGGCCAGTCTGTGCTCGATGCCGCGCTGAACGCAGGCATCTACATCCCGCATCTGTGCTCGCATCCGGATCTGCCGGCCGCGGGCGGGTGCAAGCTGTGCGTCGTGGAGATCGCCGGTCAGGACAAGCCGGTCTGCTCGTGCACGACCGAGGTCGAGGAGGGCATGGCCGTCACGACAAAATCCGAGCAGCTCGACCATCTGCGCAAGGTCGCGCTCGAGCTCATCATGGCCGGCCACCCGCACGACTGCACGGGCTGCAAGGCCTTCGGCGACTGCGAGCTGCAGGCCATGTGGCAGTACCTCGGCGTCCTGCACACCCGCATGGCGGACACCTACGCCGAGAAAAAGACGAACCGCATCTCCACGGGCAACACGATCGTCATCCGCGAGAACGAGCGCTGCATCCAGTGCGGCCGCTGCGTGCGCGTGTGCAATAACGTCCGCGGCGTCGGCGCCATCGACTTCCAGAAGAAGGGCGAGGAGGTCTACATCGGCACGCCGGATGACCTGCCGCTCAATTCCACGGACTGCCGCTTCTGCTCGGCGTGCGTCGAGGTGTGCCCGACGGGCGCGCTCATCGACCAGGAGGGCGTCTACCGCACCGATCTTCCGAAGGAGCTTTCCATGATCCCGTGCTCGGCCGAGTGCCCGGCGCACACGGACATCCCGGAGTACATCCGCCTCATCGGCGAGGGCAAATGCTCCGAGGCCGTCGCGGTCATCCGCGAGAAGCTGCCGTTCCCGCACGCGCTCGGCTATGTCTGCAACAACCGCTGCGAGGGCGGCTGCAAGCGCGGCCACCTCAACTCCCCGCTCTCCATCCGCAACCTCAAGCGCTACGCCGTCGAGCATGACGAGCAGCAGGTGTGGAAAGAGAAATACCTCGCCTGCGCGCCGGACACGGGCAAGAAGGTCGCCGTCATCGGCGGCGGCATCTGCGGCCTGACCGCGGCGTACTACCTGCGCAAGAAGGGGCACGACGTCACCGTCTTTGAGATGAAGAAGATCCCCGGCGGCCATATGACGAGCGGCATGCCGGAGTACCGCATCCCGACGAAGGACGTCCTCGAGGAGGTCAAAGTCATCGAGGACGCGGGCGTCAAAATTGTCTGCGGCACGAAGATCGAAAACGCCGCCGAGCTGAAGAAGGACTATGACGCCGTCCTCGTCGCCATCGGCACGAGCGTCGGCAAGAAGCTCAGCTACCTGCCCGGCGCGGACTTCAAGAAGGTCTACACCGCGCTTGACATCCTTCAGGCCAACCGCCTCGGCCTGCCCATCGACCTCGGCGACACCGTCAACATCATCGGCGGCGGCAACGTCGCCTTCGACGTTGCCTGCACGCTCATCCGCATGGGCAAGACCGTCAACGTCGTCTGCCTGGAAAAGGACGCCTCGCAGGCCAGCGCCGACGAGCGCGACCCGGCGCTTGAAGAGGGCGTGAACCTCTTCGACTCCCACTCCAACGAGGCCATCCTCGGCACGCCCGAGTGCGTCACTGGCCTTCAGGTCCACAAGATCGAGTCGTTCTACTTCGACGCCGAGACGCGCGCGCTCGTTGAAAACGCCATTCCGGACTCCACCTATGTCATCCCGTGCGACTCGGTCGTGTTCGCGGCCGGTCAGGTCACGGGTCTGACGGCGGACTTCGGCCTGGAGCTCAACCGCTTCGGCTACCCGGTCGACCCGGCCACGGGCAAGAGCGGCTACCGCACGAGCGTCGAGGGCGTCTTTACGGCCGGCGACGTCATCACCGGCACGAAGTTCCTTATCGACGCGCTGGCCGGCGGCCGTGAGGTCGCGGCGCTCATGGATCAGTACCTCGGCGGCGACGGCGTCATCGACGAAGAGCTCACCGAGCGCCATCACGACCCGCACATCGGCGTCATCGACGGCTTTTCCAAGCTCGTCCGCGAGGAGATGGCCATCCGTCCGGCGGCTGAGCGCAAAAAGAACTTCGACCCGATCTACGCCGGCTTCACGCCGGAGCAGGCGGGCTGCGAGGCCGAGCGCTGCCTGCAGTGCGACCTCCGCTGCGACCTCAAGACCGTCAAGAACTTCAACGCCTACGCGCAGAATTAAAGGGAGGGGAAGACCATGATCGACAAGAATCTGCTCGCAGAGAGAAAAGCGGCCTGCGAAGACCGCGCGAAAAAGCTCCCCGCTCTGGAGAGCGCGAAAAACAAGCCCGAGGGCGCCTGCGCCGTCGAGTGGGCGCGCGATCTCGCGTCTGCGTGCCGCAAGGAAGCGTGCGGCAAGTCCGTCCCCTGCCGCGAGGGCCTGTGGCAGCTCGAGGAGCTGCTCGGCCACCTGACGTGCGGCAAGGCCGAGGACGACTCCATCCTCACGACGATCCGCGACATCTGCACGATGCTCTCCGTCACCGGCTGCGACTTCACCGCCGGCTGCGCCGAGCGCATCCTCGCGTCCATGGACGCCTACGCCGACGAGTATGAGGCGCACGTCCGCCGCCGCTGCCCCGCCCTCGTGTGCAGCGCGTACTGCAATCTCTACATCGACCCGGCCGTCTGCACGGGCTGCGGCGCTTGCCGCAAGCTCGCCCCCGCGTTCGTCGACGGCGCGGACGGCATGATCCACATCATCAAAAACGACGCCGAGCTCAAGACGCCGGAGTTTCTCGGCTGCTGCCCGGCCGGCGCCATCAAGAAATATGCCGGCCCCGTCAAGCCGCGCGTGCCCGAGACGCCCATCCCCGTCGGCACGTTCGGCGAAGCAGCCGCCGGCGGCCGCAGAAGCCGCCGCCGCGGGTAAGCCCCGCTCTTCCCAAAATGCCGCCCTTCGGGGCGGCATTTTTTCGCCCTGCGCCGCGGCGGGCTTTGACAAGCCGCCGCTTTTTGCGTATACTGACACCCAGCAAGGAGATGGTGATCTTTGGTGAAAAACAGGATCTACCGCGCCGGCGGCGCACCGGAGGAGGCGCACGCCTGATATGGAGCGTATTTTTTCCGCGCTCATCGCGCTCTCGGCCGGTTTCGGCCTTGCCTGCCACCTGCGCGCGAGCACGCCGGACGGGCGGCGGGCGACGTTTCTCTATTACACAAATCTGAGCAACCTTGCGGCGGGTCTTTACCAGCTCGCGCTGCTCATCTTCTCGTTTTTCCCGGATTCCGCGGCCGCGCGGGCGCTTGAGCTGCCCGGCACGCGCCTTGCCATGACGCTGTGCATTGCCGTGACGGGCATCGTCTACTGGGCCGTCCTCGCGCCCGGCGCGGCGCGGCGGGGCGAGCAGCTCGCGGCCGGGCGCACGGCGAATCTGCTGCTGCACGGCGCCGTTCCGGCGCTCAGCCTGCTGCAATGGCTGCTGTGCGCGGACAAGGCCGTCACCCCGGCCGACGCCGCGCGGTGGCTGGCCGTCCCGGCGGCGTATTTCGCGTTCATCCTCATCCGCGCGCGCCTGCGCGGCCCCATCCCCGGCCGGTCGAGCGCGTACCCGTACCACTTTATGAACCTTAAGCGGCTCGGAGCGGGCAGATTCTGGCGCAACATCGCGCTGATGATGGCCGCGTTTTTCGCGCTGGGGCTGGCGTTCGTCGGGCTTGCGCGGCTGCTTTTGCGCTGCGGCGCCGGTGCATGAATTTTCATGCACGATTTTTTGAAAAAAGCGCTTGACATTTCCCGCAGGGCGGTTATAATAGCACCAAGTTCATAACCGCAAACCGATGACGCGGAGATCAAACCGTAAGCGCACTCACAGAGAGCAGGGGGCAGCTGGAAACCCGGCAGAAAGCGATACGGCAAATGGACCGCCGAGGGTAGGGCGAACGGCCTTTGGGCCCAGTATCCTGAACGTATGCCTGCGTTAAAGGCAGAAAATGTGTTGGCATTTTCGTAGAGTGGGCCGTAAGGCCAACAAAGGTGGTACCGCAGGATTTTTTCAAAGTCTTGTCCTTTTTGCAAGGACAGGACTTTTTATTTTTCCCCGAAAGGAGCATGTGCCGTGAAGCATCTGGTTTTTATGAGGCTCATCCCCGGCGCGTTTGATGACGCGGCCGAGCGCGACTACCGCGAGACGTTCGCCGCGCTGCAAAGCGCGCTTCCGGACGACATTCTCTCCGTGTCCATCCGAAAAAACTGCGTAGCGCGGGCGCAGAACATGGATGTGCTCGTCGAGATGACGCTCGCGGGCGAGCCGTCGCTGCAAGCGTACCTGAATCACCCGCTCCACCGCGCCATCGGGCAGCGGTACAGCGATAAGATCGTCTCCGTCGCCTCGTTTGACTATCAGGAGGAACGCCAATGACCGACTACTCCATCTACCTTCCGTCGTACTCCATCGGACGTGACGCGTGCCGCCGCATCGGCAGCATCTGCCGGCCGTATGGCCGCCGCGCCGTCGTCATCGGCGGAAAGCGCGCCATGGAGGCCATCGGGCCGGAGATCACGCGCGGCGCAGAGGGTGTCATCGAAATCGTGGAGTTCCGATGGTACGGCGGCGAGTGCAGCGAGGCAAACATCGCCGCGCTGCTCGAAAGCGAATCCGTGCAGAGCGCCGACATGATCTTCGCCGCCGGCGGCGGCAAGGCGCTCGACACCGGCAAGCTCGTCGGCCTTCGCGCCGGCAAGCCCGTGTTCACGTTCCCGACCATCGCCTCGACGTGCGCGGCCTGCACGGCCGTGTCCATCGTCTATCACGAAGACGGCTCGTTCGCCGGGCCGTGCTTCCTGCCGCGGCCGCCGGTTCATGCATTTTTATGCACGGACGTCCTCGCCAAGGCCCCGCCGCGCTACCTGTGGGCCGGCCTCGGCGACACATATGCAAAATACTTCGAGGCGACCGTCTCGTCCCGCGGCGACGAGACGACCTACTATCAGGCGCTCGGCATCGGCATGAGCCGGATGTGCCTGGACCCGCTGCTGCGCTGCGGCGCGGCCGCCATGGCCGACCACAGGCGCGGCATTGCAAGCGAGGCGCTCGAGACCGTCGTCCAGACGATCGTCGTCACGACGGCCATCGTCTCCATTCTTGTCACATCCGGCGGCGTCGCCGACTATAACTCCGGCCTCGCCCACGCCGTGTTCTACGCGCTGACGACGTTCCCGGAGCTGCCCATCGAAAGCCGCCACCTGCACGGCGAGGTCGTCGGCTTCGGGACGCTCGTCCTGCTGCTCGTCGACGGGCAGACGGAGATGTTCCACACGCTCTTCGACTTCAACCGCTCCGTCGGCCTTCCGACGAAGCTCGCGGACATCGAGGTGCCGGAATCGGCGCTTGACCGCGTCATCCCGCAGATCCTCAAAATGAGCGACATCGCGCACTACCCCTACCGCGTGACGGAGGAAGCCCTCCGCGCGGCATTCGATACATTAAATCATATGGCGAACAGCCTGACATAATTGGAGGAAACCAAAATGAAAACCATGAAAAAACTGCTCGCGCTGCTTCTGGCGCTGACCCTGCTCGCTTCTCTCGCCGCCTGCGGCGCGAAGGACGACGCCAAGACCGGCACGTCCGCGGACGCCGCCGGCACGGCCGGCGCCGCCGATTCCAATGACGCGGATGCCGCCGCGACGCCCGACGGGGCCGTCGACGCCATCACGGACAATCTCGCAGACGGCGATTACAAAATCGGCGTCGTCATGATGATCGAAAACGGCGCGTTCCTCGACATGTACAAGGGCATCGTCTCCGGCCTTGCGGCGGCGGGCTACGTCGAGGGCGAGAACCTCGAGATCGACTACCAGAACGCACAGGGCGACGCGACGAACCTCGCCACGATCTGTCAGGGCATGGACGACGGCAGCTACGACCTCGTCGTCACGATCGCGACTCCGGCCACGCAGGCCTTCGTCGGCCTTGAGTCCGAGACGCCGTGCGTGTTCTGCTCCGTCGCCGCGCCGGTCGCCGCGGGCGTCATGAGCGCGCTCGACACCCCGGACATGAACGCCACCGGCACCTCGAACGCCATCCCGGCCGGCAACATCCTCGAGCTCGGCCTTGCCATCACCCCGGACGTTGAGACCGTCGGCCTGCTCTACTGCACGAGCGAGGTCAACGCCGTGAACACCATGAGCGGCGCCAAGGAATACCTGGACGAAAACTCCATCGCCTACGAAGAAGTGACCGTCGCCTCGTCTGCCGACGTGCAGACGGCCGCGCAGAGCCTGCTTGACCGCGGCGTCGACTGCGTGTTCGTCGCCAACGACTCCGTCGTCCAGTCCGCCGTTGACCTCGTCGCGGAGCTGTGCAATGACGCCGGCGTCCCGACGTACTGCTGCTCGGCCACGACCGTCGCCTCCGGCTGCCTCGCCACGCTCGCCATGAGTGACGTCGCCATCGGCGAGCAGACGGCCGAGATCGCCGCCAAGGTCCTCTCCGGCACGCCGGTCACCGACATCCCGGCCGTCGTCGTCCCGGCAAACATCGTCTCGGTCAACGAGGACACGATGAACGCCCTCGGCATCGCGCTCCCGGATACCATCGAGGCCGACTTCGGCACGGTGCAGTACCTGACAAGCGGCTGATTTCCAACAAATACTCTCTCATCTAAGTGCCCTCAGGGCGCGGCGGGCAGCGGCCTGAGGCCTCTGTCCGCCCGCGTCCATCTAAATTCAGGAAGGAACGGTGAAACCGCATGACGCTGCTGCTCGGCTCGCTCCAGCTCGGCCTGCTCTACGGCATTCTGGGGCTCGGCATCTACATCAGCTTCCGCATTCTCTCCACGCCCGACCTCACGACGGAGGGCTCGTTCGCCTTCGGCCTCGCCGTCTCGGCCGCCGTGACGGCGGCGGGTCACCCGATTTTAGCGCTTCCGGCCGCGCTGGCCGCGGGCGCGCTGGCCGGGTGCGTGACGGGTTTTTTGCAGACGAAGCTGCGCATCCACCCCATTCTGGCCGGCATCATCACGATGAGCGGCCTGTACTCTGTCAACCTGCTCGTGCTCGGCGGCGCGTCGAATCTGTCGCTCGTCCGCACGGACACGATCTTCAAGCTCATCCCCGGCCTTGCGAAGGATCAGGCCATGACCGTGCTGTCCATCGCGGCGGCCGTCATCTGCCTCGTGCTCGTTATCCTCTTTTTCAAGACGCACCTCGGCATGTGCATCCGCGCCGTCGGCGACAATGAGGACATGGTGCGCGCCTCGTCCATCAACACCGACGCGTGCAAGATCCTCGCCTTCTGCCTGTCCAACGGCCTCATCGCCCTGTCCGGCGGACTCATCGCGCAGTATCAGGGCTACGCGGACATTTCGTCCAGCACCGGAATTTTAGTCGTCGGCCTCGCGTCCGTCATCATCGGCGAGGCCATCTTCGGCCGCCGCTCCGTCGCCGTCGGATTCCTCTCGGCCATCGCCGGGTCGATCATCTACCGTTACATCATCGCGCTCGCCACGCGCTACAGCCCGCTGCCGGCCTATATGCTCAAGCTCGTCTCGGCCGTCATCGTCGCGCTGGCACTCGCCATCCCGGCCATCAGATTCTACGCCGCGCGCGCAAAACAAAAACGGGGAGGCCGCACCCATGCTTGACATTCAGAACGCCACGAAAATTTTCGAGCGCGGCACGCCCGTGGAGCACACGGCGTTAAACTCGCTGTCGCTGCATTTGGACGAGGGCGAGTTCGCCACGATCGTCGGCTCGAACGGCGCGGGCAAATCGACGCTCTTCAACGCCATCTGCGGCAGCTTCTATCTCGACGCCGGCTCCATCTCGCTCGGCGGGCGCGACATCACGTTCCTGCCCGAGCACAGGCGCGCCCGCGTCGTCGGCCGCGTGTTTCAGGATCCGATGCGCGGCACGGCGCCGGGCATGACGATCGAGGAGAACCTGTCGCTCGCCCACTCGCGCACGACGCGCGGCCCGCTCGCCTTTGCGCCGGGCAAAAAAGAGGTCGCCCTCTTCCGCGACCGCCTCGCCGAGTTCGGCATGGGGCTGGAAGACCGCATGAAGACGAAGGTCGGCCTGCTCTCCGGCGGCCAGCGGCAGGCCGTGACGCTGCTCATGTGTACGATCGTCCCGCCGCAGCTGCTCCTCCTTGACGAGCACACCGCCGCGCTCGACCCCGCAACGGCCGAAAAGGTCATGGACATCACCCGCCGCGTCGTGGAGCAGTATCACCTCACGACGCTCATGATCACCCACAACATGACCGCCGCCCTCACGACCGGCACGCGCACCATCATGATGGACGCCGGCCAGATTTTGTTCGACCTGCAGGGCGAGCAGCGCGAAAACACGTCGCTCGACGATCTTCTGCAGATGTACTCCGTCCACAAAAAGCAGGCGTTCGACAACGACCGGATGCTGCTTGACTGAATTGATCTAACGCCTCCGGCGCCCCGCAGAGCAGGGCGCCGGAGGCGTTTTTTTGCCGCGCGCATAGAAAAACCCCGCCGCCCGGACGGGCGGCGGGGCAGATCCCATGGAAAATCAGACCACGAAATCGTCGCTGTTGATGTAGTCCCAGGACTCCATGCCGGCAATGCGGCCGGAGTTGATGGCGTAGCTCATCGTGGAGCCCGGATGATAGAAGCAGTACTCGCCGGCAAAGACGTTCGCCGTGTCGGTGCCGCAGCCGTACAGGCCAGGGATCGGCTTGTCCTCGGTATTGAGGACCTGCATGTTGTGGTTGACCTTGACGCCGCCGAGCGAGCCGTAGCCGGACGGGAAGTGGCGCGCGACGTAGAACTTCTCGCCGGTGATCGGGCGGAGCCACTTGGCCGGCTTGAGGAACTTCGCGTCGTAGCCGCCGGCGTAGGTGTTGTACTCGTCGATGGTCTTCTTGAGCTGCTCAAACGGGATGCCCGTGACCTCGGCGACCTCCTCGAGGCTGCTGCACTCGTAGAAGTTCTGCTGCTGGGACTCGTCGTCGCCCTCGGCGCGGTAGGACACGCCGTTGTCCGCGCCAAAGACGGACGAGGTGACGTCGCCCTCGGCGCCGGAGAAGTAGGCGGCCTTCTCCTTCTCCCAGTTCGTCATGTCCTTGACGGCGTGGTGATAGGTGATGTAGTCGAGGCCGTGCTCCTTGAGGTAGTTGATGCCGTCGGAGCCCATGATGGAGTAGGCGCGGTGGCCGGTCTGCTGCAGGATGGCGTTGCCGGTGAAGGTCGTGTTGTTCATGATCTGCTCGTTGATGATGCGCTCGCCCTGCGGATTGACCATGATGCAGCTCGGCTGGCGCATGACCTCGGAGAGCGTCTTGAAGACGTCCGTCGTGCCCGGCGTGTTGTAGGTGACCTCCATGCTCAGCGGCATACGGGCGCCGCCGATGTCCCAGACCATGTTGATGCCGTCGCCGTCGAGGCCCGGGATGCGGAAGGTGAACATATCCTTGCCCCACTCAAAGCCGAGGTACTTCTTGATCATCTCGACGTTGTTGCCGATGCCGCCGGAGCCGACGATGACGGCGTCGGCGAGGCACTCGACCTCTTCGCCGGACTCATCGGTCGCAAGAACGCCGAGGACCTGGCCCTGATCGCCGGTCAGGATCTTCTTGACCGGGGTCTTGAACTGGAACTGCACGCCCAGCTGCGTGGCGTAGTCGGTCATGAGCTTGACCATGCGCGAGGCCTGACGCTCGGTCGGCTTCGTCGTGCCGGGCATCTTGACCATGTGCTGCGTGCACTTGGATTCCTGGAAGTACTTGAACGCGCCGAGGAACTCCACGCCGAAGTTCTCGACCCACTCGACCGTGCTGGCCGACATGTTGAACCAGCGGCGGACGAGCTGCGCGTCAGCCTTCCAGTGGGTGTACTCCATGAAGAAGCGGAACGCGTCGTCCTTGGTGTAGGTGTCCATCTGGTCGCGCTGATACTTGCTCTCCACAGCGAAGAAGGCCATGCCCATGTTGGCGGCGCCGCCAAGCGTGGAGCCCTTTTCGAACAGAACGACGTTCGCGCCCTTTTCTGCCGCCTGCGTCGCCGCGGTGAGGCCGGACATACCGCCGCCAACGACGACGATATCGGCTTCGAGTTTTTTCATATTCTGCGTCCTCCTTGATCGGTATTTTCAATCAGATACGATCAGTGTACACCAAATCTGCGCGAATAGCAAACAATTCTTTGTGGATTTCGGCCGCTCGGCCATATCTGTTATACGGCAGCGTCATACGGAAAACGCATGGATCGCAGGAAATATTTCCCGTGAGGCCACATTGCGACAGCATTCGACACGCGGGGACTGCTATGCTTTAGCCGATGGTGCGGGGCCGGAGCCGGATGACGACGGCCGTCGCGTCGTCGTCTTCCGTACACCCCTCGATCAGGCTGCCGGCCAGTGCCGCCGCGTCCTCGCCGCTCCATCCGGCAAGGCGCTCGGCGGCGCGCTCGCCCGGCACGCCGTCGGAAAGCAGGACGAGCACGTCCTCTTCCGCGAGCGGCACGCGGTACCGCCCCGGCCGGCCCTCCTCCCCCGCCGAATAGCCAGGCGGCAGCGTCACCGCTCCCACTGCGCCGACGCGGCGCCCTTTCTTGAGCTGAGAGGGCGCCGCGCCCTTTTTATAGAGCGTACACTCGCCCGTGATGAGGTCGGCCGCGAAGAGGTCGACCGTCGCAAAGCCGCCGTCCGTGCGCAGCCGGCAGGACGCGTCGTACAGGCCGATGGCCGTCTCCGGCGGCGCGCCGGCTGCGAGCAGCCCCGCCAGCACGTCGACGGCCGCGGCGGCCTCCCCGGCGGCGGCCTCGCCCGTGCCCATGCCGTCGCACAGCAGCACATACAGTCGGTTGCCCGGCGCGCGCAGGCTGACGACGCGGTCGCCGGACACGCCGCCGCGCCGCCCGGCCGAGCGGCAGACGGCCTCGCACCGGAACCGGTCCGGCCGCAGCGCAGACCGGCCGTGCAGCTCGCCCGCCCCGCGCAGGAAGGCGGCCAGCAGCGTAAACTGCTCCGCCGCGGCCGCGCGTGCGCGCTCGCACCCGGCGCGGCAGGCCCGGCGAAGGCGCAGCTCGTCGACGGACGCGCTGGCCGCGCGCGCGAACGCGTCGATCCGTGTGCAGCGGAACTGGCGCGGGAAGTCCTCGCGGCGCGCCTGCCCGCGCGCGAGGATCTGCGGCGCGGCCTCGCTCAGGGCGCGGTACGTCTCGGCGGCGTCCTGCTCCCAGCAGCGCGCGAAGCTGCCGCAGCAGCGGCAGATCTCGTCGGCCGTGCGGTCGAAGATGACGGCGGCGTCGGCCTTTTCCGGCGCGTCCGGCTCCTGCGAAAGCCGCCCTCCGGCCGCGCTGAGCGCATCGGCCGCAAGGCTGAGCTGCGCGCGGACGGAGCGCTCTCCCTCCGCCTCGCGCGGGCGGCCGGGAAACAGCAGCGCCGGCAGCGGCACGCTCGCCGCCGCGCCGATGGCAGCAGCCGGAATGAGCGAGAGCGCGTCGCCCGCGACGAGCACGGCCGCCGTCACGGCCGCCGTGAACACCGCCGCGCGCCACACGCCGCGCTTTGTCCCGAACGCCAGGCACAAGATCCCGCCGAGCAGGAAGCCCGCCGCCGCGCCGTGCCCGCCGCCAAGCTCCACAGCCAGCCCGAACGCGCCGGCCGCCGCCGCGCCCGCAGACGAGCCGGCCGCGCATACGGCCGCCGCCGCGCCCGCCGCCATGCCGAGCGTCATCCCGCCCGGCAGCGGCACGCCGCACAGGCCGAGCACGAGCCCCGCGAGCGCAAACAGCCCCGCCCAGCGGTCGCCGTCCTCGATGGCGCGGCGGAAGCCGACCGCGCTGACGGCCGCGAGCAGGATCTTTGCGCCGAGCAGCGCCGCCGCACGCAGTCCCGCCGGCATCGTCAGCGCAAACAGCGCGCTGATGACGGCCGTCATGGCCGCTGCCGTTCCCGGCGCGAACCACAGCCGCGCCGACTGCGGCGCCGTGCTGAAAATGCGCACGCACGCGAACACCAGAAACGCCGCCGCCATGCCCTCGATCCCTGCGTATACGCCCCAGAAGGCCGCATAGCCCGCCACGGCGCCGGCAAGCGCGCTCACCTGCGCGGCAAGACCCGGCGCGGCCGCGACAAATCCCACCGCCAGCGGGAGCGGCGCGCCGAGCAGCGCCGCTCCCGACAGCGCAAACGCAAACAGCGCGCCGCCGGCGCACCTTGCCGCAGTGCGAAGCGCCGGCTTCTCCGCCGCCGCCCGCTGCGCGCGCCCCAGCACGGCCGCGCCCGCGCCGCCCCGGATCATCTGCTTCATATTGCTGCACCTCTTTCGTGTTTTCCATAATTTAACACATTTTCAGGTGCAAATCTGTCGGGAAATGGGCGCGGAAATACGCCCGCGCGAATTTTCTTGCGCGCACGCCCCGCGCGCGCTATACTGAAAACACGAAAGGGGTCGGATCATGGGACAGGAGATCGAATGCAAGCTGTCCGTGCCGGACGCGGACGCGCTATCCCGGCTGCGCCGCGCGTTTTCCGGGCAGGGCGCGGAGGAAACGTCGGATTATGAGACAGTCTATTTTGACCTTGGAGACGAGCTGAGCGCCCGCCATTTCATGTTCCGTGCGCGAAAAAGCGGTAGCGGCGCGGCGGTCTACACCGTCAAAACGCCCGGCGAGGGCTATTGCCGCGGCGAGTGGGAGTGCGAGGCCGCCTCGCCGGAGGAGGCCGCGAAGAAACTCGCCGAGCTCGGCGCGCCGCGCGAGATCGCGGAACGATCGGCATATCCCGTCACATGCGGCGCCTGCTTCACGCGCACGGCCATCACGGTTTGCCGCGAAGGCTCCGTCATCGAGCTGGCGTTCGACCTCGGCGAGCTCACCGCGCCGGGCGCGTCCGCGCCCGTGTGCGAGCTGGAGCTGGAATTAAAGTCCGGCCCGCTCGCGCCCATGACGGCGCTGCTGGGCGAGATCATGCAAAAATACGGCCTGCGCGAGCTGAAAAAGAGCAAATACGCCCGCGCCCGCGCGCTGACCGGCGCGAAATAAAGGAGGAGCACCATGCACTACCAGAAGCTGTTCACGCCCGTCACGTTCGGGCCGCTCACGCTGAAAAACCGCATCGCCATGATGGCCATGCACCATCTCTATACCGACGACGGCCTGCCGACCGAGCGCTTCTGTCAGTATTACTACAAGCGCGCCGAGGGCGGCGCGGGGCTCATCATCGTCGGCTCGTGCCGGTTCGAGGACTACGGCTCAAAGGCGCACACCATGAGCCTGGAGTACGACAGCATGATCGCCCCGTGGCACACCTTCACCGACGGGATGCACGCGCGCGGCGCGGCCGTGGCCGTGCAGCTCTACCACGCCGGGCGCTATATGCCCAAAAAGGACTCTCCCGCCGGCCGCGCCCTGTCGCCGAGCGCGACGATGTGCGGCTACACGCGCGAGGTTGCCGACGAGATGACCGTTTCCGAGATCGACGACGTCATCGCCCGCTGGGCCGCGGCCGCCGCGCGCGCAAAGGCCGCGGGCTTCGACGCCGTGGAGATCAGCGGCTCGGTCGGCTACCTCATCTCGCAGTTTCTCTCGCCGCTCACGAACCTCCGCACGGACGACTACGGCGGCTCGTGGGAAAACCGCTGCCGCTTCCCGCTGCACGTCATCCGCGCCGTGCGGCAGGCCGTCGGGCCGGATTACCCGGTCATTCTCCGCATGAGCGGCAGCGACCTCATGCCCGGCTCCGTCAGCGAAGAGGACCTCATCGACTTCGCCCGGCGCGCCGAGGGCGCGGGCGCCGACTGCATCGACGTCACGGGCGGCTGGCACGAGACGACCGTCCCGCAGCTGCCGCCGGACGACCCGCAGGGCACGCTTTTATTCCTCGCGCAGGGCATCCGCGACGCCGTCTCCATCCCCGTCATCGGCGGGATGCGCGTCAATCGCCCGGAAAAGGCGGAGGAGCTTTTGCAGCTCGGCATGTGCGACATCGTCTCGTTCGGCCGCCCGCTCATCGCCGACCCCGACCTGCCGAGCAAGGCCGAATCCGGCCGCGAGGCGCTCATCCGCACGTGCGTCGCGTGCAACCAGGGCTGCCTGTCGCGCACGTTTTTCGACCGCCCGGTCGAGTGCTTCGTCAACGGCCTTGCCGGCCGCGAGTGGCGCATCGACGCGGAAAGGAAAACGGACGCGCCGAAAAAGCTCCTCGTCGTCGGCGGCGGCCCGGCCGGCTGCGAGGCGGCCAT
Source organism: uncultured Oscillospiraceae bacterium (assembly GCA_934589675.1). Lineage (GTDB taxonomy): Bacteria > Bacillota > Clostridia > Oscillospirales > Oscillospiraceae > CAKTOF01. The sequence goes on from CAKTOF010000014.1 coordinate 37,849, forward strand.
CCGGCTTGCTCGCCGCGGTCATCGCGTGACGCTGTGCGAAAAAAAGACGCAGCTCGGCGGTCTGCTCCGCCTCGCTGCGAACGTGCCCACGCGCTATGAATTTTCAAATCTCATCCACTATTACGAGGCCGCGCTCTTCGACGCGGGCGTCAACATCCTGCTCGGCTGCACCGTCACGCCGGACGACGCGGTCGGCTATGACGCCGTCGTCCTCGCCACGGGCGCGCCCGCGGCCGCGCCGGAGATCGAGACGGACGGCTCTGTCCGCATTGCGACGGTCGAAGACGTCCTGTCCGGCAATGCCTGCGCGGGCGCAAATACCGTCGTCCTCGGCGGCGACTTCATCGGCTGCGAGACCGCGCGATTTTTGTCCCGCGGCGGCTCGCTCTCGCCCGAGCAGCTGTATTTCCTGACCGTCCACCGCGTCACGAGCGAGCAGAAGATCGACGCCATGCTCCGCACGACCCGCCGCGCCGTCTCCATCGTCGAGCGCGGCCCGCGCGTCGGCGGCGGCTATGAGCGCGGCACGAGCTGGCCGACCATGGGCGAGCTGAAGCGCTTCGGCGTGCGGCAGTACAAGAGCGCGGAAAATGTCCGCATCGAAGGCGGCCGCGTCGTATTCCAGGCCCCGGACGGCCCCGTCGAGCTTGCCTGCGACACGCTCGTTGTGAACGCGCCGCGCCAGCCGGGTCATACGATGGAAGAATCCATCGCCGCCCGCGGCATCCCCGTCCACACCCTCGGCGACTGCGTCCACGCCGCCAGCGCCATGTACGCCATCCGCGACGCCGCCGAGCTCGGCTGCACGCTGTAAGACCAGCCGCGCCCCAAAAAGCAAGCGCATCATGCAAGCACCCGAACGGGCCTGCCGCCTGCCAGCCGCAGACGACAGGCCCGTTTGCTCTGCGCCGCGCGCAGGCGCCCCATCACCGCGCAAGCTCCTCCGCGTCCAGCAGCGCCGGCGCGACGGTCAGTACACAGCTCACAAGCTCCGCCGTCTGTTCGCCAAAAGCGATCGCGTCGGATTCTCCCGGCGTGACGTCGCAGGTCTCCCCATCGCCGCACGCCGCGGCGATGGCGAAGCGGATGTGTGCCTCCGCGATGGACGCCGTCGCCGTCTCCGGCACGCCGATCGTCACGCGAAGATAGCCCTCCTCGGCGAAGCCGCCGCTCGATGCGTCAAACGGCGCGGTCGTGAAGCCGTAGGGGGACGTATTTTCAAGCGGGATCGCCGCCTCCGCGCCGCCGCGCGTGACGGCGGCCGCGCCGTTCATACAGTCCGCGCGCAGCGAAAGGACGATCTCCTGCCCATCCGCATTCACGGCAAACCACCGGCAGGCCATGACGGCCGCGCCGCCGAAGAGCGCCGGCTGCGCCGACCAGCTCCAGCGAAGCTCCGCCGTGATCTCCGTGTCCGTTGCGGCGACGCAGGTGACGCTGCCCGTAAGCCGCGCCGACGCCTCCCGCAGCTCCGGCGCGTCCGCGAGCGCGCCGCCGCCATAATCACGCAGCGTCTCGATCTGCCCGTCCGTGTACCCGCGCGCGGCCAGCTCGTCCCGGCCCATGCGCCCGAGCGCGCGAAACACCCGCCCGCCGCCGTCCGCGCCGAGCAGGAGGTCATATTCGCTGACGGAAAACGCCGTCCCGCCGCCGCCGTCCGTGTACACCGCCGCGCCGCGCGCAATGTCCGCAGCGTCCACGTCAGGGACGCCGCCGCACGCACTCAGCAGCACAAGACAGGCCAGCAGAGCCGGGATGAGTCGTTTGCGCATGGGGATTCCTCCTTTCGAGGGGTCGCGCGAGTCTGTTCTACCACCTGATTTGGTCTGCGTAGTGCAGGAACGTCTCGATACCATCGCCGTTATAATATGGTGCAGGGCCTTTATAGTCCCCCATCATTGTCTCGACTGGGAACCACGGTTCATATGGCTCGGTCGATTGCAGATACCATGTTACACCGCTTACGGTCAGTGTTGCTGTATCGGTATACGTTTCGTCGAAATAGAGTGTGGTATCTCCGCGAATGTTCATTGTGCCGCCAACGCCGCGTGTTTTGGCTTCTCCTGTCGTGACCTCACGCGTAATTTCCAATGTGAATGGGGCGGTTGAACAATAGTAGATGAGGCAGTATGTCGGCGGAAGCGGCAGGTCGCGGACATCTTTGACCGAATCGGCCGAGGAGCCGGTCAGCGGGTCAAGGTAGGCATACGACGAATAGTCTTCATAACGAACGACAAGACAGTAGACAGGCTCCGCTGCGTCGATCCCGACGACACGTCTTGCGTTCAGCGCAGGATACAGCGGCTCGGTATAAAGTGAAAAGCCCACTCCGCAGCGCATCTCATCGCCAACATGCAACTCAAAGAAATATCCAAGATCGCGTGGCTCATTTGTTGTCGTCCCGCAGGCAGAAAGGAGCGCGATTACCAACAAGATGGAGAAAAGCCGAAAAGATCGGCACATGAGCGGTCGCCTCCATTTGAGGTATGACTTATCGATAGATGGCGAAGCCCGTTTCATAACGCAACGATGTACCACTTGCGTTCACATAAACAGGTTTCCCTGTGCTTGGGATCGACATTACTTTGAACGAACCACTTGCTGGATCCATATAAGAAGCGTACGGTGTGGTAAAAGTATCATATTCGGAATATCCGCGAATAGCGATTGCATGACCAATTGTACTGCCGCCAGTCCCAAAAGCAGCAAACAGAGGCGCGCTATTATCGTAGGTTTCCTTCTTGATTGTATCAATTGTCAGAGAACCACTGTAATATCCGGAATATGCAGTATTGATGCCATGATGAAAACCAAGTACTTCAACAGCAAGCGCTGCCTGACCAGCAGAGGCGGCTTCATACTTTGTAACGCCGGAGGCTGCGTATACATCGTTTACCGAAACATTTTTCCCGTAATACGAAAGCGCGGACATGATTACCGCAGACCAGCAAGAATTCTCGGCAATTTGAGTAACCATAGAGACACTTAGGCCATGCGTGTTAGGGTATGTAGCACGAGTCAGTTGAAGTTGCGTTGGCTCACTCCGCTTCAGACTTTGGCTTGCATCAATTTCAACTGACTCCAAAAGGATGCCACTGGTGCAATCCTCAATTGACATACGATTTGGTTCTGCCGCATATGTTGCGACGGGAATCATCTTGTCACTGGTGCAAACAAACGCGGTGTTTTCGTCGAAAATCAATGTTGCATCTAATTCGTTTCTGCTGTTCAGGCTTAAAGAAGCGTCAATAAAGTCAGTAGAAAGTGTAACAACATCTTCGCCAAATTCGTTGGTGGCAACTGCGGCAGTCAGAATCCAATAACCGTTTTCAATGATGGGGTAGTATGCAACTTCGGTATCAAAAGAGAGTCCTTGCTCAGCAAGAATGTACGCTGGAATCTGCGCGCCTAGTGATAAATTGGTGAAGTCAATGCTATCGAGCCCATATAGTTCCTTTTCTGATTCAAGAAAAACAAGTCCGTCCTGAATCTTTACTTGCATCGATTCGTCAGCTGGCTTGGCAGCAAAGGCAGGCAGTTGCGCCAACACTGAAAAAAGCAAAATCAGAGCTACGATTCGACCAAGCATAACAGTTGTTTTCTTCTCTTTTTTCATTCTGGTTACTTCCTTCCTTTTGAATTGTTGGGCATGTGATTATTGAGCGACAAGCAATCATTATGCTCCGCTATCGCCTCCTTTCGGCGCATGGGCGGGGTCAGTGTGAACGGTTTTTCTTCAGGCAGAGCACGACCGCGACGGCCGCGAGGGCGAAGGCGGCGAGGGCCGCGGCGGCGATCCAGACGGCGGGGACGGCGGTGCCGGTCTCCGCAAACGCGTCCGGGTCGAGCGCGAGGGCGATGCCGGAATTCGGGTCGTACTCGCGCGAGCCGTCCGCGAACAAAATCTTTGCAAGCTCCGTCAGCCCGGCCATCGCGTGGTCGTAGCCGTCGCCCTCGGCGGACTCCATGGCGGCCTGCAGCCGCTCGGCCGTGCCCGCGGGCAGGGCGTCGCCCGCGTAGGCGGCGGCGCTGCCGCTCGCGAGGTCAAAGGCGAAGGCGGCCAGTCCGGCGGAGCTTTCCGGCTCGTTTTCGGCAAATCCCGCGGCAGTGTCCGCGGCGGGCGAGCCGCGGAAGTCCAGGAAGCTGCCGCGCACGGCGATGCCGCTCCAGCGGCTGATCTCGTTGGCCAGATAATGGCACTGCGCGAATTTCACGCCGTCCTGCTCGCCGGTTCCGTCGCGCGCGATGAGCAGCCTCGCGTCCGGCTCCGGCTCAGCACAGATCGCGCCGTCCGGGTCGCGCAGGAACTGCGCAGTGTACGAAAACGCCGGGACGTCGAAGTCCCCGCCGTCAAACACGCACACGAGCAGCCGCCGCAGGCCGTTTGCGGCGTGCTCTCCTGCATCGTCCGACGCGGGTGCGGCGAACGCTTCCTCAACAGAGCGCGCGTCCGCGTCCGTCAGGTACTTTGCCACGTCCGCGCCGAACACGACGCAGGCTTCGTTCTTCGCGGCGGAGTAGACCGCCAGCAGCCCGCCCGGCGCGCTGCCGTAGTTGTCCGCGAACGTCTCCTCCGCGAACGCGCCGAGGTCGCCGACGTCCTCCGCCTGCACGATCAGGCCGTTCGCGATGCCCGCAAAGTACCACAGCTCATTTTGCAGAAAGCTGCGCAGCGCGCCGCCGTAGTCCGACACGCCCGCCACGCCGGAAAGAAGGAACGTCCCGCCCTCGGTCAGCTCGTTTCCGGCCGCAGCCGGAACAGAAAAACAGGTGAGAAAGGAGAAAAAGAGAAAAGAGAAAATCACGGTTCGGGTACGGGCGGTCATGGCGAGGCCTCCTTTCGGCGCGTGGGCGGGGTCAGTGTGAACGGTTTTTCTTCAGGCAGAGCACGACCGCGACGGCCGCGAGGGCGAAGGCGGCGAGGGCCGCGGCGGCGATCCAGACGGCGGGGACGGCGGTGCCGGTCTCCGCAAACGCGTCCGGGTCGAGCGCGAGGGCGATGCCGGAATTCGGGTCGTACTCGCGCGAGCCGTCCGCGAACAAAATCTTCGCCAGCGTTTCCAGCGCGGCGGTCGTGCGGGCGTAGGCGTCGCCGTCGGTTGCGCGCAGGGCGGTGCAGAGCTGGTCGGCCGCGTCGGCGGGGAGCTCTGCGGCGGCAGCGTCGCCGATGCTGGCGGCAGCTTCGCCGGTCACCGGGTCGCAGACGAGGGCGACGGTCGTGTCGGGGTCGACCTCATAGGCCGCCGTGCGCAGCGCGAGGGCGTCGTCCGCCGGCGAGGCGGAGCCGATCATGACGTCGACGGAGACGCCGCTCCAGCGGCCGATCTCGTCGGCGAGGTATGTGCACGACGCGTCCGCGGCGTCGTTCCGGTCGTCGGTGGCGACGATGATGCGCGAGTCCGGCCCGGGCGCGGCGTCCGGCACGGAGTCCGGGTCGCGGAGGAACTGCGCGGCGTAGGAATAGGCCGGGACGTCGCCGCCGTCCAGCGCGCAGATCTCGAGCTTTTTCAGGCCGTTGATCACGTGGACGTACGGATCGTCCGAGTCCGGCGCGGCGAACGCGGCCTCAATGGCATCGACGTCCGCGTCCGTCAGGAGGGCCTCCGCGCCCTCGCTGCGCGCGACGCCCGCGTCGTTGTGCGCCACGTCGTAGACGATGACGACGGCCGCGTCGCTGACCTCGGCGCCGGTGCCCCACAGGGCCGTCCCGGCGTCGTCCCACATCTCCTGCGCCCGCTCGCGCGCCGGGACGTCGATGGTATCGACCGCGATCAGGCTGACGTCAAGCCCCGCAAACGCGCTCAGCTCCGCCATCTGCCGCTCCTGCAGCGCGAACGCGCCGGTGGGCAGGGAGACGTTGTAGGTGAAGGTCCCGGCCGCGGCCGGGACGGCGAGCATGGCGAAGAGAAGCAGCGTGAGAAGTATGTTCCGTAAGCGTGTTTTCATGGTCGGCACCTCCTTAATGTGCTTTTTGTTGGTGTACTGCCAGTATACACCGAAACGAAGTAGCTTGGCAAGTGTTTTTGAAAACCGGGCGCTCAAAAAATGAACGCCCGGTTTGTTGCGCTGATTAGCAGGCTACGGATACAGAGCCGCCGCGTCATCGATGGGCACGTACTCCATCTGCGCGAGCAGGGCGGCGTATGTCGGTTCGGGGTCGTACTCCGGGTGGAAGACGAGCTCGGGCATCCGCGTGCCGTCGGCGGAAGCGGCGTACAGATAGAACGAGTCGCAGCGCGAAAGTCCGGCTTCGCGCAGGCGGGCGGCGACGGCGAGGGCGGTCTCGGCCATGGCCTCCGGCGAGCCGTCCGCGGCCGTCGCATAGGCGATGAACTTCCGGTCTGTCCGCGTAAGGTCGCCGTCCTGCGCCGCTTCGGCGAGCGAGACGGTCAGAGACGGGATGCGCGCGGCGATGTCGTCTGTCAGGATGCGCTGCCGGTAATCGGCCTGCGCGAAGCGCTCGGCGAGCGTGTCCCAGTCCGGCCCGGCCTGAAATTCCACGCCGCGGTATTCCCCGGCCGCGCTGGCCGGGAACAGGCGGACGTGCGACAGCTCCGCCTCGTCCGCGACGGCCTGCCCATAGCGCCGGGCCAGCTGCCGCTCGCAGCGCGAAATGACAGCCCCGCGCACGATGAGCGCGGCGGCAGCTGCCGCGGCCAGCACGAGCAGCGGCCAGGATCGGCGCAGCTTTGCAGCCATATTGCGGCCTCCTTTCGAGGTGGAACCGGCGTCAGTGCGCGCGGTTTTTCTTCAGGCAGAGCAGGGCGGCGACGGCCGCGAGGGCGAAGGCGGCGAGGGCAGCAACCGCGATCCAGACGGCGGGGACGGCGGGGACGGTCTCCGCAAACGCGTCCGGGTCGAGGGCGAGGGCGATGCCGGAGTTGGGGTCATACTCGCGGGTGCCGTCGGCGAACAAAATCTTTGCAAGCTCGGTCAGCCCGGCCATCGCGTGGTCATAGCCGTCGCCCTCGGCGGATTCCATGGCGGTTTTCAGGCGGTCGGCGGCGTCGGCGGGCAAAAAGTCGCCCATGGCGTCGCCGATGAGGACATCGGCGCGACCGGAGTCGACCGTGTAGGCCATCACGACGGGCGGGTATTCCGAGTTGCGCTCGAGGATGTTGAGTATATCGGCCGCGAGCGAGTCGGTATATTCATCGGTCACGTCCCGGACGCGAACTCCGGTCGAGATACCGGCGTAATAGTCAATGACGTCGGCGAGGTAGGACAGCTCGATGATGTTCCACTCGTCATCATCGGAGATCGGTTGGATCATATCCTTCGGCAGCCCTTCATAAAGCGGCACGGCGTCCGGTTCGCGCAGAAACTGCGCGGTGTAGGACAGGTCGGGCACGTCATAATCGCCGCCGTCGAACACGCAGATGTTCAGCTGCTTCATGCCGTTCAGCACATGCGTGTACCCGTCGTCCGTCTCCGGCGCGGCGAACGCGGCGCGAATGGCATTTTCGTCGTCCTCCGTCAGGACGGCGGCGACGTTCTCGCCGTAAGCGATGCCGACGTCGTTGTCCTCGGGGCGATAATAGAGCGTGATGCAATCCGGGTCATCGTTGTAGATCTCGGTGAAGATATTCTCAGCATGCGCCTGCAGATCGATTGGCTCGGTAATGACGATGATGTCGTTTTTGATCCCGGCCAGCGCAAAAAGCTCCTTCTGCATCTGCGTCAGCGGCATAGTGAAAGGCGATGGCATGTCCGGGGTCAGCATGGCGGCATAGTTATTCTCAAAGCCGTCGATCATTGTGCCGGACGCCATAACAGGAATCGCAAGAAGCGCAAAGCAGAGAAGAAGCAGAAGCGGGCGACGAATTCGAGTGAACATGGCCAAAGCCTCCTTAATGTGCTTTTTGTTGGTGTACTGCCAGTATACACTGAAACGAAGCAACTTGGCAAGTGTTTTTGGAAAACCGGGCGCTCAAGAAAATGAACGCCCGGTTTGGTACGGGTGAGTCAGAATGCGTCCGCGGTGTCTTCGGGTCCAATAGGAAGAACAAAAAGCGGATCCAAACGGCGATCGCTGTACGGACGAACAAGTTGAGAAATATAGTCTGCCAAGTCATACGTTAGGGTGTAGATGCACTCGGCGATTTCATCAGCGCGGTCATCTGTTGGAATGTAGTACGCACCGTGCCAGTACACGTAGGCGCCAAAACCGTCTGTCACAATTCGACAGAACGCGTCCGTATAATCACGCGCATCTGGCGCGAGGAACAGAACATCATCGCAATCATCCATGCGGTAGGCTTTGCCGCGAAGTTCTATAAAATTGTCTGGACAAAGATAAAGATCGCTTTCGGAGACCAGCGCAACCAGCATCGCCCGATTGTCCTCGCGCTGGATGTCCCACATGATATCGCCTGTTTCAAATAAAATCGGCATGACGAAGAGCAGCGCGCGGTCAAAATCTGTCGGCGAGAAGGCGAGACGTACGGGCTCCCCAGAAAACGCTTTATTCACGCACGCGGCATACTGTTCTTCGTTCGTCGGCTCGGTTGAGGACGAGTCCCCCTCTGCCGCAGCGTCATCAATAGGGAGTGGCTTGGATGAGGTCGTAGGATCATCTGCGATAGGAGCGATTGGCGCTGATGTTTCAGGAGTCTCAGGTGTGCTTGCTGTATGTGCTTGGCATGCTGCCAGTAAGAATACTAGTACAACGACTACCAATGCCTTCAACTTGTTCATAGGTATCCTCCGAGTATTATACTTTTTCCTGAAACATATAGAAAACTAGGTAGTAAAGCGGAACGGCATGGAGAGCTTCACGCAGTGTCGAATTTCATACGCGCCTGTAGGGGCGACCCTTGCGGTCGCCCGCTCCCGTGTTCCGCACAGAGCTGCCGGGCGACCGCGAGGGTCGCCCCTACAACCTCTCAGTCGGCTCCGCCGACAGCTCCCCTTGCTCAAGGGGAGCCATCCGGAAGCCGCGTGCCGCTAATTCGCGCGCTGAAAACGACGCACCGCGCCCAAGCCTCCCTTGTGTAAAGGGAGGTGGCACGGCGTCAGACGTGACGGAGGGATTGTAGGCTGAAGGGGTTGCTGCAGGGTTCGTTCGGACGGCGTCCTTGTGCTTCGACCAACCTTACAATCCCCCAGTCGCCTCCGGCGACAGCCCCCTTTGCACAAGGGGGCCTTTGGGGAAGCCGCGTGCCGCTAATTCGCGCGGCGCAGACGCGTGGGCGGCCCATTGGCTCTAATTCTCCGCATCTTTCTCCTGCTCGCGCCGCCTGCGCTCGTAAAGGCGCTTCGCGTCGGCGTATTTCTGCCAGTCCCAGATAGCGCTGATGAAGAACACGACGCCAACGACGACCGACCAGAGCGACGCGGTGCGGATCGCGCCGAAGAAGGAAATGAACGAAATGACAAATTCACAGATGAAGACCACAAGGTCCATCTTTTTCGGAGGCTCCCCGACCGCCCGCCTGGTTTCCTGCTCCATGTCCGCGGGTCAGTTCGCCGTCTTGTACTGCGTGATATGGACGGTGATGTCCGTGAGCGGCTGCTCGGATGCGCCGGAGCCGATGGCTTCAACGGTGAGCCAGAGGAAGCTCTGCGCGTAGCTGCGGTCGGACGCGGCGGAGAAGGCGCGGGTGATCGTCTTCCCGGTCTCAAGGCGGACCGGCGTGAACTGCTCGTCGCTGCCCGGCCAGCCGGTCGAGACATAGCGCGGCGCGGCGACGTTGACGCTGACGGGCGCGCCGTGGTTGGTGACGGTGATCTCGACATAGTCGCCGTATTCCGGGAAAATGTAATACCGCTGGTTCGTAAAGCCGGAAACGGAGCTGAAGGCCGCGTTGTCCAGCAGCGCGATCGAGTCGCGGCGCTTCTGCGCGTCAAGCGGCCGGACCTCCGTGAACTGCCCGCGCAGCAGGCCGTATTCCGGCGTGGCGGCCAGCGCGGCAGGGAGCGAAGCGGCCGAGCCGGTCGTGATCTGCGCGTCCGAGGGGAGCGGCTCGCCGAGGTGCGCCGTGCGCGTCGCGCTGTCCCAGTAGACGTCGGCGTTCAGCGTCCGCGCGATCTCGCGCAGCGCGACGTAGGTCGTGATGCCGCCCTTTTCGTCGGAGTAGGTCAGCGTCGAGGGGATCTCCGCCCCGTTTTTGCCGGTGAAGCTGTCGCCGGTCCGGATCTGCGTCTGGCCGAGCACGGAGACATTCACGCTCGAGTGCGAGACCGTGCGCTCCTGCGCCCCGGCTGTCGTCGCCAGCCCCAGCAACATCGCGGCAGCCGCCGCGCCCGCGAGGAACGAGGATACTTTCTTTTTCATCATGAGGCCTCCTTTTTGGTGTGGATGTGGGTGAAAAAAACGGGCAGGAAAGGCTAGTCGATCGCATCAAAGGTGATTGTGCCAGCGCCTGAACAGACCTGTCACCCAACAGGCGCTTCCGGCAGTGCGCCGCCAAAGCCTCCCCTTTTAAGGGGAGCCTTCCAGCAGCCGCGTGCCGTAATTGGTGCGCAGCAGACGCGGCGCGCCCATGCCTCCCCTGTGTAAGGGGAGGTGTCGCGGCCGGAACGGCCGTGACGGAGGGGTTGGCGGGATGATGTGCCGAATTCTCGGGCGCGCACTACGAGCGTTCAAGCTCCAACCCCTCAGTCAGCTGACGCTGACAGCTCCCCTTGCACAGGGGAGCTATGGGCGCGGTGCATTGTTTTGGCGCAGTGAAATAGAGGGACGCGATCGGGCCTTCTGCTATATAGACACCGGGAATCGCAAAAATCTCGCAGAATTTTTGAAAAATTTTATTTTTTTCTGACGGACCGTGCGATCTCGCACAGCTCGTCGGCGTCGAAGAAGCCGTCGACCATGAACTGGATGTTTTCTTTCTCGTCCACCCAGATGAGCGCGTTGGAGATCTCGTCCGGCAGGTCGGAAATGAACAGCTGCGCCGGACAGCCGTCAAATGTGATGTCATAGATGGTTACGTGATCGGTGCTGACAGACATTGCAGCGCCGTCAAACATGTAATGATACTGGAAATATAGTCTCTTTCCATCTGCATTCGTGTAAAACTCGCCCACAAGAAGCGGCGTGTCGAATGCCTGGCTTTCGTCCAGCGCATACCCATCCGGGACGTCCCCAAGGACATATCGAGGCATCTCTTCCTCCGGTTGGTCTCCGGTGAAGGAATAGACCACGCCGCGGTCACTGCGTTCGGCGAACCAATTCTTAACGCGGGCGCGGGCCTCAGGGCTGGCGGTGAGGAGGGCGGCGAAGGCGAGGGCGCAAGCGAGGGCGAGCATGGCGGCCGTGCGGAGCGCCTGCTGCCAGATCGGCCGGGCCTGCCTGCGCGCCCACGCGAGCGGGTCGCGGCACATGCGCTGCATGGAGCGCTCGTGGCGCGGCGAGGCGGGAGGGAGGGTGTCCGGGGCGTCCAGCACGTCTTGGAACTCCTCTTCCGTCGCGGCCAGCATCGCGCGGCGCAGGATGCGGTCGAGCTCCTGATCGGTCATGGCGCAAGTCCCTCCTCTTCGACGATTTTTTGCAGCAGCTTCCGGCCGCGGCTGATGCGCGAGGCCGTCGCGCTGAGGCTCAGGCCGAGCATTTTGGCGACCTCGCGGTCGCTGTAGCCGAGCAGGAGCTTCATCTCCAGCGCGGCGCGGTACGTCTCCGGCAGCTGCTGGAAGCACGCGACGAGCGCGTCATAGCCGCCGCCGGACGCGGCCGTGTCCGACTCGGGCGCGTCCCAGTCGTCCAGCGGGACGGCGTCCTCGCGCTTGTGCATCAGGTTGATGCATTCGTTCTTCACTATAGAGACAAGGTAAGGGCGCATTTTCTCGCAAGGAATTTCAGAAATTTTTTCAAAATGGCGGATTATTTTCACGAACGCGTTCGCGACGGCGTCCTCCGCCTCGTGCTGCGCGGGCAAAATGGCGCGCGCGGTGCGCTCGAGCAGCGGGCGGTATTCGGCGTAAAATGCGCGGAATTCCTCGCGTCCGGCCTCGTCCTCCAACAATGTCAAAAGATATGCTAACATACGATCCCTCCGGGGTATCAGGGTGTTGAATCCAATATAGCACAAACGATTAAGCTGTCAAGCGCTTCCGCGCTGGCGTTTTTTTGTGGGGTGTGGTACAATGGCGGCAGAAAAAATTTGCAGGAGGCGGCGGAAATGCCGGATTATTTTGCGCATGGGCTGTTCGGGCAGATGGTGCTCGAGCGGCTGAGCGGGGCGCTGCGGGTGCGGCTGGAGAGCGAGAAAACCGCGTATTTTCTCGGGCAGTACGGGCCGGACCCGATGTTTTTTATTTTCGGCCGCGCGCGGGACGAGGCGCGGGCGATGCACCGCGCGCCCGGGGCCGTGCCGCTGCGGCGTCTTTCGGAAAGCTATGCGGCCGGGACGGCGCAGAGCGCGGGGTACCTGGCCGGGTTTTTGTGCCACTTCCTGCTCGACGCGGCGTGCCATCCTTATATCCTGGAGGCCGCCGCGCGCGGCCCGCTCGGCCACACGGCCATCGAGACGGAGCTTGACCGCGCGCTCATCGCCCGCGCCGGCTTCCGGCCAAACCGCGACGCGCCCATGGTGCCGCCCGGCCTGCCCGCGGACGTCTGCCGCGCGGCGAGCGCGGCGTATGAATTTACGTCGCCCCAGCACTATGACCGCGCCTACCGCGCCTTCTGCGCCGTCTGCCGCGGCCTCGCCCGGGCGCAGGGCACGCCGGTGCGCGCGGCCGTGAGCGGCCTGTCCCGCCTGCCGGGGCTTGCGCCCATCCGCGGGTGCGTCTCCGGCCGCGCAGGCGACCCGGCCGCGCAGGAAACGACGGCCGCGCTCTGCGGGCGCATGGCCGCCGCCATCGAGCCGGCCGCCCGCGCCGTCACATCATTTTTTGACGACCTGAGCGCCGGCGGCCGCCCGTGGGAGGCCGAGGTATACCAGACGGACTTCTCCGGACGGATCTGCCGGGCGCCGTAAAAAAAGCCTCCCCGGATGGGGAGGATCAGAACGCATAGGAAATGGCCCGTTGGGATTCTCCCAACGGGCCGTTTCGCGCCGCGCCACGCGGCGATCGGTTTTCGGGCGCATCGCGCAAAAACCCGCCCTGCCTGCGGCAGGGCGGGTCTTCTTATCCGCCGAAGCGGAGCTTTACGGCTTCGGCGAGGTACTGCGCGGTCAGCTCGACGCCGAGCGTGCCGGAGTTGAGCATCATGTCGCGGCAGGCCGGGTCGCCCGGGGCGTAGCCGGCGTAGCGCAGATGGTAGTTCTCTCGCGCGCGGTCGATGTCCTGACAGGCGCGGCGGGCGTCGCGCTCGCTCATGAACAGCTGCGACGTGCAGTACTCGATGCGCTTTTCAAGCGGCGCGTAGATGTACACGCGCAGCAGATTTTTCTCGTCGCGCAGGATGTAGTCCGCGCAGCGGCCGACGAGGATGCAGCTCTTCTCCTCGGCAAGGTCGCGGATGATGCTCTCCTGCGCGGCGAAGATGGTGTCCTGCATCTGCGTCGTGCCGGGGCCGAGGGGCAGAAGCTTGCGCGCGATGGACGTCTTGGCCGTCTCCTCCTCGTCGCTCGCGGCCGACAGCGGAAGATTCGTGCGGCGCGCGGCTTCCTCAATGATGTCGCGGTCGTAAAAATCGACGCCGAGCAGCGCGGCCGTGCGCTGCGCGATGCTGCGTCCGCGGCTGCCGAACTGCCGCGCGATGGTCAAAACGAATTTTTCCATAGACTGCACCTCCGAAAAACTCTCCGGCCCGGCCGGCTTCTTACAGCTTTAGCATAGCAGATGTTCGCCCCGCTGTCCAGCGGGAGGGTGGGATTTTTGCCGTGCGGAGCGCCCATAGGCCCCCTTGTGTAAAGGGGGCTGTCGGCGGAGCCGACTGGGGGATTGTAAGCTTGGTCGAAGTACAAGGACAACGTTAAAACGAACCCCGCGGTAAACCCGACGGCCTACAATCCCTCCGTCACGCCTTCGGCGTGCCACCTCCCTTTACACAAGGGAGGCTTTGGCGCATCCGAAATTCGCAGCCGCGTGCCGCCAACCCCTCCGTCACGGCCTGACGGCCGTGCCACCTCCCCTTTCACAGGGGAGGTATTGGGGCGCGCGCTGCAATTGCGGCGCATCCCTCTATTTTTCCCTCACTCCGCGTGGGCTTTTTCGATCTCCGGGTCGTACGACAGGATCGGGGCGTCGTTTTTCCCGCGCAGGACGCGGCGGACGTAGTTTCTCGTGATCCTCGCGACGAGCGGGGAGAGCGAGATGACGCCGATGAGGTTCGGGATGCTCATCAGGCCGTTGAACGTGTCGGAGATGTCCCACGCGAGGTCGAGGCTCATCGTCGCGCCGACTAAGATGAACGCGACGAACACGACCTTGTAGACGATGGTCGACTTCGTGCCGAGCACCGGGTTGCCGGAGAGCTTGCCGATGAGGTATTCCCACGACTTCGTGCCGTAGTAGCTCCAGCCGAGGACGGTCGAGAACGCGAAGAGCAATATCGCGATGGCGATGAACATCGCGCCGAAGCGGCCGAACACCGTCGAAAACGCCTCGGCCACGAGGACGGACTTCATGGCGTCGGTCAGCATTTCGCCGGTCTGAAGGTCGACAAGGCCGCTCGTCAGGATGACGAGCGCCGTCATCGTGCACACGACCCATGTGTCGGCGAACACCTCAAAGATGCCCCACATGCCCTGCCGGACAGGCTCTTTGACATTCGAGCTGGAGTGGACCATGACCGACGAGCCGAGGCCGGCCTCGTTGGAAAAAACGCCGCGCTTGAAGCCCCACGTCACGGCCAGCTTGACCGCGTAGCCCACCGCGCCGCCCGCGACGGCGCGCAGGCCGAAGGCGAACGAGAAGATCGAGCTGAACGCCGCGCCGATCTGGCGGAAGTTCACGCCGATGATGGCGAGCGCGCCGAGAATGTACACGACGACCATGAACGGGACGATCTTCTCCGTCACGGAGGCGATGCGCTGCAATCCGCCGACGATGACGAGCCCGGCCAGCGCGAGCAGCACGACGCCCGTCACCCATGTCGGGATGGAGAACGCCGAGAGCATATTGCTCGAGATGGTGTTGACCTGGCTCATGTTGCCGATGCCGAACGACGCCGTCACGGCAAAGAGCGAAAAGAGCACCGCGAGCACGCTGCCGAGCTTTTTGCAGCCGCGGTAGCCGCCGAGGCCGTCCTGTAAATAGTACATGGCGCCGCCCGACCACTCGCCTTTTGCGTTGCGGCGGCGGAAGTAGATGCCGAGGACGTTTTCAGAGTAGTTCGTCATCATGCCGACAAACGCGGCCAGCCACATCCAGAAGATGGAGCCCGGCCCGCCGGAGACGATGGCCGTCGCGACGCCGGCGATGTTGCCGACGCCGACCGTCGCGGCCAGCGCGGTGCAAAGCGCCTGGAACTGCGAGATGGAGCCGGCGTCGTCCGTGTGGCCGGAGACGTGCTTTTTGAAAATGCTGCCGATCGTCTCGCGCATCCAGTGGCGGAGATGCGTGACCTGGAACACGCGCGTGACGGCCGTCATGAGCACGCCCGTTGCAATGAGCAGCGTCAGCACGGGCACGCCCCAGACGAAGTCGTTGACCGCGCCGTTGACGCGCGCAATGGTCTCCGCCGCGCCCGCGGCGAGATAGGGTCCGGTGAACATAGCGTCTCTCTCCTTCTTTGTGCGCGCGCAAAAAAGCGCAGGCCGCCCCCGTGGGGAAGCCTGCGCCGGACGGCAAAGCGCACGGGCGCAAGCCCGCGGCGGGTTGAACTCTGTCCTTTTGCCTGAGAGATTTGGCGTTCGCCTTGCACCTTCGGCCCTCAAAAATGAGCTTCTCCAGAGCGCGATCCCCTTGCAGTCCCGGTGCCTGATCATGTGATTCCTTTGGCGGCGCTTTCGCGCGCGTTCCTGCAAAGATCATATCGCACATAATTCAGTTACTTCATCATAATAGCACGGCAAATCGCCGGACGCAACCATTATTTTCCCGTGAAAACAGATAAAACGAAACAGCCCGCGTGCGAAAATTCGCACGCGGGCGTAAAAATGCCGTTTTACCCCAGGAATTTGCAGGATTCTCAGGCGGCAGTTTCGTTTTGACTCAGCCGAGCACCGACTTGAGGATCGCAAGCCCCGCGTCGATCTCGTCGTAGGTGATGGTGAGCGGCGGCGTCAGGCGCAGCGTGTTCTGCATGGCGGTCAGCACGAGCAGGCCGTGCTCGGCGAGCTTGCCCGCAAGGTCGCCGACCTGCGCGCCCTCGACCGTCGCGCCGACCATCAGGCCGACGCCGCGGAAATCCGTCAGGTGCGCGGGCTTTAAGGCCGCGAGCCGGCCTTTGAGATACTCGCCCTTGGCCGTGACCTCGGCGAGCAGCTTGTCGTCGACCGCGTCGAGCACGGCCGCGGCTGCGGCGCAGCAGATGGGGTTGCCGCCGAACGTGGAGCCGTGCTGGCCGTCGAGCGTGCGGCAGACCTTCTTGCCGGCCATAAAGCCGCCCATCGGCAGGCCGCCCGCGATGCCCTTTGCAAACGAAAAAGCGTCGGGCAGGATGCCGTAGTGCTGGAATGCGAAAAGATGGCCCGTCCGGCCGACGCCGGTCTGCACCTCGTCGACGAGCAGCAGGATGTCGCGCTCGTCGCACAGCCGCCTGACCTGCCGGACGTACTCGGCGGGCAGGATGTTGACGCCGCCCTCGCCCTGAATGAGCTCCATTAAGATGGCGCAGGTGTCGTCGGTCGCCTCGGCGGCAAGCGCCTCGATGTCGCCCGCGGGGACGTAGGCGAAGCCCTCGGCGAACGGGAAGAAATAGTTGTGGAACACGTCCTGCCCCGTGGCGGTCAGTGTCGTCATCGTGCGGCCGTGGAACGACTGGCGCAGCGTGATGATCTTGCTGCGGCCGCGGCCGTAATGGTCAAAGGAATACTTGCGGGCGATCTTGATGAGGCCCTCGTTCGCCTCGGCGCCGGAGTTGCCGAAAAAGACGTTCTCCATGCCGGTGCGCTCGACAAGGCGCTTTGCCACCTCGACGCACGGGGCGGTGTAGTAGAGGTTCGACGTGTGGCCGAGCGTATGCGCCTGGTCGCAGATGGCCTTGACCCAGCGCTCGTCGCACGAGCCGAGGGCGTTGACGGCGATGCCGGCGGTGAAGTCGAGGTATTCCTTCCCCTCGTAGTCCCAGTAGCGCGCGCCGGCGCCGCGCGCGAGCGCGATGGGGAACTGGCCGTGGTAGGTGTGCATCAGGTATTTCTGGTGCTCGGAGATAAGCGCTTGGCTTGTCATAAAACTTCCTCCTTACCGGTCGCCGTAGATCATGGTGCCGACGCCCGCGTCGGTCAGAAGCTCCATTAAGATGGAGTGCTTCTTGCGGCCGTCCAGAATGTGCGCCGTGCGCACGCCGCCGCGGATGGCGTCGACGCAGCAGGCGATCTTCGGGATCATGCCGCCGGAGATGACGCCCGCGGCCTCAAGCTCCGGGACCTCGTCGATGCGCAGCGAGCTGATGAGCGTCGACTCATCGTGGACGTCGTGCAGAAGGCCGGGGATGTCGGTGAGCACCATGAGCTTCTCGGCGCCGAGCGCCTCGGCGATCTTCGAGGCAGCCGTGTCAGCGTTGATGTTGTAGCGCGGCTCGCCGTCGATGCCGGCCGCGACGGTCGAGACGACCGGGATATAGCCGCCGGACAGCGCGTCGTGGATGGGCTTCGGGTCGACGCTGACGATCTGGCCGACGAGGCCGTAGTCCACGCCCGGCTCGACGAGCCTGCGCGCGCGGATCATGCTGCCGTCCATGCCGCACAGGCCGAGCGCGCGGCCGCCGCGGCGCTCGAACATGCCGACGAGGTCCTTGTTCACTTTTCCGTTTAAGACCATCTGGACGATCTCCATCGTCTCCTCGTCGGTATAGCGCAGGCCGTTGACAAAGCGCGACTCCTTGCCCGTCTTTTTGAGCAGGTCGGCGATCTCCGGCCCGCCGCCGTGGACGACGACGACCTGAATGCCGACGAGGCCGAGGAGCACGATGTCCTCGATGACGGCCTCGCGCAGTTCCTCGGAGATCATGGCGTTGCCGCCGTACTTCACGACGATGGTCTTATGATAGAATTTCTGGATGTACGGCAGCGCCTCGACGAGCATCTGCGCGCGCTCCTGTGTGGTAAATGGCATTGGATGGTCCTCCTCAGGTGCGGTAGTCACCGTTGATCTTGACATAGTCATACGTGAGGTCGCAGCCCCAGCATGTGGCGGCGTGGTCGCCCTCGTGCAGCTCGACGGCGATGGTGACCTCGTCCTCGGACAAAATGGTCTTGGCCTTGTCCTCGTCGAACACGAGCCCGTCGCCCGCGCGGCAGACGGCGATCTCGCCGGAGGCGGAGCGGAACGCGGCGTCGACGTATTCCGGGCGGAAGGCCGCGCCGGAGTAGCCCATCGCGCACAGCACGCGGCCCCAGTTGGCGTCCGCGCCGAACATGGCGGCCTTGACGAGGCTTGAGCAGACGATGGCCTTGGCCAGCGCCTCGGCCGTCTCCTCCGACCGCGCGCCGGAGACGGTGGCCGAGATGAGCTTCGTCGCGCCCTCGCCGTCCTTGGCGATGGCGCGCGCGATCTGCACGAGCAGGATCTTCAGCGCGCCGGCAAAGCACTCGTAGTCCTCGCCCATCTCGACGATGGGCGCGTTGCCCGCCGCGCCGTTTGCGATGACGGAGCACATGTCGTTCGTCGACGTGTCGCCGTCGACCGACACGCGGTTGAGCGAGACGCGGACGGCTTCTTCCAGCGCCGTGTGCAGCAGCGCCGGCGCGATGGCGCAGTCGGTCGTGACGAACGTGAGCGTCGTGCCCATATTCGGGTGGATCATACCGCTGCCCTTGCTGATCGCGCCGAGCGTGACGGTCTTGCCGCCGAGGTCAAGCGAGAGGGCGAACTCCTTTTTGACCGTGTCCGTCGTCATGATGGCGTGCGCCGCGTCGTCGGAGCCCTCGGCCGTGTCGGAAAGCTTGTCCGCGAGCGCGGGCAGCGCGTTTTCGATGGCCGAGATATTGAGCTCCACGCCGATGACGCCCGTGGAGGCGACGAGAAAGTCCGACGCGGAAAGCCCCGTGGCCTTCGCCGCGGCGATGCACATCGCCTCGGCGTGCTCGTGGCCGTCCGGCGCGCAGGCGTTGGCGTTGCCGGAGTTTACGATGACGCCGCGGGCCGTGCCGCTGCCGAGGTGATCCATCGTGACATAGATGGGCGCGGCCTTGACGCGGTTTCTCGTATAGACGGCCGCGGCGGACGCGGCGCGGTCGGACAGGATCATGGCAAGGTCGTATTTTTCCGGGCTGGAGCCGGCCTTGACCCCCGCGTGGAGGCCGGCGGCGGAGAAGCCCTGCGGCGCGGTGACGCCGCCCTTGATGAGTTTCATTTCCGTTCTCCTTTCCCGCTCACAGCCCGGTCTGCTCCGGCAGGCCGAGCATGATGTTCATATTCTGCACGGCCGCGCCCGAGGCGCCCTTGCCGAGGTTGTCAAAGCGCGACGAGATCGTGACCTGCTCGTCGTTTCCGCAGACGAAGATCTGCAATTTGCAGGTGCCCGCGAGGTTATTTGAGCCTAAAAAGCCCGACTCCGGCGCGGCGCAGACCTCGATGAGATCCTGCCCGGCGTAAAAGTCGCGGTAGACCTCCAGAAGCTGGGCAACGCTCGGCGCGCCGGCAAGGTTGGATGTGTACAGCGACGTCGTCACGAGCATCCCGCACGGGAAGTCGCAGATGACGGGGTTGAAAATGGGCTTTGTCGTCAGGCCGCCGTAGCGCATCATCTCGGGGATGTGCTTGTGGCTGAGCGTCAGGCCGTAAAGCCGCGCGGAGTCAAGCTCCACGTCGCGCTCGGGCGACTCATACTGCGCGATGGTCTTTTTTCCGCCGCCGGTGTAGCCGGTCAGCGACGTGGCGCAGACCTTCGCGTCCGACGCAAGAAGGCCCAGCTCCACGAGCGGGTGGACGGCCGCGATGAAGCCCGTGGCATGGCAGCCGGGGTTGGCCACGCGCTTTGCCGCAGCAATGGCGTCGCGCTGGCTTGCGGTCAGCTCCGCAAAGCCATAGGTCCAGCCCGGCGCGACGCGGTGCGCCGTCGAGGCGTCGATGACGCGGACAGACGGGTTTTCGATGAGCGAGACGGACTCCTTCGCCGCCGCGTCCGGCAGGCACAAAAACACGATGTCGGCGGAGTTTAATGCCTCCTGCCGCGCGGCGGCGTCCTTGCGCTTGTCCTCGGGCAGCTTGATGAGGTCGATGTCGTCGCGCTCGCCGAGGCGGGCGTCGATCTGAAGGCCGGTCGTGCCCTCCCGGCCGTCGATGAAGATCTTTGTTTTCATGGCTTATTCGGCTCTCTTTCCCACGAAGTCTTTGATGTAGGCGATCTGGCTGGCGACGGCCTCGCCGGACGGGCCGCCGGGGACCTTTCTGGCCTCGACGCACGTCTTGAGCTCGAGCGCCTGATAGATGTCGGGCCCAAACTTGTCCGAGACGGCGCGGAAGTCGCGCAGCGTGAGCGTGTCGAGCGTCTCGCCGGAGCGGATGCAGTTGTTCACAAGGCGGCCGACGATCATGTACGCGTCGCGGAACGGCATCCCCTTGCGCACGAGGTAGTCGGCGCAGTCAGTGGCGTTGATGAAGCCGCCCGTGGCCGCGCGGGCCATGTTCTTCGGCAGGACGGTCATCGTCTTGAGCATCGCCGCAAATACGGGCAGGCACTGCTCGACGGTGTCGATGGCGTCAAAGAGCGGCTCCTTGTCCTCCTGCATGTCCTTGTTGTAGGCCAGCGGCAGGGATTTCATAACGGTCAGCAGCGTGACAAGGTCGCCGTACACGCGGCCGGTCTTGCCGCGGACGAGCTCGGCCACGTCGGGGTTCTTCTTCTGCGGCATGATGGACGAGCCGGTGGAGTACGCGTCGTCGAGCTCGCAGAACTTGAACTCCCACGAGCACCAGAGGATGATCTCCTCGGAAAAGCGCGACAGGTGCATCATGAGCACGGAGCAGGCCGAGAGGAACTCAACGGCAAAGTCGCGGTCGGACACGCCGTCGAGCGAGTTCTGCGTGATGCGGGCAAAGCCGAGCTCGTCGGCGACGGACTGGCGGTCGATGGGATAGGTCGTGCCGGCCAGCGCGCCGGAGCCGAGCGGGGATTCGTCCATGCGCTCGAGGCAGTCTTCCAGCCGCGTCACGTCGCGGCGGAGCATGTTGGCGTAGGCCATCATATAGTGCGCGAACGTCGTCGGCTGCGCGCGCTGAAGATGCGTGTAGCCGGGCATGTAGGCGTGCATGTTTGCCTCGGCCTTCTCGACCAAGACGTTCATGAGGCTGAGGATCTGCCCGCGGATGACCTTGATCTCTTTTTTCAGGTAGAGGCGGATGTCCAGCGCGACCTGATCGTTGCGCGAGCGCGCCGTGTGCAGCCGCTTGCCCGCGTCGCCGATGCGGGAGGTGAGCATCGTCTCGATGTTCATGTGGATGTCCTCGTTCTCGAGCGAGAACTGGACCTTATTGTCCTCGATGTCGGCCAGAATGGCGCGGAGGCCCGCGATGATCTTCTCGGCCTCCTCCGGCGCGATGATGCCCTGCCGGCCGAGCATGGCCGCGTGCGCCATGGAGCCGCGGATGTCCTCTTCGTACATCCGCGCGTCAAAGGTGATGGACGAGTTGAAGTCGTTGACCATCGTGTCGGTTTCCTTCTGGAACCGGCCTGCCCATAATTTCATATCGGATTCGCCTCGATTTCTGTCTCATTTTGAAAAAAGGCGGCCGTCGCCGCCTTGGAAAGTGGAACATGCAGGGGCGGATATCATCCGCCCGGCGGGTATGCGCCGCGGCGCAGATCGGGAACGTAGGGCGGGATGACCCCATCCCGCCGGTGGGACGCGGTAAAAAAGGAGAACGCGCCAAAGCCTCCCCTTTTAGGCCGTAGCCCCCTATCCTTATTCCCGCCCCGTGGGCGGTTTGAATGAGGAAAGGGAGGTGGCACGCCGAAGGCGTGACGGAGGGATTGTAGGCTCAAGGGCTTGCTCTGCGCTGCGCTAGCCGCACAGACCCGTAGGGGCGACCCTTGCGGTCGCCCGTTCCCGCGTACAGCACGAAGCCTCCGGGCGACCGCAAGGGTCGCCCCTACAGGCTCTTGCCGTTCAACCGGCCTTTTTGCAAGATCCGACCCTGCAATCCCCCAGTCGGCTGACGCCGACAGCCCCCTTTACACAAGGGGGCCTTTGGCACCGCGCTCAATCAGACGCGATTACAGCTTCCCCTGTTCCCGCAGCGCCTGCACAGTGTCCGGCAGGCCCCAGAGGTTGATGAAGCCGGTGGCGTCGTTCTGGTTGTAGTCGCTGGCCTCGAACGTGACGAGGTTCTCGGAGTAGAGCGTCTCGGGCGAGGTGACGGAGGCGGTGATGATGTTGCCCTTGTAGAGCTTGAGCTTCACTTCGCCGGTGACGTGCTCCTGCGTCTTGACGGCGAACGCCTGCAGCGCCTCGCGCAGCGGGGTGAACCACTTGCCGTTGTACACAAGGTCGGCAAAGTCGACGGCGAGCTTGCTCTTCATGTGCTTGGTGTCCTTGTCGACGGTGATCATCTCGAGGACTTCATGCGCGCGGTAGAGGATCGTGCCGCCCGGCGTCTCGTACACGCCGCGGTCCTTCATGCCGACGAGGCGGTTTTCGACGATGTCCAGAAGGCCGATGCCGTTCTCGCCGCCGAGCTTGTTGAGATAGCGGATGATGTCGGACGCCTTCATCTTCTGGCCGTCGACCGCAACGGGGACGCCCTTTTCAAACTCGAGCGTGACATACGTCGGCGCGTCGGGCGCCATCGCCGGGGAGACGCTCATCTCGAGGAAGCCCGGCTTGTCGTACTGCGGCTCGTTGGCCGGATCCTCGAGGTCGAGACCCTCGTGGGAAAGGTGCCAGAGGTTCTTGTCCTTGGAGTAGTTCGTCTCGCGGCTAATTTTCAGCGGGACGTTGTGCGCCTCGGCGTAGTCGATCTCCTCGTCACGGCCCTGGATGTCCCACTCGCGCCACGGGGCGATGATGGTCATCTCCGGCGCGAAGCGCTTGATGGCCAGCTCGAAGCGGACCTGATCGTTGCCCTTGCCGGTGCAGCCGTGCGCGATGGCGTCGGCGCCCTCGGCCTTGGCGATCTCGACGAGGCGCTTGGCGATGATCGGGCGGGCGAACGCCGTGCCGAGCAGGTAGTCCTCATACTTCGCGCCCATCATCATCGACGGGACGATGACGTCGTCGACCATCTCGTCGGTCAGATCCTCAATGTAGAGCTTCGAGGCGCCGGTCTTGATGGCCTTCTCCTCGAGGCCGTCGAGCTCGTCGCCCTGACCGACGTCGGCCGAGACGGCGATGACCTCGCAGTTGTTGTAGTGCTCCTTGAGCCACGGAATGATGATGGACGTGTCCAGCCCGCCGGAGTAGGCCAGAACGACTTTCTTGATTTCCTTTGCCATATCAAAAACCCCCAGAATGTTGTGTGTTGCTTTATCGTGGAACATGATAGCACACCGCGCGCGGCTGCACAAGCATCAAGTTGAATAAAAAGCGCATATTTTCTCGCAGCAAATTCGATAAATCAGTACCGGATTGCATAGTTTTCAGAAAATATACGGAATATAGCGCATAATATGCAGCGCGCGGCGGCCCGGAAAAACCGGGCCGCCGCGCGGGAAGGATTCAGATGGTCTCCCAGTGGATGAGCGTGGGGTCATACCGGTCCTCGGCCGGCTTTTCCCGCTTCTTGTAGCCGAGCGTCACGGCCGCGAACGGCTCGAGATGGTCGGGCAGGGCAAAGAGCGTGCGAAGATAGGCGATGCGCTCCGGCACGGGCCAGAAGCCGAGCCACGCCGCGCCGAGGCCGTCGGATTCCGCCTCGATGAGCATGTTCTCCGCCGCGGCCGAGAGCGCCTCGACCCACCACAGGCCGGCCTTCTCCTCGCGCGTGAAGTCCGCGAGCAGCAAAATGACGACGGGCGCGCCCGCTGCGCTGACGGAAAAGTCGCACGTTTTGGAAATGGCCGTGCGCTTTTCCGGATCGGTCACGACGAGAAACTGCCACGGCCGCGCGTCCTTGCCGCTGGGCGCCTGCATGGCCGCGCGCAGCACGCGCTCGATCATCTCGCGCGGGACGGGCTTGTCCTCAAATTTCCGGCAGGTTCGACGGGTAAAAATCGCGTTCATAGGGGAGCCTCCTTATAAAAGTGGAAAGTGTAGGGGCGACCCTTGCGGTCGCCCGCAGGTGACAGGACGCGCCAAAATCGGAGCGCCGCGCCAAAGCCTCCCTTGT